>DCVQ01000010.1 GCA_002328745.1 Actinobacteria bacterium UBA2184
CCGGTGTTCCACGACGACCAGCACGGAACGGCGATCGTGGTGCTCGCGGGTCTGCTGAACGCCCTGAAGGTGACGGGAAAGGGCACGGACGTCCGGATCGCCATCTCCGGGGCCGGTGCAGCCGGTCTGGCGATCGCGCAGCTGCTCGCCGCCCGCGGGTTCGACAACTTCCGCATCGCCAACAGCAAGGGAGTCCTGTCGCTGGAGAGCGCGGATGCGAACGACCATCAGCGGGAGGTCCTCGCGCTGAGCACCGCGACCGGATCGTGGGGGACCGGCGGGATGATGCTCGAGCGGGCCGACGTCCTCATCGGTGTGTCGCGGGCCGGGCTGTTCTCGGCAGATGACGTGCGTCGCATGAACGAGGCCCCGATCATCTTCGCGCTGGCGAATCCCGTGCCCGAGATCATGCCCGACGAAGCGCACGCGGGCGGTGCGGCCGTGGTCGCAACGGGGCGGTCCGACTTCCCGAACCAGATCAACAACGCGCTCGTCTTCCCGGGCCTGTTCCGGGGGCTGCTCGACCATTCGGTCGCCGAGGTCACCGTGGCCGTGAAGCTTGCAGTCGCCGAGACGCTCGCGGGCCTTATCGAGCACCCCACAGCCGACGAGATCGTGCCATCGATCTTCGACGAGCGCGTCGTTCCCGCGATCGCTCGCGCCGTCGGCGAGTCGAGGGCGTAGCGGTGCTCGTCGCAGCCGACATCGCTCGTGCCGTAGCCGAGTCGATACCGCGAGCGGCCACGTCGCTGCGTCCCGACGTGCGCGCGGCGATCGTACAGGCGCTGGCCGCGGAGCCGTCGTCTCGAGGCCGGGAGGTCCTCGGGCAGATCCTCGAGAATGCCGCCATCGCCGAGCGCGACGGCGTCCCGCTGTGCCAGGACACCGGCACGGTTTGGGTATGGGTCGAGCTGGGCGCCGACGAGCGCCCCGGTGACGATCTTGCCGCGCTCGTCGACCGGGCGGTGCGGGACGCGTACGCGGAGCACGGGCTGCGCATGAGCGTCGTGCGCGACGCGCTGTTCGATCGCACGAACACCGGCGACAACACGCCGGCGTTCCTCGACGTGACGCTCAGGCCCGGCAGCGGCGCCACGGTGCACGTGATGCTCAAGGGCGGCGGCTCGGACAACGCGAGCGCGCTCGTCATGCTCGATCCCTCGGCGGGGTCGGAGGGCGTGCGGCGCTTCGTCCTCGAGACCGTGTCGGTCAGGGCGACGGGAGCATGCCCGCCGCTCGTCATCGGCGTCGGGGTCGGCGGCACGTTCGACACCGTCGGCAAGCTCGCGAAGCGCGCGCTGCTGCGGTCCGTGGGCTCTCCCGCGCAGAGCCCGGATGCGGCCGCCTTCGAGGCGGCGACTCTCGAGGCCGTAAACGCGCTCGGGATCGGTCCGGCCGGTCTGGGCGGCATCACCACCGCGCTCGCGGTCCACCTCGAGACGGCGCCGTGCCACATCGCGGCGCTGCCCGTTGCGGTCAATCTCGGGTGCTCGGCGATGCGCACCGTCACGGTCGAGGTCGGGTGAGATGGAAGACATCGTCGCCATGCCTACGCAGGAGCGGAAGGCGAGCATCACCGCAGTGCTGCGCAACAAGCGCTTTCGCGCGCTGTGGCTGTCGTTGTTCGTGAGCGGTATCGGCGATTGGCTCGTCATCGGCCTGCTGATCCCGCTCGTGACCACGCTGTCCGGCGGGTCCGCGTTCGCGGTCGGCGGCATCATGATCGCCAAGATCATCCCGGCACTGCTGTTCTCGTCCCTGATCGGGGTCTTCGTCGACCGGTTCGACCGGCGGCGCCTCATGATCGGATGCGACATCGCCCGCGCCGCGCTCACGCTGATCCTGCTGTTCACCAACAGTCTCGCGCTCATCTACCTCACCGTGCTGCTCATGGAGATGGCGTCGCTGTTCTTCCTGCCTGCGCGCAACGCGCTCATACCGCGCCTTGTGGCCGAGGAGGAGGTCGCGGTCGCCAACGGCCTCAGCTACACCACGCAGCAGGCGAGCATGCTCATCGGTCTTACGATGTCCGGCGCGATCCTCGCGGGATTCGAGGCGCTCGTGCACGTCGTGCTCGATTCGGGATGGCCGATCGTGGACGCGCTCGTCGGGCCGTTCGCTCCTGCGCTGCTCGGCCCGCGCGCAGGCGTGATCCTCAACAGCATGACGTTCGGTGTCTCGGCCCTTCTTCTGTGGTCCATACGCATGGACGTTCGGCCCGATCGCGATGTCGGGCGGCTCGATCTGTCGCTCATCGGTAGGGATGTGCTCGAGTCGTTCAGGTTCCTCGGCGAGCACCGTGAGCTTCGGGGTCTGCTCGTCACCATCGGTCTTGCGTTGCTCGGCGGCGGGTCCATCATCACGGTCGGCCTCGTCTACGTGCAGGAGATCCTCTCGGGCGGCGTGCCGATCCTGAGCGGCTTCCCCGCCCTCGAGCGGCTGATCGCGGCACCGCAGACCTTCGTGCTCGTGCTGCTTGCGCTCGGGATGGTGATGGGGGCGCTTCTCGTGCCCAAGCTCGCCGACCGCGTCACGCTCCAGGCGCTGTTCCTGGGGGCGGTGACGACGTTCGGTTTCGCGCTTCTCGTCTTTGCGAGCATCGGCGTCTACTGGGTCTCGCTCGTCTTCGGCATCGTCGCGGGCTTCTGCATCGCGTGCCTCACGGTGGCGGGGAACACCTACGTGGTGCGCACGGTCTCCGACGACATCCGCGGGCGGGTGTTCACCGCGATGGAGTCCGTCATCCGCGTCTCGCTGCTGCTCTCGATGGTGGTCATCGCGCCGATCGGAGACGCGCTCGCCCGGCTGATGCGCAACGTCACCGGCGGCGCCGAGGCGGGATCGTGGCTCACCGGTCCGCGCGTGACCCTCCAGCTGGCGTCGCTCATCGTTCTCGGCGCCGCGTACTACGCGTACCGGACGCTCGAGTGGCGCTCGGATGGTGCCGTCAACGGCGCGGAGGTATCCGATGTCTGAGCCGGTCCGCGTGACTCTACCCGAGGAGGCGGCGCGTCTGCGCTCGCTGCCGGCGGGGACCCTGGTGCTTCTGTCGGGGGTCGTCTATACCGCGCGAGACGCCACCCACGGCCGGTTGGAAGCCGAGCTTCGCCGCGATGGCGCGCTGCCGTACGGGCTCGCCGGGCAGACGCTCTTCTACGCGGGCCCCACGCCGCCCGCGGCCGGTCGGCCCGCGGGTGCGATCGGCCCCACGACTGCGAAGCGGATGGACGCCTGGACGCCGACGCTGCTTGCGGCCGGCATCGTCGCGACGATCGGCAAGGGCGAGCGCTCCGAAGCGGTGCGCGACGCGTGCGTGGCGCACGGCGCCGTCTACATCGCCGCGACGGGTGGCGTGGCCGCTCTGCTCGCCACCACGGTGACGTCCGCCGAGGTGGTGGCGTACCCGGAGCTCGGGACCGAGGCGCTCGTGAAGCTCGCGCTCGAGGACTTCCCCGGGTGGGTAGCCATCGACGCCGCGGGGAACGACCTGTATGCTGACGCCCGCAGTGAATGGGCGAGGACCGAAGGAAGCGTGTGAGCGGACTCTTCATCACGTTCGAGGGCGGCGACGGCTCCGGCAAATCGACGCAGATCGCGACCCTGGCCGCGCGCCTGCAGTCGCTCGGCGCCGACGTGCGCACGTTTCGGGAGCCGGGCGGCGTCACGCCCGATGACGCCGGCGAGCGCATACGCACGATCCTGCTCGATCCCGCGCACATGGGTCTCGACGTGCGCGCCGAGCTGCTGCTCTACGAAGCCAGCCGCGCGCAGCTCACCGCGCAGCACTACCGCCCGGCGCTCGCCGAAGGCGCGGTCGTGCTCTGCGACCGGTACGCGGATTCAAGCGTCGCCTACCAGGGCTACGGCCGCGATGTGCTGCCGGTCGACGAGGTTCGCGAGCTCAACCGCATCGCGACCGGGGGGCTCGTCCCGGATCTCACGCTGCTGCTCGACATCGAGGCCGCCGACGGGCTGGCGACCGCCAGCGCGACGGGCCCCGACCGACTCGAGCTTGCGGGTCTGGAGTTCCACGAGCGCGTGCGCGCCGGGTACCTCGCCATCGCCGCGGCGGAGCCCGAGCGGGTGAGGCTGGTGCCGCGCGGGAGCGTCGATGAGGTCGCGGCCGCGATCTGGACGCACGTGGAGCCGCTGCTGGCGCGCGCAGGGCTGGACGCGCGGTGACCGCCTGCGTCTGGGACGATCTCCCGGGTCAGGTCCGGGCGGTCGGCTACCTGCGAAGCGCCGTCGAGTCGGGCTCGGTCGCGCACGCGTACCTCTTCGTCGGCCCCACGGGTGTCGGCAAGAAGTCGGCGGCCCGCGCGCTCGCCTGCGCCCTGTTCTGCGCGGACCCCACCGGCTGCGGATCGTGCCCGGCGTGCCACCGCGTGAAGAACGGCACGCACCCCGACCTTCACCTCGTGCGCCCGGAGGGCGTGGCGGGCTACATGGTCGAGCAGGTGCGCGGCATCACCCACGACGTGCACCTCAAGCCGATCGAGGCGCCCCGCAAGGTCTACGTGCTCGAGGACGCCGCGGGGCTCAAGGCCGAGTCGGCCAACGCCTTCCTGAAGACGCTCGAGGAACCGCCGGCCGATGTGGTGATCGTGCTGCTCGCGACCGACGTCGACGACGTGCTGCCGACCCTGGTCTCGCGCTGCCACGTCGTGCGGTTCTCGCCCGTGCCCCCGTCTCTCGCGCTCGGGCTCGTCATCGAGCGCACCGGCGCGGAGGAGAGCGACGCCCGGGCGGCGCTCGCCGCCGCCGACGGGGTCATCCCGCGCGCGATCGCGTTTCTGGCCTCTCCCGGCCGTCAGCGCGCAAGGCGCGCCATCCTCGACCTGCTCAAGCGTCTGGCCGTGATGGACGGCCACGACGTGCTGCTCGGCGCCCGCGAGCTGCTGACCGAGGTGCGGGCCCCGGTCGATGAGACCAAGACGGCGCAGGCCGACGAACTGGCGGACGCCCGCGAGTACCTCACGAAGGGCGCCGCAAGCGACATGGAGAAGCGTCACAAGCGCGAGCTCACCTTCCGCGAGCGGGAGGGCATCGCGGAGATCATGAGCGTGACGGAGAGTTGGCTCAGAGATTGCCTGGTACTCTCGCGCGGCGCCGACGAACTCATCGAGAACGCGGACGCCGCGGACGCATCGGCGGAGATCGCATCGGTCATCACCGTGCCCGCCGCGCTGGCGGCCCTGGAGGCCGTCAAGACGGCACGCTCGCGCATGGCCTATAATGTGTCTCCCCAGCTGGTCGTCGAGGCCATGCTGTTCGACATACAGGAGGTACTGCGATGCCCACGGTAGTGGGAGTGAAGCTACGTTTCGCCGGACGGGTGCTGTGGTTCGACCCCGCCGGCTCGGCTCCCCAGGAGGGAGACCACGTCATCGTCTCAACCGAGCGCGGCCAGGAGTTCGGCGAGGTCGTCATGGCGCCCCATGAGGTCGAGCCGGGCGAGCTGCCTGCCGAGCTCAAGCCGGTGGTGCGCATCGCCGACGAGGCCGACGTCGCGCGCGTCGAGGCGATGCACGAGCGCGAGCGCGAGGAGATGGAGACGTTCCGGCGCCTCGTCGCCAAGCACAAGCTCGAGATGAAGCCGATCGGCGTGGAGCATCTTTTCGACGAGTCGAAGGTGGTGTTCTACTTCGCGGCCGAGGAGCGGGTGGACTTCCGCGAGCTCGTGCGCGAGCTGGCGTCGGAGTTCCACGCGCGCATCGACATGCGGCAGGTCGGCGTGAGGGACGAGGCCCGGATGATCGGCGGGCTCGGCCACTGCGGGCAGCCGCTGTGCTGCGTCCGTTTCGCGGGCGATTTCCAGCCCGTCTCCATCCGGATGGCCAAGGAGCAGGACCTGCCGCTCAACCCGTTGAAAATCAGCGGCCTGTGTGGCAGACTCATGTGCTGTTTGCGCTATGAGTACGATGCGTACAAGGATTTCAAGCAGCGTGCTCCGAAGTGCGGAACGCCGGTGGAGATGCCCACGGGCGACGGCAAGGTAGTCGCGCTGAACGTTCCCCGCGAGACGGTGACGATCCGTCCGCTGGAGGGCGGCCAGCAGGTCACCGTGCCGCTCGCGTCGCTCGACTGCAGTGCAGGCAGGGGTTGCCCGTGCAAGCTTGCCGCCGATGCGATCCCCGAGGAGGCCTCGACGGCGACGTTCGGACGCGGGACCACGCCGACGCTCCGCGAGGCCGAGCCGGGCTCGGCGGGCAACGGCACCGCGCCGCCGCAGCCGTCGCGCCGCAAGCGGAGCGGATCGCGCTCCGACGGGCCGCAGCCCGCGAGCGGCGGACAACCGCGCAAGAGCGGCGGACAGAGCGGGTCGCAGAAGAGCGGCGGCCAGAGCCAGCGGCAGAGCAAGCCGAAGCCGCAGCAGCAGGCGCCGGCGCCTGCAGAGGGTCAGAGCACGGGGAGCACCCGCCGCAGGCGGCGTCGCAGGCCCCGGCCGGAAGGCGGCGAGACGCCGCAGGCGTGACATGAAGGGCCGACGTAGCTCAGCTGGTAGAGCAGCGCACTCGTAATGCGCAGGTCAGCGGTTCGAATCCGCTCGTCGGCTCCAACAACCACCACAGGCGGCTCCCGGTTCTTTCGGGGGCCGCCTTCGCGTGGCGGGGAGGGGCGCGAACTCCGTTTGGGGTATCCTTGGACAGGGGTCGCGGCATGTCGAGGCGGCGCGTTAGAATACCCCACACGGTATACTTGCGCGGTCTTGTAACTCATGTTACATTGTCCCGACCGCGCCCCGGACGGGAGCCGAGCCAGACCCGTCATGAGGGCGTCGCTGTATACCGGGATGCCGCAACGCATCCGGAGGACCGCGAGCATCGGGAAGGAGAGGACCTGTGACGCAGACACCGGGGTTCGACTACCTCGTCGTTGGCGCGTTCGTCCTCTTCGGCATCTTCTTCGTGGCCGCCACCGTCGCCGTCTCCAACCTGCTGTCTCCGAAAGGCACGCATCCGCCGGGCATGTACGAGCCGTACGAGTGCGGCGTCGAGCCGGTGGGTCCGCCCTGGGTGCAGTTCCGCGTCGGCTACTACGTCTACGCGCTGCTCTTCGTCGTCTTCGACATCGAGACGGTCTTCCTCTACCCGTGGGCGGTCGCCTTCAACAAGATGGGCGCCTTCATCCTCGTGGAGATGGTGATCTTCATCGGCATCCTCGCGGCCGGGCTCGCGTACGCCTGGAAGGAGGGCGCGCTGAAGTGGCGCTAGACAAGCTCACAGGCGAGAACTCGATGCTGTTCATCAAGAGCGAGCAGCTCTTCGACTTCGCACGCTCCAACAGCCTCTGGTACATGTCCTTCGGCATCGCCTGCTGCGCGATCGAGGGCCTCATGAGCGCGTCGGGTCCGCGGTTCGACTTCGACCGCATGGGCGTGTTCTTCCGCAACTCCCCGCGTCAGGCCGACGTGATGATCGTGGCCGGCACGGTGAACAAGAAGATGGCCGAGACCGTGAAGCGCCTCTACGACCAGATGCCCGAGCCGAAGTGGGTCGTGGCGATGGGCGCCTGCGCGTCCACGGGCGGGCCGTTCCGCGAGTACCCCAACGTCGTGATGGGCGTGGACAAGATCGTGCCCGTGGACGTCTACGTCCCCGGGTGCCCCCCGCGGCCCGAATCGGTGCAGTACGCGTTCCTCGAGCTCCAGAAGAAGATCCGCGCGAAGGCAGGAGAGCGGCTTGCAGCCCGACGCGACAACGATCAGTGAGATGCTCGCCTCGAGCGACATCGCCGCGGAGGTGCAGACCGTCCTCCTCGGCGTGGTGGCGCGCGTCTCGCCGTCGGACGCGGTCGAGGCGCTCGCGGCGTTCAAGGCCGCGGGCTACGAGTCGCTCGTGGACTTCGACGGCATCGACACCGGTGAGGCGGTCGAGCTCACCTGGCGCGTGCGGTCCTACGCGCTCGATCTCGAGGCGTGCGTGAAGGCCACGCTGCCGTACGACGGCGAGATCCACTCGGTGTGGAACGTCTACCCGAGCGCGCTCATGCCCGAGCGCGAGACCGCCGAGCTCTTCGGCCTCAAGCTCGCGGGGCACCCGAATCCCAAGCGTCTGTTCACCACCGACGGGGTGGAGCCGCTGCTGCGCAAGGACGTCCTCATCCGCACGGTGGAGGAGGTCAAGAACCGGTGAGCGATCCCCGCGTCGACATCATGCGGGTGGGGCTGCTCTCCGAGGGCACGCACGACCCCGGCACGCCTCCGGCGGGCATCCGCCGCGCGCCGGCCGGCGTGGACGGCCTTACCACCGAGCACCTGATCATCAACATGGGGCCGCAGCACCCGTCCACGCACGGCGTGCTCCGTATGCTCATAGAGGTGGACGGCGAAGAGATCGTCACCGCCGAGGCGAGCGTGGGCTATCTCCACCGCGGCATCGAGAAGCTGGCCGAGCACCGCAAGTTCAACGCGCTCGGCACGCTTATGGACCGCGGCGACTACGTCTCGGGCATCCACGGCGAGCTTGCGGTGGCGCTCGCCGTCGAGCGGCTGATGGAGATCGAGGTTCCCGCCAAGGCCGACTGGATCCGCTCGCTCGTGGGCGAGATCAACCGCATCGCGAGCCACCTGATCTGGTACGGCACGTTCGGCCTCGACACGGGCGCGATGGGCCAGTTCCTCTACGCGATGCGCGACCGCGAGGCGCTGCTCGACATCCTCGAGGCCATCACCGGCCAGCGGATGACGTTCAACTACGTGCGCCCAGGCGGCGTGGTGGCCGACCTGCCCGAGGGCATCGACGATAAGATCCGCGCGTTCTGCGACACGTTCGACAGGTACCTCGACGAGCACGAGGCGCTGCTCGGCGGGAACGAGATCTTCCAGGCGCGCGTGAAGGGCATCGGCGTCATCGATGCCGAGAAGGCGCTCGCCTTCGGCCTCACCGGCGCCAACCTGCGCGCGGCGGGCGTGGACTTCGACGTCCGCAAGGCGCGGCCGTACGCCGCCTACCCCGAGCTCGATTTCGAGGTGCCGCTCGGCACCACCGGCGACGCGTGGGACCGCTACGTGGTGAGGATGGGCGAGATGCGCCAGGCGGCTCGCATGATCCGCCAGTGCATCGACGGCATGCCCGAGGGCGACTACACCGCCAAGGTATCCAAGGCGCTCCGCCCGCCCGCGGGCGAGGTGTACGCGAGCGTCGAGTCGGCGCGCGGCGAGACGGGCATCCACCTGGTTACCGACGGCGGGGACACGCCGTACCGCATGCACTACCGCGGAGGCTCGCTCTTCGCGCTGCAGGCGCTCGAGGACATCGTGCCCGGGCACCTCATCGCGGACGTGGTGATGATGATCGGTTCGACCGACATCATGCTCGGGGAGCTGGACCGATGAGCCCGACGCTTGCCATCATCATCCGCCTGCTGGCGATCCTCATCCTCATGCTCACCAACGGCGTGATGATGATCTACATGCTGCGCAAGGTCCTCGGCCATCTGCATATCCGCCTCGGCCCGGTTCACGTGGGTCCGTACGGTCTGCTGCAGACGCCGATGGACGTCCTCAAGCTGCTCACGAAGGAAGACATCACGCCGCGCGCGGTGGACAAGTGGCTGTTCTTCCTCGCGCCGGCAGTCGTGGCCGTGCCGTCGCTGATGGCGTACGCGGCGCTGCCCTTCGGTGACGGGCTCGCTGCCGTGGGCCTCGAGACGGGCCTGCTCTTCACCTTCGCCGTGCTCTCGATCGTGCCCATCGGCATCCTGATGGCGGGCTGGGCGTCGGCCAACAAGTGGTCGCTGCTCGGTGGCATGCGCGCGGCCGCCCAGCAGATCGCCTACGAGGTGCCGCTGCTGCTTTCGGTCCTCCCGGCCGTGATGATCGCCGGTACGATGAGCCTCGGCGGCATCGTCGAGGCGCAGTCCGGCACGTGGCTCGCGGTCATCCCGCGCTGGTTCATCACCAACCCGCTGCTGTGGCCCACGTTCCTGATATTCGCGATCGCGGGCCTCGTGGAACTCAACCAGACCCCGTTCGATCTCTCCGAAGGCGAGTCCGAGATCGTGGCGGGCTTCGCGAGCGAGTACTCGGCCATGAAGTTCGGGCTGATGTTCCTCGCGGAGTTCAGCAACCAGTTCGTGCTCTCGGCGCTCGGCGTGACGCTGTTCTTCGGCGGCTGGATGCTGCCGTGGGCGCCGATGAGCTGGTACGAGGCCGTCCCGGTGCTCGCGCCTGCGGTCTTCATCACCAAGACCTACATCGGCATCTTCGTGATGATGTGGATCCGCGGTACCTTCCCGCGCGTGCGCATCGACCAGCTGATGGACCTGGGCTGGAAGCGCCTGATCCCGGCCGCGCTGTTCCTCATCGTGCTCACCGGCGTCATCCACAAGGTGGTGGTGTGACGATGTGGGGCAAGGGACTCATCAACGGCATGCGCATCTCGATGCGCAACCTGCTGCGCGGTCCGATGACCGTGAAGTACCCGTACGAGAAGCTGGAGCTGCCCGAGCGCGCCCGGTGGGCCGTGAGGCCGAAGTACTTCGATGACGGCTCGCCCAAATGCACGGCGTGCCTCACGTGCGTGCGCGTCTGCCCCGACAACATCCTGTCCCTCGACGTGGAGACGCGCGAGGACAAGAGCAAGTACATCGAGCGGTTCGACTACGAACTCGGCGCCTGCATGATGTGCGGTCTGTGCGTGGAGGCGTGCCCGTTCGACGCCATCACGATGAGCCACGAGTACGAGCTCGCGAAGACCGATCCCGCCGGGCTCAAGGAGCTGCTGCTGGGGGAGACCGAGGCGGCCACCAACGCCCGCCACCGGGAAGAGAAGGCGCGGCTGGAAGGCGGTGAGGCCGATGACTGAGCAGCTGCCCGCGATCACGTTCTACGTGCTGTCGTTCGCGGCGCTCGGCGGCGCCGTCTCGATGATGGCCACGCGCAACGTCGTCCATGCCGCGTTCTGGCTGCTCGAGGTCATGCTCGCAACGGCCGGCATCTACCTGCTGCTCTCGGCGGAGTTCCTCGCGCTCGTGCAGGTGCTCGTGTACGCCGGAGCGGTGGCGGTCCTCACGCTCTTCGTCATCATGCTCACGCTCAGGCGCCGCGAGGACGCGGTGCGTCCGTATCCCGTCGGCTGGGGCTCGCTCGCGCTGGCCGCGCTCCTCACGGGGATCGTGCTCGTGGCGATCACGCGCTTCGAGCCGACGCTCGCCGCGCTGCCCGAGGCGGCGCCCGGCGTCGAGGCGTTCGGGCGCGAGATGTTCTCCACCTGGATGCTCCCCTTCGAGATCGCCTCGCTCGTGCTGCTCGTGGCGCTCGTCGGCGCCGTGTGGTGGGCGGGGGGTGAGGACCGGTGAGTGTCGGTCTGCCGCATCTCCTCACGCTCTCGGCGCTGCTGTTCGGCATCGGGATGTACGGCGCGCTCTCGCGCAAGAGCGCGATCATGGTCCTCATGTCGCTCGAGCTCATGGCCAACGCGGTGAACATCAACCTCGTGTCGCTCTCGCGCTTCGTCACGCCCGAGAGCATGGACGGCCAGTTCTTCGCGGTGTTCTCGATGGTCGTCTCGGCCGCCGAGATCGGGCTGGGGCTCGCGCTCGTGCTCGCCATCTACCGTCGGCTCCGCAGCGTGGAGCTCGACGCCGTCGAAGAGCTGAAGGGATAGCCGCATGGCGTATGTGATAGCCATACCGCTCCTCCCCGCGCTCGCCTTCGCGATCATGGCGCCGCTCTCGCGCACGGCGCGCAACCGCCTCGTGCCGCTGTCCGTCGCGGCGGTCACCGCGTCGCTCGTCCTCTCGGCGATGGCCTTCCTCGCGGTGTGGCCGGGCGGCCATGCTGGCGAGCCCGCCTACCACGCGTCGGCGGTCTTCGCGCACGTGGGCGACACTGCGCTTTCGGCCAGCATCGCGCTCGAGCCGCTCTCGGCGATCATGCTGCTCGTGGTGACGATCGTCGGCTTCGGCGTGCAGATCTACTCGCTCGGCTACATGCACCGCGAGGAGCGCATCGGCTGGTACTACACGGTGCTCTCGCTGTTCACGGCCGCGATGCTGCTGCTCGTGCTCGCCGACAACTTCCTCCTGCTGTTCATGTCGTGGGAGATCATGGGGCTCTGTTCGTACCTGCTCATCGGCTTCTGGCACGAGCAGGAGGCGCCGCGCCTGGCGAGCCTCAAGGCGTTCCTCACCACCCGCGTGGGCGACATCGGCTTCATGCTCGGGCTCGCCGTGATGTTCGCCGAGGTGGGCTCGTTCGACTTCGCGGCGGTGCTGCACGATCACGTCTGGACCACCGGGGCCGCCACCACCGTTGCGCTGCTGCTGCTCTTCGGCGCGATGGGCAAGAGCGCGCAAGTGCCGCTGCACACGTGGCTTCCCGACGCCATGGCCGGCCCCACGCCGGCCTCGGCGCTCATCCACGCGGCCACGATGGTCGCTGCCGGCGTCTACCTCGTGGTGCGGGCGTTCCCCATCTTCGAGGCGAGCGGGGTGGCGCTCACCGTGACGCTCGTGGTGGGCCTCGTGACGGCGCTCGTCGCGGGGCTGATCGCGGCGGTGCAGCACGACATCAAGAAGGTGCTCGCCTACTCTACGATCAGCCAGCTCGGTTTCATGTTCATCGCGCTCGGCGCGGGAAGCCCCACGGCGGCCGTCTACCACCTCGTCACGCACGCGTTCTTCAAGTCGCTGCTGTTCCTGGGGGCGGGCGTGATCATCCACGCCGCGCACACGCAGGACATGCGCGACATGGGCGGCCTGGCCAGGCACCTGCCCGTCACGACCTTCGCGTTCGGCGCGGGCGCGCTCGCGCTCGCCGGCATCGTGCCGTTCTCCGGCTTCTGGTCCAAAGACGAGATCCTCACCGTGCTCTACCACGACCACCAGTACGTGGCGCTCGGCATCGCGCTGCTTGCCGCGCTCATCACAGCCTTCTACGTGGCGCGGCTGTGGTTCCGCGTGTTCACCGGCCCCACGCAGCAAGACGAGCTTCACGAGGCGCACAAGGAGATGCTCGCTCCGATGGCGATGCTCGCGCTCATCACGGCCGTCATCGGACTCGCCGGTCCGCGCATCGGCGACTTCCTCGGGCACGTCATCCCGTGGCCCGACCTGCTGATGGCAGGCA
>DCVQ01000026.1:0-9653 GCA_002328745.1 Actinobacteria bacterium UBA2184
CGCCTCGGTGAAGATCGGCAAGTACGTACAGCTCGAGGTGGCGGACGGCACCTCCGAGGACCGCGTGCGCGAGATGTGCGACAAGCTGCTCGCCAACCCGGTGATCGAGGACTACCGCATCGAACCCGCAGGGGAGGCGTGAGGCGCATGCGTTTCGGCGTCGTCATCTTCCCCGGCTCCAACTGCGAGCAGGATGTCGTGCATGCGGCGGGCCACCTCGGATACGAGGCGGGCTACATCTGGCACGGCGACACCGACCTCTCGGGCTACGACGCGATCGTGCTCCCGGGCGGTTTCAGCTACGGCGACTACATCCGCTGCGGCGCGGTCGCCCGCTTCTCGCCCGTGATGAGCGAGGTCGTCCGGTTCGCCGAAGCGGGCGGTCCCGTGATCGGCATCTGCAACGGCTTCCAGATCCTTACCGAGGCGCACCTGTTGCCCGGCGCGCTGCTCCGCAACCGTGGGCTCAAGTTCATCTGCAAGACGGCGGACTTGCGGGTGGAGGAGAGCGCCTGCCAGTGGCTCGACCTCGCGCCCGGCACGGTCCTGCGCATCCCGATCAACCACAACGAGGGCAACTACATCTGTGATGAGGAGACCCTTGCGCGCATGGAGGCGAACGGCCAGATAGTGCTCCGGTACTGCGAGGCGGACGGCTCGCGGGCCGAGGGCGGCAGCGCCCCCAACGGCGCGCTCGACGACATCGCGGGCATCTGCAACGAGCGCGGCAACGTGTTCGGGCTCATGCCGCACCCCGAGCGGGTGGTCGACCCCCTGTCGGGCGGCACCGACGGGGCGCATATCTTCGAAGGCATCGTCCGACGGATCGCGGAGGTGGGCTGAGATGGAGCCGATCAAGCTCGAGGGCTTCAGCGTCGTGTTCCTCAACTTCGTCGCGTTCGCGCTGGTGGTGGGGGCGCTGTTCGTGATCGTGCACGCGCTCGGCCGCCCGCTCGACCGCTGGCGCCTGCGGTGGTCGCGGTGGGTCTGGGTCGCGCTCGGCGCCGAATACATCCTTGCGTTGGCGGTCCTGCTCATCAGGAACACCGCGCTCACGATGACGATCCTCGTGGTCTCGATGACCGCCGCGCTGGTCGTGCAGACGTGGTACTTCGTCCGCGTGGCGTTCGGCCCCAAGCGGCTCGCGAAGCCCGAGGCCGCCGCGGAGGCCAGCGTCCCCGCCGAGCCCGCTTCGACGCTCGAGGAGCCGCTTGATGCCGACGCCTGAGACGCTCCCCGCCGACCTCGCGCCGAAGCTCGCCGTCGAGCTCGGATTGAAGCTCGACGAGTACGAGAAGGTCGTCGCCATCCTCGGGCGGGTGCCGAGCGTGACCGAGCTCTACATGTACTCGCTCATGTGGAGCGAGCACTGCTCGTACAAGCACTCGCGTAAGGCGCTCAAGATGTTCCCGACCGCAGGCGATCACGTGCTTCAAGGCCCGGGCGAGAACGCCGGTGTCATCTCGGTGGGCGACGGCTGGGCGGTCGCTTTCAAGATGGAGAGCCACAACCACCCGAGCGCCATCGAGCCGTATCAGGGCGCGGCGACCGGCGTCGGCGGCATCATCCGCGACATATTCACGATGGGCGCACGGCCCATCGCCTCGCTCGACAGCCTGCGTTTCGGCACGCTCGACGAGCCGCGGCAACGCTACCTGTTCGAGGGAGCCGTGGCGGGCATCGGCGGCTACGGCAACTGCCTCGGCGTGCCGACCGTCGGCGGCGAGGTGTACTTCGACAAGGCGTACGAGGGCAACTGCCTCATCAACGCGATGGCGATCGGGCTCATGCGCGAGGAGAACCTCACGCGTGCGGTCGCCGCGGGCGTGGGCAACCTCGTGCTGCTCATCGGTTCCACGACCGGCCGCGACGGCATCGGCGGCGCGTCCACGCTCGCGAGCCAGGAGTTCGACGAGAAGGCCGAGGACAAGCGCCCGAGCGTGCAGGTGGGCGACCCGTTCGAGGAGAAGCTGCTCATCGAGGCGTGCCTCGAGCTGCTGGACGCCAAGCTGCTGGTGGCGCTCGGCGACCTCGGGGCGGCGGGCCTCACCTCCAGCGCGAGCGAGATGGCGTCGCGCGGCGGCGTGGGCCTCGACATCGACGTCACGAAGGTGCCGCAGCGTGAAGAGGCCATGAAGCCGTTCGAGATCATGGTGTCCGAGAGCCAGGAGCGGATGCTCGCGATCGTCACGCCCGAGGACCTTGCAGCCGCACAGGCCGTCTGCGCGAAGTGGGGCCTGCGCTCGACCGTCATCGGCGAGGTCACCGGCACCGGGCGCTTCGTGGTGCGCGAAGGCGATGTCGTGGTGGCCGACATGCCCGCGGCCACGCTCGCCCACGACGCGCCGGTCTACGACCCGGCGATGGAGCGGCCGGCGTACCTCGATGAGGTGCAGTCCTTCGACCCGCTGGCGCTGCCGCACCCGACCGGCCGCGACGCGCTCTCGGCGACGCTCCTCGAGGTGCTCGCGAGTCCCAACATCTGCTCGCGCAAGTGGATCTGGGAGCAGTACGACCACCAGGTGATGCTCAACACCGTCGTGCTGCCGGGCTCGGACGCGGCGGTGCTGCGCATCGGCGACACCGGCCGCGGCGAGATGACCGGCGTGGGGATCGCCGTCTCGACCGACTGCAACGGTCGCTACTGCTACCTCGACCCGTACGTGGGCGCGCAGATCGCGTTCGCCGAGGCGGCGCGCAACGTCGCGTGCTCCGGCGCGCGGCCCGCGGCCATCACCGACTGCCTCAACTTCGGCAATCCCGAGAAGCCCGAGGTGTTCTGGACGTTCCACGAGTCGGTCCGCGGACTGGCCGACGCCTGCACGGCGTTCGGCGTGCCGGTCATCTCGGGCAACGTGAGCTTCTACAACGAGAGCTTCGGCCAGCCGATCTACCCCACGCCGACGGTCGGCCTCGTCGGCATCGTCAACGACCTGGACGACCGCTGCACGATGGAGTTCAAGAACGACGGCGACGCGGTCGTTCTGCTCGGGCGCACGAAGGCCGAGCTCGGCGGTAGCGAGTACCTCGCGGTCATGCACGGGATGGTGGCCGGCAAGCCGCCGGCGCTCGACCTCGTGGACGAGCGGCGCCTGCACGAGCTGCTCGCCAACGCGATCCTCACCGGCATCATCCGCTCGGCCCACGACTGTTCCGGGGGCGGCATCGCCGTCGCACTCGCCGAGAGCTGCGTCGCGGGCGGGCGGGGAGCGACCGTGACGACGGGGAGCGACCTGGCCGACGCGGTCGCGCTGTTCAGCGAGACGCAGAGCCGGGTCGTCGTGACCGTAGCGCCCGATCACTACGACGCGCTGAAGCGGCTGGCGGCGACCCACGGCATCCCGTGCGAGAACATCGGCCGTGTGGGCGGCGACCGGCTGCGCATCGGCGACGCGGTCGACGTGTCGCTCGCCGATCTTCGCGATGCGTACGAGCCCACGCTCGAGCGTCTGGTGCACGGAGGCTAGGAGGCGCCGCAGTGGAGCTGCTCACCGCACTCGGACTGTCGGTTCCGGCGGGGCTGAACGCCTACATCCCGCTGCTCGCCGTCGCCCTCGCGCAGCGCTTCGAGCTGCTCGAGCTGGCCGAGCCCTTCAACGTTCTCGGCGAGTGGTGGATGATCGCGGTTGTCGCCGTGCTGCTGGCTATCGAGACGGTCGCCGACAAGATCCCGGCGGTCGACAGCGTCAACGACGCGGTGCAGTCGGTGGTCCGGCCGGCGGCGGGCGGCATCGTCGCGGTGGCTGCCGCGGGCAATGCGATCGACGTGAGCCCGTGGCTGCTCGTGCTGGCCGGCGTGTTGCTCGCCGGCGGCGTCCACGCGGCGAAGGCGACCGCGCGGCCGGCCGTGAACGTGACCACCGGTGGAGTCGGTGGCCCGGTCGTGAGCGCGCTGGAGGACGCGGGCGCCGTGGTGCTCTCGGCGGTCGCGATCCTGGCCCCGCTGCTCGTGGCGCTCGTGCTCGCGGCGTTCGCGTACGGCTTCTGGCGCCTGTGGCGGCGGATGCGTGGTGACGGCTCCGCCACGGTACGCGAACAGTGAACCCCGGCATGCTATCCTACTCGGCGCACGACCCCTCCGGACNNGGCGTGTACGCGCCGGGTGACGACGTCGCCAGGCTCGCGTACTTCGGTCTTCACGCGCTGCAGCATCGCGGCCAGGAATCCGCCGGCATCGCGGTGGCCGACGGCCACACGCTCATGGTCGTGAAGAACCTCGGCCTCGTGCCGCAGGTCTTCACCGAGAGCGACCTCGACTCGCTCCAGGGCTTCCTCGCGGTCGGGCACACGCGGTACTCCACCACCGGTGCGTCGAAGAAGTGGGAGAACGCGCAGCCCGTGATCTCGGCTATCGGGCCCAACACCATCGCGCTCGGCCACAACGGCAACCTCGTGAACGCGGGGTCGCTCCGCGAGGAGCTGCAGGCGCTCGGCACGCGCTTCCGTTCCACGACCGACTCCGAGGTGATCGTCCGCCTCGTGGACCACTTCACGCAGGTCCACGGCTCGATCCGCGGCGGCATCCGCGACGCGATGCGCATGATGCGCGGCGCCTACGCCGTGGTGATGATGTCCGAGGAGGCGCTCTACGCGTTCCGCGACCCGTACGGCGTGCGGCCGCTCGCGCTCGGCGAGCTGCCCGACGACCGCGGCTGGGTCATCGCCTCGGAGACGTGTGCGCTCGATATCGTCGGCGCGACGTACGTGCGCGAGGTGGCGCCGGGTGAGCTCATCCGCATCAAGGAAGGCGTGCTGGAAAGCGAGCAGGCCGTGCCGGCCGATCGTAAGAGCCTGTGTGTCTTCGAGTTCGTGTACTTCGCCCGGCCCGACAGCGTGCTCTGCAGCCGGTCCGTCTACGAGGCCCGCCGCAGCCAGGGCATGGCGCTCGCCGGCGCCAGGCCGGTCGAAGCCGATCTGGTGATCGGCGTGCCCGACTCGGGCATCCCGGGCGCGGTCGGCTACGCGCAGGCAAGCGGCATCCCGTATGGCGAGGGCCTGGTCAAGAACCGGTACGTGGGCCGCACGTTCATCTCGCCGACCCAGTCCTTGCGGCAGCAGGGCATCCGCCTCAAGCTCAACCCGCTCAAGCACATCATCGCGGGCAAACGCCTTGTGGTGGTCGACGACTCGATCGTGCGTGGCAACACCTCGAAGAAGCTCGTGCAGCTGCTCCGCGACGCCGGTGCCGCCGAGGTCCATATGCGGCTCACGTCGCCGCCGGTGGTGTGGCCGTGCTTCTACGGCATCGACACCGACACGCAGGACCAGCTCATCGCATCGAGCCACAGCGCCGAGGAGATCGGCGCGTTCATCGGCGCCGACTCGATCGCGTATCTGCCGCTCGATGACCTCGTCGCCTCCACCGGCCTCGATGCCTGCGAGCTCTGCACCGCGTGCTTCGACGGCGAGTACCCGATTGACATCCCCGAGCGCGTGCGCCGGGGGAAGCTCAGCCTGGAGTCATCTTGATGCCGATCGCAGGCCGGGTGCTCGACGCGCTCCTCGCCGGAGGGCGTCTCGCGCTCGAGTTCAACCCGCTCGCCGCCGTGATCACCGTGGCGGTCGCCGCCGCATTCGCCACCGCCAAGGGCAAGAGGCGGGCCGCCGACGGCCGGTGGCTGGTCGTGGCGCTTGCCGGCTGGCTGATCGGCGACGGCCTGCGCGTGTTCGGCAGGGCGCGCGATCTCGCCGACGGCGTCTGGGCGTTCGCCCCGACCGGCAGCGAGGCGTGGTACGGCTGGGTCGTGCTTGCGATCTGGGCGCTCGGCACGCTCGCGGTCGGCTACCTGCTGCCCACGCTCGTGGGCGCCAGCGTGGGACGTCGCGTCACGCTCGGCACCGGCTGGCTGGCGGCCTCGGCGATCGGTGTGGCCTTCGTGTCGGCGCTTGTGGCCGGGATAGGGGCGCTCGCGTGAGCCGACTGCGCACCGCTGCTGACGCCATCGGGCGCCGTTGGCGCGAGGTCACGCCGGAGACCCGCGCCGTGGCGCTCGCCGTCGGGCTGCTGGTGGCGTCGGTCTTCATCAAGGCCTTCGTGGCGCGCGTGCTGATGCTCGAACGGCCCGGGACGCTGCTCGGCATCGCGAGCGACATGCTGGCGGCGACGTTGTTCCTGGCCCCGGGGCTCTTGCTGTGGCGCAGCCGCCGTGGGCGGGTGCTCCTGCTCGCGCTCGCCACGCTCCTGTCGGTCGTGCTCCTCGCGAGCATGGTCTACCTGCGGTACTTCGACGACGTCGTCTCGCTCGGCGCCATCCGCATGTTCACGAGCGCCAACGCCAACGGCGAGAACGTGCTCGACCTGCTCGACGGCAACCTGCAGATCATCAACCAGTACTACAGCGGTGTCGGCGGCAGCGTGCTCGACCTGCTCATCCCGGTCGATGCGCTGTTCCTCGTCGACCTCCCGTTGGTGGGTTGGCTCCTCCTGCGTCGGCCGTCGCTGGGCAAGCCGAGGCGCAGTCCGGTCCGCCTGCGCGCCGGGCTGGTCGCGATCGGTATCGGATTCGTGGCGCTCGTCACGGGGATCGCGCTCGTGTCGCAGTCGTCCGGGATCCTCGGCAGCAAGACCACCAGCCGCCGCTACGGCCTGTTCGCCTATCAGGTCGCGTCGTACTTCTACGACAGCGATCTCGACCTTGACTGGCCGGTCGACCCCGCCGATCCGGCCGATGTGGGGTCGTCCATCGACAGACTCCGCGGCGCCCCGAACGGCTCGCGGGCGACGAGCGTGGCGCATGGCGAGGCGGCGGGCCAAAACGTCATCATCATCCAGGCCGAGGCGCTTCAGACGATGCTCATCGGCGCCGAGATCGACGGCGTCGAGCTCACGCCCAACCTGAACGCGCTCGTGGAGGAGAGCTGGTACTTCCCGCACACCTACTCGCAGCTCGGTGGCGGCGGGACGTCGGATGCCGAGTTCATCTCGAACACCTCGCTCTACCCTCCGGCCGTGGAGCCGGCGTCGATACGGTGGGCCGACCGGGAGATCCCGTCGCTTCCGCGCGTTCTCGAGGACGCGGGCTACGCCACGATGACCTTCCACACCAACGACGTCGACTTCTGGAACCGCGAGGACCTGTACGCGGCGCTCGGGTTCGGCGCCTACTACGACCGCGACTACTTCGGCGATGAGGACATCATCGGGTTCGGGGCCTCCGACGACGTGCTGTACGCCGGCACGCTGCCCGTGCTCCTGGACCTGCAGGCGTCGGGGACGCCCTTCTACGCGCAGATCGTGAGCGTCACCGCGCACCATCCGTTCCACGGCATGCCCGAGGGGCGGGTCGACCTCGCCCTTCCCGAAGAGTACGACGACACCCAGCTCGGGGCGTACGTGACGTACCAGTCGTTCGCCGACCGGGCGCTCGGCGAGTTCATCGGCGAGCTGAAGCGGACCGGGCTTTGGGACGAGAGCATCGTCATCGTGTACGGCGACCACATGGGCATCTCGGACCTCGACCCCGACGAACGGGACGCGGCCGTCTTGAGCGCGCTGCTCGGTCGCGACTACACGATCGTGGACCGGCTGAACGTGCCGCTCGTCGTGCACCTGCCCGGACAGACCGAAGGCGAGGTGGACGAGAGCGCCTCGGCGGTGATGGACGTCATGCCGACCGTGCTCGATCTGCTCGGCATCGAGACGTCCACGCCGATGTTCGGGCGCAGCGTCTTCGCGGGCGGGCCGACGAACATCGCCATGCGGCGCTACGTGGAGGCGGGGGCGTACGTGCGTAACGGCGCGCTCGTGGTGCCGGGCGACCATGCCGACGAGGCGACGGCGCTGCCGATCGACGATCCCGGCTCGCCGCGCGAAGCCACCCGTGGCGAGATAGCCGGTCTCGCGAAGGCGGTCGATCTCATCCTGCTCTCGGACGCCTGGACCGATTCGCTCCCTGCGCGCGAAGAACCCCCGGCTCCGTAACGGGTCTCCCCGGACGTCTTCGCGTCGCGGCAGGGCTGGTACAATGCGGGTGCGTGTTCCACGCGCCGTCCGAGGGGAGATCATGGGGAGCGACCGCACCGACGGACCTGTCGATTACCGCGCCGCCGGCGTGGACACCGCCGAGGGCGCGCGCGCTGTCGAGCGCATCCGGTCGCACGTCCGGGCCACCTACCGGCCCGAGGTCATCGGCGATATCGGCGGCTTCGGCGGCCTGTTCTCGGCGGCGGCGTTCAAGGAGATGGCCGAGCCCGTGCTCGTGTCGGGCACCGACGGCGTCGGCACGAAGCTCAAGCTCGCGCAGCTGCTCGACCGCCACGATACCGTCGGGATCGACCTCGTGGCGATGTGCGCGAACGACATCCTCGCCTCGGGGGCCGAGCCGCTGTTCTTCCTCGACTACGTGGCCGTCGGCAAGCTCGATGCAGGCCGTATCGAGCGCATCGTCGCGGGCATCGCGCAGGGCTGCGAGCAGGCCGGCTGTGCGCTCGTGGGCGGGGAGATGGCCGAGCACCCGGGCACGATGGACGCGGACGACTACGACCTCTCCGGCTTCTGCGTGGGCGTGGTCGACCGGCCGAAGATGATCACCGGCGAGAGCATCGTGCCGGGCGACGTCATCTTGGGGCTCGCTTCGAGCGGCCTGCACTCCAACGGCTTCTCGCTTGTGCGCAAGGTGCTCGTCGAGGGTCGCGAGGACGAGCTTGCCCTGCGCCGGCTCGATCTCGGCGGCGGCACGCTCGGCGAGCTGCTGCTCACGCCCACGCGCCTCTACGTGAAGCCGGTGCTCGCCACGATCGCCGCCACGCCCGTGAAGGGCATGGCGCACATCACCGGCGGCGGCATCACCGAGAATCTCGACCGCGTGCTCCCGAAGACGTGCGACGCGCGCGTCGTGCGCGGCAGCTGGAAGGTGCCCGAGGTCTTCCCGATCGTGCAGGAGGCCGCCGGCATCGACGATGAGGCGATGTACCGCACGTTCAACATGGGTATCGGCTTCGCGCTCGTGGTGGCGCCCGAGCATGCTCCGGCCGTCGCCGCGAGACTTCGTGAGGCGGGGGAGCGGGTCGCCGAGATCGGCGTGATTATCGAGGGCAGCGGGGTGGTCGTGTATGGCTGAGCAGCAGGTGCCCGAGGATCTGTGGGGCCACACCGACCAGGTCGGCACGCTCGCGCTGGGCGTGCTCATCTCGGGAAGCGGCACCAACCTGCAGGCGATCATCGACGCCTGCGCGAGCGGAGCGATCGACGCGCGCGTGGCGGTGGTCATCGCCAATAAGGAGTCCGCGTACGGCATCGAACGCGCCCGGAAGGCCGCAATCCCGGCCGTCCATCTCGATCCGGCGCGCTACGGCGACACGCGCGCGTACAACCACGCGATCCGGGAGACGCTCGAGTCCCACGGCGTCAAGCTCGTCGTGATGGCCGGCTACATGCGGCTGCTCGGCCGTGAGGTACTCGAAGCCTTTCCGCACGCGGTCATCAACCTGCACCCGGCGCTCCTGCCGTCGTTCCCCGGCGCGTCCGCGATCCATGACGCGTTCGAGTACGGCGTGAAGGTCACGGGGGTCACGGTGCACTTTGCCGACGAGGAGTTCGACCGCGGGCCGATCATCAGCCAGGAGCCCGTTCGCATCGAGGAGGACGACACGCTCGCGAGCCTCGAGGCGAAGATCCACGAGGTCGAGCATCGCCTCCTGCCCGAAGCCATCGG
>DCVQ01000026.1:9714-42434 GCA_002328745.1 Actinobacteria bacterium UBA2184
CCGATCGACGACCTCACCGGCTTCCCCGAGATGATGGACGGCCGCGTGAAGACGCTGCACCCGAAGGTGCATGGAGGCCTCCTCGCGCGGCGCGACTCCGCATCGCACATGGCGCAGGCCGAGGAGCACGGCATCGGCATGATCGACATGGTGGTGGTGAACCTGTACGCGTTCGAGGCCACGGTCGCCCGCGAGGGCGTCACCATCGACGAGGCGGTCGAGAACATCGACATTGGCGGTCCGTCGATGCTGCGCTCGGCGGCGAAGAACTTCGATGCGGTGACGGTGGTGACCGAGCCGGCCGAGTACGACGCGATCCTCGCCGAGATGCGCGCGAGCGGCGGCAGCACCTCGCTCGCCACGCGCCGCCGCCTTGCGACCGACGTCTTCCGCAAGACGAGCACCTACGACAGCGCCATCTGGATGTACCTCTCGGGCTACGGCAAGGAGAAGTTCCCGCCCGAGGTCCGTTTCCGCCTCGAGAAGGTGCAGGACCTGCGCTATGGCGAGAATCCGCACCAGGACGCGGCGTTCTACCGCTTCATGGATGCGAAGGAGAACACACTTGCCCGTGCGGAGCAGCTGCAGGGCAAGGAGCTCTCGTACAACAACATCCTCGACACCGACGCGTGCTGGACGGCGGCGCGGGAGTTCGACGTGCCGGTGTGCGTGATCGTGAAGCACACCAACCCGTGCGGCATCGCCATCGACGCCGACCTGGTGACCGCGTACCGGCGCGCGCACGCCGCCGATCCTGTCTCGGCCTACGGCGGCGTGATGGCGTTCAACCGCACGGTCACGGTCGACGTGATCCGGGCGCTGTTCGAGAACAAGCACTTCGTAGAGGTGATGATCGCGCCTGACTACGAGCCCGATGCGCTCGACATGCTCGGCGACAAGCGCAACGTGCGCGTGCTCAAGACCGGCGNNGTGCAGATGTCGGACGCGGTCACCGAGGACGCGTCGCGCTTCCGCGTGGTCACGAGCGTGCAGCCGTCTGCCGCCGAGATGGAGCAGCTGCTCTTCGCGTGGAAGGTCGTCAAGAGCGTGAAGAGCAACGCGATCGTGCTCGCCAAGGACTTCGCGACCATCGGCGTCGGCGCCGGGCAGATGAACCGGGTGAACTCGGCACGCATCGCGGTCGAGGCGGCCGGCGAGAAGGTGCGCGACTCCGTCTGCGCGTCGGACGCGTTCATGCCGTTCCCGGATACGCTCGAGGTGTGCGCTGAGGCGGGCGTCTCGGCGTTCATCCAGCCGGGCGGCTCGATCCGCGACGACGAGGTGATCGCCACCGCCAGCCGTCTCGGCGTGTCGATGGTGTTCACCGGACATCGGCACTTCCGCCACTAGGCGCCGCGCGACACCCGTACCTGTCGAAGGGCCGCCGCGTGCGGCCCTTCGTGCGTTGTGCGATAGAGCAGGTAAGGAGTATCATTTGAAAGTAAGGTAGCACGCAGTAGTAAGGAATCCGTGCGGAGGCGCGCGATGCCGAATGCCAAGATCACATCAAAAGGCCAGGTCACCATACCCGCCGAGGTGCGCAGGGCTCTCGGGCTGAAGAAGGGCGACATGCTCGCCTTCGAGGTGCGGGCCGAGTACGCGGTGGTCCGGAAACGGCCCACGCTGGTCGAGGTTCTCGAGAGGTTCAAGCACGTGCTGCCGACCGAGGAGGATCTGACCTACGCGGATGATGATGAGGCTGTTGCAGCCTACTTCGACGATCTCGACGAAGATGACCTGTCAGACACGATGATCGTGCTCGAGGCGAAGGTGCCCTATCGAGGTCAGCCACGATGAACCTGGCGGACACGAATGTCGTTGTGAGTCTTCTGCTGCCCCTGAGGGGCGAGCAGCATCGTGAGGCGCTGGCCTGCGCGAGGGCGCACGGGCCATTGGCGGTAGGCGAGGCGATCCTCGCCGAGACGTGCTGGGTTCTCGAGCGCAGGTATCGGTTGAAGCGAACGGATGTGGCCGCGCTGCTGCGTGAGGCGTTCGAGGCCGAGGATCTGACGGCATGGGATCCCGTACTGGTCGAGCGTGCGCTGGCACTCATGGAGCGCATGCCCCGCTTGTCCATCGTGGACTGCATACTCGCGGTCCGGGTCTCCAACGGGGACCGGGTGTTCACATTCGATCGACGCCTGGAGAAGGCGCTCGAGCAGCTCTAACCGCTACTCCTGCACCACGTGCACGGTGCGCGTCGGGAAGGGGAAGTGGATGCTCTCGGTGGCGAAGCGCGCGTGTAGACGCTTGATGAACGCGCTGCGCAGCGGGTACTGGTCCACATACTCGGGCACGCGCAGCACAACGAGTCCGAGGATCTGCGAGTCCCCGAAGGACTTGAAGCGTACGACCGGCGCGCGGTCGGTAAGCTCAGGCTGCATCTCGGCCATCACCTCGGCGGCTACGTCGGCGGCGATCGCTTCCACCCGATCGAGGTCGGAGCCGTAGCTCACGCCGAATTCGATGAACACCGACAGCGGTTCGGCGGGGAGGCGGTAGTTGGTGACGATCGCCTGTGCGAGCTTGCCGTTCGGCACGATCACCAGGTTGTCGGACTGCGTGCGCAGCGTGGTGGTGCGCCACGCGACGTCGACGACCGTACCCTCCTGCGTGGTGTCGAGGAGCAGGTAGTCGCCGGGGCGGATCTGCTTGGAGGCGACGATCTGCAGGCCCGCGAACAGGTTGCCGAGTGTGTCCTGCAGCGCGAGCGCCACGGCCAGACCGCCGACGCCCAGTGCCGTGATGACCGGCGTGATGGAGATGCCGAGGGCGGCCAGCACGAAGACGCCGCCGAGCATCACCACGAAGATACGCGTGATGTTCACGAAGATGCTCGTGGCGGGCACGATGCCGCCGGACCTTGCGAGTGCGCGGCGCACGAGCGAACCCGCAAGGCGCGCGCCGACGATGGTCGCGAGAAGGATTGCGAGCGCAGAAAGCGACTTGGTCACGTACGCGCCCGGTATGTGGAGACCGAGAACGGTCATCGGTGCCGCCTTCCCTTCGGGGGACTGCCACGATTATAGGCAATCAGGCGCGTTTGACCCCCTTCTCGGCCGTGGGCTACACTACGCGTTGCGCTTCCGCCCGCCTCCGGCAGAGTCGGCACGGAACGTGCAGGTCACGGGCCGTTAGCTCAGCTGGCAGAGCAGGGGACTTTTAATCCCAAGGTCGCTGGTTCGAGACCAGCACGGCCCACCAAGCGCATATCAGGCCCCCATCGTCTAGCGGCCAANNTCGAATTCCCTTGGGGGCACCACATCTGAGCTGCGGCGACTTCGGTCGCCGCTTCCATTTGTCCGTGCCGATCATCTCCTTGAGTGGGTAGATCGTCTCCTGCCGAATGCTGTCGGCGCGCACTGCGGTTCGCTCTCTGCCATACGTTCCGAGCGTCCGGTAGACGTTGAACATGTTGCGCGAGAGCGGATCGACGCCTTTGGGCTCACTGGCGATCAGGAGCGCCGTGGCCGCGATGATCGCTTCGGCGCTGGCGTTCCAGAACGCCTCATTGCCGCCATGCCCGCCGAGCTGTGCCGAGACGATCGTCTTGGCGAGCTCGTGCGCCATGTCCTCGGCGTGCGCGATCTCAGCCGACCAGATCAAGTCGACGATCAGGTCCAGCGGCGACCACTGGACGGACCGCGAGGGATCACGCAGGTCGATCGTGTCGACTCGGTAGCCCTTGGCCTTGAGGTGCTCGCAGGTGGTGAGGTAGAGCTCGCCCTTGGGGTCCGGAATCACCATCGACTCGCCGAGTTCGCCGAGCGCGTAGATGCTCGGCAGCACGATCCGGCGCGTCTTTCCCGAGCCGGTGGAGCCGATCACGAGCACATGGCCCTCTGAGCCCGAGAGGTAGTAGGTCTCCTTGCGGCCGCGCTCGGCCGGGGTGGCGCCGATCACGAAGCCCGAGACGCCGGGGTCTGGGGTCGTGCCGGGCGACCAGGTGACTGCCGAGGCCTCGAGCGCCGCGGGGGTCATGAGGTTCGAGGTGCCATGCTCGCCGCTGCCGGCGGTACGCGGGATACCGGCGACCACGCCGGTGCCGCCGGTTCGCGGATGCATGAGGTGCCCGGAGATCCAGACCCACCAGACCACAATCGCGACGATGAGAAGGAGCGAGAGGGCGAGGGTCGCCGGGTTCGTGACGGTGGCCAGCCAGCGGGTCAGGAGGGGGGAGAGCGCCCACGAGGTCAGCGGCGCGGTGTCCGCCGCTCGGTCGAGGAGGAGCGGGGCGAGAGCTGAGAGTCCCAGTGGGATGAGAGCGGCGGCCAGCGTGGCCAGGAGGATCGTCGATGCGGCCCGCCAGATTCCGGTCTTGCGGGCCATGTGCACCTCCCTGGCTTCAGCGGCATGTGAGCTGGAGTGGAAGCTAGCACAGTGGCTTCGCGATCCCGGACTTTGTGGTGGTTGGGCACTCGTGCCGCGATGCGGGGGCTGTTACCGCAGACGCTACGAGGCACGTGTCCAAATACTCAGGCGGACGTTCTGGGAGATGCCCCTGACGTCAAGACAGGGCATAGCCCAAACGGACGGCAAGGCGAGGGAGAACAAGCCAGACGCTGTGGCGCCGGAGAACAGACGGCTGGTCAAGCTGTCGAAGTGTTGGTGCGTGGCACGCCGGGACCGCACGCATCGGCCGCGGCACGGTCAGCCCTCATCGCCCTGGTCTAGGCCGGTTCAGGTTGTCTGGTTGGCCCAAAGCAAGGCCCAGGGTGTACTCTTGAGGAACTAGTTGGTGAGGGGCTTGGGCCATGTGGCAGCATAGGCCCTGGTGACGAACGGTGTGTGACCTGCAACGCAGCAGTGAACTCTTGTGGAAATTGGAGCGTCGTGGAGATTCTCGCGGGGGATGAGTTCTACTTCCAGTGGCACATCACTGAACGCTGCAACCAGCGCTGCGCTCATTGCTATCACGAATCGTACTCCCCTGCGGACGAAATGCCACTGGGCGACCTCCTGGCCGTCTTCGCTGAGATGGAGCATGCGCTTCGCGTATGGAATCGCATCGGCTCCTTGTCGCTCACCGGTGGCGAGCCATTCATGAGGCGCGACGAGCTGTTCGCGCTGATAAGCAGACTCGACCTCAGCGATGTTGTGGGCTACTACGACATCCTTACCAACGGAGCTCTCATCTCGGATGAAGACGTCGTGCGCTTGCGGGCTGCGACGAAGCTCCGGCGTGTCCAGCTCTCGCTTGAAGGCCCATCCGCCGAGCTCAACGACTCGATTCGGGGCAACGGCACGTTCGAACGAACGATTGCGGCGATAGACCTCCTCAAGTCCGAGGGCATGGAGGTCGCGGTCATGATGACCGTCACGCGTCGGAACAAGGGCTCGATTCCACACATGATCAATGTGCTCGCCGACCATCAAGTGGACACCTTCGCTATAGAGCGGTTCATCCCTGAGGGCTCAGGGGCTCAACTTCACGACGCGATGTTGACACCCGAAGAGGCGCGAGAGGTCTTTGAGACGGTCCACGCTCTCGGCGTGTCAGAACGTCGCGTCAGGGTCTTGATGTACCGCCCGCTCTTCGCGCTTGTCGATAGCGATGATCCGACCGTCGGGGCCATGTGTTCAGTGGGGACTAATGCGCTCACGGTCATGCACGACGGGACGGTCTACCCTTGTCGACGATTGCCGATACCCCTCGGCCATGTGCTCCGGGATGGTCTTTTCAAGATCTGGTACGACTCGGATTTCCTCTGGAAGGTTCGCGACCCAGCGAACCTGTCGGACTGTGCGAAATGTGATCTCGTCGCGGTCTGTCGTGGATGCCGCGCGATGGCGCACTTTGCTTCGGGCGATTGCTTTGGCGCCGATCCGCATTGTTGGAGGTCGGTTGAATGTACCGCCTGAGACAGGGGCTCCGTCTCCGACGGGGTCCGTCCGAGACGTTCTGGGCGTTTGACTTGGAGAGCGGTGAGCACTACGAGGTGAACGGGACCGCGTTCGCCGTGCTGGAAGCGCTTGAGGGCGGGGCCGAGCTCGACATGATCGTTGTCACGCTTGCCGACGAGTATGGTAAGTGCGAGGACACCGTCAGGGCAGATGTCGCGGAGTTGCTCGAAATGTGTGAAACCGAAGGACTCGTTACTAGGGAGGCGTGAGGGATGGCTGCTAAGAAGGCCAAGACGTATGAGAAGCCGGCAATCAAGAAGCAGGACAAGATGAGGTTCCCACTTCGTGGTGTAGAGAACGTGAACAAGGAGCTGGCCTGCAGGCAGTGCTCTTCCTGTCACGGGTGCCGATGACCGTCCGAGTCGGGGGGCACCGTGGATTGGAAGACGTTCCGCGCTCTTGAGACATTCTCGATTCTGTACGACATTCAGATCGATGAAGAGGCGTACGACGAGGGGCTCTGCAACGTTAAGGTGCGCGCGCCCGGGTTGATGGCGCCGTCCTTCGACCAGGTCATGCTGCAGCCAGAGAAACGACCGTGGGAGCGGAAGCGCTTCGACTTGACACCGCTCGAAGCATTCGCCGACATCCCGTTGGAGGTCGTCTTGGGGGGTGCGGGTAGCCCAGGGTCACGCAACCGCTCGAAGATCGTGCGCCTTACGCGTGATGACGGCGTGAGTCGATTGTGGCGCATTCTCTTGCAGGCGAAGCGCACGAGGGCCGCACTCATGCGTGAAGGCGCCACGGCTGCGGACAGCGCGCTGGATCAGCTCGCGCTGGACCTTCTGAGGCACACGCCAACGCTCCCAACCGCCTCGCTTCTAGACAAGGGGAAGCTCAACATCCCGGCGCTTCAATGCGGCTTGCTGCGCGTCTTGATGTTTCTCGAGGCCTCAGCCTGCTACCGGGGTTTCCACTCCATTGCCTCGGCGGAAGACGCCGTCGATTCGATTCAATCGCTACTGATTGGACTCGGAGAGCACAAGAAAGGCCAGAGCCCGTACGAGCTCCTGGCGCTGTATGACAAGGCGCAAGGGGAGCTCCACGTTAGGAGCCATGACAAGGCCGGCGAGTCCTTCCGGAAGGTGGCAGAGTGCACGGGCTGCTGGCAGGACGGGATTCCCAAGGACACCCACTGCTTTGAACCATCACAATCGGCGCTCATCGAACCTCTTCGGTGGCCTGGAATGGAATCGCTGTTCGCGGCCTACATCGGCCGTCCGGCGGTGCTTCAGATTGCCGAGGTTCTGATAAACATGCAGCGATCGGGCGAGGCTCGTCAGGTCTTGCAGCGCATGGATAGGACGGAGGTCGGCCCCTACCAAGCGGCTCGTCGACTTGTACTCGAAGGTCGAGTCGCCAACGATACTTCAGATCCGACACGCCAGCTGCGTCTGGATGGGATCGTTGGCCTTCCAAAGAACTCGCGCCGGCTTCTTAGCCAAGTTGACGCGGTCAACATCGAGCGAGAGAAGTCCCCACAGAGACGCTGCGCTCCGCTTGTGCGGCGTGCAGCCAACGCGGGGTTTGATCGGACCGAACTGGACCAGTCTGTGCTGGAATGGACGAAGGGATTGGGCAGACTGGCTACCGTCATCCGTCAGGCGGATTCGGCTGCCGATGTGACAAGCGCAATCCAGTATCTGACCCTTGACCTCCCTGCAGAGCAACAATCGTCGTCACCAGCGGAGGTGCGTTCATTCTTCGATGCCGCCACTGATCTGATTGAGGACGGGCAATACCGCGATTACCGCGTTGAGGTTCGCGGGAAGTTGTCGGAGGGCATCTGGGACCTCTTCTTGGCCACACACGAACGCCTGAATGCGACAGCAGAGACATCTGGGAGCCAAGTGAGGGCGTCGCTTGTGGATCTTGCGGCAGCGGTCAGCGCTGATGCGAATTACTTGTACGACCGGTTGGCCAAGGCCGAGGTTCAGGAATACACCGAGGACTTGTGGCGAGCCCGAAATGCCTTCATCCAAGGAGAGCTGCTACCCCTCGAGAAGGGCGATGACCGTCAGAGGAGTCTGCGGGACTTCTTGTTCAGACGGTTCCTTTGTACTCCTCTGGGTGGGCAGATGAGCGCCGCTACCGGTGATTGTCAAACCTGTGAAGAGCGCCTGTGTTTCGCAGAGGGTTGCCACAGACAGCTCGTGGCATTATCGGAGAAGAATCCGTCTCTGATCGTCCACCGCGAGGGCCAAGAAGAGCGCATTTGGCACTATGGCGACCTGGTTGCCAAGAGAAACAGCTGCGGTATCGACGCACGGCTGGCAGACCATCGCTCGTCGCGGACGCCATCGGGATGGGCCATTGCCGTTCTGCAGCGCTGGAATTCGTTCACGCCGGCGATGGCTGCATCCGAGGGCGGTGGCTACTTCGTCTACCATACCCCGCCCTTGGCGGCAGGCGCTCGTCCTTCGGCCCAGTCTATCGACATCGGTGTTGCGGTCGATCCTGGATATGGCTTCATCAAGAACTTCCTGTCTGAGGGCTTCTGCATCGACGACATCACAGCTGTAGCCGTGACGCATGACCATCCGGACCATCTTGCGGACTTTGAGGCAATCCACAACCTGAAGGTGGAGCGCGACAAGGCACTCAAGAAGGAAGAGTCTTCAGGTAGTCGAAAGGCTCGGCAGAGCGCCGCAGCGCTGCGAGCGAAAGGCAGGATGCATGTCATCGTGTCGGACGGGGCACGTCGACATCTCGAACGTGTCGTCGAGACGAGTCCCGTGGTGGCCGACACGGTAGTCATCGCTCCCAGCAATCCGGACGGTGTCCGGGCGGCCAGTCATGTTGTCCCCGCCGCCCAGGGCGCGAAATGCATAAAGCTGCACGCCATCCACGCTCTACACAAAGACATCTCGCTGGCTTCCGGGCCCATGGGGGCTGACAGCATAGGTCTGAGACTCGAGTTAAGAGATACCCAGCGAAAGTGCGCTGCCAAGGTCGGCCTGCCATCTGACACCCGATGGCATGGGGCCATCTCAAAGCACTATCGGGACTGCACCGTGGTCTGCCTTCATCTGGGCTCAATCAGTGGACGCGGCAGGCGCTTGCTCGACTTCTTCAGGCCCAAAGAGGTCTCAGACGTCTTGCTAGATGCTAATCACCTGTTTGTCCCCGGAGTGCTTTGGTTCATTGATGACCTTGCCAAGAGCGCGAAGGCAGGCGAACCGAAGCTGGTTGTACTATCCGAGTTCGGCGAAGAGTTGAGTGGCGGCATTCGAGTTGCGCTGGCTCAAGCATTCGACGCACATGTTCCGGATCAAGTGCGCGTGCTTGCCGGCGATGTCGGCTTGCTAGTAGATCCCGTCCAGCGGTCGGTTCGCTGTTCTTGTTGCGGTGAGTTCTACGCTTGGCGATCGATGCGGTTCGAGTATGAGCTCTTTGGCGACTCTGAGCAGATCTTCTACGTTTGCCCGTCTTGTCATTCGGCGCTGTCATTCGACCAGAAGGCAGCTATCTTTCGAAGGAGCCAGGTTCCGCTGATGAGAATGATCTTGGAGCGGTGACTTCGGTGCCTGAAGTGACGCTTGCACGAGCCCAGGGCTGCCTCGAGAGAAGTATCGAAGGCATGATAAGAAGGACGGCCGACGCGGAACGAGTGGCGAGGGTCGGCGTGCTGTGTCCGCCGTTGGCTCCGCGATCCGTGCCGCTCGTTCGCGACAAGCAGAATCGTGACGGCGGGTGGATTGACGCGGAGGACACCATTTGGTGCGCGGCGCTGCTGGCAGGCACCGAGACGGGGGGAGGGTCTTCGTTCTCCGATGCCGTGAGCTGGCTGGCCTCTCACAGGACCCCTGTGGGGGCCTGGGGGCGAAACGAGCGCGATCAACCGAGAATCCCGTTGTCCGCCATCGCGCTGAGGTTCATTGGAGATGCGATTGGGGAGCAGGCCGACTGGCAACGCATCGACGCCCTCTGGTCTGCAGATCTTGACGCTGAGATTCGCCTTTCGTACAAGGGCGGCTTCTTCCTGTGCTGTCAAGATTCACTGTCCGACGCATCTGCGCTCGCGAAACGGACGGTCGAGTACCTGCACTCTGAGGCTAACGAAGATGGGGGATTCGGCCCATGGAAGGATCACCCAGTGGGGAGCGATCCATGGAGTACTGGCGTCTGCCTCGCCGGGCTGGCGCGATTCCCTGAGATTGCCGACCGGGTTGTGGTTGGACGCGCAGTTGATTGGCTCGTGTCCACGCAACTGCCGTCCGGATACTGGCCGTGCCATTTCATCGACGAGGGTACGGCGTATGCCTACTGGGGTTTGTCCGAGGCACTCAAGCTGCTGGACGCCCTCTGATGTGTGGCATCTGCGGCATTGTCGGGCGTATGGATCCTGCGCTGGCCGACCGAATGCTATCCAGCATTCGACATCGCGGGCCCGATTCGTTTGATCTTCTGTCGACCTTGGGGTCATCTGTCGGGGGATGCCGTCTCGGAATCGTTGGTTCTCCCATGTCCCCGATGCCGCGAGCAGAAGGCGGGTCGTTGGTTCTCTTGAATGGCGAGTTGTACGACTACCGCGGACTTGCTGATGGGCTGGGCCTCGCGACTCTCGATCCGCTGGATCCGGAAGCGGATCTGATCCACCGGCTAGCGCAGTACGATGGCCTTCACGGGCTGACGCGCCTTCGAGGGATGTTCTCTGTCGTTGTGATGGACGACAAACGCACACTATTGGCGCGCGACCGACTTGGAATCAAGCCGCTGTTCTACTCGGTGGTGGATGGCGAAGTCGTGTTTGGCTCAGAGATGAAGGCAGTCCTGGCGGACCCGAGAGTGCCGACGATGCTCGACGAGCAAGCGCTCGATGAGACTGCTGTCTTTGGGTACATCAGCTCGCCCGACCGAACGCCATTCGCCAACATCAAACAGGTTCCGCCGGGAAGCATCGTCGAAGTCTCCGACGGGCGAGTCCGAGTCCATAGGTACTGGGAGCCCGAGCCAGCGCGACATGTCGGCGCCGAATCCTGCGCGGACTCCGCGGAAGCTGTGCTCGACTGTCTGCGAAACGGCCTTGAGCAGATGTTGCAGCATGATCCACTGGAGAAGGGGTTCTACCTCTCAGGGGGTGTCGACTCGTCGTTGCTGGTCATGCTCGCTGCGCAGGCGCATGGTGAGGCCCCGTTGACGTTCACCTTGGCGGATCGCGATGACACCCCGGATCTTCTCGCCGCAAGAGCAGTCGCCAACGCGGTGGGTGCCAACCACCACGAATTCCGCGTGACGCTGGATGACTACCTCCAAGAACTCCCCATCTTCGTGCAGCACTACGAGAACGTCATCGCTGGTGGAGTGTTCGACATCCATGGAGGCATGGCGTATCAGATGCTGTCACGCAAAATCTCGGAGCATGTTCGAGTCGCATTCTCCGGAGAGGGCGCAGACGAGCTCTTCGGCGGATACTACTGGTCCTACACTCACCCGCTTGGTTTCTCCGACCGAATTCGTGGACGACTCGAGGCCATTGGGTCTCCAGACGCAGTGGCTGAGCAGGTGGACGCCCTGTTCCCGCGACCCGAAGACGAATCCGCCTATCGCCGCAATCTGTTCGACTTCCTGATTCGCGGCGGCCTCTCCAACTACCACCTTTGGAGCGTGGACCGATCTTGCTCTGCGTTCGGTTTCGAAGTTCGGCCCGCATATCTTCATGACGATCTAGTGGAACTGGCGCTTTCGCTTCCGGTAGAGGCCAAGGTCCTCGGGCGTGACACAAAACGTGTTCTGAAGGCGGCGGCGAGGCCAGTGTTTGAGCACTACGGGGTATCGCACCTTCTCGGGCGGCAGAAGTTCGGGATGCCGGCAGCCGTGGATCGGATAGCACCACAAGTCGAAGACCTCGCGTGCGGGTTGGTGTCGGATGCCGATCTTGCCTCCCATCCGTCCCGGCGTTTGGTAAAGTCTCCGCTCGATGCTGTGATGTTCGACCTCTTCCACTACGTGTTCGTGGAGAATCGCGGAGCACTGCCGGCGGGCTTCGATGTCAGGGAGTTCTATAGGAGTGGCGACCGTGCGCGTATGTATCGTTAGCAAGTTCCCGCCGATCGAGGGCGGAATCGCCGCACGCACCTACTGGCGTGTGCGCAGGTTGCTGGACGCTGGACACGAGGTGGCGGTTGTCACGAACGCCGGAAGTGTCGAGCAGGAGTATAGAATCGTCGGCTGTGATGAGCATATCGACTGGCTTGTCCGGGAGCGAGGGCTGCATCTTCACGATGTTTCAGGGCCAGTTCCGTGGCACGTGCCCTGTAGCCCTGACTACCTGGGACGGCTTCTGAACGAGATCCTCCTCGTATTGCGATCGGGTGAGTGGGACCGGATTGAGTCCGACTACCTGGTACCGTATGGAATTGCCGCGTACTTGGCTTCGAAGCTAACGGGCGTACCGCACATCGTTCGGCATGGGGGAAGCGACATCGCCAAGTTTCTAGACCACCCCGCTTACAGCACGATGCTCCACGGTGTACTCCATGACGCCCAGCTAGTGATCACCGACGACTATCACGAACACATCATCCGTGACACCGGGGCGAAGACGGAGACCAGGCCTATATATGAGATCTACGAATCCGCCTTCGAGCGCAAGAGCGGTTCTCGTGTCTCGGGCAGTCCGATGGTCTTCGCGTACATCGGAAAGGTCAATCACCATTGGCGTCGCAAGGGTCTGGACAAGATAGTCGACTGGTACGCGGAGCAGGACCGATCGAAGACGATCTTGCGGATCGTCGGTCAAGGGGTCGGGGAATCGGATTTTGCCGGGTGGGCCGGTGAGCGCCTTGGGGCGAGCCCGTTGCTCGAGCCATTCGTGCCACCATGGGACATGCCGGAGCTGCTGGATTCAGTTGACGGCGTTCTTGTGCTTGACTCTGATCACGTGGTGAAGAACACGTCGATGCTGGCGATGGAGGCCCGACAAATGGGGATTCGAGTCATCGAGTCGCTCTAGTCGCATGGCCCAGCGGTCATCTTGGGCGGCGCCCCCTACGGCAAGCGCAAGCGTGGTTCGTCGGGCTCTACCGCAAGCTCTCGCGGGGCACTTGTGACTGCCCGTTATTGCTCACGAGGGATAGAGGACAATCTCGGGCGCAGTTCGCGCCCCACGGTCGTCCCCGTCGAGCGCTTGAGAGACGGGGACGCCCCGGGCTTCGCGGATGCGCCGAGGGTCGCGACGGTACTTCCGATGAAGACTCAGCCGTCTTGCCGAGTACGCCCATCTCCTCAGCGTGTCAGCACAGCGTGAGACACTGCATGCATGAACAGACCGCCTACAGCACCGAAGTACGAGGATCCGGATGGTCCATTCTTGCAGCGTGTTGACCTCCGCTCCTTATCCGCTGATCTCGATGGTTTCGATTCCGCCGCACTCGTACGCGAACTCGCCGCTCTGCAGCTCTGCCCGGAGAACGCGGAAAAGGCGCTCCGACTCGAGGCGGCGGTTGCGGCGAGTATTGGGGCAGCGCCTAGGCGCGCCATGCAAGATGGAGCAGGTTCCTCGAATGCGCACCACGTGTTCCTGCGTGATTCTGCGCTCAAGTACTTGGCTGCTCGTGAAGACCCTCTTCCCGGACCCGTGTGTCGGGAGATCCTGTTCGAGCAGCAGGGTCGCCTCGTGTTGCCCGGACAAGATCCCGGCGGGGTACACACGCTCGAGCTGATTGCGCGGACCCTGTTCCTGCATCCATCCGCGGGCTCACTTGCTGGAATTGACCGTGCGAAAGACGTACTTCGCGCCGGTCTCGCGTTGAGTCATCGCATGTGCGGCGATGCCGGTCTTTCGCCCAGCAGCGGATTCCTCAGTGGCGCCGGCGAGGAGCTGAGTATCCCGCCCGAGTCCGTACTGCACGAGCTGTCACAAGCAGTGGTCTTCGATGCGGCCGACCTCGGTGCCTTGATGTCGAATTGTCGCTTCTCGGAGGAAGGACTCGGCCGACTCATCTGTGACCAGGGCGCTGTCGACCTGGAATCGTTCGACCCTGATGACAACGAACTTCTTTGGCACCCTCTGCTCTCTATCAACGGCGGAGTGATCATCGCGTTGCCATATGCGCTCGTGCCTGCCATGACGCGCGCCGCCGTATCAGCTCTCGAAGCTGAGGGCAGCCTTCCAGAGTTCGCCAAGATGTTCGAGCACACGGTGGGTATGCACTTGGACCAGATGCTCGCACCGCTGGGCCTGAAGGCGGCGGCGTATCTCGGTTCTCCACCCGCTGGCGCTCACCTATTCTTGTGCGCCTCGGACACAGACAAGGCGGTGCTCATTGCCTGTCTGACCGACGCAAGCGAGAACGTGTCTGCAGTGGGCCCCTGGTCCGTCCAAGATCGAGTGGACGAGCTTCTCAAGACAGCCGAGGCGAAGGCGCGAACCCTGAAGCGCAAGCAAGGTGTCCGTGACGTCACCTTACTCGTGACCCTTCAGCGGTTGTGCCGTAACGGGGTCGCGTCGCTGGCCTGGACTCCGTCCCCAAAGGGCTTCGATCGGGTCGCGATGATGTCGCTCGAAGAACTTCGTGTCCTCGCAGACTCGATAGGTGGCCGCCCTCGTCGACTGCACTACTTCCTTCAGGATCTACAGACGCTGCGTCAAGACAACTTCGTTCGAACGTGGAGCATCCTGGATCTCTTCAAGCTCTGGGAGGACAAGGGTGATGGCTTCTACCTGGGCGACGATGTTGCTCGTTCTGGGATCGGTGTGGTTCTCGACACATCTTCTGGGGGCGACCTCAGAAGGGAGGTTGCACGCAAGGTGGGCAGACGCGTCTGCCCGGGGTACGAGTCCGGAACGCTCCTTGAAGTCGAACAGCATTTCAAGGAGCTTGCAGTACCCATCTTCCAGCCCAGCATCGCGGAGCACCCAGCGCTGTGTCTTCGCGCTGGCCCCTGCTCGGTGTGGGTCGTTGCCCCGGAGCTCGCCGAGGGCTTGCCCACCCCGATGGAGGCGCAGCTCATCGAGGTTCTCGCCTACTGGCTGTGGCGCCTCGCCGGGCCGCTCGGCCAAGCCTTTGATGATGTCGGACTTGATCTGTTCGTGATCTCGTTGGTGCTCGAATCCCCTGAGACGTGGGCTCGGGTGTGCACGGGGCAGGAGCTCGAGGCATCAGGCGACCTGGCCAAGGTGGTCCCCCAGGCACCTGATCGCTTGGAGGTGCGTCTCCTTCCTGGCTTCGCGTTGCGTTCAGTCGACTCAAGCGATGCCGAGATCGATCTCTTCGCAATGATTCTCGACGGCCTCGGCGTGATGCTCGGTGATGATGCGGCGCCGCACCTTCACGCTGCACGTGAGAGTCTCACGCGGTGGGCCAGAAGCAATGAGTGCAGGATGATGAACACTTTCCGCGGCGACCGGGAGATCGACCCTCGAGGGCTTACACAACCGCACGAAGCGCCCCGCTCCTTGCAGAACCGTGTGCTTGACGGGCTCGGTGTTGACGCGACGAAGAGGGGTTGGCTCGGAGAGCCGATTGACGGTGAGCGTCATGTCGGCGCGCTTCTTGTCCAGATGGTTCACTCGCTGTACGAACAGTTAGCCTTGGAAGTCGCCCGATACGACGAGCATCTCTTACCGATGCTGATTCACGAATGCGAGGCGCAGCTCTTCGCAACGAGAGTCGACGAGCAGACTCGTGCTCGCGCTCACTCGTGCTTCGGCGACGTCGAAGACATGCTGACGCGAGATGCTCGCAAGACCTCGGAGCGGGCGTCGGTAGCGATCGCTAGCCGCTTCTTGGTCGAATATGTGACTGCGATTCCTCCCGTCGGGGTCAGGCGCGCCTCACACGGCGACATCGACGGCTTGTTGTCACGCGCGGTTGTCTTGCTCGACTTCGCCCACGAAGCGGAGCTCAGCAAAGTCGGGATGGGGCCCACAAGCGCAGAGATGCTTGCGTCTGGCCGGGTCGGCTTGTCCAGACAGGATCACTTCTTCGACGCGCAGGCGCTGTATCTGACGGACATCCTTCGCATCCAGCTGGCGCCTGAGAACGACGAAGCGGGCGCCCCGACGGTTCCGACACCCTCCCAAATGGACGCTGCACTCAGCGCGGAGCTCGGCCTCGACATGCAGTCGCTCCTAGATGTTGTGGACGATCTTAGCGAGCTCGCATCGGCATCCCCATCCGGCCTCGGGGTCCTGCCCGAAGGGGAGTGCATCAAGCGCATCGCTTGTGCCGGGCGCATCACCATTTCTACCGCACGCCGCCTGGTCGATAGGCTCGCGCTGCGGCCACGAGACGTGTTCGAGGACCCTCCGGAAGGCCTGGACCAGCATGATGTGCTGCCCTGGAGGGTCGGCCGCAAGTACTCATACATCGCTCGCCCGCTCATCTGTGTTGAGAGTGGCGGAAGAACGATGGTGTATTGGGGTCCACGACACCTATTCAGCTCAGTGCGCCAGACCCTGCTTCAAGTGGCGCAGGGGAGGTTCCGAGGGCAATCCGAGGAGATGAAGAGCTTCCAAGGGCGACTCAGGCATCTACGAGGCGAGCAGTTCGGTGACCAGGTCGCGCGAATGCTTCAAGCGCTCCCCGATGTGGATGTGACCCCGCGTTTCAAGGGTTGGGCGAAGTACCGACTGCCGCACGAGCTCGGCGACATCGATGTCCTCGCTGCAGATCACGAGGCGGGGATCTTGTGGGCGATCGAGTGCAAGAACTTCGAGATGACAATCGTTCCGGCCGACCTTCAGAACGACATCCACGAGATCGAGAAGGCAATCGGGAAGCAGTTGAGGCGGGCTGAGTGGCTACAGGACAATCCTCACGCAACCCAGGCTTGCCTGAGGCTCCTCGACACCGAGTACGAGGTCCGACCGCTGATCGTGCTTGCGGCGCTGCAGCTCCCCGCTTACCTCTCGGAGCCCGAAGTGCCCATCGTGCACAGCGACGGTCTTCTCGACTTCATTCGCCAACGGGGCGCCTCCATACCGCCTTCGTGACAAGTACGCGCCTCTTCGCACGACTGGTATCGCAGACGGCAGCACGCGCAGTCGTCGAGACGTGAATCTAGGCCGGAGGACCGATCAGCCAACCCGCGACGGCGCCGGAGGGGGGTGCGCCGGATTTGTCGCCCGATCTGCCCCCAAATGCCTGGTGACTGTTGGTCCTCGTTGGTACCTATTGGGACTCGCCGCAGCTCCGCGATACCAACGAGTCCCAATAGCCACAAGCACATTCAGGATTCGAATGTCCTTGGGGGCACCATAAAACCGCAGGTCAGTGGTCTGAGTAGCCCGATTTCGAGTCTGAGATCGGGCTACAAATGTCTTTGGACTGAGGGCGGGTGTGAGGTAAAGGTGATGTTGGACTCGACTACACCGACGACGTCGATCTCAGGAAGAAGCTCGTCGTCTGGGAGGAGTTCTACAACGTGCACCGACCGCATGGGGGTCTCGGAGGAAAGACACCCTACGAGGTGCTTCGTGAGAAGACGGCGTCGTGACACGCGTCAACCGAGGTTGGGGCCCTCACAGCTCCACTCAACCGTCCGAAGCACACCTACCCCCCGCCAGAGAAGAGCAGGTGAAGGGCCGCCAGTGATGGCGGCCCTTCTGATCTCCACAAGCCTAGACTCGGCCTGGGGTCCCTCCGGCATCACGCTCCCGGGGGAGTCAGGATGGAATCGACAGCTTCTCTCACCTGCGTCCAGTCGTCGATCCATCCAGAGAGTGCTTCTCGTCCAGCAGATGTGATCACGTAGTACTTCCGAGGCGGACCATTGCCAGTGGGTCGCGTCTGAACCATCACCAGACCTTGCTCGAAGAACGAGCGCAGGATGTGATAGATGGTGCCTTCTTCGATAGCCCCCGCCCCATCAGCTCCTTCGACGAGTCTGACGACTTCGATGCCGTAGAGCGAGTGATCCGAACTCGCCAGGACGGCCAGCACGCGAAGCGCGTTCGCTCCGGATTGGATCTCGCGCCTGAACTTGCGGCGTGCGCCGTCCGTTGTTTCGGTCACCGCGACCCGCTAGGTTCCTCGCGCTGCGACCACACGGCATCCGCAATCGCTTTGTAGTGTGACGCGTACGCGTCCAAATCGTCGGCCATGAGCGTAAGCAAATCCTCGGCATTGCGGTGTGTGGGAGAGGCACCACAGTCTGCCACGACCTGTCGCACAACGTCCGTGTTGTCAATCAACATGCACGGCCTCAACAAGTTGTCGCTGTACGGCTGTCGATCGCGGATTCCTTTGAAGAACGGCGATGCAAGCACCTCGGCGAGCGACTTGTCCTTAATGTTGTCGGTAGCGAAGTGGGTGAAGATACACGGCTCGACGTCACCGCGCGAGTTGACGTGCAGATACTCCTTACCGGCAGCGATGCAGCCTCCCACGAAGGGCGCGTCGTTCCAGAAGTCCATCACAAACAGCGGCTTCTCTCGGCGGATTCGTGAGGCGCCGTGGGTCCGCAGGTACTCCCGCTGCTGCGGGGTAGGCATCAAATCCAGGTCGGGCTCCTCGCCGACTGGCATGTACAGGAAGTGCCACCCCCACAGGCATCCTTGATCCATCAAGTAGTCGATGTACTCGTCTTCGATGACGATCGGGCAATTCACGCGGGTGACCATGGTGGAGAAGCCGAAGGGAACGCCATGAGCCCTCAGTGATGCCATCGCGCGCTCGACGCCGGCTAGTGTTCCCGGACCGCGCCTTTCGTCATGCACCCCTCCCGGTCCGTCGATGCTCAGGGAGACGAGGACATTGCCTGCCTTCGCAAGCCTCGCGGCAAGCACATCATCGATGAGTATTCCGTTCGTGAACACCTGGAATGTCATCAGTGGGTGCCGATCGAACAGGTCAAGCAAGTCAGGTCTGATGAACGGTTCTCCGCCAAGGATCGTGATGGCGTACGTGCCGATGTCCTGCGCCTCCAGGACCACGCGGTCGATGATGTCCATGGGTAGATCGTCGGTTCTGCTGTACTCGGACGCGTAGCATCCGGTGCAACTGAGGTTGCATCGCATCGACGGGCTAATGAGCAGCACCATCGGGGAGGCGCCGATCTCCTGAAGGGACGCCTGGCGCTTTGGCACGCCCGTCCTTGTCCACTTGATGAAGTTGGTCACGAGTCGTGCGCGGCAATGGGGCGAGGTCAGCGCGGACACCCGATCGAGCATCTGTAGCGGCATCGGCTGTGGGTCGAGATCTCGCGCGTTGGTGAAGTACCTCTGCAGGTCGCGAGCCCGCTGTCTGTCCTGTTCTGTGGCGGCCAGGTGGCTGGCGATACCCGCGATTTGCACCAGGTGTCTTTTCGGATCAGCAAGCAGGAAGTCAGTAAGTTGAGATGTGAGCATGGTCGCAGTGGCATCGACAACCTGCTGCTTGATTTCGCTTGGTCCGTTCACGTGTCAATCCTCCTATTGTCAGTTCATGCGGTGGTGGCCCCAATAGGCCGCCATGATTGCGCTGGGGCCGGTATGCGCCCCGATGATGAGTCCGATTCGTGTCCGGGTTACACGACACTCGGAGACCACGTCGGCGATGAATCTCTGCAGCAAGAGCGCGTCGCCGTCGCAGCGAGCATGCCCGATGTACAGTCGTGGCTCATGCTGTCCAGCCAGCGCGTCGCCAGCCAGTTCCGTTATGGCCCGGAGCGCGCGCGTGCGACCGCGGGTCTTCCTGATGGGGATGAGTCTTCCTTCTGCGGATAGCGTGATAATCGGTTTCACATCGAGTATGGAACCTGCCACGGCGGCCGTCGGCGGGATCCTTCCTCCTCGGACAAGATGTTCGAGGGAGTCGACGGTGAGCAGATGCTGTACCCGGAGCCTGTTCTCCTCGGCCCATTCGGCCGCTTGCTGTGCTGAGCACCCATCTGTGAGGCGTCGGGCTACCTCTGAGACAAGAAGCGCTTGTCCGGTCGCGGCAGACAGCGAGTCAACGACGTAGATCTCTGCGCCTGGACGCTCCGCGAGGACGAGTTCGCGCGCGCGCAATGCGGCCTCGAATGTCCCGCTCAGCCCGGAGGAGAGTGTTATGTAGACGGCAGGGGTGTTCAGGTTGGCGCAGTTCCTGAAGACCTGAGCACAGTCGGCCACGCGGACCTGTGAGGTGGTAACTCTGGCTCCGCGCCGAATCGCCTCATAGAAGGTATCGAGTGCGGGAGTGTACTGCGGATCATCGACGCGCTCGCTCCCGTCCAGCGAATAGGGGAACGGGATAACCCTCACGTCAATGCCGCCGAAACCTCCGCCAAGCACGTCGCACCCGGAGTCAGTGATGAGTTGCACGCGTTGCACAGGGTCACCTCCGCCAATCCACTAGGCTCGGCCGTGTGCCGGGGCGTAGACGCCGTCGTATTCGAGAAGGGCTTCAATGTATGGGATTGCGGTTTCGGCGGCGGCTATCCCGGCCCGGATGATCCGGTCTGCGTCAAAGAAGCTGTAGTAGGCGGTCCCTTCAATCTGCGGGGCGATCACGATGTCCGCGACGCTGAGCTGCTGTTCGGACAGGCCGCGTTGCATGAGATCGATCGATCCGGACGCCAGTTGGTAGACAGAAGGGGAGCGCAGGCGGTCCATGACCCCCGTGAACACCCGCGAACACACTACATCGGTCAGACTCTTGTCGTTGATCCGGCCAGATTCGGCGGAGCAGTCCTGGAGGTCGTTCGAGAACGTAGGCACCCTGCTTGTGGGCAAGCCGAGGTTGGTGACGGCGACGACGGCATCGGCGCCCATGTCCCGCACGGCGTTCACGGGAATCGGGTTGAGGACCGCCCCGTCGATGAGCAGCCTGCCATCCCGCTCGACCGGTGCGAACACCACCGGAGTGGACACCGATGCCCGGATGGCACTGGTCAAGTCGCCATCGCGTAGCACCACCTCACGCTCGGCATTCACGTCTACGGCGATGCATAGGAAGGGAATGCGGACGTCGGCGAACGATTGGCTGTCCACCACGTCTCGGATGAACTCTTCGACGTGCCGCCCGTTCACGAGCGCAGTCGTCGGGCGAGCGACGTCCGCGAGGGAGACGAGGTGCCTGAAGTCGGTCGAGACTGCTATGCGCTCCATCTCGGCGGGCGTGACGCCGACCGCGTACGCTCCGCCGATGAGTGCGCCGATGCTTGTGCCCGCGATCGCACCGATCGGTATGCCCTCTCTCTCAAGGACCTTGAGGACGCCGATGTGTGCGAGTCCGCGGGCGCTGCCGCTTCCCAGCGCGAGTCCGAGACGTCTGCGCGTCATCGAGCCACTCTCCCCGGGAGATGCGAAGCCCGACTATGAGGATGCAGGATCATAGTCCAGCCCGAGTATCGTGACGATTTGCGCGGCCACCTTGGAGGGATCGAGATCGGACCCGAAGAAGGAATGCTCAAGGACTAGCCCATCCATCATCGCGGTGAGCATCGATGTCGTGAGCTTCGCATCAACACGCGAAGGACTTTGATCAGAGCCGAATACGCTTGCGACGACAGGCCGGAAGATGTCGGCGATCTGCGCGCGGAAGTCCGCAACAAAGTCGCGAAGTTCCGTATCGGCAGGTGCGAGCCTCGTTGTCAAAACATTCAGAAGGTTGTGCTCGCCTACTCCGAACTGCAGGTAGGTCGTGATCATCCGCAGCAGCTGCCTGGCGCCTGTCTCCGAGGTCTGTGCCTGCTCGAGCCGGCACAGCAGCTCTGCGAAGGTCTGACGCAGGACGTCGAGATACAACTCGCGCTTGCCCGCGAAGTGGTAGTAGAGCGCTGCTTTGGTGACTCCAAGACGCACGGAGATGTCGCTCATGGAGACACCGCGGTAGCTCAGTTCAGAGAAGAGCTGGCGTGCCACGTCGATGATCTGCTGTTTGCTGTCTGGGCCGACGTTTCGTTTCAAATCGGTCCTGGCCACTGCGCGCCTCCACGAGTACCTGCGTACTTACTTACCGGTCGGTAAGTATGCTACCCTGGGCCGCGCACTCGGTCAAGTCTTGCCCACGGACGAAAGCTGTGGGACCCATCAGGAAGGCAGGCTCATGGCACACTCGAAGGTCAGAAACGACGCGCTCTCGGTATCCGTGATCATCGCCGCATACAATGAACAGCGCTTCATCGCACAGACAGTGGAGTCGGTGCTGCGGGCCGAGGTAGCTCAGGAGGTTATCGTCGTCGATGACGGTTCCACTGACGGCACGGCCATGGTCCTCGCCGAGTACTCACGCCACATCACGGTAGTGACCCATCCGTTCAACCGGGGAAAGGGCGCGGCCCTAGTCACGGGTGTTCGGCGGGCCACAGGCGATGTTGTTGTGTTCTGCGACGCTCACCTGCTCGGGCTTGAGCGGCACCATCTTCTGACCCTGCTCGAGCCGCTCAAGACGGACCTCGCCGATGTGACTCTGGGGGTCGCTGCCCGTGCGGGGAAGCGCGAGAGGATCCTGCGGCTGACGCCTACGGCTATCCTGACGGGTCAGCGCGCCTACCACCGGAAGCACCTCATGCCGTGGCTGGCCGAGATGGAGTCCTTGGGCTACGGGGTGGAGACCTTCCTGCACACTCGCCACGTTCGGGGTAGGACCCGCGTGGTGCGAATGCCGGGGCTTGTGCATCTGACAAAGAGGCACAAGTCGCCCCCCGCCGTCGCGATTGAGTGTTATCTACGCGAGGCAAGGGAGATCGCGCGGGCGGCTTCGAAGGCGCAGCCCTTTCGGCGCGTTGCGCTCGTCCGTACGGCAAGGCGAGTCATCGTTCTCGGGAGACGACTCGGGCTGAGCGACTGAGTCCGCTCTGGCACCCTGTCTGACTTCGAGTTTGAATGCAACGCAGGTTCGAGCTGAACTGCACGGTCTAGCTCTGTTCTTCTCGTAAAACGCCACTCACACCAAGCTTGCGCCTCCGATTTGTCGCCCGATTTGTCGCNNGACTCACCGCAGCTCTTGAGTACCAGCGAGTCCCAAGTAGTCCCAATAGTCACAAGCACTATCGGGATTCGAATTCCCTTGGGGGCACCATAAAACCGCAGGTCAGAGGCCTGAGTAGCCCGATTTCGAGTGTGAGATCGGGCTACACATGTCTTCGGGCCAAGGGCGGGTGCTGGGCAAAAGCGCAGCCCAGAGGGTGCGGGAAGGTGGTTTGAAGCCCAGGGCAATCCCTGTTGCTGAGAACCGACTTTCGGTGGCGGAGGATCGCGGCCCTTCATACGGCGACGCCTAAGGTAACGACTGCCTGCGGCTCGCGCCCAGTGCTGAACGCTAGCAGGCCGTCTCCCACACGCCAAGTGCCGCGCTTTGGCCGATCGCTTCGGCGGCGCGCTCACCCATGCGTTCTCGGAGGTCGGGAGCCGCACGGTACACGAAGCCGTGGCCCTGACGCTCGCGTATCAGGTAGCCTTTCTCCTCAAGCTCCACGAAGTCGGCGCGGGCTGTCGAGTACGCGATGCTGTGTGACGTTTGGTGATAGGGGATACGGAATGTGGCCGACGGGATGCGAAGCGCGCGTCCGATGATGCTTCGCTGACGACGGTTGAGAGCGGGGTCGCTTGTCAGCAGGATGCGCAACGCCTGGTGCTGTGCGTCCTTGGTCTCCATGCGCTGCTGCAAGTCGAGAATGGCCTGCTCCACAACGCGCAGCCGATGGTCGATCAACGGCGTCACATCCGCATCAGGTCGCCAGACGCGGCTCGCGCGTTCGTCGGCAGGGGGAACCGTGAGCGGCCCCGGAGTCCTTGGAAGCTCGTTGAGCGCGGATGAGTACGGAATCACACCCAGTACCGGGTAGCCCGCGCTCACCGCGAAGTAGTGCCAGAGCAGACGCCCCATGGTGCCGTTCAAGAGCGGGAACGGATTGTAGACAGTGAGGACGCGCTCCATGAGGATGCCGACGAGCATGGGATGCACATCCGGGCTCGCGAGCTTGCCGTTGGCCATGAGGCACAGCTGTTCGAGCACGGTACGTGGATTCGGGTGCGGGTAGACCGACGGGGAAAGGGGCGCCGCAAGTGGCGCGTCGAGCCAGTCCTCCGGCACCTGCACACCCTCGCTCAGTCGGGCGAATAGTTCCAGAAGCAGATCAACTGAGTACTCCCGGCGTGCGTAGGACTCGGTCTCGCCGAACAACTGGAAGCTGTTGGCCACTATCCGCTCGGGTTTGTTCCGTGGTTCCCGAGACAGCAGCAGCAGCTCCTTCGCGCTCTCGAAGTCGATCTCGAGGCCGTCCATGCGGCTCGAAGTGATCGCGCTCTCAAGCCTAAGCTGAACGAGCGCCGCCGGATTGTCCCGAAGCCACAGCGCCATCGGGGAATGAGCCGTGCAGGATACGTCGACGAACGACAACGTCCTTCTGATCTTCAGTGTGGGATAGACCCAGTAGCTGAAGCCCGGTTGCACTTGCACTATCACATCTGCCAAAGGGCCGATGAGCGCCGTCAGGAATCGCCGAATTACGTGGACATCTACAGAGTCTGACAGTCTTGAGGAGAGCAGGCGCTCATCGGTGACAAGATCCTGCCCTGCCGACTGAAGCAACTTGGCCACGTTGGCACGCTCCAGCACCTCGGTAGCGGCCAGGACCTGCTCCTCGGTGAGGGGACCCGAGTCGAGACGCTTCTCTCCGCTCAAGTGAGCACCCTTCCTGTTCGGCGTTCTCCTGCTAGCAGTCTAGCAGCATCTGCTGATGAGTCTGGCGAATCCGCTTCTTGACGCAGCGTGGGGGAGGATGCTAGCTTGCTGAAGTATCGATAAGGCTAGAACCGTCTGTTAATAAGGCGAGATGCAGCAGACCGATACATGAACGAACGGTATCTCCCCTATCGGAAACTTCCACCGGCAGTGGAAGCGATGGGGTTCTCTCGACCAGCAGCCGGCATCAGTCGGCCGCAACCACAGGGGAAAGGGGTGTGCACATGGGCAGACGTGCCGTGGTCGGCACCGTCGCATCGCTGGCGTTCGTAGCCGGCATCGCGTTTGCGGTCCGCTCGGCTTCGGTCCAAGGCGCCGGGTTGCTCTTCGATTCGGCGACATGGCTCGTGTGGCTCGCGCCGTTCGCGGGAGTGCTTGCGGCGGGAGTCACGAAACGGAAAGACCCGGTGATCGAGGGGGAGCGCGTGCTGCGTCACGACGACGCGGCAATCCTTGAGCACTGGGCGCACGGGATCGGCACCGCGGTGCTCCTGGTCTCGGGCATAGCACTCGGCTTTCTGTTCGTGCCGTCGCTTCTCGGGGCCGGGGAGCCGGTGTGGGCGGCGATGAACGTGCACTTCGTGGCGGTAGTGGTGTTCTTGTTCGGCACCTTCTACTACGCCGCCAACACCGCCCTCGCGCTCAAGCGCTTCGCCGAGCACCTCCCCACGCGCGACGCCATCGACTACACCCGTCGCCACTACGGGTTGTTGCTCGGCTTCAAGAAGCTGACGTTCCCGCCTGAGCGCAAGTACTTCGAGAGCGAGAAGATGGCCTTCATCCTCGCGCTCGTCTCCACCGTGGTCATCATCGCAACCGGTCTGGTCAAAGTCGCGGCTCACGCGATCGAAGTCCCGGGCTGGCTGCTCGCCGTGGCCACTCCGGCCCACGACATCGCCACGGTAGCGATGCTCGCGTTCTTCCTCGCGCACGTTTTCTTCGCCGCCATCCTTCCGATGAGCTGGCCCGTGCTGCGCTCGATGTTCACCGGCTATGTACCCCTCGACTACGCGCGTCACGAGCATGCGGGCTGGATCGCCGAGCTTGAGGGCCGCGAGGTCACTGATGTGAAAGGAAGCAACTGATGGTCGACAAGGACAACACAGTCGTGCCCGCCGCCGAGGCCACGGGCCTCTCGCGCCGCGAGTTCGTCACCGGTATCGGCGGCACGGGCGTAGGCCTCGTGTTGGGTGGGCTGCTCGTCAAGGGCTTCATGCTGCCCGATGAGGTCTACGCCATACCCGCTTCTGAAGGCTACCTGCTGGTCGACACGAAGAAATGCGCGGGCTGCGAGAGCTGCATGCTGGCATGCTCGCTGGTCCACTACGGGCGCGAGAACACGTCGCTTGCGCGTATCCAGATCACACAGGACCCGTTCGGGACGTTCCCGCAGGATCTCCAGATGGATCAATGCCGACAGTGCCCGTATCCCGCATGCGTGGATGCGTGTCCCACCGGCGCGATGCACGCTGACGCGGCGACGGGTGCCCGCATGGTCGACGAGCGCAAGTGCATCGGTTGTGAACGCTGCGTGAACGCATGCCCGTTCACGCCGTCCCGGGTTCAGTGGAACCACGAGGACAAGCACGCGCAGAAGTGCGACCTCTGCAAGGACACCCCCTACTGGAACCATGAGGGCGGCGCGGACGGTATGCAGGCGTGCGTGGCCATCTGTCCGATGAAAGCCATCTCATTCACCAAGGAGATCCCGGCGCAGTCCGAGCAGGGCTACCAGGTGAACCTCCGGGATGCGCATTGGGGCCACATCGGCTTCCCCACTGACGACGCAGGCAAGATCGTTCCGCAGCCGGCCCCGGCGCCCGCTCCCGCGGCCAAATAGCGCCGGACACTCAGGCGCAGTCCGCACCCAACGAAATCACGAGCAGGAGGTTGTAAGGATATGGCTACAGGCGGATACGTCGGCAAGATCCTCTACGTGAACTTGACCGACGGCAGGATCGAGGAGATCCCCACCTCGAAGTACGAGCAGTGGGGAGGGGGTCACGGCATGGGCTCGGCGGTGTTCTTCGATCTTGTGAAGGACAAGACCATCGACGGGTTCGATCCCGAGAACGTGGTGACGTTCATGACGTCACCGTTCTCGGGGACGCTCACCCCGTCAGCATCAGGTCGTACCGAAGTGCAGGGGATCGGCGTCCAGTCGTACCCGGTGGGCTGGTTCACCCGCGCGAACTTCGGCGGCAGGTTCTCGGCCGAGCTGAAGTACGCCGGTTGGGACGGCATTGCGATTCAAGGCAAGGCGGAGAAGCCCGTCTGGATCAACATCGTCAACGGCGAGGTCTCGATCGAAGATGCAGTAGGCATCTGGGGCCTGAACACGCACGAGGCGCAGCAGAAGATCTGGTCGATCGTGGGCGGCGACGAGGCTGAGAATGGCGAGTGGCGCGGGATGTCGACCGGCCGCGACTCCGGCCGCACCACACAGCGCCCGGCGGTCGTGACGATCGGCGTGGCGGGAGAGAACCTGAACCGCAACGCGATGTTGCTGCACGACTCGGGCAACAGCGCCGGCCAGGGCGGTTTCGGCGGCGTTCTCGGCTCCAAGAACCTCAAGGCCGTGAGTGTTGTCGGCACCGGCAGCGTCCCCGTCGCCGACCCGGCAGCGCTGATGGATCTGCGGATGGAGCTGCAGGCAGGGTTTGCCTACAACGTGGAAGAGCCGGTTCTCGAGGCGCCGATGGCGGACTTCCCGTTCTACGGCATCATCACCAGGTCTCCAGGAGCATCCACCGTCATGTGGAAGGGCAAGGACCACCCCAACCGCCCGCAGGGTTGTATCGGCTGCTTCAGAGCGTGCCGGCGACGCTGGGAGAACGGCGTTGCCAACGGTGACGGTTGCGCAGAGTCCACATACTGGATGATGGGTACGCAAGACGAGAACATGGCGGCCACTCATCTGCTCGACCAGCTCGGCCTGAACCACTACGACGCGAAGAACTACAGCTACCTGCTCGCGCTGTACAAGATGGGAATCCTCGGCCCGGGCATGCAGATCGACACCAAGCTGCCGTTCGAGAATTACAAGTCGTACGCGTTCATCGAGGCGTACACCAAGGCCATCGCCAATCGCGAGGACATCGGCGCCGATCTGGCCGAAGGGTTCGCGCGCGCAGCTGAGAAGTGGGGTCGCTACGAGGAGGACACCACCAGCGGCATCCTGGCGCTCCCGAACTGGGGCTTCTCAGAACACTATGACCCGCGGATCGAAGTCGAGTGGAGCTACGGCTCGATACTCGGGGACCGCGACATCAACGAGCACGGCCTGAACACGCACGTCCACTGGGCGCCCCAGGTCCAGGCAATGGTGAAGCAGGCACCGCTCGTCCCTGCCGAGCAGCTGGTGAACCTGATCGCCGAGGCAACCGGCCTGGAGCCGGAGGGCTGGGACTACAGCCCGGACGGCATCTACGCCGACGCGAAGATCGCGGCTGTTGCGTGGCATCGGCACTACTCTCGCTTCTGGATCCAGTCGATGGGCATGTGCGACACTGCGTGGCCGATGCTGGTGAACCAGGTCAGCGAGGACCACAAGGGTGCCACGCCAGAGTACGAGCCTCGACTGTTCGAAGCCGTTACCGGCACAGTGCTCAGCTACGAGGACAGTCTTGAGCTCGGCCGCAAGATCTGGAACCTCGACAAGGCCATCTGGGTGCTGCAGGGTCGTCATCGCGACCAGGAAGTACACACTGGATACGTCTACAGCGTGCCCACCACTGCGCCGTACTTCCTTCCCGCCAAGGTAGATGGCGTCTGGGACTACTCCACCTGCGTGGGTCGCACCCTGGATCGCGAGAAGTGGGAAGGCGTCAAGACGCGCTTCTTCGAGCTTGAAGGATGGGATCCCGCCACCGGCTGGCCCACACGCGCCACCCTTGAGGCACTCGATCTGAGTGCAGTGGCAGACGAGCTCGATGCCGCAGGGAAGCTGGGAGCGTAATGGTCGAGTATGAAGCTGAAGAGCTGTTCGCCCAGCCGGATGCTGAGCTCGCGGAGCGGGCGATGCGGGAACTCAGTTGGGCTGAGCGACTCACCATCAGCAAGATGAACCCGGCGACGGGCACCGAGAACGTCGATGTGTATAACCTGCCTCATGCGGTACTTCACCTGTTCGGCACTCGGTGGGACAGGCTGCTCCTGGACGGCTCACGAGCAGGGATCGCGTACGTCGACACGACCAGATTCGTCGCCTGGCTCGGCGACGTCGTCGGCGACAAGGCGCTCGCCGAAGCTGTGGCGGAGTGTTTCGCCCAAGACGTGAGCTACGAGGAGAAGATCGAGGCCATCAAGCCGCTGTTCAAGGAGCGGATGTCGCAGTACGGAGCACTGATGATCGAGACGGCTGTCGAGTAGGCTGAAGGTCCGGGTGCGGCCCTGCTAATTGGGGGCGGCACCCGGACCAGAATGACTGACTTACTGTTTCACAGCCCTCATGCGGTGAGACTCTTTGTGCCGCTTCATGCCGGAGAATGGCGCACCTTCCCCGAGAGGCTCCCGCTATCCCTTACCCCCCCCGGGGCTGTGATGAGCGTGTCGCCCCGGGCCCCGACGGGCCCGGGGCATCTTTCGCGTTGACCGCTGCCGCTCACGGCTATCGCGCGCTGCGCGGGAACGGCTCCGAGGGCCTCAGTGCCTGCAAGCGAACGTCAGGGCTTCGTCCATGACAACGCCCGGTCTAGGCGCAGCTGCTACAACTGCTTCGCGCCCCAGGCAGTGCCGACGTGCTCGGACATGATGTAGTCCATGCGGCGTCCGAGGGTGCATGCGAGCAGGTCGACCGCCGGCGCGATAGTCTCTCGAGTGTAGTCTCCCGGTGCGAGGGTTTCGAAGGCCTTCACGTCTTCGGCCGCCATCCCGGCGCCTCTGAGCATCTCCAGGAGCTCGTCGCGTGACAGCGTGTCCCGAGACTCGAAGAGCAGCGATATGATGCCCGCAGGTGTGGGTGGTGCCTGGCTGCTCACTTCCGCCGCCGGGACCGAGCCATCGACACTGGCCCACGCGCGGTCCGCAATGCCCTTGTACTCCGCAGCATAGGCGTCCAGGCCCTCGGCTAGTGTGGAGAGCAGCAGGTCTGCGTCCCGGTGCGTGGGGTGAGCGCCGGTTTCAAGAACGACCTCTCGCGCCACGCTTGTGTTGTCGATGAGCATGCACGGGCGCAGGAGGTTCTCGCTGTATGGCTGACGGTCACGAATGGCGGTGAAGAAGGACGATCCGAGCGCGTCGGACAAGGTCTTGTCCTTGATGTTGTCTACTGCAAAGTGCGTGAAGATGCACGGTTCGACGTCGCCGTTCGAGTTGATATGCAGATACTCCCGACCCGCGGCGATGCAGCCGCCCACGTAGGGAGCATCGTTCCAGAAGTCCATCACGAAGAGGGGCTTCTTCGTCCGGATACTCGCTGCGCCGTCGGTTCGCAGGTACTCACGCTGCTCCGGTGTGGGCATGAGACTCAGGTCGGGGTTCTCGCCCACTGGCATGTACAGGAAGTGCCAGCCCCACAAGCAACCCTGTTCGATCAGGTAGTCGGTGAACTCGTCGCTCGTTACTTCGAAGCAGTTCTTGCTTGTGACCATCGTGGAGAAGCCGAACGGAACGCCCGCCGTTCGCAGGGCTTCCATCCCACGCTCGGCACTCCGGAGAGACCCTGCCCCGCGGCGGGCGTCGTGATCCGCTTCGAAACCGTCCACGCTGAAGCACACGATGACATTGCCCGCGTTCGCGAGACGTGTTGCCACTCTGTTGGTGATGAGGCCACCGTTCGTGAATACCTGGAAGGTCATGTCCGGGAAGCGATCGAAAAGATCTAGGATATCGGGTCGGATGAAGGGCTCGCCGCCCAGTATCGTGATCGCGTACGTTCCAATGGTCCTCGCCTCGGCAACGACCCGTTCGATGACCTCCATCGGCAGATCGTCATCTCGATCGTACTCGGCCGCATAGCATCCGGTACAACGGAGATTGCAGCGCATCGACGGACTCAGCAGAAGAACCATCGGCGAAGTACCTATCGTCGCCTGCGCCGCCATGCGGCGGGGTACTCCTTCCCGCATCCACAAGACCAGATTGGTGATGAGGCGGGTCCTGCATGTTGGTGACGTTGCGTCGATGACGCGATGCAGGACCTGCATAGGCATGGGCTGGGGATCGGCGTGCCGCGCGTCCTCGAAGTAATGTTGCAGCTTCGCGGCGCGCAACCGGTCACCGTCTGTTGCGGCCAGCACTCTGGCGATTCCCGCGATCCGCGGGAGGTGTTCTTCAGGGGCATCGGCCACCAGTTTGCCGATCGCAGCCAAGCTTCGTGCCGCAGCTTTGTCGGTGGTGCGGTGCTGAAGTGCTTTCAGGCTATCCATTCGATGTCCTTCCGGTCTCTCGCGGGGCACAACCTCCAGAAGCAGGCCAAGCCACCCGCATCACTTGCCTTGGTAGTCTCCTTGGCGTTTCGTCGCTCCAGAACTTGCGACGTGACTCATGAGTAGCTGGTCGTCCGAGGTCTCCCCCAGAAGGCCAGAACCAGTCCGCTCGGACCCACGTGTGTGCCGATGATGACTCCGACGCGGCCGACCCTTGCCGCTTGCACGACGACGCGTTCCTGCACCATGCGGATGAGTGCATCCGCGTCCTCAGGGCACTGTGCGTGGTTGACGATGACGGTCTGCTCCCCGGGGTTGGTGATCCGTTCGGCGGTCGCCTCGGTCAGCGCCGCGAGTGCGCGCCGCCTCCCCCTGACCCTCATGAACGGGGCGAGGCGACCTTCTGCATCCACGTGGAGCACAGGCTTGATACTGAGCACCGAGCCCGCAGCAGCGACCGCGGGCGAGACCCTTCCCCCTCGTACCAGGTACTCGTAGGAGTCGACCGTGAACACCGCGTTGACCCGCAGGCGGTTGTCTTCTGCCCACTCGACCACTGCTTCGGCCGATGCGCCGTCAGCCAACTTCCTGGCCATCTCCATTACGAGAAGGCCCTGCCCGGCAGAGACGGAGAGAGAATCGACAACATGTATCCGAGCGTCGGGAAGCTCCTGCAGAAGACGCTCGCGTGCCATGAGTGCGGTATCGTACGAGGCGCTGAGACCTGAGGAGATCGTCACCAGAATCGCCGACTGACCAGCGTCATGCGCCCGGCGGAACGCCGCCTCGCAATCCGCTGGACGTATTTGAGAGGTGCTCGACCGGGCACCAGCACGCAGTGCGTCGTAGAATGCGTCGGGTGAGAGGCTCTGTTCCGCCCCGCCAAACCGCTCATCGCCATCGAGAGCGTAGGGCAGATGCAGAAGTGCTACGCCGGCTTCCTCAAGGGTCTCGCGCGACAGGTCACAACCGGAATCGGTGATCAGCAGGGCGTCTTGCACGGTGCACCTCCACTTGGGTCAGCTTCGGGTGGCCAAGTAGTCTGAGCTCCTCGGCCAACGGGCGAAGGTGCACGTGCCGCCATCAGCGCTCTGATATCGTCGACAGCGGCTTCGGCGGCCCTCTCGCCTGCGGCGATCATCTTCTCGGCCTCGTAGAAGCTGTAGTACGCGACGTCGTCGATTCGGGGCGCGATGACCAGGTCCGCCGCTCCCAGTCGCGCTTCGGACAGTTCGCGCTGCATCAGGTCGATCGAGCCCGTAGCCAGCTGGAAGACCGAAGGCGAACGCAGTGTGTCCATGACTGCGGCGAAGACCCGGGAGTAGACGATCTCCGGGAGGCCCGCGCGCTTGACCCAGCCGACTTCGATAGCGCCTTCCGGCAAATCGTTTGAGAAGGTCAGGACCGCGCTTCTGGGGATGCCAAGATTGGTGACCGCAACGACCGTGTCCGCTCCCATGTCCCATGCAACGTCGACGGGAACGGGGTTGAGCACTGCCCCGTCCACGAGCAAGCGCCCGTCGCGCTCAACGGGGGCGAAGATGACGGGTGTTGACACGCTTGCCCTGATAGCGCTTGCGAGATCCCCCTCGCGCAACACGACCGATTGCCCGTTGGTCACGTCAACGGCCACGCACTCGAAGGGAATGCCGAGGTCGGCGAAGGTCTTGCCGCCTACCAGGTCATGGATGAACTCCCCAACTCGCGCTCCGTTGACGAAGGCGGTGGTCGGCCGAGCGATGTCTGCGAGCGACACGAGGCGTTTCATGTCCACGGAGAGGGCGAGTTCCTCCATCTCAGAGGGCGAGACCCCTGCCGCGTACGCGCCGCCAACGAGTGCGCCGATGCTGGT
>DCVQ01000022.1:0-10807 GCA_002328745.1 Actinobacteria bacterium UBA2184
CCCGAGTAGGGGAGCCGAACGGATAAGAAAGGATCATCACAGATGGCAGACATGGACCCCAAGAGCACGGAGACGACGGACGGGCTCTCCCGTCGGCAGTTCGTCACCGGCGTCGGCGGCGCGGGACTCGGCGTTGTCGTGGGCGGCATGCTCGTCAAGGGCTTCTTCCTTCCCGAAGACGTCTACGCGGTGCCGGCCTCGGAAGGCTACCTGCTCGTCGATACCAAGAAGTGCGCCGGCTGCGTGAGCTGCATGCTCGCATGCTCGATGGTGCACTCAGGCGAGAGCAACCTCTCGCTGTCCCGCATCCAGATCCTGAACGACGTCTTCGCGGGCTTCCCGAACGGCGTCGTGCAGGAGCAGTGCCGTCAGTGCCCGCACCCGTACTGCGCTGAGGCCTGCCCGACCGGAGCGATGCACGCGGACCCGGACAACGGCTACGCACGCACGGTCGACCAGGCCAAGTGCATCGGCTGCGAGCGTTGCGTCGAGGCCTGCCCGTTCACGCCTTCGCGCGTGCAGTGGGACCCGAAGCAGCGCAAGGCCCAGAAGTGCGACCTGTGCAAGGACACCCCGTACATGTCGGCCGAGGGCGGCGCCGGTGGCATGCAGGCATGCGTGGCGGTCTGCCCGCACGCGGCGATCACCTTCACCAAGGAGATCCCGGTCCAGGCCGACTCCGGTTACCAGGTGAATCTGCGTACCCAGAACGGGACGTGGGCGGCCATGGGCTTCCCGACGAACGACGACGGCTCCGTCACGCCCGCCCCGGCCGCGGCTCCGGCTGCCGGTCACTAAGCACCGAGACGACCACACGGGCGCCGCGCGAGCGGCTGTCTCACGGACTACGAAAGAGCAGGAGGAACGCCACATGGGCGCTGGGTACATGGGAAAGATCCTGAGGATCGACCTCACGAACAAGAAGGTGTCGCACCTCGACACCAAGGATTATGAGGAGTACGGCGGCGGTCACGGCATGGGGTCCAAGATCTTCTGGGACCTGTGCGAGGACAAGACCGTCAGCGGTTTCGACCCCAAGAACGTCATCACGATCATGGCGTCGCCGACGTCGGGCACGCTCGTCCCGTCCGCTTCGGGCCGCACCGAGGTCCAGGGCATCGGCGTGCAGGGCTACCCGTACGAGTGGTTCACCCGCAGCAACTTCGGCGGCCGCTTCTCCGGCCAGCTCAAGTTCGCGGGCTGGGACGGCATCGTCATCGAGGGCAAGGCCGAGAAGCCGGTGTGGGTCGACGTCCGCAACGACAAGGTCGAGATCAAGGACGCTGACGGCCTCTGGGGTCTCGACACGATCGAGACGCAGGAAGAGATCTGGCGCATCGTTCAGGGCGGCATGGGCGACGAATGGCGTGCGCTCGGTGGCGCCCAGGGCGACGGCCGCACCACCCAGCGGCCCGCCGTTCTCACGATCGGCTCCGCCGGTGAGTCGATGAGCCGTACGGCCGCGCTCGTGCACGACGCCGGCAACGGCGCCGGCCAGGGCGGCTTCGGCGGCATCTGGGGCGCGAAGAACCTGAAGGCAATCAGCGTGATCGGCACGAACGGCGTCGAGATCGCCGACCCGAAGGCGCTCATGGATGCGCGCCTCTGGTCGATGCAGTGGGCCTCGGCCGGCCACCTGGCCGACTGGACCCCGCAGCCGATCGGCTCGATGTTCGGCGGCGCACCCTCCAGCACGATCGGTTACGCCGCTGGCGAGGGCGCACAGCCGATGGGTTGCATGGGCTGCATCAAGAACTGCCGCACCCGGTTCGCCTCGGGTTCGAGCAACGCGTCGTCGTGCGTGGACTACTACTTCTACCACGTGTACGACCAGGCCGCGCACGGCGGCTTCACGCAGCACCTGCAGGACGCCACCGACATGCTGCAGCGCTATGGCATCAACGCCTACATGGCCGAGTCGATCATCATCTGGCTCAACCATCTCCACACCGAGGGCGTCCTCGGCAAGGGCCTGGAGATCGACACGGATCTGAACTTCAACAAGCTCGGCACGTCCGAGTTCGCGCGCGATCTGTTCGAGATGATGGTCAACAAGACCGACATCGGCGCCGATCTGCACGAGGGTCCGGCTCGCGCGGCCGTCAAGTGGGGCCGCTACGACCAGGACACCAAGAGCGGCATCCTGCCCCTGCAGGCCTGGGGCTATCCGCAGCACTACGATGCCCGTACCGAGGTCGAGTGGGGCTACGGCTCGCTCGTGGGCGACCGCGATATCAACGAGCACGACTTCAACACGCTTGTCTTCTGGGCGCCGTCGATCGCGGCACTGTTCGGCACCGAGCCGGAATGCTCGGCCGAGATGCTCTCCGAGATCATGGCCGAGAAGCTTGCACCGTACAACGACCCGATGATGATGGACTACAGCGATGAGGGCATCTACTCGGAGTCGATGGCCAAGCTCGTCGCGTGGCACCGCCACTACACGCGCTACTACAAGCAGTCGCTGAGCTTCTGCGACTGGGCGTGGGGCGACTACTACAACCCGTGGGCCGAGGACGGACGCGGCCTCACCGGTATCGGAGAGCCGAAGTTCTTCAACGCCGTCACCGGCAAGGACCAGAGCTTCGAAGAGGGCATGGAGATCGGCCGCAAGATCTGGAACCTCGACCGCGCGATCTGGGTCCTCCAGGGCCGCCATCGCGACGAGGAGCACTTCACCGACTACAACTACGAGGTCGGTTCGGTGCCCGGCTACACCACCTACGAGGTTCCGTACGTGGTGCCGCAGTATAAGAACGGCAAGTGGAGCTACGAGAGCGTCGTCGGCCGCACCCTGGACCGCAGCGGCGTGGAGCAGTGGAAGGATCACTTCTACAAGGTCGAGGGCTGGGACCTCAAGACCGGCTGGCCGACCCGCAAGACGCTCGAGGAGCTCGGCCTGAAGGACGTGGCCGACGAGCTCGAGAGCAAGAACAAGCTCGGTGCGTAGCGGAGGTATGGGAGTGATCGCAGAACTCACCCAACCGTCGGCTGAGCTGACCGGGCGCCTGAGGCGCACGGTCAGCGAGCCGGAGCGGCTGACAGGGCTCAAGATGTCGGTGATGGGCGGATCCAACCCCGTCGCGCTGTACAGCCTGCCTTCAGTCGCGAGCTTCCTCAAGATCGGCACGTACGAGGAGGCGATCCGGCCGAACAACCAGGAGACGATCGGGTACATCGATCTTGGTGCGCTCGAGACCTGGGTACGCGAGGTGCTCGGCGACGAAGAGCTGGCCGACGCCATCAAGGCAGAGGTCGCGCTCGGCGAGCCGTACGGCAAGGTCGCACCCCGGGTGCGCGAGCTCCTGCAGCTGCGTTCGCTGCAGGTAGCGCCGTCGGCCGAAGCGGCCGATGCCGGGAACGAAGAGTAGCGCGCTGTTACAGCGCATGGATGTAGGCGAGACCTGATGGACGTGACGCTCGTCAACGCGCCGGTACGACTGCGCAACGAGCATGCTCGATTGAGCCCGCCATTGGGTCTCGCCTACATCGCGTCCGCGCTCATGGGCGCGGGCTTCACCGCGAGCGCCATCGACTTCAACGTGAGCGGTCTCAACCTGCGGCGGGTGGACAGTTTCCTGAAGCTCGACAAGCCCGCTATCGTCGGCATCTCGGCGATGACAGAGACCTATCCGCAGGCGCTCGAGATCGCACGCCGCATCAAGGAGACCGCGCCCGAGACCGTCGTGGTGCTTGGCGGCGCGCACCCCACGATCCTGCCCGAGGAGGTCCTCGCCGAGGAGGCGGTGGACTTCGTCGTCGTGGGGCCGGGCGAGGACGCGATGGTCGCCCTCGCGAAGAACGTCGTGCGCGGCGAAGGGTCGCTCGGCGACATCCGCGGCCTCGGTTTCGTGTTCGATGGCGGCATGCACGTGAACGAGCGCGCCGAGCTGGCGCACCCCGACACGCTGCCGCGCCCGGCGCGGTGGCTGTTTCCCACGGACTTCTATCACGACAAGTGGAACGTGCTCACCGCGACGGGCAGCTGCCCGTACCGCTGCCCCTTCTGCTCGGCCTCGTCGCTGTGGCAGGGTCGCCGGCGCATGCGGAGCACCGAGAGCATCGTGGCCGAGATCGCCGACCTGTGGCGCGACCACGGCGTTGACCAGGTCTTCTTCACCGACGACATCTTCACGCTCAACCGCCGCTGGGTGGGGGAGCTGCTGGAGGCGCTCTCGGGACTCGAGCATCCGGTGCAGTGGGGGTGCGCCACCCGCGTGGACCTCGTAGACGCCGAGCTGATCGCCGGGATGGCGGCTGCCGGCTGCACGGGCATCCAGTTCGGCGTGGAGTCGGGGTCGCAGACCATCCTCGACTCGGTGAAGGGCATCGAGAAGCGGCAGGTGCTCGATGCGGTGAAGGCCTCGGTGGCCGCGGGCATCGACGCAGTGTGCTCGTTCATGGTGCCGTTCCCCGACGACACGGCCGAGACGCTCGCCGAGAGCCTCGCGTTCATGCGCGAGGTGCACGAGGCAGGCGCCCGGATCTACCTCTCGTACACGTGCCCGTATCCCGGCACGATGTTCTACGAGAAGGCGGACGAGCTCGGGCTCACCATCCTCTCGGAGGACTGGGGCGAGTTCGACGCCAAGCACGTGGTCATCGCGACGCGCTCGCTTACGGCCGAGCAGGTCACGGCCGCCGCCGAAGGCATGGCGGCCGACCTCGGCATGAAGCGAAGCGAGATGGCCTAGCGGCGCGCGGCGCGGCTCTCAGCTTTCGGGCCGCCAGCGCCGCAGCAGCTGCGCATTGGCGGCCACGATCACCGTGCTCGCCGACATGAGGATCGCGCCGACCGCGGGCGACAGCAGGATGCCCCGGGATGCGAGCAGCCCGGCCGCGAGCGGGATGGCGATGATGTTGTAGCCCGCCGCCCACCAGAGGTTCTGCACCATCTTGCGGTAGGTGGCGCGGCTGAGAGACACGATGCTGGCGATGTCGCGCGGATCGGAGCGCACGAGCACCACGTCGCCCGCCTCGACCGCCACCTCGGTGCCCGCGCCGATGGCGATCCCCACGTCCGCCGTTGCGAGCGCGGGCGCGTCGTTCACGCCGTCGCCGACCATCGCCACGTGCCGTCCCTCGGCCTGCAGCTTCGCGATCTCGGCCGCCTTGCCTTCGGGCAGCACGCCGGCGAGCACCCGGTCGATGCCGAGCTGGTCGGCCACAGCCCGCGCCACGGCCTCGCTGTCCCCGGTGAGCATCGCGACCTCGATGCCTGCGGCGTGGAGGAGATCGATCGCCTCGCGCGACTCGGGCCGCACAGCGTCCGCGATCGCGAAGAGCGCGCGCACCCGCCCATCGCCGAGAAGGAAGACGACCGAGCGGCCCGCCGCATCCGAGCGCTCGTACGCCTGCCGGAGCTCTTCCGGGAGCTCGATGCCGGTGTCGGCGAGGAGCGCAGGGCCGCCGACCGACACCTCGGCACCCTCCACCGTCGCCCGCACGCCCCGGCCGGGGAGCGCCGAGAAGCCGTGCGCTTCGGGCATCGTGAGGCCCGCGTCGCCGGCCCGCAGGGCGATCGCGCGCGCCACGGGGTGTTCCGAGTCGCGCTCGACTGAGGCGGCGAGACGGAGCGCCTCGTCCTCGGAGAGGGTCGCGTCGGTCGCGACCTCGATGACGCGATGCTCGGCTAAGGTGAGCGTCCCGGTCTTGTCGAAGACGACCACATCGAGCGAGCGCGCCTCCTCGAGCCCGCGGCGGTCGCGGACGAGGAGCCCGTGCCGGGCGCCGAGCGTGGTTGAGATCGCCACCACGAGCGGGATGGCGAGACCCAGCGCGTGCGGGCACGCGATGACCAGCACGGTCACGACGCGCTCCACCACGTGCGCCCAGTCCGCCCCGCCTGCGGCCCAGGCGATGGCGGTGACGATGGCGGCGCCGATCGCCACGAACGTGAGCAGGCGGGCCGCCCGGTCGGCGAGGTCCTGTGCGCGCGAGCGCGACGCCTGGGCGCCCGCGACCAGCCGCATGATGCCCGCGAGCGCGGTGGCGTCCCCGGTGCGGGTGACGCGGACGCGCAGCGAGCCGTTCCCGTTGACGGTGCCCGCGATGACGGCGTCCCCGGGCGCCTTGTCCGCGGGCCGCGACTCGCCGGTGATCATCGACTCGTCGAGGGCGCTCTCGCCCTCGGCGACCTCGCCATCGGCGGGGACGCGCGCGCCCGGACGTACGAGCACCACGTCTTCCGCCGAGAGCGCCGAGACGGGCACCTCTTGCGGCGTGCCGTCAGGGCCGAGACGCACGGCCGTGTCGGGCAGCAGTCTGGCAAGCTCGGCCAGGGCGCCTTTGGCCTGCGCGATCGAGCGCATCTCGATCCAGTGGCCGAGCAGCATGATCGTGACGAGCGTCGCGAGCTCCCACCACAGGTCGCCGCCGGGCAGTCCCAGGGTGACGGCGAGGCTGAACGCGAAGGCGACCGAGATCGCGAGCGAGATGAGCGTCATCATCCCGGGGACGCGATCGCGCAGCTCGCCGGCCGCGCCGCGGAGGAACGGCAGCCCGCCGTACGCGAAGACGATAGTGCCGAAGACCGCCGGTATGTATGCGGCGCCGGGCACGCGGGGGGCGGTGAAGCCGAGCCAGTGCTGCACCATCTCCGACCACACGAGCGTCGGGATGCTGAGGGCGAGTGTCAGCCAGAACCGGTCGCGGAACATCGCGACGCTGTGGCCTTCGTGACGGTCGTGGCCGGCGGTCTCGCCGTGGCCCGCAGCCTCGCCATGCCCGGCGGCCTCGCCGTGGCCCTCAAGTGACGTGTCGTGCGCGTGCGCTTCATGCTCCGGCGCAGGCGCGGCGTGATGATCGTGTTCGTCCACGGCGCCGCCTTAGAGAGAGGTGCGTATCTCTCCTAGATACCCGAAGGCGACAACCGAGGCGGCTTCCGAGGCGGCCCGCACGGGGGGAGATGAGGACGGATGCGCTACTCGAGCGCGAAGTAGTACTGCCCCCCGCCTTCCACCGCCATGAAGTCCTCCACGAGCAACACGCCCTCGGCCACCTGGTCGGAGGGCACCTCGAACAGGACGCTGCCGCTCACCTCGCCGTCGAGCGACACCTCGCCGGCTTCGGAGATCGGGTTCGGCGGGACGGCGAAGGAGGTGGTGCCGTCGTACCTGTTGCCTGTCCGGGTCCTGAACGAGTACAGGAGGTCGATCCAGAGCGTGCCGCTGGTCGCGCCGCGGTACGTGCCCTTGATCGTGACCATCACGTACTGGTTGCGCGCGCCGGCAGGGTTGTTGAACTCGCTCGCGGCGGCAACCGCCTCGCTGGCGTTGATCGATGCCTCGGCGACCGTGATCTCCCACTCGCCGACGCGCGCCGGGGTGCCGAGCGGCACGGGGTCGTCCTGGGCGGTCCCGGGGTCCGGTCGCGGGGCCGGCTCCGGCGCGCCACCGCCAATAGCGGCCTCCCGGGTCTCGTCAGCTTCGGCCGCATCCTCCGATGGGCCGCAGCCTGCGATCGCAAGGAGCGCCGAGAGCGCGATAGCGAGCAAGAAGACAAGCGGTCGGCGCTTCATACGTTTCCCCTTCAGGAGACGCGGGTGCAAGCGGGTGTCACGGGCGGTGCGGAAGAGGTCTCAGTCTTTATGCTGCGGCCAGAGGCAGTACGGCGCAACCAGGCCGAGGACGATCAGCGAGAAGCCCATGACCATGCCGCCGATCGGATAGGTGTCCCGCGCGACGGCCAGGTAGTTGTTCGAGACGATGACGATCTGATTGAGCCACAGGAACGCGCCGAACGAAAGCAGGGCCACGACGAACCCGATTGCAGGCTTCCTGACGGAATGCGCGATCACCGTGAGCGCGATGATGATCACGGCCGCTGCCGCGATCACGGGCGAGAAGGCCAGCAGGAAGTCCGTGCTCGCGACCTTCGAGATGGTGGCCTCGGCCGCGTACGCCCAGGTGTCGAGCGACGCCCGCCACAACGTCACGGGCGGCGTGAACTCCCTGCCCGGCAAGACGACGTGAACCGTCGGGACGATCCAGTACGCGACGGTCACTACGGCCGCGGGCAGGACGGGGAACCACCTGCGGAACGCGGCTCGCGCCCTGCGCATCGGCCCGGCCTTCACGGCCTTCGCGGCGGCGGTGGCATCGCAGTGAGGACAATGCTCCAGCGCGGCGTCGTACTCGAGATGGCACGTGGAGCAGGTCTTGAGGGAAGTCACGGGGTCCTCCGAACTTCGTTCACGGTCCATGTCCGGCACGGTGCCGGATATACGTCCGTCCCATCATACGATTCAGCGGCGGGGACGACCATCGTGATTCCGGGAGAGGGCCGCGCCGAACGGGACCGTGCGCCCGGCCGCGGCTTCAGGGATACTCGGAGTCGCTATGACGGTGACGGCCGAAAGGGGCCCGACGTGTCCGAGCCGCTCGTCGGTCTGCTCGGCGGCATGGCGTTGCTCGCGCTCAGCGGCGAAGCGCTCGTGAGGGCCGCCGTGGCCCTCGCGAGGCGCCTGGGCCTGCCGTCGCTGCTCATCGGCATCACGGTCGTGGCGGCAGCGACGTCCATGCCCGAGCTGGTGGTGAGCGTGCAGTCGGCGCTCGCGGGGACTCCGGGGATCGCCGTCGGCAACGTGACCGGCAGCAACATCGCGAACCTCGCGCTCGGGCTTGGCGCGATGGGCGTCCTGGTGCCGTTCACCGCGCGCCGCGGGGCGCTGCGGCGCGATGTGGCCGCCCTGGTGCTCGCCACAGCGGGCTTCGTCGTCGTGGGGTTCTTCGGTGGCATCGGCCCGATCGGAGGCGCGCTCATGGTCACCGCTCTGGCCGCACACCTCTGGAATGGTTATCAGCGGGAGCGCCGCGAGCGCGATGCGGCGGCCCGCATCCATGCCGAGAGCCCTGAGGAGTTCGGCGCCGACTGGTCGGCGTGGCTCTCGCTCGTCGTTCTGGCGGCCTCCACGGCCGGACTGATCGTGGGCGCCCGGTTCCTGCTCGACGGCGCCGTCGCCATCGCGCGCGTATGGGGGGTGAGCGACGCGGTGATCGGCCTGAGCGTGGTCGCGCTCGGCACGTCGCTGCCGGAGATCGCGACGACCGCCGCCGCGGCACGGCGCCGCGAGCACGACGTGGCGCTCGGCAATCTCGTTGGCAGCAGCCTGTTCAACCTGCTCGCCATACTCGGCATCACGGCGATGGTCGCTCCGGTCCCGGTGGATGCGGCGTTCATCCGCACGAGCGGTCTCGCGCTCCTCGCGGTCACCGTGCTGTCGGTCCCGTGGCTTACCGGGCGGCAGCGCGTGGGGCGCCGCACGGGCGCCCTGATGATCGTCGGGTACGTCGCGTACGTCTCGCTCGCCACCGGCGTCGTGGCGCTCGGCTGAGCGGCACGAATGCGGCGGGCACTCGGCTTCGGGCGCGCACGCGCCGCTCGCGGTACCATCCTCGGTAGGAGGAGGGCCGCATGACCGATCGCGAGCGGGCGACCATACGATTCGAGCCGTCCGGGCGTGCCGTCACGGTGGGCGTGGGGGAGACCCTCCTTGCCGCCGCGCGGAGGGCCGGAGTCGCGATAGACGCGCCCTGCGGCGGCACCGGCAGGTGCGGCTCGTGCCGGGTGCGCGCCGAAGGGATGCTCTCGCCCCTGTCGGCCGACGAGAGCGAGCTGCTCGGCGGCGCCTCGGTCGCAGCCGGGTGGCGCCTCGCGTGCCGGGCGAGGGCCGAGGGCGACGTCACGGTGACGGTGCCCGAGCCGGNNGTGCTGCTGGTCGACCTGCGCAGCGGCGAGACGCTCGCGAGCGCCGGCGCGCTCAACCCGCAGCGCGCGTACGGGGCCGACGTGCTCTCGCGCGTGGCGTACGCGATGCACGGGGGTGCGGCGGAGCTGCAGCACGCGGTCGCCCGGCCGCTGGACGCGATGCTCGTCGAGACTCTTGACCGCGCGGGGCTCCCGCACGAGGCGCTCGTCGAGGCGGTCGTGGTCGGCAACACCGCGATGACCGGCCTGCTCGCAGGCGCGGACGTCGCGCCGCTGGGCGAGGCACCCTACGAGGGCGCGCCGGTGGGCGGGGCGGTGCTGCCTGCGCACGCGCTCGGCATGTCCACCTTCCCCTCGCTCGATCTGCTCGTGCCGCCCGCAGCCGGCGCGTTCGTCGGTTCGGACATCACGGCGGGGATCGCCGCCGCCGATATCGAGGGCCGGCCCGGAGCGACGCTCTTCATCGACCTGGGCACCAACGGCGAGATCGTGCTCTCCTCTGGCGGCGAGCTCGTCGCGGCCTCGACGGCCGCCGGTCCGGCGTTCGAGGGCGCCGCGATCGAGTGCGGCATGCGCGCGGTCGCGGGGGCCGTCGAGCGCGTCTGGCTGGTGGACGGCGACGTGCGCCTCGGCGTGATCGGCGATCGCGAGCCTGCGGGCATCTGCGGGAGCGGCCTGCTCGATCTGATCGCGGTGCTGCTCGACGCCGGCATCGTGGAGGCAAGCGGCCGGATGGCCGACGAGGCAGACGGGCTTCTGGGCGAGCGTCTCGCCAGCCGCGACGGCGTCCGTGCGTTTCGGGTGGATGCGCCCGGGGACGTGATGCTCACCCAGAAGGACGTCCGCCAGGTGCAGCTCGCCGTGGGAGCGATCCGGGCGGGCACGACGCTGCTCCTGCAGGAAGCCGGCCGCGGGACGGGAGATGTCGCGAACGTGGTGGTAGCGGGCGGATTCGGCTATCACGTGAGGGGCGAGGCGCTGGTGCGCCTCGGACTCCTGCCCGCCGAATGGGCCGGACGCGTCACGTTCGCCGGCAACACCGCGCTCGAGGGCGCGCGCAGGGCGCTGCTCGGCAGCGGCGAGCGGGAGCGCATCCGCG
>DCVQ01000022.1:10877-17135 GCA_002328745.1 Actinobacteria bacterium UBA2184
GCGGCCTGGCTCGTGAGCCAGGGCAATCCCGGCAACATGGGCCTGTGCATCGCGTGCTTCCTGCGCGATATCACGGGCTTCTTCGTGGGGGGTTCCACCAACCAGGCCGCTGTGGCCTACATCCGGCCGGAGATCGTCGGCATCATCCTGGGTGCGCTCGCCGCGGCGCTCGTCACGCGTGAGTTCCGTCCGCGGGGCGGGAGCCAGCCTGTCGTGCGGTTCGTGCTCGGCTTCATCTTCATGGTGGGGGCGCTCATCTTCCTCGGGTGCACCGTCCGCGCCTGGCTCCGCCTCGGAGGCGGGGACCTTTCGGCGCTCTGGGGCATCGCCGGCATCGTCGCGGGCGTCATCATCGGCGTGGTCTTCCTGAAGCGCGGGTTCAACCTCGGTCGCGCGAAGGCGGTCGCGAGACCGCTCGGCTGGCTGCTGCCCGCCGTTGCGGTCGTGCTGCTGGTGTTCGCGCTCGTCAGCGCCTACGGAGCCAAGCCCGGATGGGCCACGGTCACGCCCGAGAACGCGAGAGCCGTGGTGCCGGGCCAGGTGGTCGTTGCGCCCGACGGTGATGGCCTCAAGGTGCTCAAGCCGGCCGACGGGAACGGCGACCCGACCGCGAGCATCGTCGATGGCGCGGTCGTCGCCGACGACGGCACGGTGCTCGCCGACGCCGGGAAGGTCGCGGCAACCAAGCCGATGCCCGGCGGCAAGCGGGCAGCGCTGTGGGTCTCGCTCATCGCGGGCCTCGCCATCGGCGTCGTCGCGCAGCGAAGCCGTTTCTGCTCGATCGGCGGCATCCGCGACGCGATCCTCGTGCGGCGCTACGACCTGCTCTTCGGCGTGATCGGCCTGCTCATCGGCGCGACCGTCGTGAACCTGATGCTCGGCCAGTACGTCGTCGGCTTCGAGGGCCAGCCGGTGGCGCACAACGACGCGCTCGGCAGTTTCGCCGCGATGACCGTCGCCACCTTCGCGGCCGTGCTGCTCGGCGGATGCCCGTTCCGGCAGGTGATAATGGGTGCCGAGGGCGACGCCGACAGCTTCGTGGCGGTCGTCGGCATGCTCGTGGGCGCCGGGGCCACGCACTTCTACAACCTTGCGTCGTCCCCGCTCGGCCTGGCCGAGAACGCGTGGCCGGCGCTCGGTGTCATGGCAGCCATACTCGTCGCGGTGGCCCTCGCGGGCAGCCGCAAGACGGCCTAGCGGGGGGAGAGCGCAGATGAAGGAACTGGACGTTCGCGGGCTCTCGTGCCCGATGCCGCTGATGCACACCAAGAAGGCGATCGACGGCGACCCGGCAGAGATTCTCGTGCTCGCGGATAGCGGGACGGCAAAGGCCAACGTGGTCGCGCTGCTGCAGGACTCGGGCTACACCGTCACCATCGCCGAGGACGCGTCGGAGTATCGCATCACCGGGGTCCGCCGCTAGCGCAAGGAGTCATCGGTGCAGCTGTTCGGCCGAAAGGAACCGAAGCGGAGCCCGGGCGCCGACGAGGCGCTCGGGCTGTTCCTCTTCGACGCGGTGAACGACGCGCTCGGCGCCGAGCGGACGCTCAAGGCGGTGGGTTACGACGTCACCCTCGTCGCGCCGCCGGCACGCCTGCGGGCCGGATGCGACCTCTCGGTGGCGCTTCCCCGCTTCGAGCACGTGGGCGCCGCCCGCACGCTCGCCGAAGCGGGCGTGCACGTGCGCGATTGGATAGATGACGCCGAGGGCACGGCCGAGGTGTGCGATCTCGTCACCACGGTGGACTTCGGCGAGTGGCTCATGGTGCGCGCTGGCAATATGAAGATCGTCGTCGAGAAGGCCACGGGTACCATCGTGAACACCTCCGGCGGCGGCTGCCCGGACATCCCGTACCTCAATCTCGCGCTCGTGGGGCGGCGCATCGATGAGGTGACGCGCCCGAAGGACCTCGGGTACACGCTCTGCGGCCTGATGCTCGACCGCGCGTACGTCGAGGCTTGCGCGCAGCTCGACGGCCGCGACGCCTGCGCCCCGGCGGGAGGCGACGCCCGATGACGCTGCTCGTCGTCGCAACCTATCCGGTGATAGACGGTCCAGTGCTGGAGGGCCCGGTGACGCTCGAGCCCGACGGCGTCATCGCCATCGCCGGTACGCGCGTGCCGAGTTCCCAGGGCACCTCGGCGATGCTCGGAGCGGCCTGCCAGGTCGCCTCGCACCTGAAGATCGCCGCGCCCTACGCGCTCGTCGCGGGCGACATCGGACGCGGCGACGGCACCCGGCACGTGTACGAGCGCCTGCCCGAGGTGGCGGCGCGCCTGCGGCCGTCGGCCGTCGCGTTCCACTACATGCAGCCGGTCATGGCGCTCATGCGCCACGCCGTGCACCGGCTTGCCGAGGTGGTGCCCGATGCCCTGCTCGTCGCCGACGCGGGCGGGATGTACGCGGCGAAGGCAGCGGGGCTGGCCACCCGCTTCGAGCTCATGACGCCCGACGTGGGCGAGGTCGGCTTCCTCGCCGATCCCGAGGTGACGCATCCCGCGTACGTCTCCCACTACCTGTTCGGCAACGACGGGTTCGATCCGGTCGCGCTCGCCCGACGCGCGCACGAGACGGGCGGCGCCTCACGGGTGCTGCTCATCAAGGGCGTCCGCGACCACATCGCGTGCGAGGGGGAGGTCGTCGAGGCCATCGACGAGCCGTGCGTCCCGGAGCTCGAGGCGATCGGCGGCACCGGCGACACCGTGACGGGGCTCGCGTGCGCGTTTCTCGCCGCCGGGTTCCCGACCATCGATGCGGCCCGGTGTGCGTGCCTCGCCAACCGGGAGGCGGGGCGCGCCATGGGGGCGACGCCCGCCATGCGGGCGCGCGATCTCGTCTCGGCGTTACCTGGCGCGCTGAGCGAGAACCTCTGTCGCTGGGGCGGCGCCTGCGTGGTGTAGCATGAGCGGAGGCGGCGTGCGTCGCGCCGCCGGCACCCCTGCTGCGAGGGAGGCGCCATGCTTGCGGGCATCCGCGTGACCTACGAGGCCATCATCGCCGGAGGGACGCTCGTCTTCATCGCGCTCGTGCTCCAGGTGATGCTGGGCTCCCGGGTGATCAAGCTCAAGGGCCGGCTGCACTGGAGGGTGCACCGCTACCTCGGCTACGCGCTCGTGGTACTTGGTGCGGGGCACGCCATCGCGGCCCTTGCGCTGCTTGGGAAGATCTAGTCGGGGCTCGCCGCCCTGAAGGAGGCATCACCGATGGACGACACGCAGTCTCGGTACCCGGACGCGACGCCCGCCCCGTTCCAGTCGCCGCCCGCGCCGGGCGCATACCCGCCGCCGGGCGCGTATCCCGGCGCGAGTCCTTCGGGGTCGCCGGCGTTCCCGCCGCAGCCGGAACCGCGGCGGATGTCGCGCGGCGCCAAGTGGGGGCTCGGCATCGGCATCGCGCTCGTGGTGCTCACGCTGCTCGCCTGCCCGGTGATCCTGTTCGTGGGGGCGCTCGGCGGCGAGTCCGTCGTGATGGGCGATGGTATCGCCGTCATCCACGTCGAGGGTGTGATCGCGGGGACGGGCAGCATCTACGACGGCATCGTGTCTCCCGAGTACATGCTCGATCAGCTCGACCAGGCGCTTGCGGACCCGAACGTCAAGGCGATCCTGCTGCGCATCGATTCGCCGGGAGGCACGGTGGCCGCGTCCCAGGAGATCTCGCTTGCGGTGCGTCGCGCCGCGGCCGAGAAGCCGATCGTCGCGAGCATCGGCGACATCGGCGCATCGGGCGCGTACATGGTCGCCTCGCAGTGCGACGAGATCGTCGCATCGCCGGGATCCACCGTCGGCAGCATCGGCGTGATCATGGAGGTGCCCAACGTCGCGGGGCTGCTCGACAAGCTGGGCGTCGAGTTCACCGTGCTCACGCAGGGGGAGCATAAGGACGTGGGCAGCCCGTACCGGAGCATGACCGCCACCGAGACGGTGATGCTCGAGGGCCAGATGGAGATCGCCTACGAGCAGTTCATCGCCGACGTGGCCCTCGGCCGCGGCATGGACGAGGCGGACGTCCGCGAGCTCGCGACCGGGTGGGCATGGCTCGCGGCCGAGGCCGTCGACCTTGGGCTCGTGGACACGCTCGGCAACTACGACGACGCGGTCGAGAGGGCCGCCGACCTGGGCGGGATAGAGGGCACGCCCGCGATCATCTCCTACGAACCCGACTTCACGTTCACCGACCTGGTCTTCTCCCTGATCGGTCTCGCCACGCCGCTCGACGGCCCCGACGCCGAGGCGATCGAGCGGCTCGGCCTGCCGAGGTAGGGCACGGCACGCGGCGGGGACGGCCCGGGCGGCGGCAGCAGCCGACGGGCGGCCTTACCCCGTCTGCCGCTATCGCCTACAATGCAGCCAGCGGCGCAGCCGGCGCGAGCGGCGAAGGCGCGCCGCTCGAGTCCGACCGACGTCAGACCGAAAGGACCCGGCGTGCAGCCGATCGACCTCACTCCAAGCGCGCAGGGCAAGGTCCGCGACATCTACGACCTCGGTAAGGCGCTCCTCATCGTGGCGACCGACCGCCTGAGCGCGTTTGACGTGGTGCTCCCCGATCCGGTGCCCTACAAGGGCGAGGTGCTCACCAAGATCTCGCTCTTCTGGTTCGACCTGCTCGCCGAGGTGGTGCCCAACCATCTGCTCACCGCGGACGAGTGCGACCTGCCCGAGTCGCTCGAGCGCTATGCGGACACCCTGCGCGGCCGCTTCATGATCGTGAAGAAGGCCGAGGTGTTCCCGGTCGAGTGCATCGTGCGCGGCTACCTCGCGGGGAGCGGCTGGAAAGAGTACCGCGAGCATGGCACGGTGTGCGGCCAGCAGCTGCCGGCGGGGCTGGTGGAGAGCAGCCGGCTGCCCGAGCCGATCTTCACTCCGTCGACCAAGGCGGCGATAGGCGATCACGACGAGAACATCAGTTTCGAGCGCATGGTGGAGATCGTCGGCGCCGACTATGCCGGGCAGCTCCGCGACGCGTCGCTCGCCCTGTACTCGGCGGCCCGCGACCATGCGGCCGAGCGTGGCATCATCATCGCCGACACCAAGTTCGAGTTCGGGCTGGTGGAAGGCGAGGTCACGCTCATCGACGAGGTGCTCACCCCCGACAGCTCGCGCTTCTGGCCGGCCGACGAGTACAAGGCGGGCGGCCCGCAGCCGAGCTTCGACAAGCAGTTCGTGCGGGACTGGCTCGAGTCGAGCGGCTGGGACAAGAAGCCGCCGGCGCCGTCGTTGCCCGAGGACATCATCGCCGTGACCGCCGAGAAGTACATCGAGGCCTACGAGCTCATCACCGACGAGCCGTTTCTTCCGGAAGGGGTCTGACCGAGTGTCCAAACGCAGCTACGCCAACGACCGGTACCGCAAGGGTACCGAGCACGGCACCACCCGGAAGAGCGCCGCGAAGGCGAAGCCGGTGCGCTCGCGCGGAACGGTGGCGACGCCCGTGAAGGCGAAGCCGAAGTCCGGTCCGATGAAGGACTGGGCCGGGCTGCCCACCTCCCCGGAGATCAAGAAGTGGCGCCGCATCTGGTGGGTGCTTCTGCTCGGGAGCGTCGCGCTCATCCTGGCCGGCTGGTTCATCGAGCAGATGCAGGCCTACCAGAGCACGATCGCCGTGATCGCCCTCGTCGCGTCGGTGATCGCGCTCGGCATCGAGCTGCTCGTGATCAGGAGGCTCCGCAACGTGCTCCTCGCGTCGGTGCGCACCAAGAAGGGCGGCTCGGAGAAAGGCACGAACAAGGGCGGCACGGACGCCGACGCCGCCAAGAAGGGGCGGTCGTGAGCCTGAAGGACGTGCCCGCGCGCGTGAGAGCCTACCTGTACGAGTACTGGGCGGGCCTCATCGTCGCGGGGCTCGGCGTCCTCGGCTTCGTGGCGAGCTTCTTCCAGGTCGGCTCGGCCGACCAGGCGGTGATAGACGTCCACACCGACATCCCCGTGTTCGCCTATCTCGCGATCGCGGCATGGCTCGTCGGCATCGTGCTCATGTGGCACGGGCGCAGGCGGCTCGTCGCGGCGATGGACGCACGGTCGGCCGAGAAGAAGAGCGCCCTGTTCGTCGGCGTCCCACGGGCGCCGGAGATCGCAGGGGACGCGGGCGCCGCTGCCGCCGACGAGGCCAGCGGCTAGAAGGAGAGGACGCGGATGGCACGCTTCAAGATCTTCGTGACCTACAAGAAGGGCATCTTCGATCCGCCGGGCGCCACCGCCGAGCGCGCGCTGCAGAATCTCGGCTACGGCGAGGTCGCCTCGGTGAAGATCGGCAAGTAC
>DCVQ01000035.1:0-5790 GCA_002328745.1 Actinobacteria bacterium UBA2184
TGGGCCCGGATGGATTCGAACCATCGACCTCACGGTTATCAGCCGTGCGCTCTAACCAACTGAGCTACGGGCCCGCGCTGCGAACAGCCTGGATACCATAGCCTACGCTTCGAAGCAGCGTCAAGAATCGCCGTCGCCCCACTCGCACGCCTGCCGCACCGCGTCCTGCGGCCCTGCTGGGGTACGATGGAAGAGGAGCCGAAAGGAGGTCGCATGATACAGGTACGCATAGCGGGATTGAGCGTGGATGCGACCACCTCGCAGCCCGTTCTGCTGCTCGTTCCTGTCGGCCAGGCCGTCGAATCGGCGAGCACGCGGCGCGCCCTCCCGATCTGGATCGGGACGCCCGAGGCCACCGCGATACTGCTCGCCATCCAGAACGTCGTGCCGCCCCGTCCCATGACGCACGATCTGATGCTGGGGGCCATACGGGCCACCGGGTTTCAGGTCGACCGCATCGAGGTCACCCGTCTCGATGGCGGCACGTTCTACGCGTCGCTCGTGCTGCGCAACGAGGCCCAGGTGGCCGTCGTGGATGCGAGACCGTCTGATTGCGTGGCGCTCGCCGTGCGCTCCGGCTGCCCGATCTTCGTCGCCGACGAGGTCTTCTCCGAGGCCGCCGTGGAGGTCACCGAGGTCGACGAGGAGGCCGAGGTGGAGCGCTTCCGCGACTTCCTCGAGCACGTCGACCCCACCGACTTCATGTCGTAGCCCCGGGGCCGCGCGAAGACCGCGCCGCTACTCGTACCGGAGCGCCTCGATCGGATCCAGGCGGCTCGCCTTCCACGCCGGATAGACGCCGAAGAACACGCCGACGGCGAAGGCGAAGAAGAACGACATCGACACGGCGCCGATGGTCACGTTCGTCGGCACCGGCGAGAACCGCTCGATCGCCGAGGCGCCGCCCCACCCCACGGCGATGCCCAGCACTCCGCCGAGCATCGAGAGCGCGACCGCCTCGATGACGAACTGCGAGAGGATGTCGTAGGTGCGCGCACCGACCGCCTTGCGGATGCCGATCTCGCGGGTTCGCTCGCTCACGCTCACGAGCATGATGTTCATGATCCCGATGCCGCCGACGAGAAGCGATATGCCGGCGATCCCGGCGAGCATGTAGGTGAGCATGCCGAGCAGGTCGGAGAGGATGCCGAGCGTCTGCTCCTGCGACAGCACGGTGAACTCCTCGCCGAAGGACGGCTTGAGCGCCCGGATGATGTCGCCGCGCACCACGTCGATGTCGTCGGGGTCGGCCGCCTTCACGACGATGGCGTCGATGTAGTTGATGTTGAACAACTTCTGGGCCGTGGTGACCGGGATGTAGACCTGACTGTCCTGGTCGCCGCCGAGCCCGCCGCCCATCGACGCGTAGTGTCCGATGACCGTGAAACGCTGGCCGTTCAAGGTGACCTGCTTGCCGACGGGATCCTGGTTGGGGAACAGCGTCTCTGTCACGCGGGACCCCAGCGCGATCACGTGCGAAGCCGCCTGGACCTCGCCGCGACGGTAGTGCCGCCCGCCAGCAAGCTCGTTGGCGAACACGTCCGCGCCCTGCTCGCCGCCGCCGGCGACCATGACGCGCATCGACCGGTTGCCGGCCTTTACCGTCGCCCCGGCCGTGAGCACCGGCGCCGCGCCCGCAACGCCGTCCACTTTGCGCTGGATGGTCTCGAGGTCGTCGAGCGTGAACCTGCGACCGGGGGCGTTGGCGCCGCCGGTGCCGGCCTCGTACTGCCCGGGCATGACGAAGAGCAGGTTCGAACCGAGGCCTTCGAGGGAACCGGTGACCTGGTCGGACACGCCCGTGCCGATGCCCACGAGCAGGATGACCGCCGCGACGCCGATGATGACGCCGAGCATGGTGAGCAGGCTGCGCGCCTTGTTGGCCGCAAGCGCCCGCATCGCGATCCGGAAGCTCTCGACGAGGTTCACGGCCTTCTCACCTCGCCGCCATCGAGCTCGGCGAGCTCCGCTGCCGCCATCACGCGCTGCGCGACCGGCGCGTCTTCGCGCACCCGGCCGTCGAACACGCTGATGATCCGCTCGGCGTGGCTCGCTACGCGGTCGTCGTGCGTCACGAGCACGACCGTGATCCCTTGCGCGTGCAGGTCCTGGAGCACCGTCATGACCTCGATGCCGGATCGCGAGTCGAGGTTGCCGGTGGGTTCGTCGGCCAGCACGATGCTCGGGCTGTTCACGAGGGCGCGCGCGATCGCCACGCGCTGCTGCTGCCCGCCCGAAAGCTGGCTAGGGTAGTGGCCGAGCCGGTCGCCGAGCCCCACGCGCTCGAGCGATTCGCGCGCACGGCGCGTCCGTTCGGCCGCGCCGACTCCCGCGTACACGAGCGGCAGCTCGACGTTGGCCAGCGCGCTCGTGCGCGAGAGAAGGTTGAACGCCTGGAAGACGAACCCGATATACCGGTTCCTGAGCGCGGAGAGCTCGTTGGGAAGGAGGCTGCTCACGTCGTCGCCCTCGAGGATCACCTGGCCGGACGTGGGCCGGTCGAGAAGCCCGACGATATGCATGAGAGTCGACTTGCCGGAACCGGAGGGCCCCATGATAGAGACCATCTCGCCCTGGCGAATCGACACGTCGACGCCCTGAAGGGCGTTCACCTCGACGTCCTCGAGCCGGTACGTCTTGGTGACGCCGCGAGTCTCGAGGACCACTCGCCCGTCGTTATCGGGTCGGTTCATAGCCCGCTACTTCGCCCGGACGCGTGTGCCGTCGTCCAGGTTGCCGACGCTGCTCGTCACGACGACATCGCCCGCCTCGAGCCCGGAGACGACCTCCACGAGCGTCTCGGTCATACGGCCCACCGTGATCTCGGCTCGCCTGGCGACGCCGTCGTCCACCACGTACACGTAGTGGCCCGTCCCCTCCTCCAGCAGCGCTTCGATCGGCATCGCCAGCGTGCTTCCCACGGTCTCGATCCTGATCTCGACCGAGCCGTTCATGCCGAGCAGCACGTCGGCGTCGGCGGTGTTGTCGATCGTGAACTCAAGCGGGAAGGCGGTCCCCCCGGTCGGCGTCAGCACCGACTGCCGGCCGACGCGCGCCACTTCGGTGGCGAATTCCACCCCGGGCAGGCCGTCGAGCCACACGGTCGCGCTCATGCCCGTGTCGACACGCGTGACGTCCGCTTCGTCCACCTGCGCGGTGAACGTGAGCGACTCGAGCGCGACCACCGCGAACGGCGCCGCCGCAGGACTCACCGACGATCCCGGGCCGGGCTTGACCACAGGTCCGCCGAGGATGCCTCCGGAGACCGTGTTGAACAGCACGACGCCGTCGATCGGCGCGACGATCTCGGCCTTCTCGAGCGTTGCCGACGCAAGGTCACGCGCGCGCTCTGCCGCCTCGATCGCGGCGTCCGTCGCGGCGATCGCCCCGGTGACGCTCGATGCGCGAGCGAGCGCCTCGCGCTGGGAGAGGGCCGCCAGGTACGCCGCATACGCCTGGTCGCGCGCGATCTTGGCCGAGGCCGTCGCCGCGCCGCCCGTCATCGCGTTCAGCGCCGCAAGGTTCTGCTGGGCCGTGAGCAGGTTGGCCGCCGCCTGCTCGCGCGCGAGCGTGAGGGCGACGAGCGCGGTCTCGAGACTCGGATCCCGCGGCTCAGGTGCCGGGAGGTAGACAGTGTTGTAGTAGCTGTCGTACGCCGCGACGGCCGCGTCGTAGACGCTCTGGGCGGCGGCAACGGCCGCCTCAGCAGCCGCGATATCGGACGCGGAGGGCGCACCCGCACCGGCCAGCGCGGCGTCGTACTGGGCGTCGGCTATCTCGTAGGCGGTCCACGCCACGTTCACCGCGGCCTGTGCGGCCGCGACGTCCGTCGCTCCCGGAGCGCTCTTCGTGACGGCCTCCCGCTGGGCGACCGCGCCCGCGTAGGCCGCCTCCGCCTGGGCGAGCTGCACCTCGAGCGGCGCCACGTCCATCACCGCGATGACGTCGCCGGCGCTCACCGGGTCGCCATCGGAGACGTTCACGCTCACGAGAAGCCCGGCGGTGGGCGGGTACACGTCCACCCGCTCGGCCGCCGAGACCGATCCGGCGGCGCTCACGATCACGGCGAGCTCCTGACGCGCGACCTCGCCAGTGTCGACCTCCAGCGCGGAGCGGCCCGCAAGCGCGAATGCCGCCGCCGCGCCGCCGACGACGGCGAGCGCGACGAGCGCACCGATGACTTTGCCTTTCGACACCGTGACCTCCCGCGTCGTGTTCCGTGCCGCTACGCCATGCCGGGGCGGATGCGGGTTACCTGTGTATCCTACGCTACCGGCTCGCCGACTCCGAGGAGTCCCACGAGATCGAACAGCGTGGCGAGCACCACGTCGGGACCGGCGGCTTCGAGCCGCTCGCGCGAAGCCACACCCCAGGTCGCCGCGACGGCAAGCGCGCCGGCGCCGCGGGCCGCGGCCACGTCGGCCAGGCTGTCGCCAACGTACACGCACCGCGTGGCGTCAACGCCGAGGCGCGCGGCCCCTTCGAGCACCGGAGTGGGATCGGGTTTGTGCACGTCGGTGTCGTCCGCGGTCACCACCGCGCCGAAGTAGCGTGCGATGTCGAACAGGTCGAGCGCCCTGTTGGCCATGAGCGCGCTCTTGGAGGTCACGATGCCCATCGGCATCTCCGCCCTCGCGAGCGCTTCGAGCGTGACGAGCGTGTCGTCGTAAAGCAGCGCCATCTCGTCGTGGGTGGCGTGATTGAACGCACGGTACACGACGAGCAGCTCGGATGCCACCGCATCGTCGTCGGTGAAAGAGTACATCTGTCGCGCGAGCGGGACGCCGACGTGCTCGAGCAGCACGTCATCGGGCAGCGCCTGCCCGAGCACTTCCTGCGTCGCATGGCGGAACGACGCCAGGATGTGCGGGATGGTGTTGACGACCGTGCCGTCAAGATCGAAGAGGACCGCATCGATGGTGCCGATGCGTTCGCGTGTGGCGATCGGAAGATCCATGTGGTTCATCGTAGCATCCCCTTACGCGGCCAAGGCGTCCGTATGCTCCCGATCCTCCGGGCGTATGCCGCGCAGCAGCAGGAACGTGGCGGTCGCTCCCGCCAGATAGAGCGCCGCCGTGTAGAAGTACGGCGTCGTGTACGACTGCGCCATCAGGCGCCCGCCGATCGCGCTGCCCGCAAGCCACGCCGCGCTCCAGCCGAACCGGACCCAGCCCGCCACCAGCGGCTTGTCCGCCGGAGGAAGACCTTCCATCGAGAGCTGGTTGTAGATGGGCCACGACATGTTCATCAGCATGCCGCGCATCCAGAAGAGCACGGCCGTGAGCGGCAGGCTCGTCGAGAACGGGATCATCACCAGGAACGGCAGCGACGCGATCTCGGTCATCACGACGGTCCCCGCAAGGCCCATGCGCCGGGCCAGACGCGGGGTCGCGAGCGCCGCGGCCGCCATCGCAACCGAGCTGACCGCCTGGATGAACCCGATCTCGGTCACCGTCGCGCCGAGGTGGTGACGCAGGTACAGCGCAACGAACGGCATCACGAGTCCCGCACCCAGCGAGATGAGCATCTCGGGCACGAGCAGCCGCGCCACGCGGCCCCACGAGGAGAAGCCGCGAAGCGTTGCCAGCCAGCCGACCAGCAGGCTCGCGTGCTCGCGGGGCCGATCCTCGATGCGCGAGGCGGCGATCGCACTTCCCGCCATCAGGGCCGCGGCGATGACGATCGTCAGCCTGAACGATTCCGCCTGGCCCACGAGCGGCTCGAGCGCCACCGGGGCGATGCCGCCGACGAGCGAGCCGACGACGACCGACGCGATGCGGATCACGAAGT
>DCVQ01000035.1:5808-7335 GCA_002328745.1 Actinobacteria bacterium UBA2184
CCGAGCGCGATCACCGACGCGGCCGTAGGGGCGTACGCCTGCCCGAAGCGGGCGACGCCGAGGGCGAGTCCCGCGAACATCATGAGCCGGCGGTACCCCACCGAGGTCACGAGCGGGGGCAGCAGCAGGCACACGACCGCGCCCGACAGCGCGAGGGCGCCCTCGACGTCGCCCACGACCGCCTCGGAGAAGCCGCTGTCCTTGAGGTGGATCGCGAACGCCGTGCCGATGATGCCGTACCCGACGTTCTGCAGGGAGGCGGCCGTGAGGTAGCGACGGGCGTTCGAGGTGAACGACCGGGCCACGAGCCTGTATCGGAGCGGCAGCAGCCGCAGCACCAGCGAGCGTACGAACGACATGTCGCGCGATCCTCTGTCCGCATGACGACCGGCGCCCCTCGGGGGGACGCCGGTCTGTGGTCACGTTCATCGTAGCGCGGTAACGGCCCTCGCCCGCCTGCTGGCCGCCGTCCGTTACCGGATGTATACCGTGCGGGGCCTACTCTTCCTCGTCGAAGTCCTCGCTCACGAGGTCCTCGGCCTCGGCCTCGCGCTCCGTCATGCCCGGCAGGTGCGTCGGCTCCTCGGCGATCAGCGCCTGCTGGCCCTCGACCGTCGCGGGTTTCTTCTTCTTCTTACCGCTCACTCGGGCGATCGCCGAGACGCGGTCCTTCTCGCTCACGTTCATGACCTTCACGCCCTGGGTCGAACGGCCCAGCTGGCTGATGTCCTCCGCCTTCACGCGGATCACGACACCCTCGTCGGAGATGAGCATCAGCTCGTGCCCCGGCATGACGATCTTCATGCCCGCGAGACGGCCCTTCTTCGCGGTGACCTGGATCGTCTTCACGCCCATGCCGCCCCGGTTCTGGATCGGGTACTGGTCCACCGGTGTGCGCTTGCCGTATCCGCGCTCCGTCACCACGAACAGCTCGGAGCCCGGATACGCGATCTCCATGCCGAGCACCCGGTCGTCGCCCTTCACGTTCATCCCGCGGACACCCATCGTGTCGCGGCCCATCGGGCGGGCGTCGCTCTCGTCCCACTTGATGGCCTTGCCTTCGGCCGAGACCATCATCACGCGCTCGCCTTCACGCACCCGGCGCGCCGCGATCAGCTCGTCATCGTCCCGCAGGTTGATGGCGATGATGCCGTCACGCCGCGAGCGGTCGTACGCCTGGATGGCAGTCTTCTTCACCATGCCCTGCGCGGTGGCGAAGAGCAGGTATTCGTCGGTGGAGAAGTCGCGCGTGGTGATAACCGCCGCGATGCGCTCTTCCTGGGTGAACGGCAGCAGGTTCACGACCGCCGTGCCGCGCGCGTGGCGCGAGCCGACCGGCAGCTCGTGCACCTTGAGGCGATACACCTTGCCGCGCGTCGAGAAGAAGAGCACGTAGTCGTGCGTCGAGCTGATGAAGAGGTGCTCGACGAAGTCGCTCTCCTTGAGGTTCACCCCGGAGATGCCCTTGCCGCCGCGCTTCTGCTGGCGGTAGGTGGCCACCGGCAGGCGCTTCACGTAGCCGGCCTT
>DCVQ01000035.1:7340-21366 GCA_002328745.1 Actinobacteria bacterium UBA2184
ACCAGGTTCATGTCGCCGAGGACCTTCTGGTACCAGGTGATCTTCTCGCGCAGATCGGTGAGCTCTTCGATGATCTTGCTACGCTCGAGGCCCGTCAGGCGGCGCAGGCGCATCTCGAGAATGGCGTCGGCCTGGATCTCCGAGAGGCCGAACCGGCCCATGAGGCCGGCCTTCGCCTCGGCGTCGTCCTGGCTCCCCCGGATGATCTTGATGACCTCGTCGATGTTGTCGAGGGCGATGACGTAGCCGTCGAGGATGTGGGCGCGCTCCTCGGCCTTGCGCAGGTCGTAGCGCGTGCGGCGGACGATGACGTCCTTCTGGTGCTCGATGTAGTGGAAGAGCATCTGCTTGAGCGAGAGCTCCCTCGGCACGCCGTCGACGAGCGCGAGCTGGATGACGCCCATGCCGGTCTCAAGCGGCGTGTGCTTGAAGAGTTTGTTGAGCACCACCTGCGGGATCGCCGTCTGCTTGAGCTCGACGACCACGCGCATGCCCTTGCGGTCGGATTCATCGCGCAGGTCCGAGATCTCGGTCAGCTTCTTCTCGCGCACCAGATCGGCGATCTTCGTCACAAGCTTGCTTTTGTTCACCGTGTACGGGATCTCGGTGATGATGATCCGCATGCGCCCGGTCGAGGTCTGCTCGGCGTATGCCTTGCCGCGCACCTTGATCGAGCCGCGGCCCGTTTCGTACGCCGACACGATGCCCTCGCGGCCCATGATGACGCCGCCCGTGGGGAAGTCGGGGCCCGGGATGTGGGTCATGAGCTGTTCGGTGGTGATCTCAGGGTCGTCGATGAATGCGATCGTCGCGTCGATGACCTCGGAGAGGTTGTGCGGCAGGATGTTCGTGGCCATGCCGACGGCGATACCCGCCGAGCCGTTTACGAGCAGGTTCGGGTATCGCGACGGGAGCACGAGCGGCTCGGTCAGCGACTCGTCGTAGTTGGGGCCGAATTCGACGGTCTCCTTCTCGAGATCGCGCAAGAGCTCCATCGCGGGCCGCGCCAGCCGCGACTCGGTGTACCGCATCGCGGCGGCCGAGTCGCCGTCGACCGAGCCGAAGTTTCCGTGGCCGTCGACGAGCGGTGCGCGCATCGCCCAATCCTGAGCCATGCGCACCATCGTGTCGTAGACAGCCGTGTCGCCGTGGGGGTGGTACTTGCCGATGACCTCACCGACGGTCCACGCCGACTTCTTGTACGCCCGGTTCGGCGTGAGCCCCGATTCGTGCATCGCGTAGAGGATGCGCCGGTGCACGGGCTTCAGCCCGTCGCGCACGTCCGGAAGCGCGCGGGCCACTATGACGCTCATCGAATATTCGAGGAACGACTTACGCAGTTCCTCTTCGATGTCGATGGGCATCACGCTGGATGCGGTCAGCGGTTCAGTCACTTAGAGCATCTCCTCGTCACCTGTGGTGCTTGCGGAACAGCAGGTAAGCGCCGCCGAGAAAGCCGGCCCCGACCAGGAACACCAGGAAGGAGGCCGCGGCGCGGAGCGCGAAACCCTGGGACCCCGGCGCGCCACCCTTCGCCAGCCAGATCATCGCCTGCATGCTGATGTAGACGCCCATGATGGCGAAGAACACCATGACGCTGTTGGCCAGAAGCAGGCTCGACTGCAGCGGCGGCGGTTCTTCCGTGCGCAACTCGATCAGCATCGCGGCGATCTGCGCCTCGGGTATCGCGGGCGACGTTCTGGCCGGCGTCGACGCCGGCCGGGGAGTGACCGGCGCGCCAAGCGAGACACCTTCGGGGGCCGCCACTGGCGTCTTCGCGACCGGAGGCGCCGCCGTCTCCGGCACGCCCTCCGCCACAGATGGTCCGTCCTGCCGCACCCCGGCCACGATCGCCGCCGCCTCCGCCGCCTGCGCGGCAGCCTCGCGCGCGACGCGCAGGGCCGCCTCCCGCTCCTCGCGCTCCAGCATCTCCTTCTGGAACCGCTCGAAGGCCTCGCGCTCCCACGGCGGCGGCTCGAATCTCTGCTTGGGCTGTTCGTCGGCGCACATCGTCGCTCTCCAGGTCCGGCACGATGGCTATACGTCGAGGAATCGGACGTTCTTGGCGTGGCGCTGGATGAACAGCTTGCGCGGTTCCACCTGGTCGCCCATCAGGTCGACGAAGGCCTCCTCGGCGGCAAGGGCGTCATCGAGCGTGACCTGGAGCAGGGTGCGGCGCTCGGGGTCCATCGTCGTCTCCCACAGCTGCTCCGGGTTCATCTCGCCAAGACCCTTGTAGCGCTGCAGGCTGTACTTCGTGCCCTCCGGCAGCCGCGCGAGCGCCTGCTGGAGCTGCCGGTCGTTGTACGCGTACTCGTGCTTCTTGCCCATGCTGATCTTGTAGAGCGGCGGCTGCGCGATATAGATGTAGCCGGCGTCGATCATCTCGCGCATGAAGCGATAGAAGAACGTGAGGATGAGGCACCTGATGTGAGCGCCGTCCACGTCGGCGTCGGTCATGATGATGACCTTGTGGTACCGCGCCTGGGAGAGGTCGAACTCCTCGGCGATGCTCGTCCCGAGGGCCGTGATCATCGCCTGGATCTCCTCGGACGACAGCGCGCGGTTGATGCCCGCCTTCTCGACGTTCAGGATCTTGCCGCGCAGAGGCAGGATCGCCTGGAAGCTCCGGTCGCGCGCCTGCTTCGCCGAGCCGCCAGCCGAGTCGCCCTCGACGAGGTAGATCTCGGTGAGCGCCGCTTCTTTGACCGAGCAGTCGGCCAGCTTGCCGGGGAGCGTGGAGCTCTCCAACAGGCCCTTCCGGCGCGTGAGCTCGCGGGCCTTGCGGGCGGCCGCGCGCGCCTTCGCCGCCTGCGACGACTTCATCACGATGGATCGTGCCGGCTTCGGGTGCTCCTCAAGGTACTCGGCCAGCCCGGTGGTCACGATGGCCTGCACGAACGAGCGCATCTCGGTGTTGCCGAGCTTCGTCTTCGTCTGACCCTCGAACTGCGGGTCGGTGAGCTTGACGGAGATGACTGCGGTGAGCCCCTCCCTGATGTCCTCGCCGGAGAGGTTGTCGTCCTTCTCTTTGAGGATGCCCTGGCGCCGTGAGTAGTCGTTGATGGTTCGCGTGAGCGCGTTCTTGAAGCCCTCGAGGTGCGTCCCGCCCTCATGGGTGTTGATGTTGTTCGCGAACGCGAGAACGGTCTCCGAGTAGCCGGTGTTCCACTGGAGCGCCACTTCCGCGATGCCTTCGGCGCCCTCGGCCTCGAAGTAGATCGGCTTCGAGTGAAGCGCCTCCTTCTTGTCGTTCAGGTACTTCACGAAGTCGACGATGCCGCCGGCGTAGCGGAACTCCTCCCGCCGCGGGTCGAGCTCGCGCTCGTCGGTGAGGGTGATCTTGAGGTTCTTGTTGAGGAAGGCCGTCTCCCGCATGTGCGAGGCGAGCGTGTCCCACGAGTACTCGGTCGTCTCGAACACGTCCGGGTCGGCCCAGAACTTGACAGTCGTTCCGGTCGCCTTCGACTTCGCGCCCTTCTGGAGCGTCCCCAACGCTTTGCCGCGCTCGAAGGCCATCTCCCACACGTGCCCGTCGCGCTTGACCTCGATCTCGAGCCGGCTTGAGAGGGCGTTCACCACGCTGACGCCAACGCCGTGGAGGCCGCCGGAGACTTTGTAGCCGCTGCCGCCGAACTTGCCGCCCGCATGCAGGATCGTGAGCGCGACCTCAACACCCGACTTGCGGTACTTGGGAACGTTATCGACCGGGATGCCGCGCCCGTTGTCGATCACCGTCACCGCGTTGTCGGGGTGGATGATGACGTCGATGCAGCTGCAGTGCCCGGCAAGCGCTTCGTCGACCGAGTTGTCGACGAGCTCGTAAACGAGGTGATGCAGACCTTTCGGCCCCGTGGAGCCGATGTACATTCCTGGTCGTTTGCGAACCGCTTCAAGGCCTTCGAGAACCTGGATATCTTTACCGGAATACGAGCTTTCGGACACTCTGACTCCTTCGCGCTGGCGGGAGCTGTGGGTTCGGAGAGCGGGCGGCGCACAACCACGATATCTAGTCGTTCGCCCTGCTCAAGTGTACCACAACTAGTGGGCTGAATCGCCTTCGGGGGGCTCCTTGGAGGTACCCCCCGCAACCGTCTCCGCGCTGTCTCCAGCGGCGGCTTCAAGCGCTCCTTCGGCCCTCTTGAGGCGCCTTGCCTTCTTCAGCTCGAGGTCGCGTGTCATCACACGCAAGGCGACCTCTCTGAGTTCCGGGTCCCCGACCGCATCGGCGATGTAGGCCGCCTGCCTCGCTTCGGTCGCATCGAGCGGCACCGGGTCGGGCTCGTTGGACCCGCCGTTATCAAGGTCGTCCCCGGTGAGGACGCCCCACATGGCTTCGGCGGCGACCTTCCGGGACACAGTGAAGCGGATCGACTTTACCGAATCCTCACCCAGAGCTGAATTCAACCTGTCGATCAGATCGCTCGACATCAGCGCAAGCTGGTTCGCCCAGCCCGCGCTGTCGACGAACACCACGAGTTCGCCCTTCTCGCGCAGCGCAAACCCTTTGGTGTGACCCGCGATGGCCTCTCCTGCGACCTCTCGCCAGGCGAGCACGGCCCCTGCACCGTGACGCTTCCCCTTGCGGTCGGCCTTGCCGATCACGCGGTTGGCGATATCTCCGAAGCCGACAGTCCTCTTCTCCCGCGCCATCACGCGTCGCCTCCCGTGGTGACGACGTCCGCCGACTCCAGCAACCCGGGCTCGAAGTACCCGGTGTTGGTGGTCGTGATGAACGTCTGTCCCTCCCGGCGCACGAGGTCCGTAAGCGCCCGCCTCCGCGATTCGTCCAGCTCGGACATCACGTCGTCGAGTATGAGGACAGGCGACTTGCCGAGCATGCCGGCCACCACGTTCACCTCGGCCCACTTCCACGCCAGCGCGATCGTCCGCTGCTGGCCCTGGCTCGCGAAGGTCCGGGCGTCTCGCCCGTCGAGCGTGAAGCCGATGTCGTCGCGATGCGGGCCCACGAGCGACGTCCTCCGCGCCCGTTCGTCGGACGCCCGGTGCCGCAACTCGGCTTGCAGGGACGTTTCCAGCTCCTCTTGCGAGGGCGCCCGGGTGGGGTCCTGGAGCCCGATCCCGCACCTGTCGTCGATCACGATCGCGAGACTCTCGCCGGCCGAGATGTGCGCGTAGACCGGCGCCGCCGCCTCGGCGACGCGCACGAGCAGTCTGCGCCGGTGCAGGTGCAGCCGCGCCCCGAGGTGGACGAGGTGCTCGTCCCAGGGGGTGAGGTGTGAGTCCGGCGCGTCGTCGCGCAGGAGGGCGTTGCGCTGCCTGACGACCCGCGCGTAGTCCCTGCGGAGGGTCGCGTAACCCGAGGACAGTTGGTCGCCGAGCGCGTCGATGGCCGAACGCCGCTGCTCGGCCGGTCCTTTGACCAGTGTGAGATCGTCGGGTGTGAACACCACGACGGGGACGAACCGGGTCGCCGACCTCGTCTGCTTCCTGGTGACGCCGTCGACCTTCCACCCGCGCCTACCGTCGGCCGTGATGTGCAGCTCGACGGAGACTGCCGCCGTCTCGCCTTCGGCCTCCATCGTCACCAACGCTTCGCGACAACCCCACCGGATGGTCTCGTCCCATTTGGGCTTGCGGAACGACTCCCCCGTCGCGATCGTCTGGATGGCTTCCGCGATGGTGGTCTTGCCTGTCGCGTTCGCCCCGACGAAGATGGTCAACCCTTCACCGAACGTGAAGTCGCGGTGCTTGTAGTTGCGGAAATCCCGCAACCCAAGTCGTGTGATCCACACGCGGTCAGACGCCCTTCTAGCCGAGGCGAACAGGCATGAGCAGGTACGTGAACCCGTCCCCGTCCGCCGGCTTCAGCACGCCCGGCTTGAGCGGGCTCGTGATCTCCAGTGCGATCGTGTCGCCTTCGGCGACCTGCACCCCGTCGACGAGGTACGCGTGGTTGAAGGCGATCTCGATGTCCTCACCTTCAGGTGTCACCTGAAGGTCCTCCGTCGCCTCGCCGACATCCTGCGCCGCCGCCGAGAGCGTGAGCGTGTGCTCCGCGGTGGAGACGCTGATACGCAGCGGCGTGCTGTGCTGGGCCATGAGCGAGACCCGTTTGACCGCCTCGAGAAGCTCGGCGCGGTCGATGATCACACGGGTAGCGTGTTCCTTCGGAAGGAGTTGCCGGTAGTTCGGGAACGACCCTTCGATCCTCCGGGAGATGAACGTCGTATCGCCGAACGTGAACACCACCTGGTTCTCCGAGACGCCGAGCGAGATCGACTCGGCTGCGCCTGCGATCTTCGCCACGTCCTCGAGCGCCTTGCCGGGTATGACGAGCTCGATGTCGCCCGACATCCCTTCAACCGCCACCTCTCGTACACACAGGCGGTACGAGTCGGTTGCGACCATACGGAGGATCCCCGAGTCAACGACAACAAGAATGCCGGTGAGGATCGGGCGCGTCTCGTCCTTGCTGACCGCCTTCGAGACCTGATGCACGACGCGGCTGAACGTCTCAGTGGGAAGCGACACGGTGGTGGATGGGTCGACTTCGGGGAACTTCGGATAATCGTCGGCGGGAAGGGTCTTCATCGTGAACTTCGACTGTCCGCACGTGACAAGGGCCGATCCTCCTGCGGATACCTCGAGGGTGACCGCCGCTTCCGGCAGGCTACGTACGATATCAGTCAGCAAACGACCTGAGAGCACGGCCTGTCCCGGCTCATCGATCCGGGCCTTGCATGAGGTCTTGATCGATATCTCAAGGTCGGTCGCCTGGAAGACCACCATGTCGCCTTTGGTCGCGATATGGATGCCCGAGAGGATCGGGAGGGTCGTGCGCGACGACAGTCCCTTGGAGACCGTGGACAGCGCGTCAAGAAGCTCTCCACGTGCGATCGATACCTTCATGAGTGGCCCCTTCTCTTATCTCGGAGAGATATCTCACAACAGTAGCAGTAGTAATAGGGCGTGTGGACGATGTGGACGAAGGTCGTTTGCGCAGCCCAGGGCTCCTGTCCGGCCTGTGGATGAGATGTTCGCTCTTTGCATCCATCTATCCACATTTACACCGCTCCCTGTCTTCTTCCACAACCCCCTACCCCTCGTGGACATATCACCCACACGCTATCCACACCTTGTTCAGTTGCGCTGCCTCACAAGATTGGTGAGCGTTTGGACCTGGTCGTAGATCTCTCGCTGCTCGTTCATCAGCCGCTGGATCTTCGCGTTGGCGTGCATGACCGTGGTGTGGTCCCTGCCACCGAACTCGCTGCCGATCTTCGGCAAGGAGTGATCGGTGAGCTCCCTGCACAAGTACATGGCGATCTGCCGCGGATAGACGATCGACTGCGCGCGCTTGCTACCGATGAGCTCACCGCGACTGATGCCGTAGTACTTGCAGACCTCCTGCTGGATGGTGGAGATCGAGATGGGCCTGAGCGACCGCTCAGGGAACAGGTCTTTCAAGACGCTCTGCGCCAACTCGGTGGTGATGGGCTGACGGGTGACCGAGCTGTATGCGGCGACGCGCAACAACGCACCCTCGAGCTCGCGGATGTTGTTCGAGAACCGGTCGGCTATAAGAGAGAGCGTCTCATCAGGGACGATGATCGTGTCCGACTCGGCCTTACGCCTGAGGATCGCGATACGGGTCTCAAGATCCGGCGGCTGGATGTCGGCGAGAAGGCCTCCACGGAACCTGCTCAACAGGCGTTCCTCGATGTCGCTTATCTCCGCGGGCGGACGGTCCGAGGTGAGCACGATCTGTTTGCCGGCTTCCCGAAGCGCGTTGAACGTGTGGAAGAACTCGGTCTGCGTGCTCTCTTTGCCGGCGATGAACTGGATGTCGTCGATGAGGAGCACGTCGGCCGCACGGTACGAGCTCCGGAAGCCCTCCATGCGGTTCTTGTCCTTGTTCTTGTCCCGGTTCTTGATCGAGTCGATGAAGTCGTTCATGAACCGCTCGCTCGACACGTACTTCACGCACATATGGGGGTAGGCGCTGCGCACGTACGCGCCGATGGCCTGCAGGAGGTGCGTCTTCCCGAGACCCGCACCTCCATAGATGAACAGCGGGTTGTAGGCGGCACCTGGCGTCTCCGCGACCGCGAGCGCCACGTGATACGAGAACTGGTTCGACGATCCGACCACGAACGACTCGAAGGTGCATTTCGGGTTGAGGGGAACCTCGCCATCACGCGGGGCGGAGATCAGGGGCGGCTCAGGGATCGTCGCCGCCTCGAGCGCGGTGTACTCCGCCGGATCCTCGAGCAGGAGGCCGTCACCCGACACGCGGAAGCTGACCCCCATCGACCGGCCGGTCACCTGCATCAAAGCCGAGGCAAGGAGACCTGTGTAGCGGCTCTCGAGCCAATCGCGCGCGAAGTCGTTGGGCGCGGAGACCACCATCTCCGTCTCTGTTATCCCGAGCGGCTGAGTCTGCTCGAACCACGTCTTGAAAGTCGGCGTGTTGAGCTCGCCCTGGATGATGTCCAGAGTGTCCTGCCAGACTTCCTGCGCATCCATCATGTGCCTGACCCCTTGCCCTATCGTCCGAAGAGCGCGTCGAGACACCGGACACCGAGGTCCGTCAACGCGCGCTTACCGGTGTCATCCGTTGTTATCAGTCCGTGCCCCGTAAGGCTCTCGAGATCGCGGTATGCGGTGGAAAGCCCCACGCCCAGCTCGCGCGAGACCACGGTCGGGCCGACGGTCCCGAACTCCATGGCGAGCGAGAGCACCTGTTTCTGGCGCAGGGTGAGGGGCGGCATCTCGAAGGATTCGGTCGTCGGCTCCGGTTGCTCCGGGGCCGACGGAGGGGGCGGCGCCATCTGAAGGGTGATTACGGTGCCCGACTCGAGGTTGTCCTCGATGCGGATGGTGCCACCCGAGAAGGTGAGGCATTCGCGAGCCACGGGAAGTCCCGAGCCCACGCCCTTGATGACGAGCTTCATCTGGTCTGTGGCCGTCGAGAAGCCCGGCAGGAACACGCGCTCCTTGTCGCGGATGCCCGGCCCCTGATCGGCGAAGCGGATGGTCGACCCGTTGTCGAGGATGCTCACGACGACCTCATCGAAACCGGCATGGATGAAGTTCTCCACAACCTCACGTATCACCGCGTAGGGCATCTGTCCGCCCGCCTCATGGGACAACTGGTACGTCCGCGACGCCAGCGTCTCGATGAGATCGCGGGGCGAGTCCCCGCGGACCTGCTCCACGCGGGGCGGAGCGGTGAGAGCGTCGTAGACCGCGATGAGGGCGGGCTGCGGCCTGTAAGGGGCGGACGGCGGCGTCGAGATCGGGCGGCTCGGCTCGGGAGGGAGGCCCCGGTCGCGTTCCTGATAGAAAGACTTCACCACACCCCCCTCTCCTCGCGATGCATCCACACATTCATCCACAGACCGTGGAAAACAGGCCGTTCACAAAACCCCAGGTAGATGGCGTGTCCAGAAGGCTCACGCGGCACTTGAGCCGAGTGCCATGGAATACTGCGAACAGGTGGTTTCCGAGTTGTCCACATTACTTTCCACACCTGTGGATAGTCTTTCCGGTCCGCCTATCGAACACGCATCGAACACGCAGGTAGAGCCGTATCACGCAGACGAAAAGCCTTTCCGGGACCCATCCGCCTGGGGAAGACGCCTCCAGTCCTGTGGACAGGGCGTTCCACCGACGGAAACACCGTGGAGGATCACGGAAGGAGCTGTGGATAACCGCGCGGGCCCATAGGGCCGAGCGTGGGCAACCACACAAAACAGTGTATTCTACCAGGGGTTTTTCAAAGTGCGAGGACGATCTGCGCGTCCAAAGAGCCGACGCCGATTCTAGCAGAGGCCCCTCCTGCCCACAACGCGCCTGAATACGTTATCCACAGCCTGGGCGTGCTGGATTCCTGCGTTTTCCACACTATCCACAATTTTGGGGATTTCTTCACAGGGTCACAGGACCCGGCAGGAGCACGCTTTCCACAGGGCAAAGGCTGGCGTGCGTTGACACCCGCATACAGCCGTCGCTATAATCGCCAAGCTTGTGCCCGGCCCAGCGCCGGAGCGCCGAATGGAGGAACTTCACGTGAAGCGTACGTATCAGCCGAATAACCGGAAGCGCGCCAAGACGCATGGCTTCCGCAAGCGGATGTCGACCAAGGCCGGCCGCGCGGTTCTTGCCGCACGTCGCCGCAAGGGCCGGAAGGTCCTCTGCCCGAGCGCCGCGTAGCGACGGCGTCGGCGCCAGCCATGGCAGGCGCAATGCCCACCATCACGTCGGCACGAGAGATCGACACGCTCTTCAAGAGCGGTCGGCGCGCGGCGAACCAGGCACTGCTCGTGATGGTCTTAGAGACACCAGAAGCACGCGCCCGGCAGGGACGCGTGCTTTTCGTTGCAGGCAAGCGCCTGGGGGGCGCGGTCACCAGGAACCGGGCGAAGCGGGTACTCCGCGAAGCGGCGCGTCGCGCGGGAGGGCCGTGGCCCGGCTTCGACGTCGCACTGGTCGCCCGAGAAGGCACGATCACCGCCGGCCCCGCGGTTCTAGACGCCGCCGTTGGAGAAGCGCTCACACGGTTGGGAGTGAGCCCGTGAGGAACCCTCTGGCGGCCGCGGTCATCCTCGGCATCAAGGGGTACCGGCGCTTCGTGTCGCCCCTGTTTCCCCCGTCGTGCCGGTTCACGCCCACATGCTCGCAGTACGCAGTCACCGCGATCGAGCGGCACGGGCTGGTGCGGGGCGGCTGGCTCGGCATGAAGCGGATCGGCAGATGCCACCCATGGAGTGAAGGCGGCCACGATCCGGTCCCCTGACAGGGCCGGTCGAGCACGCGGTGCAGTTCGCGTAGTATATAGTGTGTACGTTACAGACAACCCCCCGGCCGCCGGCCGGGAGCGGACGCCGATCACGCGTACGTAGTTATGACACGCTATGCCAGGGAGGTCGACCCTCTTGGATTGGCTCAAGAACTTGCTCTTCGAGGTCCTGCAGGCGATTTACGGCGTGGTCGGTGACTACGGCGTGGCGATCATCGGTCTCACGGTGCTCGTGAGGCTGCTGCTGCTCCCCCTCACACTCAAGCAGACCAGGTCGATGTACGAATTGCAGCGCATCCAGCCGAAGATGAAGGAGCTGCAGGAGAAGCACAAGAACGACAAGGCGAAGCTCCAGGAAGAGACGCTGAAGTTCTACCAGGAGAACAAGGTCAACCCGTTCGGCGGCTGTCTGCCGCTGTTGCTGCAGATGCCGGTGTTCATCGCTCTGTTCTCGATCCTCGGGAAAGGCGGCCAACTCGAGCAGGCCGCCAGCACCCCGGCATTCTGGAAGATACTCCCAGACCTCACGCAGTCGGCGGGCTCGATGTTCAACGCCGGCGGCATCGCGGGCTCGTGGGAGTATGTGCTGTTCGTGCTTCTCTTCGGGGCCGCGACAGTGATCCCCCAGCTGCTGCAGCCGGGTGGTCAGGCCCAGCAACGGCAGATGGCGATCATCATGGGCGGGATGATGCTGTTCTTCGGCTGGTCCGTCTATGCGGGTGTCGTACTGTACTGGGTGACGTCGAGCCTCCTTGGCGTCGGGCAGCAACTCATCCAAACACGAGTCTACAAAGCACGGGAGGACGTCGCATGACCGATGAGATCATCAGTGAGGGCCCCACGGTCGAGGATGCGGTCGATGTCGCGCTCGAGGAGCTCGGTGTCCAGCAGGACGCAATCGAGTTCGAGGTACTGAACCAGCCCACCGCGTCAGCCCCCGCACGAGTCCGCGTGGTGCTTCGCCCGGAGGCTATCGGGGATGACGAGGACGACGAAGAGGGCGCCGAGGACGACGACGCCGTCAATGTCCGTCGGCCGGCCGAGGACCAGGACGAGGTGCTGACGGACGAGGAGCTGGACGCGATCGCAGATGCGGGCAGCGAGACCATCAAGCAAGTCCTGGAGCTACTCGGTATCGAGGGCGAGGTCGAGGAGTACGAGGGCGACGAGGGCGAGCTGATCCTCGATATCGTCGGCGAGGACCTCGGGCTGCTGATCGGCCGTCATGGGCGCACCCTGGATGCCCTTCAGGTGCTCGTCTCGGCCATCACCAACCGGCGCCTGGACAAGCGGTATCCGTTGGTCGTTGATGTGTCAGGATATCGTCACCGGCGCCGGATCAAGCTCGAGGACATCGCGCGCCGGGCCGCCGAGCGTGCCTCACGCCAGCACCGTGCCGTGCAACTGCGGCCCATGACGAGTTTCGAGCGTCGCGTGATCCACATGATCCTACGGGACGATCGTCGCGTGTCGACCGAAAGCGAAGGCGAGGAGCCTCGTCGGATGGTGGTCGTGCGGCCGCGGTAACACGAACCAGGCTGAATCGCAGGGGGCGGGCCAAACGGTCCGCCCCCTGCTTGCGTCTCAAGATGGTCGCCGGCAAGCCGGACGGGCCGATCCATGGCGAGCACGGCTCAAGTACCCAACGGGCGACGGCCCCGGAGGCCCCTCCGCGTGCAGCAGCAACTGCGCAGGAGGCTTCCGGCAACGCTGCAGTGCGGGGGCGGCGCCGCCCCCGGGCGACCGGGTTTCGGCCGGCGGCAGATGTGTCGGCCACCGGACGCTCCATTGCGGTAGCGCTGAGGCCGGCGAGCCCAACACGCGGTGCGCAAACTGCCAGGCGTCGCGGGAGGTTCGCTCCGCGTAGGGTTCTGGAGCAGCGGTGTCGCTGGGGCCGTGGTGCCGCCGGTTGGGGTGGGAGCTCTGCGCGCGGTCTGCGCGTGGCCTATTCGTGTGGGCGGTCGGAGATCTACGGGGCCGGCATTCAGCGATGCGGCGTGCTTTCCGCTAGGACCGCCTGAAACCCATGACTCACAGGACTGAGGCAGAAGTGCGGCGTTTGAGGGCGGCTACCGAACGCGTAGGCTTACGACGGTCGTCGCGAGAGGACGCAAACGCGTGAGACGCAGCGGGTCTGCTCTCTTCGCCGGACCACGCCTGGTGAAGAGAGCGGATGGCGCGCCTCGCCCATCTCGGGGAGTGCACGCACGCGGCGAATGTTCCACGTGAAACAGTCCAGGGCCCCTTGCCGCGAACCGGTTCCGGGTGCGAGGATGTTTCACGTGAAACATTCCGAACCATACCGCGCTCTTGAAGCCGAGCCGATACGCCGCCTTTTAGGCGTGCTTGGCTTGCGGGCCGACGAGCAGACAGTACACCGCATTCTCCGGCATGCGGACATGGTTCTCGACTGGAACAAGCGGGTGAACCTGACGCGGATCGTAGAGCCGGCTGAGGTCGAGCGCCTGCACATCGCGGACTCGCTCGCGTTCCTGCCGCACGTTGGCGCCCTCGACGCACCTATCGTGGACATAGGCTCTGGAGCGGGCTATCCAGGGATTCCTGTGGCGGTCGTGACAGGTTTGCGGGTATGCCTGTGTGAATCGGTCGGGAAGAAGGCCGCGTTCCTCGAGGAGGCGGTCGCAGCTTTGGCGATTGACGCGGAGGTGTTCGGGGGCCGGGCGGAGCGTTACGCTGACGAGCACCGTGAGGGCGCGGGTACTGTTCTGGCGCGGGCGGTGAGCTCGCTTCCCTCGCTCGTCGAGCTGGCGGCGCCGCTATTGCGGTCCGGGGGACGACTGATCGCCCTGAAGGGCTCTCCCTCGGAGGAGGAATTGCACCGCGGGCGGGCCGTGGCCCAACTGTGCGGGATGTCCGAAGGAAGCCTGAAAGAATACACGCTTCCAGGAGGCGATGAGAGCCGGTGTGTGGTCGTTTACGAGAAGGTCGGGAGGCCGACGGTGAACCTGCCCCGGCGCGAGGGAATGGCCCAGCGCGACCCCCTCGCGTGACCGGTTTGGCGCGACAGTACACGGGTGACGCACAGTCCGAGGCTCATCAACCCAGCACTCGCCGTGTAACGGTCTCGTTATCCGCGCGTCCGGCTATTCCTTCGTGCGGCCCCGTCGCCTATACTGTGATTCGAATGACTACCCGAAAAGGGAGGCTGCGTGCTAGACGCTACACTGCCCGAGCCTGATCGCAGCGCGAGCGAAGCCTCTGTGCTTGCCGTCGTGAACCAAAAGGGCGGCGTTGGCAAGA
>DCVQ01000035.1:21458-28719 GCA_002328745.1 Actinobacteria bacterium UBA2184
ACGATCCAACTCGCCGGCGCCGAGATCGAGCTGGTGTCCACGTTCAGCCGCGAGACTCGGCTGAAGCAGGTGCTCAAGCCCGTGCTCGGCGACTTCGACTTCATCATCATCGACTGCCCGCCCTCACTCGGGCTCCTGACCGTGAACGCGCTGACGGCGGCGGATGGTGTGCTGATCCCGGTCCAGTGCGAGTACTACGCGTTGGAGGGCCTCACGAAGCTCCTGGAGAGCGTGCGACTGGTGAAGACGCACCTGAACCCCTCTCTCGAGGTCTTCGGGGTTCTCATGACGATGTACGACAACCGCACGAAGCTGTCTCAGCAGGTGGTCAGCGAAGTGCGGGACTTCTTCGGCGAGAAGGTGTTCGAGACGCTGATCCCCCGTAGCGTACGGCTGTCGGAGGCTCCGAGCTTCGGCCAGCCCGTCACGCTGTACGACCCCGCAGGACGTGGCGCCGAAGCATACAGGCGACTTGCGAAGGAAGTGATCGCTCGTGTCTAAACACGGTCTCGGGAAGGGACTCTCGGCGCTCATCCCTGGCGCCGGGCAGGAGGTCGGCAACGAGGTGCTGGAGCTCAGCATCTCGGCGATCCAGCCGAACCCCAACCAGCCGCGTACGGATATGGACGAGGATGGGATCGCCGAGCTCGCCGACTCCGTGAGGAAGGTCGGCGTGCTGCAGCCCATCATCGTGCGGCCCCACGGGGACGGCTATCAGATCATCGCCGGCGAGCGGCGTTGGCGCGCGGCCAAGGCAGCGGGGCTCGAGCGAGTCCCGGTGCGGGTTATGTCTACCACCGAGACCGAGGCGCTCGCCATCGCTCTGATCGAGAACCTGCAGCGCTCCGACCTGAATGCGATCGAAGAAGCGCGAGGCTACCGCCGGCTCATCGGCGAGTACGGCATGACACAGGCCGAGCTGGCCGACCGGGTGTCGAAGTCGCGTTCCGCGGTGACGAACACGCTTCGGCTGCTCGACCTCCCGGAGGACATACAGGAGCTCCTCTACACCAACCAGTTGTCCGCGGGTCATGCGCGGGCGATCCTCGCCGTGCAGGACGACGACCGAAGGCGCACGCTTGCCACCAAGTGCGTGAACGAGGGCCTGTCGGTCCGCGAGGCGGAGACGCTCGCCAAGCTGCTCGCCGCGGGCGCGTCGATCAGGTCGTCTCGTCCGGTGACGCCCAAGTCCTACAAGGTCGTCGCGCGTAAGCTCCGCCGGCTTCTCGCGACCAACGTGCGGGTTCGTCAGACGGCCAAGAAGGGCAAGATAGAGATCGACTTCGTCGATGAGGAAGACCTCGAGCGCATCGTGCGTTCGCTCACCGAAGGGGTGTCGGCATGAGAGCAAACCGTCTGGAATATTTTGTTATTGGCGCGATCGTGGGCACGGCCGCCGGAATCGTGGTGGGCCTTCTGTTCGCCCCCGCGCCGGGCGCCCAGACGAGGCGGCGTCTTGCCGACGAGGCCAACAGAGTCGCGGACGTCGCGCGCCGTGTCGCCGAGCGCGCCGAGCACGCGGCGGAGACCATAGGCAGCAGGATGGACCACTACCTCGGACGCGATGCCGAGATCGCCTGGCGCAAGGTGCACGAGCTCAGAGAGGGCGTGCAGCGCTACTCACGCACGGTGATGACCTCCTGATGTCAGTCACACGTCGTATGCTCTCCCGGTGAATCAAGAGGGCGCATGACGCTTCGGGTGCTGATCGGCCCGGCGAACGCCGGGAAAAGCGGGGTTGCCTACGGCCGACTCCGGCAACGCGTTGCGTCCGGTGCGACTGCGGCGCTTCTCCTGCCATCCGAGCCCGATGTGGTGCGCGCGGTGCGCGAATTCTCCGCCGAGACACCTCTGGGTCTCACCATCACCACCTTCGACCGGTACCTCGCCCGGCTGTGGAACAGGGGAGGGGATGGCAGACGGGTCGTCACCCCCGTCCAACGCACAGCGGTGCTGGCAGAACTTGTCAGCGCCGACCCCGGCGATGCGCCCGCCACCGAGCGGTCACGCGGGCTTCTCGAAGTTCTCTCGCTAGTGGTCCAGAGGGCTGCCGAGGGCGACGACCGCTCGCGGGCGGACGTGGATGCCGAAGGCATGGGGGAGCACCTTCTGCGATGGGCACGCTCCTACCGGCGGACGCTGGAGGCCCGGGGGCTCATCGAACCCGGTGAGGCGTACCGGACCCTGCTAACACGGCTTACGGAGGGTGGTCTTCCGGACGTCGTCGTCGTGAACCGGTTCACGGATCTGACCGCCGCACAGGAGGCGTTCGTCGTGCGCGCCGCCCGGCGTGGCTGCGAGTTGCTGGTGGCGCTCACGTACGATCCGGGAATCCCTGCGACGGCAGGCGCGGAAGCACTGGTCGCGCGACTGACGGAGGAGGGGACCGCAGAGCGCGTTGCCGGGGCGTCGGCCACGCCGTCGCCCGAGCTTGTGGCGATCGAGCATCACCTCGGGGATCCGGCCGGCATGCGTCTTGTCCCGGCGGGTGACGTCGTCCTTTCGGAGGCCTGGGGCGATCGGGCAGAAGCGGCGCGCATCGTCGCCGAGGTCCAGCGGGCGCTTGCCGAAGGCATCCCGGCGGGTCGGATCGCGGTCGCGTTCAGGGCTCCCGAGGCCCACGTCGGCGCGCTACGGCAGGCCCTGGCGGAGGCGGGCGTCAGCGCCGAATACGACCTCACGCTGCCATTCCGGTCCACCGGTCTGGGTCGGGCGCTGCATTCGATGCTCGCGTACGCTGCCTCTCCCGCCAGCACGCTCGGCGATCTCGTGGACGTGCTTCGCACGCCGTACAGTCCGGCCCCCGACGACGTCATCGACGACATCGACGCCCGGTTCAGGCGCGAGCGCGGGGCCGGTGCCGCGGCCATCGAGAGGGCGGTCGCGCGCGCGGACCGTTCGGCGGGGGAGTTCATCCGCGACATCGGTGCGGCATGCGGGCAGGGCGTCGCCGGGGCGGGCGCGCTGCGCTGGTATCGGCTGATCGGCGGCATGCTTGGCCGGGCTCACGGCCAGGGGCGCCCGCTCGACTTCGACGGATACCTGGATGCCGCGGCTCAACAGGCGTTCATGCAGATGATCGACGACCTGAACGACATCGGAGCGGGCGAAGCGACCCCGGCGCGACTCGTGGACATGGTGTCGGCCCTGCACGTGACCGCGATCTCCTCCGATCGTGCCGACCGGGTACAGGTCATGGCCGTCGAGCGGCTGCGTGGCCGCCGCTTCGAATGCGTCGTGCTGGGAGGGTTGTCCGGCGACGAGTTCCCCCGGCCCGAGCGAGACGACGCGCTCTCGGCTCCCGCGCTGGCGGTGGCTCTGGCGCGCGCGGGGATCGACGTCGGTCGCCGAGGCGGGACGGCCGAGGAGCGCCTGCTCTTCTACCAGGCGACCACGCGGGCGGTGAAGCGGTTGGTCCTGAGTTGGCAGTCGCACGATGCCTCGGGGAGGCCGCGCCGCCGCTCGGTGTTCGTTGAGGAGCTGCTCGACCTGTACCGTGATGGGCCCGATGACGAGGCGGGCGATCCGCCGCTCCCACACAGGGCGGTACGCCTCGACGAGCTGTCCCCGGACGCTGACGCTCCCGCGAGCGGGCGACGCACGCTTCAGGACGCCGCGCGGACGGGTGCCCGCTCGTTGGGCGGAGAGCACGCTGACCGTCTCGCCGTCGCCCGCTACCGGGCGTACCGGCGTGCGCCCGGGCTCGATGCGACGTCGCGAAGCGTGCTGGCGGACAGGGAGTCGTTCTCCGCAAGCGAGATCGAGACGTACCTGCAGTGTCCATATCGATGGTTTGTCGGCTCGGTGATACGCCCCCGCGCGCTCGATGCCGAGGTCGACGCGTCCGCCGAGGGCGTGGTCGCGCACTCGATCATGCAGCGTTTCTACGAGCGGTTCACGGAGACGACGGGCGAAGCGCGCGTCACGCCGGCCAACCTGGAGGCGGCGCTTGCCGTCCACGAGACCGTCGCCGGCGAGGTGGCCGCGCAGACGCAGGTCCTCACGCTCGCCGAGCAGGCCGCCATCCGCTCCATGGCGCAGCGAACGGCACGGCTCGTGGAGGCCGACGCGACGCTGCTTCCGGGGATGACCCCGCGATATCGGGAGTGGAGCTTCGGCCTCACGGAGGGCGATCCGGGCGAGGACCTCGGGGGCTTCCGGCTCGTGGGGCGCGTCGACCGGATCGACGTGGACGACGCGGAGCTCGTCATCACCGACTACAAGCGCTCGAGCGTCGGGCCCGACCGGACATTCGGGAAGTTCGCGGACAAGGGGCTCGTCCAGCTGCCGCTGTACGCCGCCGTCGCCGCGCGGCGGCTGCACCTCGAGGTGGGCGGCGGCGTCTATCGCAGCCCGGCGTCGGACAAGCCCCGCGGTTTCATCCACGAGGCGCGTGCCGACGGAGCTTTCGTGAGAACCGACAGCATCGACCGTGCGGGCATCGCCACGCTCATCGACGACGCGGTCGCCCGCTCCCGTGACGCCGTCGAGGGGATGCGCCAGGCGCGCATCGCCGCCGCGCCGCCGGGAAGCGGCTGTCCCGACTACTGCCCCGCGCGAACGTACTGCGGGGAAGGGGGTGGACGCCGTGGCCGTGCTCGATGACAACCAGCGTGAAGCGGTCGAGGCGGGTCCGGTCGATCTGTTCGTGAGCGCCGGCGCGGGTTCCGGCAAGACGCGCGTCCTGTCGGCCCGCTTCGTGGCGGCGGTCACCGGGGAGGCCCCCTACAAGGCGTGCGACCCACGCTCGGTCCTGACGATCACGTACACCGAGCGGGCCGCCGCGGAGCTTGCCGAGCGGATCAGGAAGGGCCTGTCGGCGGCAGGCGACCTGGCCGCCGCCCGGGCGTCGGCTGATGCCTGGATCTCGACGATCCATGGGATGTGCTCGCGTGTGCTGCGACAGCACGCCTTCGATGCGGGGATCGACCCGCATTTCGCTGTGCTCGACACGACCGACACGACCGCCCTGGAGATCGAAGCGTTCGAGGAAGCGGCGTCGTCCCTGATCCTGGCCGACCCCGAGGTGGAATGCCTTCACGAGCTCTACGGCCACGCGGAGACCTCCCGGGCCGTCCGCGCGGCCTACGCGTCGGTGCGCGCGCTCGGTGGGGGGGCGGAGGACCTCGCCGTCACCGGCGAGCGCGCGTCGAAGGTTCGGCTTGCGGAGATCGCGAGGGCCGCTTCGTCGCTGGCGGAGGAGTTCATGAGTCTTCGCCAGACCAAGACCGTCGGCGAGAACGCCGCGGGTGCCCGGGCTGTCGCGGACGCGCTCGCCGGGATGGACGCCGACGTGCCCGACGAGGCGGTGACCGCAGCGGCCGGTCTGATAGGGGCGGTCAGGTTCACGCGCCGGACCGACGTTGAAGGCCAGCCGGAGCTCGTGGACGAGGCCCGGGAGCTTCAGAACGAGGCGCTCGCATGTGCCCGACAGGTCGAGGTCGCCCCCTTCGAGCGCGCGTTCTTGCGGCTTGCGGCCGAGTTCGCCCGGCGGTACGAGGACTCCAAGCGCCAGCGAGGGGCGCTCGACTTCGAGGACCTGCAGGTGCTGACCGCCCGGCTCTTCGAGCGGCGCCCCGATATCACCGCCCACTATCGCTCGCGCTTCGCGATGCTGATGATCGACGAGTTCCAGGATACGAACGCGCTGCAGGTGCGCATCGTCGAGCGCATCTCGGACGGCAATCTGTGCACGGTCGGTGATGAGAACCAGTCCATCTACCGGTTCAGGCACGCCGACGTGGAGGTGTTCCGCCGCCGGGCACGTGACGTGAAGACCCGCGTCGCGCTCGACGCCAACTACCGCACGGCGCCCGAACTGCTCGGCGCGGTGAACGGCCTGTTCTCCCACCCGGCGCTCCTCGGTCCCGGGTTCATGCAGCTGCGGGCGCCCGAGCCCGCCGCGGAGCGCGGTGCCTGGCCGGCAGGCTGGCCGCTATTCCAGGTGCGCTTCATCGACGGTTCGGTCGCGAGCGAGGCGACCAGGCAGGAGATCGAAGCGGAGGAGATCGCCGGGCACATAGCGGACCTGATCGCGGCGGGCGTCGAGCCGGCGTCAGTCGCGGTCCTCCTCGGCGTTGTGCGCGGCGGCGCGGGCCGCGCGGTCGAGGCCGCGCTCGTCCGGCGAGGCGTCCCGGCGGTGCTTGCGGCGGGCGGCGCGTTCTGGGACTGTGCCGAGGTCGTGCAGTTGCGCGCTCTGCTGCGGGTGGTCGACAACGTGCGAGACGACGAAGCCCTCCTCGCTGTGCTCGCGGGCCACACGACGGGCCTCTCCGACGACGCCCTGCTCGCCATAAGGTCGTCGGTCGCGACCGGGCCGCGGGGCGGCGGACGGCCGAGCCTGTGGGAGTGCGCCACGTGTCCCGACCTCGCGCTCGGGGCGACCGACCGTGCGTTGCTCGACAGGACCCTCGAGGCGGTGGGCCGGGCGCGGCAGCTTCGCGGCATCCGGCCGCTCGGGGAGTTGGTGGAGTCCCTCGTCCGGAGGCTCGAGCTCGACCTCGTCCTGCTCTCGCGGGGGGCCGAGGGGGGCCGGGCGTGGGCCAACGTGCTGAAGCTCGTCCGGATGGCGGCGGAGTACGAAGCGATCACCGCGGGCGACCTGCGCGGATTCCTCGAGCACCTGGACCTGCGCTGCTCGGTGACCGAGACGGAGGAAGAGGCCACCCTTGTCTCGGAGGGCGACGCCGTGCGCATCATGAGCATCCACGCATCGAAAGGACTCGAGTTCCCCGTGGTCGTGCTCGGCTCTATCGGCCGCTCCTGGTCGGCCCGGGGCCGAATCCTGACGGCCAAGATGGGCGACTCTATCGTGGTGGGCATGCGGCACCCCACGGCCGCGACGAAGGAGGCCGACACGTACGGGTACCGGCTGGGCTCGCAGGCGACGCGCGCCGCTGAGGAAGAGGAGGCCAAGCGGCTGCTGTACGTCGGCTGCACGCGCGCACGGGAGCATCTCGCAGTGGTCATGCGGACCGACCCGGCCAAAGAGGCGGACGGCACGGATGTCGGCCTCGTGCGCGAGGCGCTGGGGATGGCGGCTGAGGGCGGCGTCGTGCCGGGAGTGCGGCCGATCGGCGACGGCGTGGCCGACGTGACCCTGAGCGACCCTGCCCCCGCGATCGAGCATCCAGCCGGTCCCGCCAGCGTCCCCGAGGCCCCGGTCACCGTGCCCGGACCGATGGCCGGCCACCTGCCGGCCGTCGTGCCGGGCATGCCGACGCGCGTGTCGTACACGGCGCTCTCCGACTACACCGAATGC
>DCVQ01000035.1:28734-140829 GCA_002328745.1 Actinobacteria bacterium UBA2184
CACGCTCGACCGGCACGTCGCCGCGGTCGCGAGCGCCGAGCGGCTCGAGGCCGCAACCACCCGGCGCCTTCACGAGGTGACGGCGGCCTATCTCGGCTCGCCCGTCGCGCGGACGGTCGCATCGGCGGAGCGCGTGATGCGCGAGGTGCCCATCGCCGTACCGCTCGGGCGCACGGTCCTGGTGGGGGCGATCGACGTGCTTGCCCGGCGGGGCGGGGACGCGCTGATCGTCGACTACAAGACCGGGGACCGCGCCCTCACGCCGTCCGCTGCCGAGGACGCGTACCGCCTCCAGGGCCAGTGCTACGCGCTCGCGGCGCTCGTCGCCGGAGCGCGGCGGGTGGAGGTCGTCTTCGCCGAGCTCGAACGCGGGCGGGAGACTTCGTTCACCTACGCCTCCGATGAACGGTCCGCTCTGCTGGACGAGGTCGCACGCCACGTCGAGCTCATCGCCGAGGGCCGGTTCGAGCCGCTTGAAGCGTACGATCGCGCCGTCTGCGAGGACTGCCCGGGGCTCGGGTCGCTGTGCCCCGTCACCCGCGTCCCGCGCGGTAGCGCTGGCTGAGCTGACCGCACGCCGCGTCGATGTCGCTTCCCCGCTCGACCCGGACCGAGGCCTCGATGCCCGCGTTGCGGAGCACGCTGGCTACCTCGGCGATCCGCCTGTCGTCCGGCCGGCTCGTTCCCGTTCCCGGGACGGGGTTCACGGGGATGAGGTTCACGTGGCACAGCCACCCTCGCGCGAACGAGACCAGCGCAGCGATCTCGGCGTGCGTGTCGTTCTGGCCCGCGATGAGCGCGTACTCCAGCGTCGGACGGCGCCCGGCTCCGGCCGTGTAGTCGACGAGCGCGGTCTTGAGCGCCCGAAGCGGCCACTTGCAGGCGCCGGGCATGATCCGGTCGCGCGTCTCCTGCACCGCCGAGTGCAGCGACACCGCCAGCGTGAACTGCTCCGGCTCGGCGGCGAATCGGCGGATCCCGGGTATGACACCGCACGTCGAGACCGTGAGATGCCGGGCGCCGATCGCCTGCCCGTCGGGCGCGTTGAGGAACCGCAGCCCGCCGAGCGTCGCCTCGTAGTTGAGGAACGGCTCGCCCTGACCCATGGCGACCGCGTTGGACGCCCGCGTGCCGAAGTCGCGCGCGACGAGGGCCACCTGCCACGCCATCTCCCCGGGGAGCAGGTTGCGGGCGAACCCGCCGCGACCCGTCGCGCAGAACGTGCATCCCATGGCGCATCCGGCCTGCGTGCTGTAGCAGACGGTCAGACGGTCGCCGAGCGGGATGCCGACGCTCTCGACCGACACGCCGTCGGGGAGCTCCCACAGATACTTGCGCGTGCCGTCCGAGGCGCGCTGCACGTCGAGCACGACCGGGTGGGTGAGGTCGAACCGGTCCGCGAGTCCCTGGCGAAGCGACGCGGGCAGGTCGGTCATCTCGTCGAACGACGGCGCCAGCCGCCCGTACAGCCATGCGAGGACCTGGCGCGCGCGGTACGCCGGCTGGCCGAGCGCCGCCAACGCCGCAGCCAGCCCGGCCTGGTCGAGCGACGCGATGTCCTGACGTGCGGGCGAGACGGGCAGGTCGGTCGTGCCGGGCTCCCGGGCCACGTCAGCCCTGGGCCTTGCGGAAGCCGTCCCGGTGCTGCTTCTCGTAGCCGCCGACCGACCGGAAGTAGTGCGCGATCTGCGGGTAGCCCTCTTCCTCGGCGATGGCCGCGAACGCGGGATACATCTCGACGGTCTCGTGCTCCTCGCCCTCGACGGCAGCCGCGAGGTTCTCGGCGGTCTTGCCGAAGGCGCCCATGTAGGCGAGATGACCCAGCGCGTGCGCGGTCTCCTCCGTGGCGGCGCGCTCGAACGCGGCCTTCGCGTCCTCGTCGCCTTCCAGCTCCGCGATGCGAGCGAACAGCGTGTAGCGGCGATTGGCCTGCGATTCGCCCGAGAACGCCGCCTTCAGGTTCTCGAGGGTCCGCGTGCCGGTAAGGTCGCCGGGGGTCTCGGCGGGGAGGAAGAACGACTTCGGCGCACCGCACACGGGGCAGCTGTCCGGCGCGGGGCCGACATGGAGATACCCGCATCCCTTGCAGCGATAGACCTCGATCATGGCCGGCTCCTTCCGCGCGTGCCGATACTGCTCGGCGCTCCCGCTGGTACGACCATTCTACCCGCCTGTCGATTCGCGGTCTCCGGGCGCGCGCCGTGGGATATCTTCATACCGTGGGGACGGTGCGGAGGTCGTGAACGAAAGCGAGCGGAAGGTGGACTCATGAAACGCCGGGTGATGATCGTCGCGGTGCTCGCGATTGTCGTAGGTGCGCTGCCTGCGATCGCGATCGGGCTGCCCTCCATGCCGAGCAGCGCGTTCCCGTCGTCTGATGGATGCGGATGCCACGCCGCGCTCCTCGAGCAGTGGCGTCCATCGATGCACGCCCAGGCGCTGACAGACCCGCTGTACCTCCACAAGTTGGCGGAAGGCGACGCCGCCACCAACGGCGCCGTCACGCCGTTTTGCCTGCAATGCCATTCACCGATCGGCGTGATGGCGGGGGAGGTCACGGCCCTCGATCACAGCGGCGCCTCGGCCACGGCGGCCGAGGGCGTCTCGTGCTCCTACTGTCATCACGTGACCGGCACGAACGACCCCATCGGCAACGCATCCCACCAGGTGAGCCCCGAGGACATCCGGCGGGCACAGCTCACGGACGCGCAGGCCCCCCACGCATGGGAGTATTCGCAGTACCACGAGACCGCCGAGTTCTGCGGCGCCTGCCACAACGTGAATCACCCGGCCAACGGCACGCACCTCGAGGCGACCTACACCGAGTGGAAGGCCAGCCCGTACGCGGCCGAGGGCATAACCTGCCAGGACTGCCATATGACGCCAGGCACGGGCGTCACCAAGCCCAACCCCGGCGTGGCGGCCGGCGGTGGACCTGAGCGCGAGCACATCTACACGATGACCTTCACCGGCGCCAACGTGGCGCTTGGCGACGCCGCGGCGGCCGAGGCGAACCTCAAGGCGGCGGCGACGCTCGAACTCGAGGTGCCCGAGATCGTGGCTTCGGGGGACGTGGCCGTCAAGACGACGATCACCAACGTAGGCGCGGGCCACTACCTTCCGACGGGTCTCACCGAGGTCCGCCAGATGTGGCTCGAGGTTGTCGCCACCGACGAGTCCGGTGACGAGCTCCTGCGAGAGCGCCGTGACTTCGGCACCGTGCTCAAGGGTGCCGACGGCAGCTACCCGGTGGAGATGTGGGACGCCGTCGGCATCCAGAGCGATGACCGGATCCCGCCGCGCGAGTCGACGTCGAACGACTACGCATTCGCGATGGGGACCGGTCCTGTCACCGTGACAGCGACGCTCTACTATCGTTCGGCCCCCGAGGAGATGGCCGAGGCGGCGGGCGTGGACGTGCCGACGACGACGATGGCGAGCGCGTCGAAGACCGTGTACGTCTCGGCCGAGCAGAAGGAGGGGGCGGTCTCTCCCGATGACGGAACGGCCGACGACGCCGGGGAAGACACCGGCATCGACGTGCTGCTGATCGTCGGCATAGTGGCGGCAGCGGTCGCGGTCGCAGCGGTCGCGTACCTGCTCCTCAAGAAGGGCAAGAAGGCCTGATCCGCGCGTATCGTGGAAGAACACCAGAGGGCGCCCGATCGGGCGCCCTCTCCATGTGTGGGTGTGGGCGACGCGGCTAGTCGTCGAGGCCGAGATCTGCCGGCTTGATGCCGACGGTCATCTCGATGTCGAGCTGCTTGCCGTCTCTCCATACCGACAGCGTCACTTCGTCGCCGACGGCGCGGCGGCGCACCGCGAGGACCAGGTCGTCCATGGTGCGGATGCGGGCCTTGTCGAGTGCGACGATCACGTCACCGGGCTCGAGGCCGGCCTTCTCGGCCTCTGAATCGGTCGTCAGCTCGGACACGTACGCACCCTCGGTCACGGGCAGGCCCTCCTCCTCGGCGAACGCCGGGGTGACCGTCTGTCCGAGGATCCCCAGGAATGGCGTGTCGACGCTGCCCTTCTCGATGAGCTCGTCAGCCGCGGTGATGGCACGGCTCACGGGGATGGCGAGGCCCACGCCGTCGGCCACCCCGGTGTCGGTGTAGATCGCCGACGGGATGCCGACCAGCTTGCCGGTGCGGTCGACCAGCGCCCCGCCCGAGTTGCCGGGGTTGATGGAGGCGTCGGTCTGGATCGAGTCGACGTACGGGTACTGTCCGCTCGAGCCGCCGAAGTCGGTGAGGGCGCGATGGAGCGCGGATACGACGCCCGCGGTGACGGACTGCTCGAGACCGAACGGCGAGCCGATCGCGATGACGGTCTGGCCGACCACGAGCGACTCCGAGTCGCCGATCTCGATGAGCGGCAGCTCGCCGGCGATAAGCACCACGGCGATATCGCTTTCGGCGTCAGCACCGATGAGCTCGGCCTCGTACTGCTCGCCCGTGGAGTCGGTGACGATGATGCTGGTCCCGTTCTCGACGACGTGGTTGTTCGTGATGATGTAGGTACCGCCGTCGGGGGCGCTCTTGTACGCGACGCCCGAACCCTCGCCCTGGATCGGGACGTCCGGGTGGTCGCCGGGCAGGCCGGAGGTGGACGTCTGCTGGCTCGTCACGTCGATGTTCACGACGCTCGGCATCGCCACCTCTGCGGCGGCCGCGACGATCTCCTCGGTGGAGTCGACCAGCTCGATCTTACGGGTCTCGCCGCCCGAAACAGCGGCCTCCCCGGAGCCGGGGATCGTCCGGTAGGCGAGGTACCCGCCTCCGAATCCCGCAGCGGCGCCCGCGAGCAGCGTCACGGCGAGCATGGCGGTCGCAGGCATGCCCGCGCGGGGGCGGACGGTTTCGGCCACTGGCGCTTGCGGCGGATCGGCGGGCACGGGGTTGGAGGCGTCCGGCACCTCCATGGTGTCGGAGGCGTCCGAGACTTCCGGTGTCACCGGAGGAGCGATGTTCTCGTCGGTGCTCATACGTTTGTCCTCTCTTCGCGAACAGCGGTCGCGGTAGAGCGAATTGTACGCCGGTTGTACAGTCGCAGGCCGCCCGGGCCTCCGAATCCACGAAAGCTCCACACGAGCCTCGGCGGTGCGTTGTGTGCCCTGAGGCGCTCGACTAGACTAACCGCGAGGATGCGAGAGGAGAGCCGCGTGGCCGAGACAGACGAGATGACGACCGCTGAACCGACGCCCGCGGAGGCTGCCGACGAGACCGCCGCCGAGCTCCCCGAAGCCGGGGCCGCCGAACCTGCCGGGGCCTCCACTGTCGAGCCGGTGGGAACCGAAGCGGACGAGGCCGCCGACGGAGGACTCGTCGAGGCGGTCGGCCGCGGCCTCACATGGATCCCGTACGCAGCCTATCTCGGCCTCTGGGTCATCCTCGCCGGGGCGACCGCCTATCTGCTGCGAGGCGCGTCTCCCGAGCAGCCCGCGCGGTGGATCCCCGCGTACGAGCTGCTCGTCTGGGCCGGGGTCGCGCTGGTCGCGGCCGGCCCCCTCCTGTCGCTTGCCGTCTGGATGGTCGCGCGGACGCGGCGCGAGCCCGAGCAGCGGCGGGGCCTGCTCACCGCGGCAGCCGTTCGCGGTGCGCTGACGGCTTTCTTCGGCGCGGTGGTATGGCTGGTCACTCTCTACATCATCGAGGTAGTCACTCTTGGCAGGTCCGTGTGATCGCGCGAGCCGACAACGAAGGAGCACGGCCATGACGTCCGGTGCGGACAAGCTATCGGTCGCGGTGCTGCGCGGGGGCACGTCCGCGGAGCGCGAGGTGTCGCTCAACACCGGCGAACAGGTCTCGCGGGCGCTCGGCGAGCGCGGGCACGCGGTGACCTGCCTGGACACCGCCGACCTGGTCTTCATCGAAGCCTTGCGGACCGGTGGTTTCGACGTCGTCTTCATCTGCCTGCACGGCCGGTTCGGAGAGGACGGCACCGTGCAGGGGCTGCTCGAGCTGCTCGGTCTGCCCTACGTCGGCTCCGGCGTCCTGGCGAGCGCGCTTGCGATGGACAAGGTGATGTCGAAGCACATCTTCCGCGCCGAGGGCATCCGCACGCCCGACTCCGTGGTGCTGCGCGCTGGCGAGACGCCCGATTTCGGGGCGATCGTCTCGAGGCTCGGAGAGAAGGTGGTCGTCAAGCCCGTCAGCGAGGGTTCCTCGGTGGGCATGTCGATCGTCCACGAACCCGCGGAGCTGCCCGACGCGGTGTCGCTCGCGTTCGAGCACGACCGCACGGTGCTGGTGGAGGCGTTCGTCGCGGGAGCCGAGGTGACGGTCGGTGTGGTCGGCAACAACGATCCTGTCGCTCTCCCCACGCTCGAGGTAGTTCCCGAGCACGAGTTCTACGACTACGAATCGAAGTACGTTCCCGGGATGAGCGCCCACATCATTCCCGCGAGGGTGAGCGAAGAGGCCCGGGCGGAGTGCCAGCGAGTCGCGCTGCACGCCCACCGGGCGCTGGACTGCCGGGGGATGTCGCGCGCCGATACCATCGTCACCGCGACGGGCGAGGTGTACCTGCTCGAGGTGAACACGATCCCCGGCATGACGTCGACCAGCCTCCTGCCGGATGCGGCGCGGGCGGCGGGTATAGAGTTCCCGGAGCTGTGCGAGCGGCTCGTGCGGCTCGCGCTGGAGCGCTAACCCTCGCGGTCGTCCTCCGGCCTGGCCAGCGGCAGCCTCAAGACGAAGCGCGTGCCGCCCGAGGCGGCGTCTTCGGCTGAAGCCGTGCCGCCGTGGGCCTCGGTGATGGCGCGCGCGATATAGAGACCCAGCCCGGCCCCCGGGGTCGCCGCGGCCGACGGTCCGCGGACGCCGCGCTCGAAGACGTGCTCGCGCTCCTCGGGCGGAACGCCCGCCCCGTCGTCCTCGACCGCCAGGTAGGCGTGGTCGTCGTCTTCACGGACGAACACGCGGACCTCTCCATCTTCGGGCCCGTGTTTGACCGCGTTGCTCACGAGGTTGGTGATGGCCTGCTCCAGCCTGGCAGCGTCGCCGAGGACGAGCACGGGACCCGACGCGTGGGTCGTGATCGTCTGACCGCTGCTCATCTCCAGCGACGCGGAGACCGATGACGCGAGCTCCGCAAGGTCGGTCGTCCGCATAACCGAGGGGCCGAAGACGCGCTCAGCGCGCGTGGCGTACAGGAGGTCGTCGAGCAGCCCCTCCATTCGCTGGGTGGCCCGCCGGGCGGACTCGATCGCCACCGAGCGCTTTGCGTCGTCCATGGGGCGGTCGAGTATGTCGAGGTAGCCGCGCACGACGGTGAGCGGGCTCCTCAGGTCGTGCGAGACAAGCGAGAGGATCTCGCTCCGCAGCGCCTCGAGGCGGCGTTCCTCGGTTACGTTCCGGGCCGAGATGACGTAGTCTTCGGTGCCCGCGCCGACAGGGGAGACCGACATCTCGATCCATCGCTCCGGCTGTCCGTGCGTGAGGCACCGCGCGAGGACCGGGACGGTTCCGGCCTCGGCTGCGAGTCCGATGACGTCGATGCGATCGCCCGCTTCATCCAACAGTTCGATGCCCTCGAACAACCCGCGCGGGTCGGCACGCACGAGGTCGCCAAGATGCAGGCCGAAGAAGTGCGCCGCAGCGGGGTTGGCGATCTCCACGACGCCGCCGCGAACGAGTATCTTCACCTCGGGAGACTCCTCCACCACCGTGCGGAACGCCCGCTCGGCCGCCACGGCCTGCTCGCTCGCTTCGATCAGCTCCGCCTGATTCACGCGCAGCTGCGTCATCAGCTCGCTGATGACGTTGCCGAGATTGATGAAGTCCTCGGGAAGCCGCGGGTCTATCGCCAGCTCTTCGTCAGCTCTCAACCCCTGCACCGCAAGGTATCCCTGGTCGGCGAGGTAGGAGGTGAAGCGGCTGAGCGGCCTGCCGATGCTCTTCGAGGTGGAGACACCCAGCCAGGTGCCGACGGCTATGGTCATGAGGCCGAGCACCACCGGTATGGCGATCACCACGAGAAGCCGGCCCTCACCGGTCCACGGGTCGGGCTGCACGAGGTCAACCGAGAACGTCGGACCGCCGTCTGCTCCGCGAAGAACGCCACGGGTGTGCAGGACGCCGTCGTTGATGGTCGTCGAGCCCGCTACGTAACCTGCGGGGGGCTCGATACGCTCCCAACCCTCATCCTCTCGCAGGTCTTCGGCCCGAGGCCCGAGGCTGACCGTGCCCACGCCGACGGAGAAGAGCGACGTATCGACGGGCCGGGCGAGCACGAGGAAGCCGACCGGGGCGCCCGCGGGGTCGCCGACGATCGGCGCGGCGGCCACCGTTGACGGTCCCTGGGGAAGCAGCACCGGTCCCTTGACGCTGCCCGAGCGCGCAAGCGAGCGAGCCGCGGCGACGTCGGCCTCGGGGCCGTACGAATACAGCACGTCGCCATCGAGCGTCTCCCAGACCACCACGGTGGCGCCGGAGCGCGATTTCAGCCACGGGTCGACCTCGTCGGCGATGAACCGCGGATCGAGCTGGAGCGTCTGCTCGTGGAAGGCGTTCCACTCGGTGAAGTTGACGAGATAGGACTCCAGCTCGTTGCCTTGCAGCTGGATGCCGTAGGCGATATCGCTCAGCTTCTCCCGTGCGGCCTCGCGCGTGATGGTCCGGGTGTACGTGGAGAGCACGATGCTCACGACTGTCGCGATGATGGCGTAGGTGATCGTGGTGGTGACGAGGCTGCCGACGAGGATCCTTCGCGACAGGCTGGTCGGCCAGAAACGCCGTGCCCCACGGGGCTTCGCCGGGTCAGTCTTCATGGTCAGCCGGGGTCTCAGACACGGATGAGGGCGCGCACGCACGCTCACCCAACGCGCGGCCGGTGGGGGTGGCCGCCAGCCCGCCGAGCGCGGTCTCGCGAAGGCTCGGGGGAAGGCTCCTGCCCACCTGTCCCATCGCGACCACCACCTCGTCGAAGGGTATCGGGAACCTGACACCGGCAAGGGCCATCTCGATCGCGGCGAGGGCCACCGCGGAGCCGCTCGCGTTGCGCACGACACACGGGAGCTCGACGAGCCCGCCGACGGGATCGCACACCAGCCCGAGCAGCCCCTGCAGTGCGAGAGCGGCCGCATGGCCGCACGTATCGGGATCCGCGCCCGCAAGCTCGGCGCCTGCCGCCGCCGCCATGGCCGCCGCCGCGCCCACCTCGGCCTGGCATCCGCCGGCCGCTCCCGACAGCGTCGCGCGAGCGGCGATGACCGCTCCGACGGCGCCCGCGGCGAACAGTGCGGAGGTCACCGCGTCGCGCGGAGCGCTACGGGCGCGTGCCACCGCGAGCAACACCGCGGGGACGACTCCGGAGGCGCCAGCGGTGGGCGCCGCGACGATCCGTCCCATGCGGGAGTTCGTCTCGCCGACCGCCAACGCGTGCGCCAGGGTGTCGCGGAACGAGTCGCCGATGAGACCGGGGCCCGAAAGCACCTGTGCCGCGTCTCCGCCCGTGAAACCGGACCTGGACCGTTCGGGATTCGCCAGCCCTGCCGCGATGGATGCCTCCATGACCGCGAGCTCGGCGTCCATGCGGGCGATCACGTCGGCCTCAGCGGCGCCCGACTCGAGAATCTCGAGTGCGAGGGCGGCCGCGCCGAGGGAGCCCGCCGAAGCGGCGGCATGCGCCAAGTCTGCGAACGTCGTGTACGCCACGAGCCCTCCCGTTCCTCCGGGCTGATTGTAGCGCGAGGACGGCCTACGGCGGGGGTTGACGCGGCAAGCGGAGCAAGTTAGCATGCAGTTTGCTTGGTACTTAGTACACACTAACTCCGAAGGAGTGACCATGTTCGGACGAGGACGAGGACGAGGACGAGGACGAGGCCAAGGCCGGGGACGTGGCCTCGGGCACGGTTGGGGCGGCGGGCGCGCGGGGCAGGCCGAACCCCCCCGCGGCTGGCGCGGCGCGCGCGGGGAAGACGACGCTACGCTGGCATCGCTCCGCCCGGGGCGCTCCGCGGTGATCGGCGCCATCGACGACGACCGGGCACGCGCGCAGGCGTATCGCTTCGGCATGGGACAGGGCGCACGCGTGCGGTGCATGAACGTGCTTCCCGCCGGGCCGATCGTGATCCGCTCGGGCCGTCAGGAGATCGCGGTCGGCCGTGGGCTGGCGCGCCGCATCGGCATCACTTCCGCGGGCGAGGCCTGACGTGAGTGCCGGAGCATGCCACGTGACGCCGGAGGCGCCGGCGCGTGAGCCGGGACGCCCGACCCTCGTGCTAGCCGGAAACCCCAACGTGGGCAAGTCGGTCTTCTTCAACGCGCTCACCGGCACCTACGTCGACGTCAGCAACTTCCCGGGTACGACGGTCGAGATCTCCCGCGGCCGCCACAACGGGTACGACGTTTTGGACACGCCGGGAGTCTACGGCGTCGGGTCGTTCAACGACGAAGAGGCGGTCGCGCGGGACGTCATCTGCGACGCGGACATCGTCGTCAACGTCATCGACGCGGTGCGGCCCGAACGCGACCTGTTCCTGACGCTTCAGCTGATCGATCTCGGGCTTCCCATGATCGTCGCGCTCAACATGGCCGACGAGGCGCGCCGACAGGGTGTCGCGGTCGACCGCGCGGCGCTCGAGGACGCCCTCGGCGTGCCGGTGGTCGAGACGGTCGCCGTGCAGGGAGCGGGGCTCGAAGAGCTCGTGGAGCGCCTGCCGGAGGCCCGTCCGGGCCGGCGCGACGCCGTTCTCGATGCCGAGGTCCTGCCGCTCGCGGAGCGCGTCGGGTCGTCCGCCGCGGCGCTGCTCGCGCTCGAGGGCGACGAGACCATCGCGTCGCGTCACGGAATCGAGCCGGGAAGCAGCAGGGACGCCATCTACTCGGCCCGCCGCGATCGGGTGAACGCGCTCGTTGCCAGCACCGTGAGCGCGGCGGAGACCGGGCTCGGCTTCGGGGCCCGGCTTTCGCGGGTCATGATCCACCCGCTCACCGGGCTGCCCCTGCTGGGCGCTCTGCTCTACGTCGTGTACAAGGTGCTCGGCGAGTGGGTCGCCGGAGACATCGTCGGCCTCACCGAGGAGACCCTCATGCAGGGGCTGTACGAGCCCTGGGTGCGAGGCCTCGTGGGGCAGTTCTTCGAGAGCGGCTCGGCGGCGTTCACGTTCCTCGCGGGCGAGTTCGGCGTCCTCACGATGACCGCGACGTATCTGGTCGGCGTGATCCTGCCGCTGGTCGCGGGATTCTACGTGCTGATGTCGCTGCTCGAGGACTCGGGCTACCTGCCGAGGATCGCCGCGCTCGCGGACCGGGCGCTCACCGGCATCGGCCTGAACGGTCGTGCGGTCATCCCGCTGATCCTCGGCCTCGGGTGCGTCACGATGGGAACGCTCACGACGCGCATCCTGGGCTCGAAGCGCGAGCGGTTCATCGCGACCGCGCTCATGGCGATCGCGGTGCCGTGCTCGGCCCAGATCGCCGTCATCGCGGCGCTCATGGCCCGCGTCGGCGGCTGGTACACCGCCGCCTACCTCGGGCTGCTGCTGGCGATCTTCGCGATCATCGGCACGCTGCTCAATCGGCTGACGCCGGGGGTCTCGACCGACCTGCTCATCGACCTGCCGCCGCTTCGGCTTCCGCGGGTCGGCAACGTCGCCCGCAAGAGCGCCACCAAGGTGTGGCACTTCATGCGGGAGGTGTCCGTCTTCTTCCTCGCCGGCGCCGCGCTGGTATCGGCGCTGGACATCAGCGGCGCTCTGGGATGGATACAGACGGTCGCCGCACCGCTGACCGTGAGCTGGCTGCACCTGCCCGCGGAGGCCGCGACAGCGTTCGTGATGGGCTTCGTGCGCCGCGACTTCGGGGCCGCGGGGTTCTTCACGATGGATCTCACGTCGGCGCAGCTGCTCGTGGGGATGGTGACGATCACGCTGTTCGTGCCCTGCATCGCGAGCATGATGGTCATCCTGAAGGAACGCGGCTGGCGCTACCTCGTCGGCCTGTTCGCCGGCTCGATCGGCGTGGCGTTCCTGATCGGCGGCCTGCTCGCCCGTGCCCTGGAGGTGATCGCGTGAGCCGGCGCAAAACAACGGCGACCGGCGGCGCCTCCGTGCAGGAGGCGTCCGTAGGGGCCGCCGCTCCCGGTACGGCATGCCCCACGTGCGGCTTCGTGTCCGAGGGTATCCGGTGCCCCCGCTGTTACGCGCTCAAGGCGGTCGCGTGCGGCGGAGCGTGCTCGCGGTGCCCGGCCGCGAAGGGCGGCTGCTCGGCCGCCTAGGCGAGGGCGAGGTCAGACGGCGGGCACGACGCGCGTGGCGATCACGCCGTCGAGGGCCGTGACGCCGGACGCGACCGCGTCGCTCACGGGCTGGTCGGTCTCGATGAGCATGAGGGCGCGCGCTCCCCGGCGCTCGCGGAAGACCTGCATCGACGCGATGTTGATCACGGCAGCGGCGAGTCGCGCCGAGACCGCCGCGACAACGCCCGGCTGGTCGTGATGCACGACGGCGAGAGCGGGCAGATCGCCGGTGAGTCTCACCGGGAAGTCATCTATGAGCGTGACCTCGACGTTGCCGGCGCCGAGCGACGACCCCTGCACGAGGATGCGGTCTCCCGCCCGGGTCTCGAGCTCCATGCGGGCGGTGTTGGGATGCACGTCGCCGAGGTCGGCCGCCTCGAAGGAGACCTCCAGCCCCGCCTCCCCGGCCAGATCGAACGCGTGGCGGATGGCGGTGTCCTCGGGCGCGAGGCCCAGAAGCCCTGCAACGAGCGCGAGGTCGGTTCCGTGCCCGCGGCCGGTGGTGGCGAACGAGCCGTGGAGGGTGATCCGTGCCGAGCGGACCGCGTCGCCCGCGATCGCCCGTGCGAGCGCGCCGAGCCGCACAGCGCCGGCCGTGTGGCTGGAGCTCGGCCCCACCATGATCGGGCCGACGATGTCGAAGACGCTGCGTTGGCGCACCATTCGCTGATTGTACCGCGCTGCGTTGTGCGCCTGCACACGTGGGCGTATGCTGTCCGGGCGCGTCAGCGCCGTTCAGGCAAGCATCGGGAAGGACGATGATGGTAGACGAGAACGAAGAACTGCACGAGGGGACCGTGGCCGCTCCGAACCGCACGGTCATCATCATGCTCGGCGTGATCGTCGTGCTGCTTGCGGCCATCGTGGTCGTGGTCATGCTCGGCAACGCGAAGGATGACGGGACTCCCCAGGCGGCCGCCCCCACGACGGGCGCGCCCGCAGCCCCGACCGGCGAACAGACCATGGTCGCCGAGGGGAAGACGCCCGAAGAGCACGTGGCTGCCTATTTCGACGCCGTGGTCGCCAAGGACTACGCTACCGCTTTCGCGCTTCAGCCTGCCGATAAGATCGCTGGCAGGACCGTGGAGTCGTACCAGGCCGACGTCGAAGGCTACGGCATCAGCGCGTACACGATCCTGGGCTCCGGCGAGCAGCAGGGTTACACCCAGGTCACGGCGTCGGTCACGACAGCCGCGATCGGCGAGGTCAAGTACGTGTGGTCGTTCCAGGAGACCGCCGAGGGCTGGGTCGTCGTAGCACGTGACCTGATCTTCGAATAGCACGCGGCACTCCAGCGATACTCCAGGCGGCGTCCCGACAGGGGCGCCGCTCGTGCGTTGAGCCAAAGAATCGCGCCGCGGACGGGGGTAGGACGCGCTCCGGCGGGTCACACCCGCGTGCTACGCTTCCTGGCATGGTCCGAGAACCTCTGGCATCGCTTCTCCAGCCGGGCACCGACGCCGATGTGGCGAAGGCGTACTCGACGCTGGCCGAGCGCGCCCTCGGCGTGGGCCACGGCTTCGAGGACGAGGTCGCGTTCGTGGACCTGGAGACCACCGGCTTCGACCCCGGCGCGGATGAGGTGATCGAGATGGCCGTGCTCGTCGCACGGGGGCCGGAGGTCCTCGAGCGGTGGAGCACGCTCGTGCGCCCCGCGCGGCCGGTGCCGTACGAGACCACGCAACTCACCGGGATCACCGACGCCATGCTCGTAGGTGCCCCTCCCGCCGAAAGCGCCGCGCTCGAGCTCGCCCGGATCGTCGGCCCCCGGCCCCTGATCGCCCACAACGCATCGTTCGACCGCGCCTTCCTCGAGCGGCTGGGCTTCGGCGGGGGGCGGCTCCGCGGCGGGTGGATCGATTCCCTCGAGATGACGCGCATCGCGCTGCCGCGGCTGCGCTCGCACCGGCTCACCGACCTTGCGCGCGCCTTCGGCGTTCCCGAAGGGACCGCGCACCGCGCCGCCGATGACGTCGAGGCGCTCTTCAACATCTGGCGGATCGCGCTCTGCGCGCTCACCGACCTGCCGCCGGCGGTGCTCCGCGAGATCGCGCGTATCGCGGCGGACGTGCCGGGGTGGACGCTCGCGCCGGTGCTCTCCCACATGGCGGCCGGGGCCGCCCCGGGCGCCTTCGATCTGCGGCGCACGCGCACCGACCGGCTGCGAAGCGAGCGGCACGCGGAACTCGCCGACGCGGCCGAGATCGACCTCACGACGCCCGAGCCGCGCGACGTGCTCGCGGAGTTCTCGCCCGAAGGTGCCGTGGGACGCATGTACGAGGGCTACGAGACGCGGGAAGAGCAGGCCCGCATGGCGGAGGCGGTGCTCGAGGCGTTCGCCTCGCGTCGGCCGGTCGCCGTCGAGGCGGGCACGGGAGTCGGCAAATCCGTCGCCTACCTCGTCCCGGCCGCGGCGTTCGCCAAGTGCAACGGCATCGCGATCGGCATCGCCACGAAGACGAACACGCTCATGGACCAGCTGGTGCACCGCGAGCTGCCGCAACTCGTCAAGGCGCTCGACCCGGACCTGCGCTTCACGGCCCTCAAGGGCTACGAGCACTACTTCTGCCTCCGCAAGCTGCAGCGCATCGTCGAAGCGCCCGCCGACCAGGAGGCCGCCGCGGCGATCGCCATGCTGCTCTCGTGGGTCGCGCAGACGTCCTGGGGCGACCGCGAAGGCATCAACCTGCACTGGCCGCCGGCGCTCAAGTCGCAGGTGACGGCCTCGTTCGCGGACTGCACCAAAAAGCGGTGCCGCTACTTCCCCGGGCACTGCTACCTGCACGGCGTCCGGCGCCGCGCGGCGGGAGCCCATATCGTCGTCACCAACCACGCGCTGCTTTTCCGCGACCTGATGGCCGATGGCGGCATCCTCCCGCCTGTGCGCTACTGGATCGTCGACGAGGCGCACGCGGCGGAGGCCGAGGCGCGAGACCAGCTGTCGGTGGGCGCCGGCCACTCGGACGTCCGCGGCCTTCTCGGCGCGCTGCACGCCCGGGGCCGGGGCGGGATGCTCGGCGCGCTGCGCGCGCGCCTCGTGCTCTCCGAGGGAGATGGCACGTCCGCGGTCACGGCGATCGACGATCTGCGCCCCGTTCTCGAGGAGGCGATGACGATCGCCGACTCGTTCTTCGACTTCGTGAAGGATCTCGGCAGCGGCGCGCGGAGCACGTACGACCGCGTCGAGTTCCGCGTCACGGCGGAGCTGCGCGAATCGGGCTCCTGGGGAGTGGCGAGCGGCGTGGGACGGTCGCTCGTCCGCCGTCTCGAGGAGGTGCTGCGCCACGGCCGCGCGCTCATGACCGCGCTCGAGGAAGCGGGAGACGCGTACACCGAGCAGCGATTCGACCTCGCGGGACAGCTGTCGGGCGTCGCCGAGCAGCTCGAAGGGCTGGTCGCCGTGCTCGACGGCAGCGACGAGGGGTTCGTCTACGCCGTGACGCTCGACCGCCGCCGCGACTTCCCCGGAGAGCGGCTCGACGCGTACAGGCTCGACGTGGGCGAGGCGCTCGCCGAGCAGTTCTACCCGAAGGTGCACGCGGTGGTGTACACGTCGGCCACCATCGCCGCGGGAGACGACTTCTCGCACTTCACGCGCGCCATCGGGCTCGACCGGCTCGGCGAGTCGGGGTTCCGGACCCTGCGCCTCGACAGCAGCTACGACTTCGAGCGGCAGATGGCGGTCTTCGTGCCGACCGGCCTGCCCGAGCCGTGCCAGCCGTCGTCGGGGGGTTACGGCGCCTACGTCGACGCGCTGTCGTCGCTCCTGTACGACGTGCACGTGGCCATGCGGGGCTCGGTGCTGACCCTGTTCACCAACCGGCGGGACATGGACGAGCTCTACCGGCGGCTGGCGCTGCCGCTCGAGGAGGCCGGGCTGCGCCTGCTCGTGCAGAGCAGGGGCGTGTCGCGGAAGCGCGTGGCGGACGACTTCATCGCCGACGAGAGCGTCTCGCTGTTCGCCACCAAGTCGTTCTGGGAGGGGTTCGACGCGCGCGGCGACACGCTGCGGTGCGTCGTCGTGCCACGGCTGCCGTTCGGCCCCGTGAACGATCCCATCCTCGAGGAGCGGCGCGATCGCGACGCGGGCTGGTGGGAGCACTTCTACCTGCCCGAGGCGATCCTGGAGCTCAAGCAGGCCGCCGGCCGCCTGATCAGGTCCTCCACCGATCGCGGCTGTCTCGTGCTCGCGGACGCGCGGCTGGTAGGCCAGAAGCCCTACGCCCGCCGGTTCCTGGACGCGCTTCCGGTCCGCGATGTCGAGCGGCTGCCCGCAGACGCCATCGGCGACGCGATACGGGAGCGGTTCGGCGGCTGACGCCCTCGCGCGCCGGCTACGCGAGTTCGCGCGCGAGGTGGCGGGCGAGCTCGCGGACAGCCGTCCGAACGCTTTCGGGTGCCGTCACCTCGGCCGCGCCGAGGTATGCCGCCACCTGGCGGGCGATCCAGGCGACCGACTGGACGGGCACCTTCACGAGCGTGCTGCCGTCCGCGCGGAGCTCGGAGATCGCACCTGGCCAGGCCTGGGCGTCGGGCGGCGTCGTGCCGGGCGCGAAGACCACCTCGGCTACAGGCAGCGTGCCGGGCGAGGGCGTGACGCCGATATGCGGAGGCATCGAGGGGGGCTCGAAGGTCTCGCCGGTCGGGGTGGCCGACCGGATGCGATCGAGACGGAAGACCCGTTCTTCGGCGGCGTCCTCGCAGAAGGCGACCACGTACCACGTGCCGAGCCGGTCGACGAGCACCCACGGATGCACGACGCGCTCGCTGATCCTGCCGGTGGCGCCGGTGAGGTACACGATCCGCACCTTCTCGTGCGCTTCGCTTGCCGCTGCGAGCGTCGAGTACAGGGCGGCCACGCCCTCGAGAGCGGCACCGGCCCGCAATGTCCGCTCGAGCTCCTCCGGCGATACGTCGTCGGCGGCCGCGGCGAGCAGCTTCCTGCGCACGGGGGCGGCGCTGTCGTGACCGGCGACGTCGAGCGCGCCGAGCAGCGCGCGGGCCTCGGGCCCGGTCAGCCGCAGCGCGCGGTCCATCGCGGGGAGGTCCATGTTCACCGTCACGCGGTCGCCGTCGATCTCGAGGTCGATCAGATCGAAGGGCGAGAACGGGGGGACGCCGCACATCGTGAGCGTCATGAGGTCGCCGGTGATCTCCTCCGCGGTACCGCCCACGGCGGCTGCCAGGTCGGCGACCGTATGGGTCTCTCCGCGCGTGAGCAAGGGCAGGAGGACGAGCAGCCTGCGCGCCCGCGTGGCGCTGTCCGGCCGCCTAGGCATGGAGATCCGCCACCCTTGCCAGGCCGACCCGCAGCGTCTCCACGAGCGAGTCGGGTCCCACCGCGTAGATGCCGGGTCCTTGCGCGACGATCCAGCCTGCAAGCGCCGTGGCATTGCGCGCCTCGACCCGCCACAGCGCGGAGCCGTCGGGAAGGGTCGTGAGCGACCCCCGGTCGTGGCTCACCCGCGCCGCACGCCACGCCACGTCGGGAGCGAACCGGAGCTCGGCGTCGAACGGGTCCTGACCGTACTGGAAGGGCAGACGCTCCTCGTTGCGGATGTCGAAGTCCCCGGGGCGTTCAAAATCGGGCGTGCGAGGGCGCGCGGGGTTGGTCTCGAGGTCGCGTATCCGGCCGGTATGGTACGTGCGCACCTCGGCCAGGTCGCGATCCAGCGCGCTCAGATACCACCAGCCGTCGCGGAAGAACAGCCCGTAGGGCTCCACCGAGTGATGCTTGATCTCGCCGGCGGAGTTCGTGTAGTCGAACGCCACGATCTTGCGAAGGCGTACCGCCTCGGCCAGCGACGCCACGAGCGGCGACGGCGGCGCTCCGGCATCGAGCCCGAGGTCCGAGACGGCTACAGTCCCCGCATCGGGGCGCACGCCAATCTTGCCGAGCGCAAGCGTGAGGTCGGCGCCGAAAGGGAACCCGGGGTCGCCGGCGAGCGCCGCCGCGACCGCGCGCAGGGTCGCGAGTTCCTCGGCCCCGAGGGTCACCGGCCGCGCGAACGTCGCGGCCGCGTCGAGACGGTACGCCTCGACCTCCTCGTCGCGACCCACCCCGATCACCAGACCGGCGGCGCGCAGTGCGTCCTTATCGCGCTCGAACATGCGCAGGAAGGTGGGAGTGTCCTGATCGTCGGGGTAGCCGAGCCCCGCCGAGCGGCACTCCTCCGCCGTCACGAACGAGCGGCGGGATGCGAGGAAGAGCGCGAGATTCACCAGTCGTTCGGCGGCGTCGGCCACGCTGATCTCCTTCGGCAGTCCGGTGGTGCGATTCTACCGCGAGAAACACGTCCGATGGCAGCGGAAGCCGCGGGGGAAAAAGAAACGAGGTGCGCGGGGGGAGCGCACCTCGTTCGAGTGGGCGGCGATTCCCCGCCCCTGAGGGGGGAGGAGAGGGCGGGTCGCACTACCCGGTGCGGAGTATAGCAACGGGTATGCCATATTCAATACAGTCGGCACGTGAAAAGATGCACTCTGCCGGTGAGGGCCGTGACGGGTCGCTGCCGGTTGCTCCACAGGCGGCATCGGGCTACAACAGCAGCGAGAGGAGGACGCGTCATGAGCCATCTCGATGAAGGATCGTCAGCCGAGGGGAGCGTCTCGCCGTCCGGCGAAGGCGATTCGCCGGCAACCGGCGCTCCCACCGAACCGGATGCGCCGACACGCCCGCGGCGCCGGTGGGTTGCGACCGTCGTGCTCGGCGCAATCGTCGTCGCGGCGCTCGCGTACGGCGCGTGGTACGCGTACCGGGAGGTGGAGCGCTCGAGGGACATCGAGGCGCGCTTCACCGCCGCGAGGGACCGGCTTGCCGCGCTCGAGGCCGACCTGCTGCTCGTGGACGCAGCGGTGCAGGAGGGGCTCTCTTCGGCATCCGAGACCGCGACCGCCGACGCGCTGGACCGGGCGGGTGTGGTGGCCGAGGGGGCGCGAGAGGTCTCGGCGACCATCGCCGGCCTGATGTCGGACCTGCCAGACGAGCAGGTGCCGCTCGCGAACGCGCTCAAGGCGAGCGCCGCCGCACGGGCCGAGATGATGGACGAGGCGCCGCTCGTGCTGGAGACCGACCTTAAGGCCGCCGCGGCGATAGTCGCGGCCGACGCTGCGCTGGCCGAGATCAAGGCCGCCGACGAGTCGATCGCGAAGGCCTCGACCGAGTTCAACCGCCACGTGAAGGCGGGCGTCGAGGCGTCGACGGCCCACTCGTCGCAGGCCGAACTGCATCTGAACGCCGCGAAATCGGCGTTCACCACCGCGACCGCCGCCTTCCCCGAGGCCGACTTCTCGTCGTTCGTCGGGTACGTGGACGCGAAGCTCGCGCTGGTCGCGGAAGCGAAGGCGATCGACGCGCTGTGGCTGGCGGGCAAGCTCGCGGAGTCGAACACCAGGCTCGACGCGTACAACACCAAGGAGGCCGCCATCGTCGAGATGGCCAAGGCGCTCCCGGAGTCCGTTCGCGACCCGATCGCCGACGCCTACGAGAGCGTGACCTCCGGGGCGATCGCCCGCTACTACGAGGCGCGCGAGCGCGCCCGGGCCGCAGGGGACGAGGTCGAACGGCTGCAGGCGGCACTCGACGCGAAGCAGGACTGAGGAGGGAGAGCGCGTGGACGCGGAGTTCTGGTCCGGCTGGGGGTGGCCGCTTGCCACCGGCCTCATCGGGTTCGTCTACGTGGGGCTGCTGCTCGCGCAGTGGTGGCGCCGCCGCAAGCCGCACCAGCTCGCCTGGGCCGCCGGGTTTGTCATCTACGCGGTGGCCGCGCTCATGGAGGCGTACTCCGAGTACTCGGGCGGCTGGGATGAGACCGTCTATCGCTTCTACATCGTCTTCGCCGCATCGATGGTCGGCTTTCTCGGCCTTGGCACGCTGTACCTGATCTCGAAGAACCGCGTCTGGCCCACGCTGTACCTCGTCTTCGTGCTCGCGTGCGTGGGCGTCTTCCTGTGGGGCGTCTTCGGCGTCACGCTCGACGAGAAGGATCTCGTGGCGGGCATCACCGTGGGCGGCACCGCGCTCGGCGCGGGACGGTCGTTCCCGCGCGTGATGTCGCTACCGCTCAACATCACAGGCACGCTCCTGCTGCTCGGCGGCTCGGCGTGGTCGATCGCCAAGTTCTGGCCGAAGCGGGAGTACCGCTACCGGGCGTGGGCGAACGTGCTCATCATCGTCGGGACGCTCGTGATCGCCGGTGCCGGATCGATGGCGCGCGCCGGTCGCACGGTGGGCCTCTATCCCGCCGAGATGGTCGCGAGCGCGCTGCTGCTCGCCGGCTTCGTCCTGGCGGGGACCCTCGAGAGGGGTGCGCAGGCCGTGAGGGAACGCCTCGCGGCCGAGAAGGCGGGCGATCAGTCCTCGTAGCCGCTTCCGAGCCGCGCGAGGGCTCCGACGTCGTGCACGACGACGGTCGAGCCGCGCACCTCCAGCACGCCGTCGTCCCGCAACCGCGCGAACGCGCGCGACAGAGTCTCCGGCACGGTGCCGAGCGACGCCGCGAGGTCGGTCTTCGACATGCCGAGCGGTACGTGCAGTCCCTCGGCGGTCGCCTCGCCGGTTGCGAGCGAGCGCTGGAAGAGGTAGCGGGCGAGCCGCCCGGGGACGTCCAGCGAGAGCGTCTGGACCACGCGCGTGAGGTTGATGAGACGCTCCGAGAGGTCGGCGATCACAGCGCGGGCCACGCTCGGCTCCTCGGCAAGCACCTCGAACAGCGCCTCTGACGGCAGCCAGGCGACGGTCACGGGGGTCGCCGCATCCACGTGAGCCGGGTAGCGACTGCCCGCGAGCGCGGCAACGGCCGCGAACGCCTCACCCGTCCCCATCGCCTCGAGGATGATCGTCCGTCCGTCGGCGGTGAGGTGGAACACGCGCACGCGGCCGGTCACGACGATGCCGACCCGGTCCGCGGCGTCACCTTCGGTCGCCAGGATGGTTCCTCGCGGTGCATCGCGCACGGTGGCGATCGCCGCGAGGCGCGCCACGGCGGCGTCGCTCGCGGTGCGCCACAGGCGGCACGCACGCAGCGCGCTCAAGACATCGGCTCTCGGCTCAGTGCTCATGGAATCGCCCTTTCGTCGTGCGCACTACGTTCCCCGTGGACTTGACGCGCGTCAAGGCGCGTCTCTCGGCGGATGGGTACGCTGCGGCTGCATCGTCCCACGTCTTCTGAGGCGGCCGCACCGTGAACGAGCGCTTTGCCGAACGCATGACCGACGGGAAGGTCCGGGCCGACACCCGGATCGTCACCGGTCTTGCCACGATCTACTGCGACGCGCATCACGGCGACCGGTTGCGTGCGCCGCTTGCGAGCGACGCCGCCGCTCTCGGCGTGTACGGCCGGAAGCGTATGGTCCTGTGCGACGAATGCGCGGAGCACATCCGCTACGCGGAACGGCGGCGCGCGTTCTGTCCCAAGGACCCGAAACCCTTCTGCGCGCACTGCGACACGCACTGCTACAAGTCCGACGAGGCCGAGTGGCAGCGGCAGATGATGCGCTTCGCGGGGCCGCGGTCGATGCTGCATGGCTACGCGATCCCGGGCGTGAAGCACGCGCTCGAGGCGCGGAAGTGGAAGCGAGAGATGGCACGACGCGCGGCGGACGCGGCCGCGAGCGATCCGAACGGTACCGGCGCCGCGCTCTAGCGGCACTCCACGAGAGGAACAACCTATGTCCACCAGCACCATCACCCGGCAGATCGTCCGCATCGAGGAAGACCTGTGCACCGGCTGCGGCCTGTGCGTGAGCCCGTGCGCCGAGGGCGCGATCGAGATGATCGACGGCAAGGCCAGGGTCGTCCGCGAAGAGCTCTGCGACGGCGCGGGATTCTGCCTCGGCGTCTGCCCGACCGGCGCCCTCACCATCGAGGTCCGCGAGACCGTCCCGTTCGACCATCACGCGGCGGAGCCGATCATCGCCGAGAAGCAGAAGACCTACATCCCGCAGGTATGCTTCCGGTGCGGCACCGACGAGGACCACGCGCCGCTGCTTCCTGTGCGTCAGGAGGGTCGCAGCGAGTGGGTTTGCACGCGCTGCCTGCCGGCCCTGATCCATGGCTAGGCGAGAGAGCGCAGCGATGTTCATCCTCAAGCGCGTGCTGTTGGGCCTGGTCGTGACGCTTCTCGCCCTGGGCCTGGTCGCCGTGGGCCTCTTCTACTTCGGCGGACCGTCCACGCCCGCGCCGGGGCCGGCGGCCGACACGGGCGCGACCGCCGCACCGAGTCCGATGACGGGCGCTCCGGGCGACCAACGGTTCATCATCGAGGTGCCGGGGTGCACGTGCCACAGCGACGATCCCGCGGTTGTGGCCGAGCACGCCACGTACCGCATGAGCGAGTGTTCCGAGTGTCACTAGGCTGACCGCGGGCGGGCCGACGGGGTATCGTGATGGCATGAGTCTCAACGACCGCATGTCACCGTCGGCCCGCACCGCTTACCGGCGGATGCTCACAGTCGTCGCATGTGCGTTCGCCGTCGGCGTGGGGGTGCTGACCTTCTCGGCCGCGGCGACGGCGCACCGCATGATCGGCCCCCTCGAGGTCGAGGTGAAGGTCGCGCCGTCGGATACCGGCCAGACCGTGCTCTCGCTTCCGCCGTTCGGCTCCGTGCGGGCCGACACCCATGCGGGGTTCTTCTCCGTGGCCTTGTCCATCGACGAGGTCGACATGGCCGCCCTCGAGGACATCGTGCGCGTGGGCGTGCCCTCCGAGGAGCAGGCGCGCGCGTGGGGCGACTCGTTGATAGCGCTCGTGCGTCTCGCGGCGATCAAGGGTTTGCTCGCCGCCGTTGCCGCGGGGCTCGTGGCGGGGCTCGCGTTTCGCCGGACGTGGCGCGTGCCGGTGGCCGCCGCGGTTCTCGTTCTGGCGATCGTGGGCGGCTCTCTCGGGCTGGGAGCGATGACGCTGGACGAGTCGGCTTTCCTGGAGCCGCACTTCGAAGGGGCGCTCTCGTACGCTCCGGCCGCAATCGGCATGATGCAGCAGAAGTACGGCGACGTCGAGACCCTTCAGGAGCAGCTCGGCGGCCTCGCACGAAGCCTCGTGGCCTACTACGGCGTGGACCAGTCGTACGCGCCCGCCGGAGAGCTGGCCGGCACCGTGCGGGTGCTGCACGTGAGCGACCTGCACCTCGATCCCGTCGGCATGCAGCTCGTGCTCGAACTCGCGGACGCATATGACGTGGACCTCATCATCGACACGGGCGATATCACGCACTTCGGGACGGCGCAGGAGGCCGAGCTCGCCGCGGCGCAGCTTGGAGATACCCCGTACACCTTCATTCCGGGCAACCACGACTCGCCGGCCGTGCGCAGCGCGCTTGCGGCCGGCGGGGTCACGGTGCTCGACGGCGAGACGACGGTCACCGCGACAGGCCTCATGGTGCTCGGCATCGGGGACCCGGCGGGCGAGGAGACGAGCGTCGAGCCGGACAGCGAGGCCGCGGCCGAGCGCACGCGGGAGGTCCTGCGGGAGTGGCAGTCGCTGTGGGACGAGGGGGAGCGGACTCCGGACATCGTGGCAGTACATCACCCCGCCGCGGGTCAAGCGTTCGCGGGACTCGTTCAGCTGGTGCTCTCGGGGCACACGCACACGATCACGTATGAGGAGATCGACGGTACGGTGCTGCTCGGCGCGGGCACGACCGGGGGCGTCCACTTCACCGAGCTGCGATCGGATCCGCACATTCCTCACTCGGCGTCAGTCCTCTACTTCTCGCGCGAAGAGCCCGGCCGACTCGTCGCGATCGACCAGATAGAGGTCTACGGAAAGACACGGCAATCGGCGATTCGGCGAACCGCCATCGACCCGGAACCGCTGGCGGAGGACTGAGGGGCACGGACCCTGCGGTATCATCTACAGGTGGGTCGGCACGCCCGGGCGGGATACCGCCTTTGGAGCGCTTGGAGGAACCATGTCGCAGGTCATGGAGCATGTGAACCAGCTTGCGGAGATCATCGGACCGCGTCCGGCCACGACGGATGCGGAGGCCAGCGCGGCCGACTACATCGAAGATGTCTTCGCCGCACGGGGCCTGGACGTCCAGCGGCAGGAGTTCGACGCGCCGCGAACCGACTCGTGGCCCATCGTCATATGTTCGGCGCTGACGCTCGCGGCCATCCTGTTGGTTCGCTGGAAGCCGCTGGCTGGTGCGGCGCTGGCTGTCACCGCCGCCGTTCTCGCCTGGCTCGAGCGTGACGCCCGGCCGGGACTCTCCCGCGTGTTGCCCAAGGGCCCGAGCCAGAACATCATCGCTCGTCACGTGCCGCGGGCCCGGCGCGGGGACCGGCTGAAGCGCGTGGTCATCGTCGCCCACTACGACACCGCGAAACCCTCGCTCCTGAGCGGTCCGGGCATGGTGAAGTACCAACACCTGTCCGAGCAGCTGACCTGGTGGGTGACCGTGGCGGTGCCGGTGGTCATCGTCCTGTTCGCGATGCCGTTCGCGAAGTCCTGGACGTCCTGGTCGTGGTACGCCACGCTCGCCGTGGGCGCTTACCTGCTGATTCCGTTGCTCGTGGCGCTCCACCGCGAGCTGCTCATGCACGCGACCGACGGCGCGAACGACAACGCGTCCGGTGTCGCGGCGATGCTTGAGGTGATGAGCGAGACCGTCCCCGTCGAGGAGGGTGCGGGCGGCCGTACCCAGCCGCTGCGCCGGAGCGCGGCCGCCGCGTACGAGGCCGACGTCGTCGTCGGGGACGCGATCCTCGACTACCGTGATGTCGACGAGGGTTTCGACCTGTCCGCGCCGGTCGCCGGACCCGCCCCCGGCGGTTTCGGCGACGTGTCGTGGGAGACAGGCCCTCTGGGGGCATCGGCCGCTCCGTCACGCTTCGAGGAGCCGTCGTTCAGCTTCGAAGAGGAGGCAGGGGAGACCCCCGAGCCGGAGCCCGTCCGTCCGGCCGCGTACATCCCCGCCGAAGACGTACCGCCAGCGGCGCCGTCGGGCGCCCCTGCCGTGGGCGCCGGGTGGTCGGACGACCTCGTCGACGAGACGCTGTGGGACGAGCCGGCGCCACCCCGACGCCCCGCGATCGCGCCTCTAGACCTCCCTGTGGTCAGGCGCGATACGCCCGGGGACGACGAAGCGGGTCTGCCCGCGACCCCGGGACGCGCGGAAGACGGGCAGGACATGCCCGCACGGCGCGCACCGGCCGAGGGCGAAGACGAAGAGCCGCCCGCTTCCGGCCGACGCTCGAGGCGGGGCAAGGCGCCCCGGGGCGAGACGCCGGAGGAAGCCGAGGAAGCCGAGGAAGCCGAGGGCAAGAGCCTGCGCGACTGGCTCGGCATAGGCCGGGGCTTCGACGTGCGCAAGGCCGGCAAGGAGATCGCCAACTGGGACAACATCGACGATGAGGACGAGTTCGGCTTCAAGGCCGGTACCGCCGGCGACGAATGGGGCGGCAGCCACCAAACCGAGGACGTCGCGGCGCGCATCAGGCGCCGCGTGACGGAGAGCGTCGACCGGTCGCTGTCCGAGAAGGAGATCTGGTTCGTGGCGACAGGCGCCCACGAACCCGGCGCCTGGGGCATGCGCGCGTTCCTGGACGCGTTCGAAAGCGACCTCAAGGATGCCTTCATCATCAACATCGACACGGTCGGCGTCGGCACCGTCGCTTACGTGAGCGCCGAGGGCCGGGGGCGGAGCCATCGTGCGGACCGCCGCCTCACGTCGCAGGCCAAACGCACCGCGCGCGAGGCCGGGCTGTCGATCAAGAGCGAGTCGGTCCGTGGCATGCTGACGGACGCGACGCCGGCGCTTGCGCGCCACCTCAAGGCGATGAGCGTCATGGCCTTCGACATCAACGGACGGCTCCCGTACCGGCATCAGACCGACGACACCGCGGACGCGGTCTCAGAGGCGACGATCGAACAGGCCACGGCGTTCGTCTCCGCGCTTGTTCGCGATCTCTAGTCGTCGATATCGTCGAGCAGCGGTGCGCGTGCCGAGGACCGGGCGTAGAACGCGAGCGCCGATCCGCCGGTGAGCAGCACTGCGCTCACGGCGAAGACGGGCAGCATCGCACGCGACTCCTGCAGGGCGACGACCACGATCGCGAACAGGATGAATCCGAGATGCAGGAAGCCCGAGCCGACCTTCGCGAGACGGGTCTCCGAGAGGTAGGCCAGCCCGCGAGCACCCGCGAGCGTCAGGACGACCACAGCAAGCTGGATAAGCGCCGCGAGGACGAGGTACACGGTGAGACCTGCTGCGATGTCTCCGGTGGCGACCGACCAGGCCGCGCTCGCGGCCACCATGATCGCGGAGAACGCCGCGAGCCGGGTGCGGGTGAACAGCCGCTTCGGCACGCAGAGGCCCATCACGACGATCAGCGCGACGACGAGCGGCGCCGCGACGAGGTTCATCACGCTCACGAAACGGTCGTAGCCCGCCTGCTCCCACAGCGGCTGCGTCCGGTACATCCACCACGCATACATCGTCCCGACCAGCGACTGCGCGCCGAGCGCGCCAAGGATCGTCACGGTGAGCATGACGAGCAGGTGGTCCCAGCCTGATCGGGGATTCGGCTCCCTCATCTCGTCTCCTGTCACCGTCGCCTCCTCACGCCACCGAGTGCGCGCCGGGCACGAGGTACGTCGTCACGTACGTCAGCACGAGGGCGAGGAACGAGAGGACCGCGAGCGCGGCGACGACGCGCCACATGCCCCGGCGCCGGAGGTAGAGGCGCGCGTGCAGGTAAGCGGTGTACAGCAGCCACATCATGATCGACATGTTGACCTTGCCGGACCACCACCAGGACTCTCCGCCCCACGCGAGGATCGCCCACGGGAAGCCGATCAGCATGCCGAACGTCAGCGGCAGGTAGCCGAGTCGTGCCCAGCGGTACGCGGTCTGCTCGAACGACGAACGCCGGCGCACGATCATCAGGACCGTGGCGGCGAACGAGGTGACGAACGCGCCGTAGCTCACGAACAGCAGTGGCGGGTGGACCCACATGTACCACGTGTTGTAGAAGTACAGGCGCGAGCCCTCGGCAGCCTGGTAGGCGCCGAACATAGCGGCAGCCACCCCCGAACCCCACGCCGAGAGGTAGCTCTCGTACTGCGCCAGGAAGTCCGGCAGCGGTTCGGTGAAAGGATGGCTCCACAGCACTGCACCTGCGGCAAGTGCCGCGACGCCGAGCGCGAGGAGCGGCCTGATCTCGGTGCGATGCCGACGCATGCCGAGCGCGATGAGCGCGAGGATCAGGGCCCACACGTACAGCTTCTCGGATTCGATCCAAAGCGGGACGGCGAAGGCTCCGGCGATCCCGCCGGTCGTGAAGTCCGGGACCTGGCAGATCTGCCACAGCCGGATGTGGAACCACACCAGCACGGCCTCGCCGGCTATCAGGACGGCGGTGGTCGCCGCGAGCGCGACGTGCAGGCGGGAACGCAGCGTCGGCACGACGGCGACGGCTGCGAGGACGACTGCCGCGAGCAGCACGACAGCCTCAAGGGGTCGGCCGATGGTATCGAGCGCACGAACGGTATCGCCAAGCGCGGTCGCGGTCGCCTGTGGTGAGAACATCGCACCTCCCGGGGTGGTGCGAGTATACCTGAGGTCCGGGCGTGCCCGTGCTAAACTCGGCACTTGGCAGGCACGTTCCCTCCAGCCGGGAGGCGCGGGTGGGTCAGGGCAGGTTAGCCAAGATACTCGCGCGCGGCGTGGTCGTGTCGTGGCGCGAGCAACCGACCCAGTACGACATCGAGGCGCTCCGCGCGAACACCGAGCGCGTCGGGCTGGTCATCCGCGTCCGGTGGGCGATCGTCGTCGCTCTCGCGGTCTTCTCGGTCGTCGCCTCGATCGTCTACGGGTCGGCGACCGAGTTCGGCGAATTCGTGTCGAACCTCACCATTCCGGCCATCGCACTGGTCTTCGTGCTCATGTACAACGGCCTGTACCAGTCGACCTACCGCAAGGTCGGTAACGTCGCGTTTCTGAACCAGGCCCAACTGCTGTTCGACATGATCGTCGTCACGGTGCTCGTCTACTACAGCGGCGGCGTCTACTCCTGGTTCAGCGCGATGTACCTGCTGTTCATCCTGGAGGGCGCGTTCATCCTGCCCCGGCGAGGGCAGGTGTGGCTGCTGGTGGCGGCCGCGGCCTTCATGTACGGCATCGTCATCTTCGGCGAGCTATGGGGCTGGTTCTCCCACGTGGAGCTGCCCTTCACCGAGTCCGGCCTGCAGCTGAACGGTACCTACGTGCTGGTGCGATATCTCTGGAAGATCACGCTGTACGGAGGCGCGGCCACCATCGGCCTGCTCATGATGAAGACCATCCGCGCGCGCGAGGACGAGCTCAAGGAGACGTCGTTCGTCGACGACCTCACCGGGCTGCTCAACCGCCAGTACTTCTACCGGGTGCTGCCCGGGGAGATCGAGCGGACGCGCCGGAGCGGGCGCGATCTGGCCCTCATCCTGGCCGACATCGACCGGTTCGGCGACATCAACCGCACGTTCGGGGTGGAGACCGGCGACGCGCTTCTCGCGGCCACCGCGGTGCGATTGCGCGAGGCGGCTGCCGGGACCGTCGAGGACCCCACCGATGTGAGCATCGCCTGTCGCATCGGCGGCGAGGAGCTGGCGCTGCTCGTGCCGGAAGTGCCGCGAGAGGACGAGCTCGAGCCGCTCGCGCAGCGCATCGTGGGTGTGGCCGAGGCGTTCCGCATCGCCGTGGAGGGCACTCGCGTGAACGGCGTGGGCGTGACCGTGAGCGTGGGCGTCGCCCTGGCGCCGCGCGACGGCAGCACGCCCGACGCCCTGCTCGACGCCGCCGACGCGGCTCTGTCGCGCGCCGCCGCGGCCGGCGGCAACAGGGTGTGCACCGCCGAAACCGGCGATCGATGCGGCGATGTCTGAGACGCCGCGAGCCGCGATTCGCTCTCTTGAGACCGGCGTCGCGGCGTTGCTGCTCGCCTTCACCGTGCTCGGCCTGTCGCTTCTGCCCGTCGCGTCGAAACCCGTGGTCGCGGGCCTCGTTCGCGCGGTGGACTCGCACGTCTCGGCGGATCTCACCGGGCGGGAGACTCTGGACGCGGCCGAAGGGGTGCGCAGGTTCGTGGTCGATCCTGACGCCCCCGGGCTGCCCGCGACGATCGCCGGACGGCCCGCCTTCGACGCCTCCTCGGTCAGCCACCTGGAGGACGTGCGCGACGTGCTCGTCCCCGCGCTGCGGCTCTCGGCCGGCCTCGGCGTCGCGCTGGCGGTCTGGGCGCTCGTGAGGCGGCGCTCGGCTGCGGGTCGCCGGCTGGTGGCCTCCGCCTGTCGCGCGGCCGGGCTGGTGCTGCTCGCCTCCGCGTTTGCGGGCATCGCCGCCGCCGCCCTGGATTTCGACGGCTTCTTCGGGTGGTTCCACACCCTGTTCTTCGCCGAGGGGACGTGGGTCTTTCCTGCCGAGGCGCTGCTCGTGCGGCTGTTCCCCATCCCCTTCTGGGTCGCCGCGGGCTCGGCGTGGGGGGCGATCGTGCTCGCATGCGCGATCGTGCTCATCCGGGCCGAGCGTCGTTCGTGCTTCACAGAGTGAGCGTACGGTGTATAGTTTGGTGCGGAGCATGAAGCTCCGTTAGGGAATCAGGGTCCCCGCGTGGGATGCGACGCCGAAACACGAGGAGGGTGAACGCATGGCAGCCAAGGAAGGGTACTGCGTCAAGTGCAAGGCCAAGCGTGAGATGAAGGACGCCACCGAGATCACGATGAAGAACGGCCGTCCGGCCACTCAGGGCATCTGCCCCGTGTGCGGGACCAAGATCTTCAAGATCGGCAAGTAGCCTCTTTCGCATCTTCGACGATGCTCACAAGCGACGGGCGCCACCATCGGAGGCGCCCGTTTCCATTCCCTGCACGTCGCGTCAGCGCCGCGTCCCGGAGACATCCGGCGGCATTGACGCGATACTGTTGCAGGAGTAGCGTCGAGCGTTGTTGTTCCGGCAGGCCGGGCAGTGCCGCCCGTTGGTCACACAAGGACGACGTGATATGAACATCGTGGTTGTGGGGTGTGGGCGGGTAGGGTCCCAGCTGGCCACCATGCTCTCGGTGGAGGGCCATAACGTGGTCGTCATCGATCGCGATGACAGCGCCTTCAGGCGTCTGGGCAGCACGTTCAACGGCGTGACGATCAAGGGCCTCGGCTTCGACGAGGAGGTCCTCGAGCAGGCGGGCATCCGCGAGGCCGATGCCTTCGCCGCCGTCACCAACCTCGACAACACCAACCTCATGGCCGCGGAAGTGGCGCGCAAGATCTTCGGCGTCCGGCATGTCGTGGCGCGTCTGTACAACCCGGTGCGCGAGCGCACGTATCAGCAGCTGGACCTCGACTACGTCTGCGGCACCACGCTCGTCGCCGAGAGCCTCATGGAGAAGATCAAGGCCGGGCACGGTCATCATCTGAATTCCATCGATGACATCGAGGTCATCGAGTTCAAGGCGGGGAAGTCAGTCGAGGGCAAGCGGGTCGGCGACCTGGAGATAGAGCGGCACTTCCGCGTCTTCGCGGTGCGTCGCAGCAGGACGTCGCACATCCCCGATGCCGCGATGGTCCTGCACGAGGGCGATATCATCTTCGGAGCGGTCAAGGACGAGGTGTTCCCCAAAGTCGAGCGCCTCATGGAGGGGTAGGCCATGTACGTCGTCATCAACGGAGGCGGCAAGGTGGCCTCGTACCTTGCGAGGCAGCTGCTCGAGCGCGGCCATGCGGTCGCGCTCATCGAGAAGCGCGAGGACATCGCTCACAAGCTCGTCGCCGAGCTGCCGGGCGAGCCTCTCGTGATACACGGCGACGGCTGCGACTCGATCTACCAGGAGGACGCGGGCGTGAGCCGGGCAGACGTCTTCGTCGCCGCCACAGGTGACGACGACGACAACCTCGTCGCCTGCCAGCTCGCCAAGGTCGCCTTCGGCGTCCCCAGGGCGATCGCTCGCGTCAACAACCCCAAGAACGAGAGCATCTTCCATGCGCTGGGGATCGAGGCGATCTCCTCGACGACGATCATCTCCCGCCTGATCGAGGAGGAGGCGACGGTCGGCGACATCCGCACGCTCATGGCGCTCCGCAAGGGCAACATGGCGATCGTCGAGATCGAACTTCCCATCGACCGCTGCGTCGTGTGCAACAAGAAGGTCGCCGAGCTCAACCTTCCCGGCGACTGCCTCATCGTCGCGCTGGTGCGGGGCGATGACGTCATCGCCGTGCATGGTGACACGGAGATGCACCCGGGCGATCAGGTCATCGCATTCACCGCGATAGAGCACGAACGGGCCCTCAAGAAGGCGCTGACCGGCGAGTAGCGGGCGTTGGCCGCAGGGCCGGGAGGCCCCGCGGCGCACGATTTGCGGCCGCCTTTTGCGGTGTCCTACAATACGCAGGCGCAGCGCGGGTGTAGCTCAGTGGTAGAGCATCGGCTTCCCAAGCCGAGTGTCGCGGGTTCGAGTCCCGTCACCCGCTCCATGACGATCCTCCGAGGCCCCCAGACGGGGGCCTCGGCGCGTTCCCGCGTCGGACGGCGGCGGAGGTGAGTGCAAGTCCGCCCGCCCGTCGCCGCATCCCGCCGCTCATCGAGAGGCGCCTGCCCGTGGCTGCCCCGCGATGTATGCTGTCGAACACAGGTTCGCCATGCCGCCGACCCCTCACAGGCGGGCAGAGACGAGAGGGGTCGGCATGCGCATTCGGTATGCACGCACGGTTGGAGTCCTCGCAGCGGCATTCACGCTGATAGCGCCAGGTGGGGCGCACGGCTGGTCCGAGCCGCTGGGCGGCAGCGCGACACTGGTGACCTTCGGGGTCGCCTGCCCGACCGGCACCCACCGCGGCATCGACCTCACGGGTGAGGACGGCGAGAGCGTGCATGCACCCGTCGCGGGAGAGGTCCTCTTCGCCGGTCAGGTGCCTGCTGACGGCGGCGGGACGTGTGGGGCGGTCACGCTATCGATCGCCGGGGGGCTGCGTCTCAGCCTGCTACCGCTCGCCGAGGTCTTCGTGTCCGAGGGAGATGCGCTCGGCGCCGGTGAGGCGCTGGGAACGCTTGCGGGTTCGGGGGACGCCTCGTCGGCAACGCCCCACCTGCACGTCGGTCTGCGACGGGGTGACCTGTACCTCGACCCCGCGTCGCTGATGGCAGGCGTCCCGGCCGTCGAGCCGCCCGTCCGGGAGGGCGCGGACGTTGCGGTGAGCGCCCCCGAGGCGTCCGCGGCGGGAACCGGCGTTGCGGTCACCATCGGCGAAGTGAGCATCGCGGCATCCCCGGCGGCGCCTCAGGTGGCTGCGGGCTCGCTGGCGGCAGCGGAGGAGGCCGTTTCGGCCGACGGAGCGTCGGTCGCCGCGGCCCCGGGGCGTGCGGCAGGGCCGGTGTGGAACGCCCGTCTCGAGCGGTTCCGGCTGGCGGGCGTCCGGTGCAGCCTCACGGCCCCGACAGGCGCGACCGCACACGGCGGCGGAACGGGACGGAGCCTTCCGTTCCTGCCCGCGCCGGGCGTGGCTTCGGTGCTCGCTGCGGCAGGTATCGCGGTCGCGGCCCTGACGGTCATGCGACCTGACGGGGCGCGCGTGCGGTGACAGGGAAGCGCCGAAGCGTGTCAGAGGGTGGGGGTAAAGGTGGTTGTGGAGCGGTCGCACCCCTGGTACACTTCGGAGGCTTCATTTCCTGCTCCGGGCGACGCCTTCATAGTCCCGGGGCCGCATCAGCCCAGAGGAGGTGAACCATTGAAGGCTTACGAACTCATGCTTATTCTTCGCCCCAACCTCGAAGACGAGGCGCGGGAGGGTGTCCTGGAGAAGATCCGGGGCATCGTCACCGCCGAGGGCGGCACCGTCGATTCCGATGAAGCGTGGGGCAAGCGTCGTCTTGCCCATGAGATCGACCACACCGAAGAGGGCGACTATCAAGTCACGCTCTTCCATGCCGGTACCGCCATCGTCGCCGAGCTCGACCGCGTCCTGCACATCACCGACCAGGTCCTGCGCTTCATGATCGTCCGTCGCGACGATCTTGCGTAAGCGTGGAGTGGTCGGCCGTAACGACCGGTCCCAGTGAGTAAGGTGGCAAACCGATGAGCATCAACAAAGTGGTGATCTCAGGCAATCTGACCCGCGACCCCGAGCTTCGTTCCACGGGAAGCGGCATGAACGTGCTGAAGCTCGGCGTGGCTGTCAACGACCGCCGCAAGAACCAGCAGACGGGTGAATGGGAAGACGTCCCGAACTTCGTCGACGTCACCGTGTTCGGCAATCGTGCCGAAGCGCTCTCGCGATTCCTGTCGAAGGGTTCGAAGGTCGCCATCGAAGGCAAGCTCCGTTGGAGCCAGTGGGAGAACCAGCAGGGCGAGAAGCGGTCGAAGCTCGAGGTCGTCGCCGACGAGGTGGAGTTCCTCTCGTCGCGCGATAGCGGTTCGGGCGGCTACAGCCAGGCGCCTGCTGGCCCCGCGAGCGACCCGGGCCCCGACGATCTCGGCGAAGAGATCCCGTTCTAGCGTTACCCAGCTGTCGGCGGCGGTACCCTCCCGTCCGCCGACATGAACCCTCCCCTTCGGGGGCCGGGAAGGAGGTATGTACATGAGTGATTACTCGAGGAAGCCGAAGCGCCGTTACTGCGCCTTCTGCAAGGACAAGGTCGAGTACCTCGACTACAAGGACGTCTCGATGCTCCGCAAGTACATGACCGATCGTGGCAAGATCAAGCCGCGTCGTGTCTCCGGCAACTGCGCGCAGCACCAGCACCAGCTCGCGACCGCGATCAAGCGGGCGCGGGAGATGGCGCTTGTGCCGTACACCGTGCCGGTCGTGAGCGGGAAGGTCGATGGCCGCGGACGCCGCTAGTCCATCGGGGCTTGCGCCTGTCGCGCGGTATGCGGCCGGGGCGGTGCTCGGCGCCCTTGCGGCGGTGTTCCTGCACCCGGTGATCGGCTTGCCGGTTGCCGGAGCTGCGCTCGCCGGGCTTGCGTTCCGGGCTGCGGCGGCCGTGTCCGCCGGAGTGGCGGTTGTCGCGGGTTCGGCGATCGGTCTCATGGCCGGCGCCGGGGACGCGATCACGATCGTCCTGCCCATGGTCGGCGTGGCGTTGCCGCTCCGCGCACCGTACGTGTTCGCCGGGCTGATGGCAGCCTCGCTTGTGGTCGTAGGGCCTGTAGCGGCGCAGTCGATGCGCCGGCGAGGGTCCGTCAGCACCGCAGTGGCGGTCACAGCAGGGTTGAGTGCGGTGCAGCTCGCGGCTCTGGCGCTCATCGCGTCAGGTGCGGGCAAGCCGCTCGGCGGGTTCGTCGGCTACGTGGTCGACGGGCTGGTCGGCGTCCTTTCACAGGGCGGTGCGGCCGATGCGAGCGTTTCGCTCATCGCGGAGTCACGCGAAGCGATAGTGTCGCTCTGGCCGNNGGCCGGTTCCACAGCTTGCCCGGTTCGATCTCGACGCTCGGGCCGTGCTTGCGCCGATCCTGGCGCTTGCGCTCCTGGCGGCGGAGCGGCTGGCGATAGATGGAGCGCCCGTGTTGGGCGTGATCGGCTTGAACGTCCTGTCGGTGGCCCGGTGGGTGTTCTTCCTCCAGGGCATGGCCGTGTTCGCGGCGCTGTTCGGACGCCTGAAGACGGGTCGTCCGGCGCGGATCTTCGGGTACGTGTTGCTCGGCATCGCGGAGAGTCAGTTGTGGCTTGGAAGCGTCCTGGGTCTGGCCGATATCTGGCTGAACCTGCGGCGTTTGCCGAGAGACGGTGCCCGGCCGGAGCCTATTGAGGCGCCTTCCGGCACGGACTAGAGTGGGGAGTGTCGCTCCGCGGTCTGCGGACGGCGCTGGAAACGAGTAGGAGATACGATGAAGGTCATCCTTTTGAGTGACGTGAAGGGCAGGGGGAAGGAAGGCGACGTGATCGAGGTCGCCCGCGGGTTCGCCGCGAACTTCCTGCTGCCCCGCAAGATGGCGATCGAGGCCACACCGGGCAACCTCAAGCAGCTCGAGGCCCGGATGCACAACATCGCGAAGCGCGAAGCCGCCAAGCGCGTCGAGGCCGAAGGCCACGCCGCTGCCATCAACGGCAAGACGCTCATCATCGAGGCCAAGGCCGGCGATACCGGCAAGCTGTTCGGCTCGATCACGTCCGGCATGGTCGCCGACGCGCTCACCGATCAGCTTGGCGTCGAGGTCGACCGCAAGAAGCTGGATCTCCACGGCCACATCAAGACCGTCGGCGATCACGCTATCGACGTCCGTGTCTACCAGGACGTCACCGCGCACATCGTGCTCAAGGTCGTTCCGATCGGCGGCGCCGCAGCGGTTGAGGCCGCCGAGCCCGTCGCGGAGACGGACGTCGATGCGGTGGAGCCCGCGGCCGACGAAGCCGGCGAGGACGAGTCCGTCGCCGACGAGCCCATCGCTGAGGCTGACGATCCGATCGAGGCCGACGCAGAGTAGCCAGCATGCGGGTGCCGCGGATGTGCGCGGCGCCCCGCATGCCTGACGGGAGCGAGAAGCGTGTCTGACGACGTGCGTCGCAGCGGGGTCGAACGTGTGCCGCCGCATAACGTGGAGGCCGAGCAGTCGTTGCTCGGCTCCATGTTCCTGTCTGCGGACGCCCTCGAGCAGTGCCTGACCCTCGTCATCGCCGAGGACTTCTTCAGGCCTGCCCATCAGCGGATCTTCGAGGCTATCAGCCACCTGCATTCGCGCGGTGAGGCGGTCGATCACGTGACCGTGGCGGCGCGGCTCGAGTCCACCGGCGATCTCGACCGCGCGGGCGGCAAGGCATACCTGCTGGATGTGGCGAGCGCAGTGCCCACCGCCGCGAACGCGGAGCACTACGCCGCGATCGTGAAGCGCACCTCGATGCTCCGGCAGCTCATCGAGGCCTCCACGCGGATCCAGACGATGAGCTACGAGAATCCCGACGACCTCGACCAGGCTGTCGAGCAGGCCGAGCGCTACATCTTCGAGGTGACCAACCGTCGCGTCTCGACGAACTTCAAGCCGCTGCTCGAACTGATGAAGACCGGCTTCGAGGAGATCGAGAAGACCTACGTCAACAAGGCGCACGTCACGGGCGTGCCGACCGGCTTCGGGGATCTCGACGACATACTCGCGGGCCTGCACCGCGGCGATCTGATCATCCTTGCCGCGCGGCCTTCGGTCGGCAAGACCGCCTTTGCGCTCAACATGGCGGTCAACGCTGCCAAGAAGGACGTGCCGACCGCGGTCTTCAGCCTCGAGATGTCCGCCACGCAGCTGGTCCAGCGCATCCTGTGCGCCGAGGCGCGCATCGACTCGCAGCGCCTCCGCACCGGCTACCTCAACGACGACGACTGGCCGCAGATCATGCAGGCGATGGGACGTCTGAGGTCGGCGCCGCTGTGGGTCGACGATTCGTCCGCGATCTCCATCCTCGAGCTTCGCGCGAAGGCGCGCCGGCTCTTCAGGAACAAGACCTCGGGCCTGATCATCGTCGACTACCTGCAGCTCATGCAGCCGCAGGGCCGGCGTTCCGAGAACCGGCAGGTGGAGATCGCCGAGATCTCCCGCGGTCTCAAGATCCTGGCCAAGGAGCTCGACATCCCCGTGATCGCGCTGTCGCAGCTCTCCAGGCGGGTCGAAGACCGCCAGGGCAAACGGCCGCAGCTCTCCGACCTGCGCGAGTCGGGCGCCATCGAGCAGGATGCCGACGTGGTCATGTTCATCGACCGCAACACCGACCCCGGCGCTGAAGGCGAACAGCATCGTCCGGCCAAGGGCGAGGCCGAGATCATCGTGGCGAAACACCGCAACGGTCCCACCGGCAACTGCAAGCTCGCGTATCTCGAGCGGTTCACGCGGTTCGTTTCGCTTGCGCGAACGTCGCCTGACACGGCGGGATCCGCTCAGGGCTAGGGGTGCTCATGACGGAACAGCGCTACGACGCGATCGTCGTCGGTGCCGGGCCTGCGGGCATCTTCGCGGCGATCGAGCTCATCCGGTTGCGCCCGGGTTCTCGCATCCTCATCGTCGAACGCGGCAAGCCGATCGAGAAGCGCGCGTGCCCCGCACGCCAGACGCACTGCGTGAGCTGCCCGACGTGCGCGATCATGACCGGGTGGGGCGGCGCGGGCGCGTTCTCGGACGGCAAGCTGACGCTCTCCACCGAGGTCGGCGGCTGGCTTGGCGACTTCGTGGGCCCCGCGCGGCTCGAAGAGCTGGTCGACGACAGCGATCGCCTGTGGCTCGAGTTCGGCGCGACCACGGAGGTCCACGCGCCCGAGCCGGCCGAGGAGGAGCGTCTCGTCCGGGCGGCCACGCTCGCGGGGATGCGCCTCGTGCCGATGCGCATCCGGCACATCGGGAGCGACCGCTCGCCGGCGGTTCTCGGCGCGATGCACGACTACCTGTCAGGCGCGGGCGTGGAGGTCCGCACCGGCACGGCTGCGGAGAGCATCCTGGCCGAGGCGGGCCGGGTCACCGGCGTGCGGCTGGCCGACGGGACGGCGGCCCTCTCAGGCATCGTGATCGCCGCCCCCGGCCGGGACGGCGCGGACTGGCTTTCGGGCCAGGCGAGGGACCTCGGCATCGGTCTCGTGAACAACGCGGTTGATATCGGCGTGCGGGTCGAGGTCCCGGCACCGGTGATGGAGCCTCTCACCGACCACCTGTACGAGGCCAAGCTCATCCGCTACTCGCACGCCTTCGGCGACCAGGTGCGCACCTTCTGCATGAATCCCTACGGTGAGGTCACGACCGAGAGCTACGGCGACATCATCACCGTGAACGGGCACTCGTACGCCGACACGAAGACCGACAACACCAACTTCGCGGTGCTCGTGAGCCAGAGCTTCACGCACCCGTTCCAGGAGCCGATCACCTACGGCACGTCGATCGCGCGGCTCGCCAACCTTCTCGGCGAAGGCATCCTGGTGCAGCGCCTCGGGGACCTGCGCGCCGGGCGCCGCTCGACCGCGAAGCGGATCGCCAGCTCCGTGGTCGTGCCCTCGCTGCCGTCGGCCACCCCGGGAGACCTGTCGTTCGTGCTCCCGTACCGGCACCTGGCCAATATCCTCGAGTTCCTCGAGGCGATGGACGAGCTGGCGCCGGGCGTCGCTGATGACGGGACGTTGCTCTACGGCATCGAGGTGAAGTTCTACTCGTCGCGCCTCGAACTGGGGCCCGACCTCCAGACGCCCGTGCGGGGACTCTTCGCCATCGGCGACGGCGCGGGCGTGACCCGGGGCCTCATCCAGTCGGGCGCGAGCGGCCTGGTGGCCGCACGCGCGGCGCACGCGGTTCTCGACGCGGAGTGAGCGTCGTCGCCCGGCATCGGTAGACCCACTCTTCCCGTAGTCCGGGTGTCGGACGCTAGTGCGTGCGGAAGCGGGTGAGTCCGCGCATCAGGCTTTCGGCTTCGCCCTCCACGGCGTTCGCCGAGTCGGCCAGCTGCTTCGCGGCCGCCGCCGACTCCCTCGAACTCACGCTGACCTCATGCATGGCGTCCACGAGCTGGTGAGATGCGCGCTGCTGCTGGGCCGCCGCCTCGGTGATCTCGCGCGCCGCGAAGGCGGTGTCCTCCATCTGCTGTACGATCAGGCCGAAGGTCCGGCGGGATTCGGCGCTTGCGGAGACCGTGGCGTCCGTGAGGCGGGACTGCTGCTGGGCGCTGGTCTGAAGCCGCGCGCTCGCCGCCTGGATGCCCGCGACGAGTTCGGTGATCCTGCTCGCGGACTGCGCGACGGAGTCTGCGAGCGCGCGGATCTCCGAGGAGACGACCGCGAAGCCCTTGCCCGCCTCGCCCGCGCGAGCCGCCTCGATGGCCGCGTTCAGCGCGAGGATCTTGGTCTGCTCGGCGATGCCGGTGATAAGCGACGTCATCTCGGTGATGTTGTCGGCCACGGTGGTCATCGCTCCGGCGGCGGTCGCCATCTCGTCGGCGCCCGCCGAAAGCTCGTCCATCGCGCCGTGCGACTGGTCCACCGCATGGACGCCGCTCTGTGCGGACTCGAGCGCGTCCTCGGCGACGTCGAGGACGCGGCGCGCGCCGTCGGCGACCGACTGGAAGCTGCGCGACAGCTCCTCGAGCGTGGCGGTGGTCTGTGCGACCGCCGAGGCCTGATGCGTGGCCTGCTCGGCTGACGAGCGGGAGGCCGCGGTGATCTCTCCCGAGACGGAGCGCAGCTGCATCACGGACTCCTCGACCTGTCCGATGATGCTGCGAAGGCCGGTCGTCATGGTGTTGAAGGCGCTGCCGAGCTCGCGGATCTCGGCGTATCCGACGGTGGGAAGAGTCGCGGTGAGATCGCCTGTGGCCACCACATCGGCCGCGGCGCCCACTTCCGCGAGCGGCCGTGACAGGCCGCGGCTTACGGTGAACGCCCCGAACAGACCGAAGCCGAGCGCAGCCAGCATCACCGCTCCGAACGTGATGGCGAACGCGCGCGTGGCCGCCGCGTACGGGGCCTCATCGACGCCGACGTAGAGCATGCCGATCACCGCGCCGGACAGGTCGCGCAGCGGCTCGTAGGCGGTGAGGTAGTTCTTGCTCACGACGAACGCGTCGCCCCGATAGGTCTTGCCGCCCTCGAGGGTGTGCTCGCGGACCGCGTCGGACACGACCGTGCCGAGCGCGCGCTCGTCCGCTTCGTTGCGGACGGTGGTGGAGATGCGCACGCCTCCCTGGAAGACCGTCGCGGTGCCGCCGACCTTGGCCACCACCGAATCGACGAGATCGTGACGCAGCTTCAGGATGCGCACGCCGACGAGCAGATCGCCATGGAAGGGGACCGCAGAGACGATGGCCAGAGCGCCATCCTCTTCGCCCTCGACGACCGTCCCGTTCGGCGTCTCCTTCACGGTGAGCCGCAGGCGGTTGGCGAGCCGTACCGCCTCGAGCTCGCTTGCGGGGATGACGGCCAAGCCGAGCATGCCGGTCCCTGCGGACGCGCTGGTCTGCAGCAGGGGCCAGGTGGTGCCGAACGGATTCGTGCCGAGGCTCGTGAGGCGTACCGTTCCGTCGCGACCCACCACGGCGAAGTAGGACATGTTGGTGAGCTCGGCGCGGCGCGCGAGCTCGTTGGTGAGGGCGACTCGCGTGTCGCCCTGACCGTCCGGAAGACGGTCGTCGGCCGCGGTGCCCGTGACGCTCTCCTGCACGGCCGCGATCTCGTCCGAGAGCAGCCCCGAGGCGACCGAGATGCTCGTATCGACGCTGCGCTGCGCCTGCTCGGTCATCATCGCGTCGAAGCGGAGCACGCCGAAGATCGCGGCCGCAGCCAGCGTTCCGATGATGATCCCGCTGAAGCTCAGGATCAACCGTGCCCGCAGGGACATGCCCTTCTTCATAGCGCTCCCTCACTCGGCGATCAGTCGCACAGTGTAACGGTGCCGGACATCGAAACACAGTGCCCGCGCACACCGCATGCGGTTCTTTCGGACGAACGGTCGCCCGGGTGCGGCTTTGACGGCACGGGACGACGGGGCTAATATACCCCGTTGGGTATACACGCGCCAGTCCGGGAGGTCGGTCGCTATGAGTACAGCCAGTCAGCCACTGCCGGGGGCAGTTCGCGTTCTGTCCTCGCTCTCCAAGCGGCTCGTGGTGCTTATTCCGCTCGCGATGCTCGCGGGTCTCGGTGTAGGCGTTGCAGCCGACGTGAGCGGCTTCAAGGCCTTCGTCCTCCCGATGACCATGCTCATGGTGTACCCCATGCTCGTGAACTTCCGGGTGCAGGAGGCGCTCGACCTGAAGGACAGCAAGGCGATCGGTCTGGCGATGCTCCTCGACTTCGTCGCGATGCCCGTGCTCGCCTGGGCGTTCGCGCTCGCGTTCTTCCGGCAGGAGCCGGGCCTGTTCGTCGGGATGATACTCGCGGGGCTCTTCCCGACAAGCGGGATGACCATCAGCTGGACCGGGTTCGCCGGCGGCAACGTGGGCGCGGCGATCAAGATGACGGTGATAGGGCTGATCGCGGCGTCCCTGCTGGCCCCGGTCTACCTGTTCGTGCTCGCGGGTGCGGTCGTGGACGTCGATATCGCCGAGGTGCTTCGCACGGTCGTGCTCGTCGTCGGCATCCCTCTTGTCGCGGGCTGGCTCACCCGGACCCTGTTGGTGCGACGGTACGGCCAGGCGCACTACAAGTCCCGTATCGCGCCGATGTTCCCGGGGCTTTCCACGATCGGAGTGCTCGCGATCGTCTTCGTCGCGATCGCGCTCAAGGCCCGCACCATCGTGGCCGACCCCGCCCTCCTGGTTCGGGTGCTCGTGCCGCTCGTCGGCTTCTACGCGCTCAACTACGTGATCGCGACCTTGTTCGGACGGCTGCTGCTCTCGCGCGGCGACGCGATCGCCGTGGTGTACGGGACCGTCATGCGCAACCTGTCGATCGCGCTCGGCATCGCCATGGCGAGCTTCGCGCCCGAGGCGGGGCTGCTCCTCGCGACCGCGTACATCGTGCAGGTGCAGTCGGCGGCCTGGTACGTGAAGGCGACGGACCGCGTGTTCGGGCCGGCGCCGGCCGCGTCTCCGGCGGCCGCTCGGGCGTAGCCGTTCACCAAGGCAGGGCCGAGGGCATACGGCGGCACTAGATCGCGCGGTACTTCCTGAGCGCGAGCACGTTGGCGGCGTAGAGCACGGCCGCGAAGGCCCACAGCACCGCAAGATCGCCCGCGACCGAGCTGAAGTCGGCCCCCCGGAGCATGACGGCGCGCATGGCGTCGGCGCCGTAAGTGAGCGGGAAGACCCGCGAGAGCGCCTGCATCCATGCGGGGGTCTGCGAGAGGTCGAACATCCCCGAGAGCAGGATCTGGGGGATGACGATGATCTGCATGAGCTGCATCACCTGCAGCTCGCCGTTGGCGAACTCGGACACGAAGATGCCGAGCAGCAGCGAGATCAGCGCGAGGCTCTCGGCCACCACGAGCACGAGCCAGAACGGGCCCAGGTTGGGGAACCCGACCCAGTAGATGCTCGCCCAGGCGACGATGAACGTCTGGATGAGCGAGAAGAGCCCGAATCCCTGCACGTAGCCGAGCACGAGCTCGCGGCGCCTGATCGGCGTCGCCATCAGCCGCTCGAGCGTGCCGCCCGTCCGCTCGCGCACGAAGCTGATGCCGCTCGTGATGAAGACGTAGAAGAACACGAACACGCCGATGAACACCGGCCCGTAGTAATCGAATCCGCGGAAATCGGCGGCGCCGTGCACGTAGGTGACCTCCGGCTCCGCCGGCGGCGCGAACGAGGGCAGCTCGACGTGTTCGGACAGGTCGATCGTCGTGCCATCGGGCAGGGCGATCACGGGAAGCTCGATCTCGGGTGTCGCGACCGTCTCGCGCCGGGCCTGAGCGATGGCCCGCAACACCGCTCCGGTCTTGGAGGCGTCCGAGCCTTCGACCCACACGCGCACGGTGCCGTCACGCTCGGCGAGGAACGCATCGGCCTCGGCGTCCTCAAGCGCTGCGAGCGCGTGAGCTTCGGTCGCCTCCTCGATGCTGGCGCCCGCATCAACGAGCGCGGCGGCGAGTTCCGCCGAAACGCCGTCGTGCAGCACGAGCGGCTCGTAGTCGGGCGAGCCGAAGATGACGTCCAGCAAGAACAGCGCGAGCACCGGCGCGATGATCATCATGAAGATGGTCCTGGGGTCGTGCTTGAACTGCCGGAGTATGCGGACGGTGACCGCGATCGCGCTACGCACGTGTGGCCTCCGCATCCCCTGAAGGTGGCGTGCCGCCGGCATCCTTGCGGGCGTAGTGGAGGAACGCGTCCTCGAGCGTGGCGGCACCGGCGCGCGACTTGAGCTCCGCGGGCGTGCCGAGCGCGATGAAGTGGCCGTCCCGGATCATCGCGAGCCGATCGCACCGCTCGGCCTCGTCCATCACGTGCGTCGTCACCACGAGGGTCCGGCCAAGAGCGGTCATCCGCCTGAACGACTCCCAGATGTCCACGCGGTGCAGCGGGTCGAGCCCGATCGTGGGCTCGTCGAGGATGAGGACCTCGGGGTCGTGTATGAGTGCGGTCGCGAGCGACAGGCGCCGCCGCATGCCGCCCGAGTAGTCGCGCGCCTGCTTGCGCGCTTCGACCTCGAGGCGCGCGAGCTCGAGGGCCCGGATGCGTGCCGCGCGGAGATCAGCGCCGCCCAGGCCGTAGAGCGCGCCGAAGAACTCGAGGTTCTCGCGGGCGGTGAGGTCGAGATAGAGGGCGTCGGACTGCGCCATGTAGCCCATGCGCCGCATGAGATCGAGCCGGGGCATGGGCTCTCCGAACGCGAGCACCTCGCCGGAGACCGGCGTGGTGACGCCGGCGATGATGTTCACGAAGGTGGTCTTGCCCGCGCCCGACGGTCCCAGCAGGCCGATGATCTCGCCCTTCGCCACATCGAGCGAGACGCCGGAGAGGACCTCCTGGTGCCCGAAGCGCTGGACGATGTCGCGAGCGGTGATGACTGGCATGTGGTCTCCGGCCTTTCATGAGCTGCGGCATCGAGGATAGCACCGAGGCGTGACGGGCGCAGGTGCGCGCGCGCAGCATTTGCTACGCTAGTCGTCGAGGCCGATCAAGGGGGAGGTATGACGGAACGCTTCTGCACCGTGTGCGGCGCGCCGCGCCGATTCGCGGAGACCCTCTGTGTCGTGTGCGGGAACCCATTCGGCGAGGGTGCGCCCTCGCTCGGATCCTCGCTTCCCTCCGCTGCGGCGCCTCACACGCGCCGTCGCCGCTGGTGGCCGCTGGCGATCGCAGCAGCAGCAGCCGCGGTCGTCGGCGGAGTCATCGTGGGCATGGCGCTCGCCGATCGTCCCGAGTCCTCAGGCGATGGCGTCGGCGATGCGGAGCGGAGGGTCACGCCACCGGCACTCTCGGGCGACCGGACTCGAGTCGCCGAAGAATTCGGGCTGCCCCGCACGTTCTCGATCGTCATCGGGGAGGATCCGGAGTCGGCGCTTGAGGGCGGTGATCTGGAATCGCACCGCATCGAATCATGGGACTACTACGAGCTCGGCACGCGGTTCATCTTCCGTGATGGAGCGATCGTCGCCACGAATCGGCTGGAGCCGCTCGATCCATGGTCGTTCGCTTACCCTGCGGTGGCACCGATGGACTTCGTGGAAGGGATGACGGTCGAGGACGTGTCCTCCATGCTCGGACATGAGCCGGGAGGGTCGGTGGAAGTGGCCGTCGGCCTTGACGCGACAGTGGAGGTCTACGTGTGGAGCGGCGTCGTCTCCTGTACGTTCTCGGACGGCGGGTTGGTCGCCGTCGAAACGGCGCCGCTGTACTTCGAGGAGGGCTTGTAGTGGGCTTCCGTTCGGACGAAGGGTTCGCGATCTCGGTCGTGTTGCTCGTGCTGAGTGTCGCAACGTCGGTGATCGTGGGTGGCTCAAGCACGACCGCCTCCATAATGAACCACGCTGACGTGCACGAGGCGGCCGGGCACATGGACTACGTGGCAGCGGATATACGGATGAGGACCAAGGGCGACGACTCGCCGCGCGCGCAGGCTCTGCGCGAGCATGCGGGTGAGATGAACTCCGTCACCGACGCGATGCGTGCTGCTGCCGATCAGGACGTGTTCATCAATCTCCGCAACAACCTGGGCGATGCGGTGCTCACGCCGCTCCAGAACGGCGTCGGAGTGGTCGACGCAGTCAAGTTCGCATGGGACTTCAAGACAGGCTGGGAACTCGGAGACACCGCGCTCAAGGCGTATGACCTGAAAGATCCGGGAGCCGATATCGTGATCGGGCTCCTGCAGGACCTGGATCTCGACAGGGACTATGGCGAGCCGGTGGAGCAGGCCATCATCGAGGGCAAGCTCAACGGTGCGCGAATCGCAGTCGCTCAATCTGATCCTGGGATCAGCGACGAGGAGATAGAGGCGCTCGCGGCCCAACTTGTGCTCGAGGCCGAGCAAATAGGCACGGTCGAGCGTCCACACGATGACGACTACTCCAATCCCTACCTGGCGACCGTCTACGCGGGTCTCGGGTGGAACGTCCCGGACGAAGCCGCCACGGGCGGGGGCGGAGCCGCGCAGCCCGATCCAGCAACAGGCGCCGCCGGGGCCGATTTGCCGTCGGCGGACGTGCTGACCGGAGTCACCTGGCACGTTGAGGGTGTCGTCTGGGAAACAGCGGGCCTCGTGGACCCGCTGGACGCGCCCGGACAGCCGTACAGCACCGACGATCTCTATGCGTATGGCAACCAGCGCATGAGCTACGCCTTCAGTGCGGACGGGACCCTCAGCCATCGGCACGCCTTCTGGGGAGATGGCACCTACACGTTCGACGGCGTGACTGGCGAGATCACGTTCGTGGGCGACCTGCCGATGGCGGGTACGGTCCTCAGCGCATCGTTCTACTACGATCGGGCAACGGACACTCTGTACGTGATCGAGCATTGGTTCGACGCGTGGGACGACGCGATGCACGACCGCGCGATCCGCATGAAGCGTGGAACCTAGGAGCGAGACGATGGTCAACCCCTCGGGCGCCGAGTGCGCCTTCTACTACGAGGACTTCCAGCGAGGATCCGACCGCCAGGAGTGCCGCGCGGCCAAGAATCCCCGCTCGGCGGTCTGGCAGCCCTCCGACTGCAAGAACTGCCCCGTCCCCGCGATACTGGCCGCGAACGGCAGCCCCTATCTCGAACTGAGCATCTTCATCAACCCGCGCAAGCTCATCATCGGCCGCCGCGTCACCGCCGAGGCGTGGTGCTCGCTGCACGGCCCCATCGACGGCGATCCTCACGTGGGCTGTCCCGAGTGCAACGCGGTCGCCGATGACCTGCTGCGGGCGCTGTTCGACGAACCGTAGGGGGCTACCGCGCGTCGCACGGACGCCGGACCGGGGCGGCGTCGAAGCGCCCCGACTGCGCCAGAACGAGCACGCGGTCGTCGCGGACCTGGGCGAAGCCGGGCCCCACGTGCGCCCACCTGGTCTTGCCGTATGCCTCGAGGCGGATATCGGACTCGGTGATGCGGACGAGCATCGGCGCGTGACCGGGGAAGACGGCCACCTCGCTTCCCGGGTCGAATGCGGTCTCGAAGCGGCGCAAGACGATCTCATCGATCCCGGTGCGCGTCCCGACGCGGCCGAGCGGCGTGACGATCTCGATGCTGAGCGGCCCGGCCATGGTTACGTCCTCGTTGCGATCTCGGCGTCGAGCACGTCTACGTTGCGAAGCGTCTCGGCCTTCGCAAGGGCCTCCTCGATGGTGCCCACCATGTGGAAGGCCTGCTCGGGCACCTCGTCGTACAGGCCGTCGCAGATCCGCTCGAAGCCGTCCAGGGTGTCCTCCAGGGGCACGTAGCGGCCCTCCATGCCGGTGAACTGCTCCGCCACGAAGAACGGCTGAGAGAGGAACTTCTGCAGGCGTCGCGCTCGAATGACGACGATCTTGTCCTCGTCGGAGAGCTCTTCGACGCCGAGGATGGCGATGAGGTCCTGCAACGCTCCGTAGCGCTGGATGTAGGAGCGCGTGCGTTGCGCGATCTCAACGTGGCGCTCGCCTACCGCCCAGGCCGCGAGGATCTGCGAACTCGACTGCAACGGGTCGATGGCGGGGTAGAGGCCCTGCTCGGCGACGCGCCGCGCGAGCACCACGCTCGCGTCGAGATGCGCGAACACGCTCGCCGGGCCGGGGTCGGCGAGGTCGTCGGCCGGCACGTACACTGCCTGCACGGAGGTGATCGCCGCGTCTTCGGTGGACGCGATGCGTTCCTGAAGGGCGCCGATCTCGCTCATCAGCGTCGGCTGGTAGCCCACCTCGGAAGGGATGCGCGCCCGCAGAAGCGACACCTCGAGTCCGGCCTGGACGTAGCGGTAGATGTTGTCGAAGAACAGCAGGACGTCTTGCTTGCGCTCGTCCCGGAAGTACTCGGCCATCGTGAGCGCGGCGAAGGGGAGGCGATAGCGCGCGCCCGGAGGCTCGTTCATCTGGCCGAAGACGAGGACGGCCCTCTCAAGCACGCCGCTCTCCTGCATGCCCAGCCACAGATCGTTCCCCTCGCGGGTGCGCTCGCCGATCCCGCCGAACACCGACACGCCCTGGTGCTCGATGCCCACGTTACGGATGAGCTCCATGATGATCACGGTCTTGCCCACACCCGCGCCGCCGAACAGCGCGATCTTGCCGCCGCGCGGGAACGGCGTGAGCAGGTCGATCGCCTTGAGCCCGGTCTCGAACACCTCGGGAAACGTCTTGATCTTCGCGTAGGGGATCGGCGGCCGTCGGATGGGCGCCCGCTTGACCGCGCCCACCGGCCCCTTGCGGTCGATCGGGTCACCGAGCGCGTTGAACATCCTGCCGAGGATGTCCGGCCCGACGGGCACGCTGATCGGCGCGCCCGTGTCGTAGACGGCGGTGCCGCGTGGCAGCCCGTCGGTGGAGTCGAGCGCGATCGTGCGAATCGAGCCCTCTCCCAGGAGCTGCACGGCCTCGAGCGGGATGCCGGTCTCGCGCGTGCCCGCATAGACCAGGTTGCCGATGGCCGGCAGCGCGCCCTGGAACACGACGTCGACGATCGGCCCCATGACCTGCTCGACGCGACCTTCGCTGCGTTCCTGGTCGAGCGACTCGAGCATGCGCTCGAGGGCTTCGGCTACGATCTCCGCCCGTCCCATCATCCACCCGCCTTCCGCACGCTACCCCGCCCCGACCGTCTCGTCCGCTGCGGCCCGATCGTCGGCCTCCTCGTCCGAGCGCATCTGCGATGCGAAGAGGACGCTGATGAGGTCGGTCGTGATGCTCTCGCGGCGCAGGCGGTTGTAGCGCATGCGCATCTCGTGGAGCGATCGGTCGGCCCGCTCGGTCGCCTCCTCCATCGTCACCATCCGCGCGCCCTGCTCGCTCGCGTACGACTCGAGCAGCACGTCCTCGATCTGGATGTGCACGAACTGCGACACGAGCTCGTCGACCACCGAGCCGAAGTCCGGTTCGTACGACCACGCGAGGGCGGGTCCCGCGCCGTCGCCCGCGGCACCGGCCAGGCGCTCGGCGGCCACGGGAAGGAGCTTGACGAGACGCGGGACCCGTTTGAGCGGTGAGTAGAACCGCGTGTAGAGCGCCCAGATCTCGTCGGCCTGGCCGCTCAAGAATCGTTCGGTCGCGAGCGCGTAGAGTCCCTCGACGTCCTCGGTGGTGACGCCCGCGCGCGTCCACCCATCGGCGAAGACGACCTGGGCGTCGGTCTTCCGGCGCAGGTAGCGCTCGCCCTTGGCGCCCTTGGCGATCACTGCGACGGCTGCTCCGGCTTCCTGCCGCTTCTCGATGAAGCCAAGCGCGAGCCGGCTCGCCGCCTGGTTGTAGTTGCCGCACATGCCCCGGTCGCCGGTGATGAAGAGCAGCGTCACCGTTCGCGCGGGCTCGTGCGTGACGAAGAACGGCGAGATCGCGGCAAGCGCGGCCGCGTCCGTGCCCGACAGGTAGCGCTGCTGTTGGTGGAGGATGTCGCGCATCTCCTGCGCGTACTCGCGCAGGCCCGCCGCTCGCCGTCGCGTGCGGGAGAGCTTCGCCGAGGAGACGGTGGCGAGCGTGCGCGTGACGGACTGGATGTTCTCCACCGTCCTCATGCGCTTCTTCAGGTCGATGAGCTTCTGCATGCGCGTTATGACGCCGGCACGGCGTCGGCCTCCTCGTCGGCCTCCAGCACTCCCAGGTCGAGCGGCGATGCTTCGGCTGCCACGCCTACGGTGAAGCCTGACTTGCACTCCTCGATGGCGGCGCGCACTTCGCGCTCGAGTGGGTCGTCCATCCGGACGCCCTCCTCGAGGGCGGCGATGAGCCCCGGCCGGGTCCGGTCGGCGAGCGCGAGCAGCTGTTCCTCGAAACGGGCGAGCTCGGCGACCGGAAGGTCATCGAGCATGCCGCTCACGCCTGCGTAGAGGATCAGGATCTCGTGGGCCTCGGAGAGAGGCTTGTTGAGCCCCTGCTTGAGCAGCTCGCGACAGCGTTCGCCACGCGTGAGCTGGTCGAGCGTGGCCTGGTCGACCTCGGCGCCGAACTTCACGAATTGCGCCATCTCCTGGTACTGCGCGAGGTCGAGGCGCAGCCGGCCGGCCACCTGTTTGGTCATCGCGGTCTGCGCGGCGCCACCCACGCGAGAGACCGAGAGCCCCACGTCCATCGCGGGCCGGACTCCCTCGTTGAACAGGCCGGAGTCGAGGACGATCTGACCGTCGCAGATCGAGATGACGTTCGTGGGGATGAACGCCGAGATGTCGCCGGCGAGCGTCTCGACGATCGGCAGCGCCGTGAGCGACCCGCCGCCGCCTTCGGCCGACAGGCGCGCCGCGCGTTCCAGCAGGCGCGAATGGACGTAGAAGATGTCACCGGGGTACGCCTCCCGGCCGATCGGGCGCTTGAGCAGCGCCGACATCTCGCGGTACGTGACGGCGTGCTTGCTCAGGTCGTCGTAGACCACGAGTGCGTTGCCGCCCCCGTCCATCACGTACTCGCCGATCGCGCACGCCGCATACGGCACCTCGTGGCGGAAGGCGGGCTGCTCGTTGGGCAGGGCGACCACCACCGTCGTGTACTCCATCGCCCCGTGCTCGCGCAGCGTGTGCAGGACACGCGCCACCGAGGACGCCTTCTGGCCGACGGACGCGTACACGCACGTCACGCCGGTGTCCCGCTGGCTCAGGATGGTGTCGATGGCGATCGTGGTCTTGCCTATCTTGCGGTCGCCGATGATGAGTTCGCGCTGGCCTCTGCCGAGCGGGACGAGCGCGTCGATCACCTTGAGGCCGGTGTGCAGCGGGGCGTCCACCGGTTGCCGGTCGACCACGCCTGGCGCCTTGCGCTCCACGGGGCGGAAGACGTCGGCGGGAATCGGCCCGCGCCCGTCGATGGGACGCCCGAGCGCGTCCACGATGCGTCCGCGGAGGCCGGGTCCCACTGGCACCTTCAACAGGTGTCCCGTGCGCCGGACGCCGCTGCCCTCCCGGATATCGTCCTCGGAGCCGAGAAGGATGCAGCCGACCTTGTCGCGCAGCAGGCTGAACGCGATGCCGAACGCGCCGTTCTCGAACTCCACGACCTCCTGCGAGCCGACGGTCCCCATGCCGCTGACGAGCGCGACCCCGTCACCGACCTCGAGCACGTGGCCGCTCTCGCGCACCTGTTCGAGCCGGAGCTCCGGCTCGGTGGCCTCGATCACGGCCCGGATGTGCTCGTAGGTGTCGGCGACCGCGACGTCGGCCATCTGCTCGGGCTCGAAGGAGCGCGCAACGTCGCGCAGCCACGCCGAGCGCCCGTCGAGCACGATCCGCCGCTCTTCGCCGAGGTACAGCACCGCGCCGGCCTCGAGGCGGTGATCGACCTTCACATCCACGGCGATCGTGCGGCCCGCCGCCGAGGAGAGCTTGCGCTGCAGCCGGTCGACGACCTCCGGGCCGATGGGGACGCGCACGCGCAACGTGGCCCGGCTGCCGCGCATGCCGTCCATCGCGCGCTTGAGCCCGGTGTCGGTGATCGCCACAGCGCCCGTCGTCGGGGTTCCCGTGATGAGCCGGACGGCGTCTGCGGGGGTGTCCCCGGCTCCCGCAAGGGCCACCTCGAGCCGCCTCTCGAGCTCGCGAAGCGGCGCCCCCACGTCGATGATCAGCTGGCGCCGCGCGTCGAGGAAGACGATCGCTCCGGACACGCGGCGGTCGATGAGCTGCTCGAGCGTGATGTCGCGACCGAGGAGCGCCGCGAGCCGGGTGGTGAGAAGGTCGAGCACCTCGGGACCGAGCTCAACGGGCGTCCGCACCACCAGCGTGGTGCTCTCGTTATCGGTTGCACCCTTCACGATCGCGTTCCGCTCCCGTCGACGGAGGAGCCGTGCCGGAGTCGTGCAAGCCCTGAGGCGTCGCGCGCGTCACGCGAGCGTCACGCCTTCGAGATCGTCGATGCCGGAGACGATGGCGTTCTGGATGACCTCGCGTTGCTCCGCCGGAGACAGCCCGTGTTCGAGCACCTGTTGCGTCGAGGCAGTGACGACGTCCACGAGCCTGTCGCGGATGCCCTGCAGCATGTCGGTCTCTTCCTTGCTGAGCGCATCGCGCGCGTCCTGCACGATCTGCGCGGCCTGCGCGTCCGCCTCGGCGATGATCGCAGCCTTCTGCTGCCGCGCCTGCTTGCGTGCGTCTCGAAGGGCGGCAGCGGCTTCGGTGTCAGCGGCCGAGGCGATCTCTGCGACACGTCTGGCTGCGGCCTCCCTGGAGGCGAGGCCCGCATCGGCCTCGGCAAGCTGCGCGGTCACGCGCTCGCGCCGTTCGGCAAGCATGTTCGTGACCATGCCCTTTCGCTTACCAACGCCGAACGCGACGGCTTTGATGATGAAAAGGAGGATGCCGAACTGCACGAGCTCGATCACGAACGTGACCGGTTCGGAGACGATCTCGTGCGCGACCTCCTCGAGGAGTTCCACCATCTCGTTCACCTCGGTTCGCTTCGCATCCCGGCGCTGGTGCGCCTCAGTGGATGTTCTTGGCGATCGCGGTGTCCACGATCGCCTCGACGGTCTTGTCCTCGATGGGCACCAGCAGCTTCGAGCAGGCAAGTCCCACGCAGTCGAGGGCCTGGGCCCGGAGCGCGGCTACCTCGTGCTCCCGGGCGGCGGTGATCTTCGCACGGCCCGCTTCGAGGATGCGGACGGCTTCGGCTTCGGCCGCCGCCGCTCGCTCCTCGCGCGCGCGCTCGGCCTTCTCGCGCGCCGCCTGAACGAGGCGGTCGCCCTCGAGGTGCGCGAGCTTCAGCCGCTCGGCAGCCTCGGCCTCCGCGGCGCAGACCAGCTGCTCGGCCTCCTCGGCGGCGCGGCGCCCCGCATCGATGCGCTCCTGGCGGTCCTCCATCGCGTTCACGATCGGCAGGAAGACGCTCGTGCGCATCACGCGGTAGGTCGCGGCGAAGATGAGCACTGTGGCGCCGATGGTGACCGGCTCGATCTGGGTGAGCGGGTTGAGGTTCATCGCCTCCACCTCCTCGTGGCAGCCGCCGTCACGCGGCGCCCACGTTGCCAGCGAGCATGAGCGCCACGACGAGGCAGTAGATGCAAAGCGCCTCGATGAGGGCCATGCCGATGAGCATCGCGGTGAACAACTGCGGGGCGATCTCCGGCTGCCGGGTCATGCCCTCGATGGCGGACACCGATATCCGCCGCATCGAGAGCGCGGCCACCGTCGCGCCCAGTCCGATGGGTATCGTGGTCACCAGTGCCAGCAAGACGACTTCCATAGCTCTCTCCTCCTCGAGCCGGTAGAACCTGCCGAACGGTCATCGTTCACGCCACAGCGGGATCTCCCTCGACGACGGGCGGTGTCTGTTCGGGCACGCCGGCCGGCACGCCGGTCCGGGCGTCGGCCTTGGCGCGCGCTTCGGCGTGCTCCTCGTGTTTGTGCACGACGTTCGCGATGAAGCTGGCGGTCAGCAGCGTGAACACGAGCGCCTGCACGAACGCCGGGATGAGCCCGAGCACGTGCAGGATGAGCGGGATGCCGACGGCGACCGAGCTCGTCACCAGCACGAGCGTCATGTGCTCGCCGCCGATATTGCCGAAAAGCCGCAACGACAGCGACATCACGTCGGTGATCTCGGAGATCCACTGCAGGGGGTTCGGCCAGAAGAGGTGCTTGACCGCACCCCCGAGGCCGTTGAAGACGCCGCTCAGGACGAGCGTGCCGCCAACCGCGCACAGCGCCAGCCCGAGCGGCACGCTGAAGTACGACGTCGGCGGGTTGTTCAGCACGGGTATCGGGATCATGCCCATGAGATTGCAGATGAGGATGAACAGGAAGCAGGTGGCGAGGAATGGCGCCACCTTCAGCACCACATCGCGGTCGCCCATGTCGCGCGCCTTGCCCACGAAGAAGTTCATGATGAACTCGGCCACGTTCTGGCGCGAGTCCGGCACGTCCGACGTGAGCGCGTGCTTCCGCACGAGGAAGCGCCCACCGGCGACGAGCACGACCGCGACGATCGCGAGGTTGCCGATCACGATGTACGGCATCAGCTCCTCGAGCACGGACTCTTCCACGCTGCTCACCCCCTCTCTCCGGTCACGCCTGGCGCTGCTGCTGGAACGTGCGCAGGGCCGCGACCGGTCCGCCGACAAGCAGGACGGTGGTGTCGACCACGAGCACGCCGGCCACCATCCCCCAGAAGGACAACAGGTTCGGGAACATCACGGCCGCGACGAGGAGGAGCGACTTCACCGCAAGCCGCGCGCCGATGAGCACGGCGAGCGTGCCGTACGTGGGCCCCGGGGAGGATCCGCTCTCGAGACTGTGCCGACTGCGTCCTTCGATTGCCTCGAGCATCCAGATGTCGATGGCGGCAGCGATACCGCAGGTGAGCGCGAAACCGATGTCGCGAGTCAGTGCACCTCCGAAGAGCGCCGTCGCGAGCGCGACCCATCGCGACCAGCTCACGAGCTCCCGGAGGAACTCGAGCGAGTACCTGTGATCGGCGCGGGTCACGCCGGCGCCTCCCTCACCAGTCGCGTCGAAGACGCAGCATGTCTCGCACGGAGAGTGCGAGTGCGAGAAGGAGGCAGGCTCCGGTCACGTAGGGGAAGGAGTGCCACCACCGGTCGAGCCCGTATCCGATGAGTCCCCCGGCCACGAGGTAGCTCGGGATGAGCGACCAGGTGGCGATGACCCTCAGGAACTCGCGCGGGATCAACTCGGTGCCCCTGGTGTGAGCCGGGCGCGCAGAATCTCCCTTTGTGTCCACGGTGCGCCTTCTTCGCGGTCACATTGTAGGGATCTCTTGCTGGAATGGTTCCTACATTCTGTCTATACCCTGCTTGTGATTCAAATCACAATAATGAAGAAGCCTGACGGGCGTGGCAGGGGAAGATGGCCGAAGCGCCGTTCGACTAGCGCTCGGCGCGCGCTTGCTGGCATACTACGCGTGCGGCCGCCTCGGCGGACGCACGAGCGCTCGTCTCGCCGAGGCGGGGCGCGCGGCCCGGGAGCGGCTAGGGTGTCCGCGGGGCCGTCACATCGCGGGGAGTCATCACATGGCCGGCATCGTGCTCGTCGGCGCCCAGTGGGGCGACGAAGGCAAGGGCAAGATCACCGACCTCATAGCGGACGAGTTCGACTACGTCGTCCGCTTTCAGGGCGGGAACAACGCGGGGCACACCGTCATCCACGCGGGTCGCACGCTTAAGCTCCATCTCATACCGAGCGGCATCATGTACCCGCACATCACGCCGGTGATCGGCAACGGGTGCGTCATCGACCCGAAAGTGCTGCTCGAGGAGATGGACCGCCTCGAAGCCGACGGCCTCTCCACGCACCGGCTGCTGATCAGCTGCAACGCGCACCTCATCATGCCGTACCACCGCGACCTCGACGGTGCGAGCGAGCACCGGCTCGGCAATCTCGAGATCGGCACCACGCGGCGCGGTATCGGGCCTGCGTACATGGACAAGGCCTCGCGCATGGGCATCCGCGTGCAGGACCTCACCGACGAGCACATCTTCCGCAAGAAGCTCGAGGCGGCGCTCGTGGAGAAGAACGACATCCTCGAGAAGATCTACGGCATGCCCGCGTACACGGTGGAACAGATCGCCGACGAGTACCTCGCCTATGCCGAGCGCATCAAGCCGCACATCGCGGAGACGAGCGCCATCATCAACCGCGCTCTCGATGCGGGCCAGTGGGTGCTGTTCGAGGGCGCGCAGGGGACGTTGCTCGACCTCGACCACGGCACGTACCCCTTCGTGACGTCGAGTTCGCCGACGGCGGGTGGCGCGTGCACGGGCACTGGCGTGGGACCGCGGCGCATCGACCGGGTGCTCGGCATCGCCAAGGCGTACATCACGCGTGTCGGCTCGGGGCCGTTCCCGACCGAGCTCACCGAGGAGGTCGGCCGACACCTCATCGAGGTCGGTCACGAGTACGGCACCACCACCGGCCGCGAGCGTCGTCCGGGATGGTTTGACGGGCTCATCGCGCGATATGCGGTGCAGGTGAACGGTCTCACCGACCTCATCATCACGAAACTGGACGTGCTGTCGCAGCTCGACACGATCAAGGTCTGTGTCGCCTACGAGCACGAAGGCAGGCGCTACAACGAGCTGCCGTGTCACCAGACGCCGCTCCACCACGCGAAGCCGATCTACGAGGAGCTTCCCGGGTGGAAGACCGACATCACGCACTGCCGCACCTTCGAAGAGCTGCCGAAGGCCGCGCAGGAGTACATCGTGTTCCTCGAAGACCTGGCCGAGGTGCCCGTGGCGATGATCGCCGTAGGTCCGAGCCGCGAGCAGACGATCATGCGGCGGTGGGAGGGCCGGGTCTAGGTCTCCGGCACGGTCGGGCCAGGCCTCATCGGCTACAATCGTCGCACCACCCGACACAACCGATAAGGAGGCGCGCACCCATGCGGATACTCGTACTCGGCGGCGGCGGCCGCGAGCATGCCATCGTGACCGCGCTCGCCCGCTCGGCACACGCGCCCGAGATCTTCTGCTCGCCCGGCAACGGCGGCACGGCCGCTCTCGCCACCAACGTCGCGATCTCCGGCGACGACCCGGCGTTCATCGCCGACTGGGCCGAACGCAACTCGATCGATCTCGTCGTCGTCGGCCCCGAGGGGCCGCTGGTCGTCGGCGTGGTGAACCTGCTCGAGGCCGCCGGCATCCCGGCGTTCGGGCCCCTCGCCGCGGGCGCCCATCTCGAGGGCTCGAAGGCGTATGCCAAGGACTTCATGGAGCGCAATGCGATCCCCACCGGCCGCTATCTTGCGGTCGACTCGAACGAGGAGGCCGTCGGCTTCCTGGGCGACCTCGGCGTTCCCGCGGTCGTGAAGGCCGACGGCCTTGCCGCGGGCAAGGGCGTGACGGTCGCGATGACGCTGCCCGACGCGCTCGGCGCCGTCCGCGAGTCGCTGGACGGGATGTTCGGCCCGGCGGGCGCGCTGGTGGTGATCGAGGAGTTCCTCGAGGGCCCCGAGTGCTCGCTGCTCACGTTCACCGATGGCGAGACCGTTCGTCCCATGCTCACGGCCCAGGACCACAAGCGCGCACTCGACGGCGATGCGGGCCCCAACACCGGCGGCATGGGAGTGTACGCCCCGGTGCCGGCCGTGACTCCGGCCGAACGCGACGCGATGGTGGGCATCCTCGAGCAGACCGTCGCCGGCCTGCGCTCGGAAGGGATCGTCTACAAGGGCGTCCTCTACGGCGGGTTCATCCTCACAGCCGACGGCCCGAAGGTGCTCGAATACAACGCTCGCTTCGGCGATCCCGAGACGCAGGTGCTGCTCCCGCTGCTCGAAACGGACCTGCTCGACGCGATGCTCGCGGTGGTCGAGGGGCGTCTGGCCGAGGTCGACCTCACCTGGCGGGACGCCTCCGCAGTCTCCGTCGTGCTCGCCTCCGGCGGCTACCCGGGCACGTATGAGACCGGGAAGGTCATCACCGGCATCGAGGACGCCGAGCGGGTCGAGGGAGTGACGGTCTACCACGCCGGGACGACTCGCGACCCGGACGGGACCGTCCGCACCGCCGGTGGCCGTGTGCTCGACGTGACCGCGGTGGCGCCGACGTTCGCCGAGGCGCGCTCGCGCGCGTACGAGGCGGTCTCGCGCATCTCCTTCGAGGGCATGCACTTCCGGACCGATATCGGCGCCAGGGCGCTCGCTGCGGGAGAGGGCGTGTAGGGCGGTGCTCTCCGAACGCTTCCTGACGTTTGCAGTCGAGAGCGCGCAGAAGCGCTACTTTGCGGAGACTCCACGCGCGGTGGCGTCTCTCCCCGGTCCCGAGGGCGGCCGTCAGTACCTGCTCTACGCGCACGTCCCGTTCTGCGAGCGGCTGTGTCCGTACTGCAGCTTCAACCGCTTCCCGTTCTCGGAGGATCCCGCTCGCGCCTACTTCAAGAGCCTGCGCGAGCAGATGCGCATGGTCGCGGACCTCGGGTATTCCTTCGATTCGCTCTACATCGGCGGAGGCACCCCGACCATCCTCGTCGACGAGCTGTGCGAGACCATCGATCTGGCGCGCGAGCTGTTCGGCACGCTCGAGGTCTCCACCGAGACGAATCCGAACCACCTCGTGCCCGAGGTGCTCGAGCCGCTCAAGGACCGCGTGCAGCGCATGAGCGTGGGCGTGCAGAGCTTCGACGATACCCTGCTCAAGGAGATGGACCGCTACGACAAGTACGGATCCGGAGCTGAGATCCTCGAGCGCATCCAGTCGATCGAGGGCTTCTTCCACTCGCTCAACGTGGACATGATCTTCAACTTCCCGAGCCAGACCGAGAAGATCCTGCGTCGCGATGTCGAGATGGTGAAGGCCAGCCGCTGCAACCAGACGACCTTCTACCCGCTCATGGCGTCACGCTCCGTCGCGACCTCGCTCAAGCGCACGGTCGGCATGGTCGACTACGGCCGCGAGTCGCGCTTCTACAAGATCATGTGCGACGCCCTGTCCGATACGTTCGAGCTCTCCACGGCGTGGACGTTCTCGCGCATCGGCGGCGGTATGATCGACGAGTACATCGTCGACTACGAGCAGTACGTCGGCATCGGCAGCGGAGCCTTCAGCTACCTGCGCGGCGATCTCTATCTCACGACGTTCTCGCTGCGCGACTACGGGCGCGCGATCGCCGAGGGGCGCATGCCGGTGGCTGTCGGCAGCGGTGGCGGCAAGCTCAAGAACCAGATGCGCTACCGCTTCCTGATGGAACTGTTCGGTCTTCGGCTCGACAAGAAGAAGTTCGAGCGCGACTTCGGGATGAGCGTAGAGCGCGGCCTGTGGCAGGAGATGGCGCTCTTCAAGGCCCTCGGCGCGTTTGCCACCGATGATGAGGAGGAGCTCACGCTCACCGGGAAGGGCCGGTACCTCACGGTGGTCATGCAGCGCTCCATGTTCGCCTATCTCAACAGCGTGCGTGACGCCGCGCGCAACGCGCTTGCGCCTGACGAGCGGCACCTGCTGTTCGGGGACGGCACGCCGACGTGCGTCGTGCCGGCCGGCGACGTCGAAGGCTGAGGGCGCATGCTACCATCGTGGCGCGCCGGGAACGCGTGACCCGAGGAGGGGCTATGGACGGGCAGACACCGCTGGTCGGCATCATCATGGGCAGCACGAGCGATATGCCCGTGATGGAGGAGTGCGCCAGCCAGCTTGAGGAGTTGGGCGTGCCCTACGAGCTCGTCGTCGCCTCGGCGCACCGCCAGCCCGCGAAGGTGCACGAATGGGCCGCCGGGGCCGCCGACCGCGGCATTCGCGTGATCGTGGCGGCGGCGGGCAAGGCCGCGCATCTCGGCGGCGTCGTGGCCGCGTACACGCCGCTTCCGGTCATCACCGTCCCGATGCGGACATCCGATCTCGGCGGGCTCGACTCGCTGCTCTCGATGGTGCAGATGCCGACCGGGGTGCCGGTCGCCTGCGTGGCCATCAATGGGGCGAAGAACGCCGCTATCCTGGCGGCCCAGGTGTTGGGAGCGGGCATGCCCGAGTACCGCGATCGCGTCGTGGCGTACAAGCGCGCATTGGCCGAGGCGGAGTGATGGCGCCCGATACGTTCACGCGCAGGGAGCGGGCAGGCAACGGCTCGCCCGATCGTCGCGAGCAGATCGTGACCGTGCTCGCATTCGCCGTCGCCATCGGCGTGGCGCTCGTTCTCTTCGAGCCGCTCGGCAAGGCCCTTGGCGGCTGGTTCGCAAACTACCACGCCGAGAGCGTCGCGCGGGGGACGTCCGAGCAAGGGACCGCGCTCAGCCTGCTCCTGGCAGCCGACGTGGTGGGACTCACCCTCGCGACCCTCGTCGCCTTCTTCGGTGCGGTCCGCCTCCCGTCGGGCATGCCGCACGTGGTGCTGGCGATCTTCGTGCCCTTCACGCTGGCGGCCGCCCAGGAGCGGTTCTTCACGACCGCGGGATCGATGGACGGACTCGCCGGGACGTACGGCACCTACAACTTCGCCGCGATGTTCGTGCTCACGATCGCCGTGGTGCAGCTTGGCGTCACGTTCGCGCGACAGCGACACGAATCGCGCCAGGACTGAGCCGACCGGAGCTGGCGGCATCGTCTCGCGGCGCGGCGCTAGTCGTGGACGCCGGGGTCGCCCTTGAACGGGCCCACGATGTCGCTCGTGACCCATCCCCCGTAGTAGCCGCCCGGCTGCGGACGCACCGCCTCGCCGTCGAGCCGGCACTCGTCCATGAACTCCGGGAAGAACGCCACGTGGCCACCAAGCTCAGCATAACCACGTGCGGGCGGCTCGAGCATCCACGCCGCGTCGGCGACGGACCGACCGCCCGCGCTCACGTGATACGAGTGTCCCTCGCCGGTGAACTCCCTGTAGGTGGTGCGGTCGCCGGGAGAAAGCACTCCCGGTACCACGTCATCAAGAGGGATGTAGTACACGGGAGGGTGGCTGGTCTTGAGGACTCGCAGGGCACGCCGCGTGTCGGCGATCACCTGACCGCCGAAGACGACCTCGACATGCCGGTCGGTGCGCTGCACCAGGGGCGGGCGCGGATAATCCCACACGGATTCCTGCCCGGGACCGGGCTTGATCCTCTCGATATGCACGAGCACAGACCTCCCAAGACGACGGGGGGTTTGTACCCGTTTGCGCGGCGGGTCATCGGAGCACTACGAGCGTGCCCGCGGTCGCCTGCACGGGGTAGGACTCGGCCACGGGCCCGACGAACCAGGCCTCGACCGATAGTCCGACGGCGAGGCGGTCGAATCCGATCAGCGCGTACGTGCCGTCGGCCTCCCTGGCGAGCAGCACCGTCTCCTCCGTCACGCGGACGGACGCGGCGTCGTACTGCCCTGGCGCCGGCGCGTCGGATTCGATGAGCAGCGTGCCGCCACCGGCCCCCGGTGTGAGCATCACGATGACGCCGCTGATCGAGGCCGGCTCGTCGGGCGAGGACGGGCCCGTGCCGGGATCGTCCGGGCCGGGTCCGGGAGAAGCGCTGCCGCATCCCGCAAGCGCGATCACCACGAGCGCCGAGAGGGCCAGGATGGCGATGCGTGTCTTCATAGGGGTACCTCCTCGTTCGCGCGCCGTTTATGTACGACGCGCCGTTCCCTCGCCGGGTTCGTGTCCGACGGGTGCATATCGGGTCTGGTTTGGTGAATAATCGGGACACCGCACTCTCGCCCGGGAGGACCACGACATGCCGCATGGACCGTACGAAGACGTTCGCATCTCCGGTCACCTGATCGACTCGGGGATCATGTCGCGCATCATGGACGATATCGTCGCCCTGGACGGGGAGTTCGAAACACTCTCCTTCGAGGTGGGGCGCACCAACGACGATGTCTCGGTGGCTCTCCTGCGCATCGTCGGCCGCGACGAGGCGCATCTCGACCGGATCCTGGGCGTTATCCAGCAGTCGGGCGCCGAGGCCGTCGATGCCGCCGACGCCGCCACGGTGCCCGCGCCGGCCGACGGCGTGTTCCCCGACCGGTTCTACGCCACCACGAATCTGGAGACCGCAGTGCGCATCGCCGGCCGGTGGGTGCCGGTCGCGATGCCCGAGATGGACCTCGGCATCGTGATCGAGGACGGCTCAGCGCGCACGGTAGCGATGGCCGATGTGCGTGCGGGTGAGCAGGTGGTGGTCGGGCATCATGGCCTGCGGGTCCGGCCCCTGGAGCGTCCGCGCGACAAGCAGGAGTTCGAGTTCATGAACTCCGAAGTGTCCTCCGAGAAGCCCAAGGCGCTCGTCATCCGCGATGTGGCCGCGATGCTCCGCAAGGTCAGGGACCGCGGGCGGGAGATCATCTTCGTCGTCGGTCCGGCGGTCGTGCACACGGGGGCGGCGCACCACCTCGCGCGGCTCGTGCGGGCCGGTTACGTCTCGGTGCTCTTCGGCGGAAACGCGGTGGCCACGCACGACATCGAGTCGGCGCTCTACGGCACATCGCTCGGCGTGTCGATGTCAGCGGGCACCCCGGCCGTCGGCGGGCACGAGCATCACCTGCGGGCGATCAACACCATCCGCGGCTGTGGCGGCATCGCGCAGGCCGTCGAGCAGGGAGTGCTCACCGAGGGCCTCATGCACACCCTCGTGGCGACGGGCACTCCGTACGTGCTGGCGGGATCCATCCGCGATGACGGTCCGATGCCCGACGTAATCACCGACGTGCTCGAGGCGCAGAAGGCGATGCGGGCGTGGTGCCAGCGCGCAGGGGCGTGCATCATGCTCTCGACGATGCTGCACTCGATCGCGACCGGCAACATGCTGCCTGCGGGCGTGACCACCGTGTGCGTCGACATCAATCCCGCGGTGGTGACCAAGCTCGCCGACAGGGGCAGCTTCCAGACCATCGGCATCGTCACGGACGTGGGGCTGTTCCTGGAGCTGCTCGCCAACGAGCTCGAGCAGGGCTGACGGCGTGCGGCGCGGTGTTTGCTCACCACAGGACCGAGCGAGAGGAGCTTCTCCCATGGCGCACGACGCATCGGCGCGGACCGCGCCGCCTATAGACTCCCGGGCACATGAGCGGCTCGAGACGGCGACGTTCGCGCTCGGCTGATTCTGGGGGCCTGATGCCCGGTTCGGGCAGCTTCCCGGGGTCGTCCACACCCGCGTCGGATACGCGGGCGGCAGCACGCCGGACCCCACGTACCGCTCCATCGGCGATCACACCGAGACCGTGCAGGTCGACTTCGACCCCACGCTCGTGACGTACGACGACTTGCTTGCGGTGTTCTGGTCGAGCCACGCGCCCAGAGAGGCCCCGCGCTCGAGGCAGTACGCCTCGATGATCTTCGCGGACGGCGAGCGTCAGCGGCGGACCGCCGGCGAGTCGAAGGAGATGCTCGAGCGCGTCCTCGGACCGGTGAGCACCCGGGTGGTGCCGCTGGCCCGCTTCTACCTTGCCGAGGACTACCACCAGAAGTACCGGCTGCGGGGGACTCCGGATCTTGCGCGCGCCTTCAAGGCGATGTATCCGGACGAGGCCGATCTGCGGGAGTCCACGGCCGCGGCGCGCGTGAACGGGTATCTGTACGGGTACGGCGATGCTCGCGAGCTCGAAAGCGAGATCGCCGCCTTCGGCCTCACTCCGGAAGAGGCCGGACTGCTGCGTCGGCTGTCCGCACGATGAGCCCGGATCCGAGCGAAGGCGGGACGACATGAAGCACTACGAGATCGAGCGCTCCGAAGCGCAGTGGCGCGAAGCCCTCTCGCCCCAGCAGTACGCCGTGCTGCGCGAGGCAGGCACCGAGCGTCCGGGTTCGGGCGCCTATCTCGATGCCGAGGACGAGGGACTGTACCGCTGTGGCGCGTGTGGGGCGCCGCTGTTCCGCTCGGATGCGAAGTATCACTCCGGGTGTGGCTGGCCGAGCTTCTACGAGCCCGTGAAGCCCGACGCCGTCGAGGAGCTGACGGACACGAGCCACGGCATGACGCGCACCGAGATCAGATGCGCACGCTGTGGGTCACACCTGGGCCACGTGTTCGAGGACGGTCCGGAACCCACGGGGCTGCGCTACTGCATGAACTCGGTGGCTTTGGATCTCGAACGACGCTGAGGGAGACGACCGCAGCCGGCATCGGCACGCGGGTCCACCGGAAGGGGAGCGGTGTTCCAGGACAGCGAGATCGTAGACCTGCTCATGGTGGTCTTTCTGACGCCCGTCATGGTGTCGATCCTGCGCGAGATCAGCCTTGCGGGGAAGCGCTGGTTCATCGCAGGCTATCTGTCGATCGTCGCCGGCTACGTGCTCACCATCGCGGAGACCGTGGTCATGCGCGGACTGTTCGATCTGCTCGAGCACACCGCCTACGCGACCGCCGGGTGCTTCTTCCTCGTCGCGGTCGTGACATTCTCACGCTCCGTGCGCGGCGGCGGTGACTCGTGAGCACCCTCGGCAATATCGCAGACCTGGTGGCGATGCTGTCGTTCCTCGGCGTCTGCATCGTGGTGCTCCGCCTGCCCTCCGCGCATCCACGGGTCGGCTGGTCGTTCAAGATCGGCGTGACGGCCGCGGCCAGCCTGTATCTGTTCGTGAGCCTGTCGAACGTGCTCGAACATGCGGCGCTGATCCCCGTGCTGGACGCGTACGAAGACTATGCCGAGCTGCTCTTCGTGCCGCTGTGCGCGTACGTCCTGTACAGCAGATGGACCACCGATCAGCTCGCTGCCGCCCGGCGTGCCGAACTGCTGATCAGGTCGGAGCACGAGCTGCTCACCGGAGTGATGGATACGACGCCGACCGGGATCCTTGTGGTCGACGGTGCGGGAGCCATCGGCTTCGCGAACGACCTGGCCCGCCAGATACTCGGTCTGGACGAATCGGGCCAGCACGGTCAGGAGATCCCGGCCGAGGCCCGGGCCCGGGAGCGGCTGGATCTCGCGCGGATCGTCGCTGCGGCGCCGGTGAGCAAGAGCCTGGAGGTGCTCGAACGGGACGGGGACGCGGTGTACCTCTCGGTCAGCGCCACGCCCCTGTCGCTGGAAGGGCCAGAGTCCTCCGGCGCCGTCCTGGCGCTCCAGGACGTGACGGACCAGGTCATGAGCGAGCGGGAGCTCGAGGAGTATCGCCAGGGTCTCGAAGCTGCGATCGACCGACGCACGGCGGAGCTGCTCGAGGTCAACCGGCAGCTGCTCGAGGCGAACAACGCGAAGCAGGACTTCCTCGCGAACATGAGTCACGAGCTCAGGACGCCCTTGAACGCGATCATCGGGTTCACCGACTTGATGCTGCGCGAGCTTCCTGGACCGCTCACGGCCGAGCAGCAGCGCCAGCTCGAGATGGTGAAGGCCTCAGGGGCGCATCTCCTCGATCTCGTGAACGACGTGCTCGATCTCTCCCGCATCGAGGCGGGCTTCTCGGCAATCGAGCGCGCGAACGTCGATCTGGTCGCGCAGACGTGTGGCGTGGTCGAATCGATGGGGGCTCTCGCGAGCACACGTGGCGTAGCCCTTGCGTGCCACGCCGCGCAGCCGCTGATCGCTCACACCGATCCGGACAAGCTGGGACAGATCGTGAGGAACCTCGTGTCGAACGCGGTGAAGTTCACCGACCGCGGAGGTGTGGTGTCCGTGACCCTGGCGTTAGAGGGTGACGATGCGGTGCTGGCGGTCAGGGACACCGGCATAGGCATCGCCCCCGAAGACCAGGAGCGCATCTTCGAGTCGTTCCAGCAGATCGACACCCCCGACCGCGCGCGGCCTCAAGGGACGGGTCTCGGACTCGCTATCGTGCGCGATCTGTGCGAGCTGCTCGGTTACCGCGTAACAGTGGAGAGCGCTCCCGGTCATGGCTCGACCTTCACCGTGCGGATACCGTTCTCCGGGTGACGCGGGTGACGTACGCCGCCGCGCCGCGCTAGGATAAGACGTCCGGCCTCCGAAGGGACTCGCTTGTCCGGCCAACACCCCCTCGCGTCTCTCGGGTACGACGATCGCATCGCGGCGCTCGCAGCCGCGCACCCGGGGGCTGCCATCGCCCGTGTGGTGCGCTCCGATCGGGGATTCGTGTTCGTCACCGACGGGACGGACGTCACCGTGGCGCGTCCCGCGACGCGGCTCGTGAAGTCGGCCGATGATGGCGGCCTGCCCGTGGTGGGAGACTGGGTGGTCATGGGCGGCGACGAGACGGAACCGCTCGTGGAGGCCGTGCTGCCGCGCGTTACAGCGATCGAGCGTCGCGACCCCGGCCGCGCGGCGCGCGTGCAGGTGCTCGCGGCAAACGTGGACGCGGTGCTGGTGACGCACCCGCTCGGCGAGCCCGTGAACCTTGCGCGCATCGAGCGTGAACTTGCGCTCGTGTGGGACAGCGGCGCCACGCCGGTGCTCGTGCTGACGAAGGCAGACGCGTCCGACGATCCCGCAGCCGCCGCCGAGGAGGCCGCGGCCGTGGCTCCGGGCGTCTCCGTGCACGTGACGAGCGCGGTGAGCGGACTCGGCATCGATGAGCTGCGGGAGTACACGAAGGGCGGGCGGACGATCGTGCTGATCGGCTCGTCCGGCTCCGGGAAATCCACGTTGGTGAATCGCCTCGCCGGGGCCGATATCCGGGAGACGCGCGAGGTGCGCGTGTCCGACGGACGCGGGCGCCACACCACGGTGTCGCGCGAGCTCGTGTCGCTCCCCGACGGCGGGCTCGTGATCGATACGCCCGGCCTGCGCGCGGTCGGCATGTGGGATTCGGCCGAGGGCCTCGACCAGGCGTTCTCCGACATCGCCGCGCTCGCGGACGGATGCCGTTTCCGCGATTGCCGGCACGATGGCGAGCCCGGGTGCGCGGTGGAGGCAGCGGTCGCGGAGGGCCGGCTGCCCGCCAGACGGCTGGAAAGCTACCGCGAGCTGCAGTCCGAGATCGGGCACGTGAACGCACAGCTCGACATCCGGGCGCGTCTGGACAAGAAGCGCAACGACAAGCTTCTCGCGCGCACGATCAAGGACTTCTACAAGCACGACGGCGGGCGCCGGTAGAGGCCGCCCGCCATTCGCGAGTGCGGTGACTAGCGGGTGCGGTGACTAGCGGGTTCGGTACGCATCGCGAGCGACGAGCGCCGCGATGGCGAACACCAGGTTCGCGGTGAGCCAGCCCAGATCGAGGATCGCCGTCAGGCCGATGCCCGCCCAGTCGGCATACGCGTAGCCCGCGTCGGTCACGGCGAACACGAGCGCGCCGACGACCACGATCCACCACGGCCACGCGAGCCGTCCGGTGCCGAGCGTCCGGACCGCGAGGGCGAGCGCTATCGCAGGCGCGACCATGAACAGCGCGTCGCCGAGCGGGTAGAGGGTGCTGACCACGAGACCGCCGAGGCCCAGCTCCTCGGTCCCCGCTGCGAAGATGTAGGGCCTGAGCAGGAGCTCGTGGATGAGCACCACGAGCCCGATGGCAACGCTTCCGGCTACGAGTATCGGGAGGCGGACGTCGGTGAGCGCCCGGTATCCCCTGATCGCGAGCACAACCGCCGCGACGAAGAACGCGTACTCCAGCACGTAGAAGACGTCCGCGACGCTCGGGTACGGGTCGAGGCCGAGATGCAGTTCGAGCACGGTCCATATGATGTCGCCGATGGCGAATGCGGCCACGCCGAGCCCCACGAGGAGCCACTGCTTGCCGACGTTCTGCCGAACACCGATGTTCACGGCGACCGCGATGATGATAGCGGCGAAGAAAACCTGCAGAAGCGTGCCGTACCAGTACGCCGCCGCGTAGGCGACGCTGCCCTCGGGAATCGCGTCCGTGCCCATGCCGGCGCTGAGCACGCCATAGACCGCGACCAGGGCGAGCAGGGCGATCGCGCCGATCTTCGTCAGCGATGACAGCACGCCGGCCGGGGCTTCCCGATGTCTCGTGGCACTCATGCGATCCCCCTCTCGATCTCCGCGATCAAGTCCTCGATCACGGCGGCCGGGGCGATCGGCCCCAGAAGCCTGCGAACGTTCGCCCCGAGCGCCGGCAGGTCCGCGGCGCTCAGATCGTCGGTGGTCTTGCCGAGCGACAGTGCCGTTGCCCGAACACAGGTATCGGCGGCTGTCTGTCCGACGAACGGACCGAGCGTGGACACGACGGTGTTGGAGAATTCGCTCACGGAGCCCCCCTCCGCAGAAACTGGCGGTCCGGGGCGCACGAGTGCCCGGGTGCCGCGCGGGCGAGCGGGATCACCGTCCCTACAGTGGCCGCCGCGCCCCTAGGCGCGATTCTGTGCCGTCGGAAATGGAGTGTCAATGCGTTCCAGCGGACACTCTACTGCTGCGGTGTGATAGAGTGACACGCATCGTCTCAGGCTCGGAGGTACCGCCATGCTGTCGATAGCGCTGCCAAAGGGAAGCCTTGAGGAGCAGACGCTGCTCCTGTTCTCGGAGGCCGATCTCCCCGTCAGGAGATCGGGGCGTGCGTACAACCCCACCATCGACGATCCGCGCATCTCGCGGGTGAAGGTGTTGCGCCCCCAGGAGATCCCTCTGTACGTCGCCGACGGCCACTTCGATCTCGGCATCTCGGGGCACGATTGGGTGACCGAGACCGGCGCCGGCGTCGTGAAGGTGGCCGAGCTTCCGTACGCGAAGACCGGCGCCGGCGTCGTGAAGATGGTGCTTGCGGTGTGCGAGGACTCGCCGGTACGCACCGCGGCGGACATCCCGCCGGGCAGCCGCATCACCACCGAGTTCCCTAACGTCACCCGCGGTTTCTTCGAGAGGCTCGGCATCCCGGTGGAGGTGCACTTCAGCTACGGCGCTACCGAGGCCAAGGTGCCCGAGCTCATGGACGCGCTTGTGGACTTGACCGAGACCGGCTCGACGCTTCGGCACAACGGCCTGCGCATCGTCGATGTGATCCTCGAGTCAACGACCCGGCTGCTGGCGAGCCCCGCCGCGTGGGCGGACCCGGACAAGCGCAGGGCGATCGAGGAGATCCGAACGCTGCTTCTCGGCGTGATCGACGCGCGGGGGCGCGTGCTGCTCTCCATGAATGTGCCGGCCGCCAGCCTCGATACGGTCATCGGCCAGCTGCCGGCCATGAAGCGCCCGACGGTCAACCAGCTCTACGGGTCGGACGACTACGAGATCATGACCGTGGCCGAGAAGGCCACGGTGAACATCCTCATCCCGCGGCTCAAGGCCGCAGGTGCCGAGGATATACTCGAGCTGCCTATCAGCAAGATCGTGCGGTAGCGCTCTCCGCCGAGAGAGGACCCTGATGAAGAAGCGACTCGGTCCGACCGACCGCCTGTACCCGATGCCGGTGCCGCTGGTGTGCGGCGGTACGATGCAGGACGCCGATGCATGTGCGGTGGCCTGGCTCGGGATCTGCGCCACCAACCCTCCGCGCATCGCCATCGCTCTTCGCGAGAGCAGGCACACGCTCGAGCGCATCCGCGCCACGGGCACGCTCACCGTCAACACGGCCCGTGCGGACGATGCCGCGGTGGTCGACTACTTCGGCACGACGTCGGGCGGCACCACCGACAAATGGGCCGTGAGCGGCTGGACGCTCGAGGCGTCCGCGATCGTCGAGGCCCCGCGCATCGCCGAGTGCCCGTACCAGCTGGAATGCCGCGTCACGCACGAGATCGAGCTTGGTAGCCACGTGCTGCTCGTGGCCGAGGTGGTGGAGAGCCATGCCGACGAGGGCGTGCTCGACGAGACCGGTACGAAAGTCGACGTGGCGCTGCTCGACCCGCTCGTCTACATCGCGGGGAGCCGGGAGTATCGTCGCCTCGGCGAGAAGATCGCCGACGCGTACGTCATCGGGAAGACCGTCGGCCGGGCGTAGCGCGCTCGCGGCAGGTGCGGTCGCTGAGCCCAGAACAGCAAGAAGGCGCCGAGCCTGTGGGCGCCTTCTTGCTTGGTGCTGAGACACGGAGCCCTCAGATGATGCTGAAGACCTTCCGGAATCGGTTCGCTACGCGGGAGCAGTACTCGAAGAACTCTTCCGCGCCGGGGCCGGCCATCAGGGCGGTCATGGCGCCTTCGGACGCGGCACCCTTCTTGAGCTGCTGCTGCAGGGCCTCGTCGGGAGCTTCTCCCTGCGCGGTGCGCGCCTGCTCCTGCGTCATCTCGCCGGTCTGCGCCATCTCCTGCACCATCTCCTGCGCCATCTCTCGGATTTGGTCTCGAGTGCGCACGGCGTCGCCTTCACACTCGTCCGCCGAGGTGCGGACCTGTTCGCGGTTGAACATCTGGCCTGCGGCGAATGCGGGAGACGCGATCGTCACGAGCAAACCCGCAACGACGATGAGCGTCATGGTCTTCTTCATCGGTGAACCGCCTTTCGGCTTTGCGCGTGTCCTTACGAGAGAGACAACGCCAGGTGTGCGGGCGCGGTTACGGGCGCTCCGTCAGTTTCCCGGTCCCGGTGCGTCGTCGTTGCTCTGGTAACCCGGACCCGTCTGTTCGCTTCCGTCGCCGTCACCCGGTGAGTCGGTGCCGGTCTCATCCGGGTCCTGCGTGGTGTCGCTGGAGGAGCTGTCGGTCGAGCCGATGGTCGGTCCGGTCTGGGCGCCGGACGTGCCGGTATCGGTGCCGGAGCCGGACACGGCCCCCTCGATCGCAGCGCGGGTGGCGTCTGGGGCGTCGCCAGCGCGCTCACGGATCCGCGCCATATCGTCGGCCGGCATCGCGCCGTCTGCGGGGGTCGCCTGACGGACGGCCGCGCGCAGCTCGCCGAGCGACTCTCCGACCAGGTCGGAGTCGACGCCCCGACGGGCAAGCGCGGCGGTCTCGGCGGCCCGACGAGCGGCAAGACCGACGAGCACCCGGTGTTCGAGCCCTCCGGGCGGGAGAAGGGCCACGAGCGCGTCTTCGGCCCCGCGCTTCACGCCATACAGGGCGTCTCCGGGCAGCGAGGTCTCCGTCGCGTACGCGAAGCCGCCGCCCAGGACGCTTGCCACGGTCATGCCAACGGCGAACCGTCGGCTGATGCCGGCGAACCACCTGCGGCGGGCATCGGCGCGTGCCGCATGCAGCACCTCCCGGCGTACGCGATTGCGCGCGCGGGCGGGCATCTGCTCCGCGGCGCTGCCGAGCGCGTGGGAGAGCGTGTCATTGGGATCTATGTAGTCCTCAGGCCTCATCGGAGCCCTCTTTCCGCAGGATCCGCGCGAGCGAGCCGATCGCGCGGTGCTGCAGTGCCTTGACAGCGTTATCGTTCTTGCCCAGTGCTTCCGCCGTCTCGTTGATGCTCAAGTTCCACCAGAACCTCAGCGCCACCACCGCGGCCTGGTCGTCGGTGAGCCCGCGCACCGCGGCACGCAGGCGTCTGGCGTCGGCAGCGGCCACGACGGCCTCCTCGGGACCTCCCACCGCCGGTTCGGTGACGTAGAGATCCTCCACCGGGATGGGCCGACGCGCTCCGCGCCGGTACTCGTCGACCACGGCGTTGCGGGCGATGCGGAAGAGCCATGCCGTGAACGGCAGCCCGCGGTCGTCGTAGCCGCCGAGTGCCTCCCACGCCTTCATGAACACGACTGAGGTCACGTCTTCAGCATCCTGCGGCGACTCCGTGCGCGAACGCACGAACGCATACACCCGGTCGGCGTACTCGTCGTACAGCCTGCCGAATGCCCTGGCGTCCCCTTCGCGGGCCCGCCGCACCATGCGCGCGAGGGATCGCTCGGTCACCGTCGTCTTTCACTTCCTGTCGGTTGCATAACGCCTGAAGATGTCTCCACGATACTGCCGCCGGTCCGGCCGTTGCGAGCGTCAGCCGAGGCGGGCGATGATGTCGCCGAGCGTCTGTCCGGCGAGCGAGGGCAAGCACGCGTCCGCGGCCGAGTAGTCGGCGTTCGCGAGCAGGGGGTTGGGAACGGCCACGCACCGCATGCCCGCGGCTTTGGCGGCAGCCACGCCGTGGACGGAGTCTTCGATCGCGAAGGCCTCGTCCGGCGCCACGCCGAGAGCGGCGAGCGCGCGCACGTAGAGCTCCGGGTCGGGCTTCGTGCGCGTGACGTCGTCGCGGGTGACGATGGCCGAGAACCGGTCGGCGATGCCGAGGCGCTCGAGATGCCCCGCGACCCAGCCAAGATCGGAGCTGGAGGCGATCGCCAGAGGCAGGCCGAGCGCGGCGGCGTCGTCGAGGCGCTCCACCACGCCCGGCAGCGGCGGCAGCTGGTTCGCCTGCGCGATCTCGCTCGCGCGTCGCTCGCGCTCGATGGCCTCCCAATCGTGACCATTGCCGACGCGCTCGCGCAGCTCGGCTCCCGGGTCCCAGGGCGCGTCCCAGGTGCCGATGAGCGTGGCCCACTTGTCGAGCGGGAGCGTGAAGCCGAAGCGCGCGTAGAGGTCCTGCCACGTGCGCATGGCGACCGATTCGCTTGCGATGATCAGGCCGTCGAAATCGAAGACGGCCGCGCGGATGGCGCGACCGTCGTCCGTGTGGCTGGGTGCGTTCACGTGCGCCCTATCCGCAGCCGCCGGGGACGGCGCACGGCGCCGACGGCGAGTGGCCGACCCGGGGCGCGACCGGTATCGTGCGCGCGCGCTCGGGGTGCAGGATGCAGGTCAGGTCCTCGGCCATGTAGTCGCCCTCGCGCTGCCATGCCTTAGCGCGGCAGCCGCGGCAGATGCGGCTGTACTCGCACGCGTCCGGCGCGCAGATGCCCTTTGATTCCTCGAGGTCGATCTGGTAGCACGCCGCCGTCGCCTCCGCGAGGCTCATCTCGCGGATGTTGCCGACGACCCAGTCCTGGGCGAACTGGCAGGGCATGACTCCGCCCTCGGAGTTGATGTTCATGTGGCCCTTGCCGACGGGGCACGCGCTCATGATCTTGAGGCGCTCGAGGCCCTTGCTCACGTCCACGCCCCGCTCGATGAAGCGCTCGGCGATGTACGGGATGACCGAGGGGATGGCGCCGATGTCGTACTCGAGCTTCACGTCGGGGTCGAGCATGTCCTCGACGACGAAGTCCGCAAGCTGGCGCCACTGCTCCACCGACACGCGCGAGTCGTCCTCGCCCTCGGAGCGGCCCGCGGTGATGAGGTCGCAGATGTAGACGAGGCCGCAGTCGAGGTCCTTGGCCATCTGGATGACGTCGAAGATGTACGGCCAGGTGTCCACCGAGAGCGCGGTCTTGAGCACGACGCCGACGCCTTCGGCGCGCAGCGCCTTGACGGCGCGAACGATCTTGGCGTGCGTGCCGGGCACGCCCACCATCGCGTCGTGGAACTCGGGGGGACCGTACATCGAGGTCGCGATCCAGCGGACCCCGTATTCCTTGAGCCGCTTGGCCGCGGCCTCATCGATGAACGTGCAGTTGGTGGAGATGGTGGGGCGCACGCCCTGGGCGTTCACCTCGGCGAGGATCTCCCAGAAGTTCGAGCGCATCATCGGCTCGCCGCCGGAGAGGAACACGACGGGGACGCCGGCCTCGCCCATGCGGCGCACGAGGGAGATGGTCTCCTCGTCCGTGAGCTGATCGGGAAGCGCGTGTCCGTCGGCGGCCATGTAGCAGTGGTCGCACAGCAGGTTGCANNCGGTTCGTGATGTTCCAGATGATGTCGCTCGGCCGGCCGAGCTCGGCGGCCTTGAGCGCCTTGTTCTCGACCTCGGACAGCGGGCCGTCGAAAAAGAGCGAGCGGACGTGCGCCATGCGTGTGCCTCCTAGAGGAGCGATGCGTGCGGCCCCGTACCGGCGAGGCGATGTGACGAACCCTAACAGGGTAGCACCGTGCAAGGGTCGCGCCAAACGAGACGGGTCCTGCCTGGCGAGCGTGCGCGGCGGCGAAGCAGCGTCGGGGTTTTCGCCATATCGCGCGCGCGGGAGGGCGTAGTACGATTGCGCCATCACGGCGGCGGTCATGGAGTGGGGTGGGCTGCATGGCTCTTGCGGGGTGGTGCGCACAGTGCGGCGCCTGGACGTGGGTCAGAGCCGACGGTTCATGTGCGATCGGACACGCGCCCTCAAGCGTCTCGAACGTGTACGAAGCCGGCGAGCCGACGTCCGCGGCGCCCGCCGCCTCCGCGCCGGCTGCGAGCGCCCCTTCCCGCGACATCGCGTACGACGAGGCCGCGGATGCGGTGCTCATCTCGGGCAGCGATCTCGCCGCAGCGGTCGCTTCGTCGGGCATCGCGTCCGGCGCTCTCGCTCCCGCGCTCGGATTCGTTCCCGCGCATGACGCATCGGCCCGACTGGACGGCGTCGGGGGCCGGGCCGCCGAGATCCTCGACCACGCGGTGGCGGCGCTCGCCGATCCGGCCCGTTCGGCGTACGTGCAGTTCGCGGTCGCCGACGAGTCCGTGGGACGGCTCGTGCTCGCGTGGGACCGGGCGATGGAGCGTGTGGCCGTCGTTGCGCGGCGCGGAGACGAGGCGACGCTTGCGCTGCGTTCGCCCGAGGAGGTCTTCGGGCTGCTCGGCGGGGCCATCGGTCTTGAGGGGGCGCTCGAGCCCCTCGACGTGCGGCTCGCTGTGGGCGCCACCGAGGCGATCGTCTTCGTGGCGGTCGCCGACACGCTGCGTCGTGGGCGCCTCGACTCGCTGATGACCCACACGTCGCCCCCGGCGTCGTTCACCGCCGAGCAGGTGACGGCCACGCTCGCGGCGGCCGATGCCGAGGACTTCCGCTGGGCGCTTCAGATGCTCGACAAGGTCGCGCCCTTCCGCGCGAGCGCCCTGCCGTCGACGACGTCGGTGGCCCGCGCGCTCGGCGAGCTCGTCAAGGCCGGCCTGCTCACCATCACGCCGGCCGACACGTCGTCCGTGGCGCTCTACGGACTCGGCGATGCGGCCGTGGCTGCATGCGACGCATGGACGCACGAGATAGGGCGGCTCGCCATCACGGTGAGCGGTGCGCGAGACGGGGCGGTCGTGCGCGAGACGCTGCTCGTGGTGCGCGACGCCCAGCGCCTGTGGCTCGTCGACATCGCCGAAGGCGGCGGCGCGATATCCTGCCTGGGCGTGCCGGAGGCGCAGCTGCTGCTGCAGACCGTGTCGGGTGTCGCGCTCCCCGATAACGGATAGCCGGGAGAGGCGGGCGTCGTGGACGCGCTGTTCGCGGTCATCTCGGTAGCGGGCATGCTGCTGCTCGTCGCGAGCATCGGCCTGCAGGTCGCCACCTACGCGAAGAAGCGCCCGGTGCGCCCCATCGCGATCCTGCTCGGGCAGAGCGCGTCCCTCCTCTCGATGATCGTCTTCTCGGTCGTGCTGCAGAGGCCGCCGGATCCCATCGCCTGGGTGGCGATACTCCTGGCCGGCACGGCGGCCGGTATCGCGTACGGCAAGCTCGTGCGGCTGGAGCGCACCCCTGCCGGCATCGTGATGAGTTACACGCTGCCGTGGCTGCTGGTGTGGGGAGCGCTGCTCGCGTTCACGCAGGGCTCGACGGTCTTCACGAGCACCGTGCCGTGGATCGTGTACAGCGTCGCCATCTTCAACATGGCGATGAATCTCGGCATGAACGGGCGCGTCATCGCGCGGTACCGGGGGCTGAGGGCGACAGGCATCGCGGCAGCGATGCTGATCGTCGTGCTGCTCGGCGCCGGCGTCGCCCTCGGACCGGGTGCGACGCGGGAGGCGTTGGCGACCGAATCCGTCTACTCGTCTGAGCACGGCGCCATAGCGTCTGAGGAGGAGATACCCGGGCCGCTCCAGCAGCTCGTGTCGGGTCTCCCGCTTGTAGATGAGGAGGGCGATGGCTACATCCTCGTGTACAACCTCACCAGTTCGCCGTACTCGGGACGCGAGGTAGTGGCAGTGACGTTCCAGGTGGGCGGAAGCGACGAGACCTGGGTGAGAGTCGAGGTGTACCGCTCGGCGAACGAGGCGTCCGCCGAGTACGCCGAGGTGTGGGCGGGCAACGAGTACTACGGGACAGCGGGTGCGGCGATCGTCCAGTGCGACCCGCCCGACTCTGCGTACTTCGGGCAGATCGTGTCGTCGGCCGGCACCCTCGACCCCGACGAGGTGTTCGCGCTCATCGGGGCGGGTCCGTGGGGCGGCACCGATCCGGGCACCGACCCCGGCACCGACCCGGGCACCGACCCCGGCACCGACCCGGGCACCGACCCCGGCACCGATCGCGACGACGATGACGACCGCGACCGCACCCGCGGCAGAACCACCGGCAGCATCTACGACAACGACCCCGTTGAGCCGGGCACCACGGCGGCGGGCATCGGTCTCTCGAACCTCGTCCTGCTGCTCGGCTCGCTCGGGCAGTACCTCATCACCGCGAAGCGACCGGGTAGCGCGCCGCTTGCGGGCGGCTTCCCACCGGGCGGTTTCCCGCCTGCCGGTGCAACGGCCGCGCAGCCGCCTTCGGGGACGCCGACAGGCGACGGGCGGGTGTGGTACCAGGCGCCGTGGGACGAGGGCGGCCCGGTACCCACCGATCCCGCGGTGATCGCGGACATCGAGAACAAGCGGCGCCAGGGGCTGATCTACTCCAGGACCGACGGCTGGGTGACCAACGAGCAGGCGAACGCGAACGAGGCGCTGCGGCGACGCCAGAGCGCGATCGACCGTGCGGAGTCCGACGCGATGGCCGCCGGCTTCCACGCGCGCATCCAGGCGGCGCGCGACGCGCAGGAGGCCGCGCGGCAGGCGCGCAAGAACCTCAACCGCGAGTACACGATCTTCCTCGAGATGCGCGAGGCGGAGAAGGCGCACGCCGAGGCGATGGTCGAACTCGCGAGCGCCGACCGGCGGGCCCGGCTGTGGGGGTGGGCCGGGACGGCGGGCGACCTGGCGGCCACGGGCGCCGGCATCTTCGGCGGGCCGCTCGGCATCGCGGCGCGCGCAGGCTACCGCACGCTCAAGGGCACCGCGGGCGGGCTTGGCACCGCCCTTGCGGACGAGGCGGGCTGGGGCGAGACGAACAAGCGGATGTTCCTCGGCACCGAGAAGGGAGCGACCACGGCGGTCGGCGAGATGGCGGTGGACGGTGCGGTGCGCTGGGCGTTCGGCATGCCGCCGATGTTCCCCAAGACGCCCGCGCCGCCCGTGGTGCCGCCGGCGCTCCTGAGGCCCAAGGCGGTCCTGAAGCAGGTGCTCGGCGAGGCCGACGAGATCGCGAAGACCAAGGGCATCGATGCGGCCGCGAAGGCCGTCGATCCCAAGAAGGTGCTCGACCTCTACAAGAATGGCGGCATGCAAACGCTCGGCGAGCTTGAGAAGGCGGGCGCGATCTCATCGGCCGAGGCGCAGGTGATCCGGAAGGTGCTGGCCAGGGAGGTCGGCGGTGCCGTGACCGAGGGTGCGAAAGACGCGACGGCCGCCTTCGCGGGCAAGACCGGCGTGCACCTCAAGGAAGTGCTCGTGGGCGATTCCGGCTCCTCGGCCGCAGGCCGGGCGGGGTCGGTGGTCACCGACGCCGACCGCACCGTGATGGGCGTCTTCGACCCCGGCGACCTTGCCGAATACGCAGCGAAGAACGGCATCTCGAAGGCCGAGGCGGCCACGCGGCTCAACCAGCAGCTCACGCAGGAGTTCGAGAAGCGGGTGAGCGGGCAGCTGGCGAGCAAGGGGGTCACAGCCGAGGACGTGGGCTTCAAGGGCTACGCGGGCTTCGGCTCGAAGGCCGGCCCCGCCGACTCTTACGCGGCGGGCTTCACGCGCACGCGCCAGGCGGTGCAGGGCGAAACGCTCGTGGTGCGCCCGGACGGCACGACCTACCGCGCGGGACGCGACGCGATCCTCGATGCGGAGGGTCTCTCCGCACGTGCGACGGGTGCGCCGATGCCGCCCGCGCAGCCGAGCGTGCCGCTCTCGGAGTTCACCCAGCTCGGCGGACAGCAGATAAAGGCGCTCGTGGAGCACGCCGACCCGAAGAGCGTGGCGAAGGCGATGGACCGCGTCGCCTACCTGGCGGGCCGGTCGGGCGTGCCGGTGGACGCGACGGCCGCCGCAGCGGCACGCGAGATAGCCCGCAACCCGCAGCAGATCGCACGGACGCTCGAGCGGTTCGGCCTCACCGAGGAGGCGTTCCGGCAGCGTTCGATGGCGGCCGCCGACAAGCTCCTCGCCGGCATCGAGCGTGCCGATTTCGGGAGGCAGTGACCCGGTAGGCAGCGGCCAGCGCACGACGGGACGAGCGTGCGGCTCTCAGGGCGTGTGCAGGCGTGCGGCGCGACCCTCAGGCGAGCGTGCGCCACCACCCGGCGTGCTCGTGGACGTAGAACTCGATCGCGCCCCTGCCGAGCAGCTCGCCGAGGTAGCCCTTCACCGTGGTGACCGCGAGCCAGTACGCAGCGGCGTTCTCGGCGAGCCCGCGGCGCTCGCTCACGAACGCCACCGCCTGCTCGGTGGTGAGGCCGTCGCGCAGCCCCTCGAGCAGCAGCGTCTCGATCGCTTTCACCTGCCCGAGGTGGAAGTCCACGTGGCGCGGGGCCTCATCGCGCGTGACCGGGCGGCCGTGCGCGGGCACCACCCACTCGCAGCCGGTGGCGGCGATCGTGCCGAGCGACGCGGCCACCATGCCGGGGTCGATCGCGTAGGGAAGCGGGTGCTGCTGCCACAGATCGCTCAGGTACAGGGCGTCGCCGGTGAAGAGCACCCCGTCCCGCGTGAGGAAGCCGTGATGCCCGAGGGTGTGCCCCGGCAGCGCTATCGGCGTGGCGCGCGCATCGTCCCAGTCCTCGAGGTAGCCATCCACCGCGCAGGGGACGCCCCGGAACAGACGCGTGGTCATCTCGTCGCTCGGCTTGGCCCAGCTGAACATCCCGCGGATGTTGATGTCAGGGTTCTCCACGAGCGCGGCATCGTCACGCGCCGCGAGCACGCGGGCACCGGCGTCACGCAGCACGTGCGCTATCGAGAAGTGGTCGGCGTGACCGTGGGTGATCGCGAGCGTGTCGAGGGGCACGCCCACGTACGCTTCCTCGTCCCCCGTGGTGTCGATGCCGAGCCCGTCCAGGTAGCCGGCGTTCGTCAGCCCCGGCACCACGTAGGTGTCGCCGGCAAGGCGGGTGGCGTTCTCGGGGTACTCGGGCATGGGGACAGTATGGCACTACCGCCGAGGGCACGCGTCGGCGCCACGGCAGGCGCAGTCCTTCATTCGCGCTCCCCGGCTCGCTTCGGCACGCCACTCGCTTGCAGTGCGGATACGGGCGAACGCCCCAGGACGCGAGTAACGCGTACCGTGACCGCGAGGAGGTGATCCAGCGTTGAGTAGCCATTGCATCGCTGTGGAGGTGTCCACCTCGTAGGACGGCGCGCAAGCGCTCCTGCAACCGGGACGAATGTCGCTGTCTGACACAGCGATGGGAGAGGGTCGCCGCACGCTGGCGGCCCTCTTCGCGTGCGGGAGCGAACGGGCTTGCCACGATGCGTGCGCGGACGTCCTCGTCACCGGTGATCGACACCTGCTCGCGCTCACCATCCCAGGGCTGCGGATCGCGAGACCGGCGGAGATCGTCGACGAGTCGGACTGACAGGAAGGCGCACGGGAGGCTGCGTGCGAAGAGCAAGCGTCTACTGTCGGTGTCGCCTGCTATCCTGGAGGGGTTCAGGTGACGGGAGGAGTCGCTTGTGCGCGATCCGGTAGAGGTCTACTTCACCACTCTGCGCGATATCCGCACCTCAGGCGCGGGGGTCGCCGAGACAAGCTACTACCCGGCGTTCCAGGCGCTGCTCACGTCGATCGGTTCCGGCCTCAAGCCGAAGGTCACGGCGATCATCAACCTGCGCAACACGGGAGCGGGCATCCCTGACGGCGGACTGTTCACCGCTCAGCAGCTGAAGGGCTGGGAGCCAGGTTCTGATACCCTCTTCGGCCAGATTCCCGGGCGCGGTGCCATCGAGGTGAAGAGCCCGGCCGAGGACGCGCTGGCCACGGCCGAAGGCGAACAGGTGACCCGGTACGTGGAGCGTTACGGCCTCGTGCTCGTCACCAACCTGCGCGACTTCGTGCTCGTGGGCCGCGCTGCCAGCGGTACCGGAACACGCGTCCTCGAGACGCTGCGGCTGTCCGAGACCGAGGCGGGCTTCTGGGCGCGCGTGTGGGAGCCGCATAAGTACGCCGAGGCCGCGAGCGAGGGCCTCACTGAGTTCCTCCAGCGCGTGCTGCTCCACAACGCGCCGCTCTCCGATCCCAGGGACCTCGCCTGGTTCCTCGCGAGCTACGCGCGCACCGCACGTCTGCGCCTTGAGCAGAAGCACGAACTTCCCGCGCTTGACGCGCTGCGCTCTCAGCTCGAAGACGCGCTGGGTCTCAAGTTCGAGGGCGAGCGTGGCGATCACTTCTTCCGCTCCACACTCGTGCAGACACTGTTCTACGGCATGTTCGCCGCCTGGGTGCTTTGGGCGCGCGACCGTGACCGCACCGAGGAGATCCCGTGGGAGAGCCGCTTCCAGTGGGAGACGGCGACGGCCACCCTTCACGTGCCGATGGTCTACGAACTCTTCCGCCAGTTCGCCGATGTGAGGCAGCTCGGCGCGCTCGGCATCTCCGAGGTGCTGGAATGGGCCGAAGAGGTGCTCTGGCGCATCGACCGCGCCGCGTTCTTCGAGAAGTTCGAAGAGCACCACGCGGTGCAGTACTTCTACGAGCCGTTCCTCGAGGCGTTCGACCCGCAGCTGCGCAAGGAGCTCGGGGTCTGGTACACGCCGGACGAGGTCGTGAAGTACATGGTGGCGCGCGTGGACTGGGCGCTTCGCGAGAAGCTGGGCATCGCCGACGGCCTGGCCGACCCGAGCGTGGTGGTGCTCGACCCGTGCTGCGGCACCGGCGCCTACCTCGTGCAAGTGCTCCGCACGATTGACGAGACGCTCACTGCCAAGGGCGCCGACGCACTTACCCGCAACGACGTGAAGCGCGCCGCGCTCGAGCGCGTGATCGGCTTCGAAATCATGCCGGCGCCATTCGTGGTGGCACACCTGCAGATGGGCATCCTGCTCGCCGAACTCGGCGTGCCGCTCAAGGACGCCGACGAGCGCGCCGCCATCTACCTCACCAACGCGCTCACCGGCTGGGGCGACCGCGCAACTGAGCCTCCGAAGGAGAAGCGCGGCGTTGAGGGGCAGCTCCACTCGACGCTGCTCTTCCCGGAGTTCGCCGAGGAGCGCGATGCCGCCGACCGCATCAAGCGTGAGGAGAAGATCCTCGTGGTGATCGGCAACCCGCCGTACAACGGGTACGCGGGTGTCGCGCAGGACGAAGAGGCGGAGCTGGTGGCGCCCTACAAGACGGGGCTTGTCGAGTGGGGCATCAAGAAGAATTATCTCGACGATTTGTATGTGAGATTCATGCGCCTTGCTGAGAGGCAGATTGCGGAGCGTACCGGCAAGGGAGTCGTCTGCTACATCAGCAACTTCTCATGGCTGTCCGATCCATCCGCTGTGCTCCTGCGGCGGTCGCTGCTTGAGAGCTTCGACTCAATCATCGTCGACTCGCTCAACGGTGACAGCAGGGAGACCGGTAAGCGGGCGCCAGACGGGAGTCCGGACCCTAGCATCTTCTCGGGCGCCTCAAGCGCACAGGGCATCCAAGTCGGCACGGCAATCGCGACGATGATCGCGGGCTCCAACTCCCCAGGTGGCCCGTCTTATCGGGATCTGTGGGGACCTGCGAAGCGAAGTCAGTTGCTCAAGGAGGCCACCGAAGTGCCCGCCTTGCGAGAATACGCCCGCCTTGAACCCGACGCGGAGAATCGCTACGCGCTCCGTCCGTTTACGAGCGCGCGGGCATACAATACCTGGCCTTCGCTTGCCGATCTTGCGGAAACCCCGCCAAGCCTTGGGCTGAACGAGAACCGCGCGGGAGCGCTGGTCGACACTGACCGTGATGCACTGCTCGACAGGATGAGGACATACCTTAACGGAGATGTTGAGACATCCTCGCTGCCGCACACTCTAGCGGGGCTCACGCGATCTTGGGCACGTTTCGATCCCGCCGGCACCAGGAAGCGTCTTCTCGAGATCGGCCTGGACGAGTCGCGCGTCATCCCCTTCATGGCGAAGCCGTTCGATACGCAGTGGGCATACGCCGAACCGCGATTCAAGCTTTGGAATGAATCTCGTGGGCGCCTCCTCGCGCGAACGTCCCCGGGTACGCGCTCCATCCTGGCACGTGCCCGCGCGCCCCGCGCGCTTGACGGTGCTCCTGTGACCGTGTTCACCGGCGTCGCTGATCAACATGCGCTGCACAAGGACGCGTACCTGATTCCACTCGAACTCAGCGTTCCAAGCGATTCTCTTCTGGCGGCGGACTCAGGTGGGCCGAACCTCTCGGCGCCTGCGCTCGCATACATGAGGGCGCACAGCATGAGCGCCGACACCGCGTCACGCATCTGGACTCATGTTCTTGCAGTCGCCTACTCTCCTGCCTACCAGACTGAGAATGCGGATGCTATCCGGTCAGACTGGCCTCGAATACCGATGCCCGCTGACTCTCAGGCGCTCGTCAAGTCCGCTGCACTGGGCGAACAGATCATGCTTCTTCTTGATGTGTCGCCTCTGAGCAGCGGCTCCACCCCCTTGCCGGCGGCCCCCTGCGGAACGTTGTCGTCAACGACGGGAACTCTCGACCCGCGGGATGACTTGGGCCTAACAGCGCAATGGGGCATCGCGGGCAAGGGCGGCATCACCATGCCGTCCACTGGCAAGCTCACTGAGCGCCCGTACACCGACGATGAGCGCGCGGCCATCGCTGAGCACGCTGCCACCCTCGGCATGACGGGCGAGGAGGCGATCGAGCTCCTCGGCGAGACGTGCTTCGATGTGTACCTGAACGACGTCGCGTACTGGCGCTGTGTGCCGGCGAAAGTGTGGCGCTACACCATCGGCGGCTACCAGGTCATCAAGAAGTGGCTGTCGTACCGCGAGCGTGCGCTGCTCGGCCGCGACCTCAAGCCTGAGGAGGCGCGCTACGTCACCGAGATGGTGCGCCGGATCGCGGCGCTCGTGCTGATGCAACCCGAGCTCGACGCCAACTACGAGCGCGTGAAAGTCGACGTCTGGGAGTGGGGGGCGTGAAGCCCTACTTCATGCTCCTGGATGAGTCGGGCTCACTAAACGACAAGCGAGAGCGATTCTTCGCCCTCGGCTTGCTGCGTGTCCGGGAGACGCATCGGCTCACCGATGCCGTGTACAGGGTCAACCAGCGACTCATCTCGGACATGCGCTGGAGGCGTCATGAGTTCAAGTTCAACGACTTGCGGACCGAGACCCTACCGTACTACAAGCAGTTGGTGGACGTGCTGTTCGCCCAGCCTGAGTATCACCTCTGTGTCCTCGTCGTCGATAAGCACAACCCTACTGTGGATTGGCGGAGCAAGTTCGACACGGTGTGGGACGCGTACATCGTGTACTCGCGCATGCTGGTCACACACTGCATGGGCAGCGGTGATGCATCAATCGTCATCGCCGACTACCTCGGCAAGCCCACCGAGTCGAGTCGTTACTACGAACTCGAGGTAATGCGGCCTTTTCCGTGCTCCTTCGTGCCCGGCGAAGTCCTGAATGCGACTATGATCGACTCGAAAGCGGCACCACTGGTTCAGCTGGTAGATGTGCTCCTGGGCGCAGTCAGATACGACCACCTGCGCAACCGTGAACCACTGGCGGCAACAAAGGCAGCGAAGATCGAGCTCTGCGATCACGTGAGGGGACGGCTCGGCTGGACTACCCTGCTGGGTGATCGTGCGACTCCGGCCCCGACATGCTTTCGCGTGTGGGAGTTCCGGCCCAAGCGTCCTGCACAAAGAAAGAGCGAGCCATCGGGATAGCCCCAACGCTCGCAAGGACAGTGTACCCAAAGGGCGAGACATTGTACACCCCGTGTCACTCGGCCAGACGAGCTTCGACGCGTACCTGAACGACGTCGCGTACTAGTGCTGCGTGCCTTCGGGGGTGTGGCTGCGCGCGCATCACTCCGAGGAGTCGAGCGGACGTCATCATTCCTCGGCATGGTCACGCCAGTCCCATGGGCTTAAGCCAGAAACGACGATGCCGTCGCGGCACAGCGACTCCGCGAGGTTGGAGCTGGTATCCCGCAGCGCCGCGGCCTCTTCGCGCGTATAGGTCAGGGCGGAAAGCGACGCGCCGAACCTGCTTCGGAACTCCGATGCGTGAGCCGCGATGGCGGATTCCAGCGCCGACTTCTTGTCAGAGCCATCGGCAACGAGCGCCACATCGACGTCACTGCCCGGGGTCTGATCGCCGCGAGCGTAGCTGCCGAAGAGAACCACCGAAATGGCCTCGTCCTGGAATGCCCAGGCGAGATCATCGAGGAGATCCTCCGGTACGTCGCGCTCGGCCTGGAAGAGCGGTTCGAGCATGTTCTCAACGTAGACACTCTCGCGATTCAGCCAGTGCACCGTCGCGCGGCCGACGGGAGTGCTGTGAACCACACCCATCGAGGCGAAGTCGGAGAGCACAGAGGCCGCCGCGACGTGAGACAGCTTGGCCCGTGCTGCGATCTGCGAGGCGTTCAGCGGGACGCTGACGCCATTAAGCACGCGCAGCACGGCGATCCGGCTGCGGGACCCAAGGAGATCCTCGATGGTGTGGGTCGGTCTCATGTATTGAAAGTAAATCTATCGATATGGAAAGTCAATCTAACAATGACAGTAGGCAGACTTTCACCGAGAGGGGTCGCTTCTCATCATAGGCGGGAGCCCAAGGCCGCGGCGGCTTTCGGCTCGAGTGCGGCCCGTCACTCCTTTGCGTGCGCCGTACCCTCGCGGCGTGCTACTCTATACCGCTTCTTCACATGACCCTTTGGAGACCCGAGCACTATGCGCGCCAGCGACATCCGCAACATCGCCATCATCGCCCACGTCGACCACGGCAAGACCACCATCGTGGACCGGCTGCTGCAGGCTACGCACGTGTTCCGCGACAACCAGCAGGTGGTCGACCAGGTGCTCGACAGCAACGACCAGGAGCGCGAGCGCGGCATCACCATCCTCGCGAAGAACATCTCGGTGCGCTGGGGCGACGTGAAGATCAACGTCATCGACACGCCGGGCCACGCCGATTTCGGTGGCGAGGTGGAGCGCGTGCTCAAGATGGCCGACGGGTGCCTGCTCATCATCGACGCGTTCGACGGGCCGATGCCGCAGACGCGCTTCGTCCTGCGGCATGCGCTCGAGCATGGGCTGAAGCCGCTTGTCGTGGTGAACAAGATCGACCGCAAGGGGGCCCGCCCGCTCGAGGTCATCGGCGAGGTGTTCGACCTGATGGTGGAGCTCGGCGCGGACGACCTGCAGCTGGACTTCCCCATCATCTACACGAGCGCCGTCAACGGCTATGCGCGCCTCGAACCCGACGACGGCAACATGGACATGGCGCCGCTGCTCGACGCGATCGTGGAGCACGTGCCCGCACCGGACGTCGATCCGGATGGTCCCGTGGCCATGCAGGTCTGCACGATCGACCACTCCGAGTACGTCGGCCGTATCGGGATCGGCCGCATCTTCTCGGGCACCCTTCACTCGGGCGAGAAGATCCTCGTGATCAAGAACGATGGAAGCCGCTACCAGGCGCAGGTCAAGCAGCTGTTCACCTTCGAGGGCATGGGGCGCGCCGAGGCTGCCGAGGCTCACGCCGGTGACATCGTAGCCGTAGTGGGCGTGGACGACGCGGACATCGGCGACATGTTCACCTGCCGCCTCGATCCGGTGCAGCTCGACCCGATCCACGTGGAAGAGCCGACGATGTCGGTGGTGTTCGCGGCATCCACGAGCCCGCTCGTGGGCCGGGAGGGCACGATCGTCGGCGGCCGCCAGATCAAGGAGCGGCTGCTGCGCGAGGCCGAGTCCAACATCTCGATGCGCATCACCGAGAGCGAGGACAAGACAGGCATGGAGGTCGCGGGCCGCGGTGTGCTCCATCTCTCCGTGCTCATGGAGACGATGCGTCGCGAGGGCTACGAGTTCCAGGTCGGCCGGCCGCAGGTGATCATCAAGAACGAGGGCGGACGCAAGCTCGAGCCGATCGAGCAGGCCGTCGTCGACGTGCCGAGCGAGTATGCGGGCAAGGTGATCGAGATCTTCGGGAGCCGTGGCGGCGAGATGACCGACATGGTGCAGCGCGACGAGCAAGTGCACCTCGAGTTCAAGATCGCCACCCGTGGCGTCATGGGGCTGCGCACGCGCATCTTGAACGCGACGCGCGGCGAGGCGACGCTCTTCCACCACTTCTTCGAGTACGGCCCGTACCGGGGCGACCTCGGCGGCCGCATCAACGGCTCGCTGATCGCCATGTCCACCGACAAGTCGGTGGCCTTCGCGCTGGACGCGCTGCAGACGCGCGGCAGACTCTTCATCGGGCCGGGCGTGATGTGCTACGAAGGCATGATCGTGGGCGAGCACGCCAAGGACAACGACCTCGTGGTGAACGTGTCCAAAGCCAAGCAGCTCACCAACATGCGCGCCGCCTCCGCCGATAAGGGCATCATCCTCGCGCCGCCGATCACCTTCACGCTCGAGGAGGCGCTCGAGTACATCGAGGACGACGAACTGGTGGAAGTCACGCCGAAGTCGATCCGGCTGCGCAAGCGGCTGCTGTCCGAGAACGATCGCAAGAAGGCCCGACGCAGCTGACGACGCCGGGGAATACAGCGGCGGCGCCTTCCCCCCTCGGAGGCGCCGCGCTACGGAGAATCTAGCACCCGAAATCCGCATGTGAACCCCCGCACACGAGGATTCTTGGCGGGCGGTGCGGATTTTTGACAAGCGGTGCGCCAGAGGGCTGATTCCGACGACGAGCGGAGCGTGGTCGGCGCTCAGGCGACGTCGGCGGTGTCGTCCGAGCGGACCGCGGCGATCGCATCGGCAAGCGCAGCGTCGGGCGGAACCGGCAGGTTCGCGCACGCGCCCGACCTGACGATCCTCTCTGCGACCTTGCTCCCGGCGCAGCACAGCGCCACGCGAACACCGCGCTTCTCGAGCCGCTCGACCGCCTCCTTGAGCGCGGCCAGCGCGGTGAGGTCGATGAAGGGCACCCGCTCGAGGCTCACGATGATCGCAGCAGGCTCGGTGTGCGTGTGGATCAGCGCTGACTCGAACTGCTCTACGGCGCCGAAGAAGAACGGGCCGTCGATCCGATAGACGAGCACGCCCTCGGGGACCGGAACATCCGTGGACGCAGCAGCACCGACCTGTTCGGCATCGAGCAGGTTGATGCCAACGGCTGCCGTCATGCGTCGGAAGAAGTTGAGGAGCGCCAGGATGACGCCGACCTCGACGGCGATGACGAGGTCCGCGAACACGGTGAGCGCGAGCGTCACCCACATCACGGCGACGTCGGAGCGCGGCGCGTTTTGCGCGGTGCGAACGACGCGACCCACATCGCTCATGTTGAAGGCCACCACGAACAGGATCGCCGCCAGCGTTGCGAGCGGCACGTCGCTGGCGAGCGGCGCGAGCGCGACGAGGACGAGCAGCACGGTCGCGACGTGCGCGATACCCGCGATCGGGCCGCGCCCGCCGTGGCGGATGTTAGTGGCCGTACGGGCGATGGCGCCGGTGGCGGCGAATCCGCCGAACAGCGACGCGCCGACGTTCGCGAGTCCCTGACCGACGAGCTCCTGGTTGGCGTCGTGGCGCGTGCCGATCATGCCGTCGGCCACCGTTGCCGAGAGCAGCGACTCGATAGCGCCGAGCAGCGCGATCGCGAACGCCGGGCGGACGAGGTCGGGCAGGTCGCCGAGCGAGATGCCCGGCAATGCGAACGAGGGCAGCCCGCGCGGCAGGCCGCCGAACGTGGAGCCGATCGTCGCGACCGACTCGGGCTGGACGATGCTGACGAAGAGCGTGCCGCCGATGAGCGCCACCAGCGGAGCCGGCACCTCTCCGAGCGCGGGCAGCTTCGGCCACAGCGCGATGAGCGCGACGCTTGCGATCGCAAGCAGCGTGGTGGTGGGATCGAGCCCCGGCAGCGTGCCGATGATCGCGGCGACCTTCTCGTGGAAGTGGCCCGCACCAGGCTCGGCGATGCCGAAGAAGTTGGGCCACTGTCCCACGAAGATGACGACCGCGATGCCGGCGGTGAAGCCGAGCACCACCGATTCGGGGATGTAGCGGATGACCGTGCCCAGGCGCGCGAGGCCGAAGACGACGAGGATCGCGCCGGCGAGCAGGGTGACGACCTGTAGGCCGCCGAGCCCGTACCGCGCCGTGATCCCGGCGAGAAGCACGGCGAACGCCCCGGTCGGGCCGGCGATCTGCACGCGGGTTCCACCAAGGAGCGTGACGATGAGCCCGGCGATGACGGCCGTGTAGAGGCCCTGCTCGGGCTTCGCCCCGGCAGCGATCGCGAACGCCATCGCCAGCGGGATCGCCACCACGCCGACGACGACCCCGGCGCCGATATCCGGCAGCCAGCGGTCCTTCGCGAGCAGACCCGCACGCCAGGCTTCGGTGATCGCAGGCTTCATGCCGCACCTTCGGTAGGAGGGGAGTCGACGGCACACAACGTTAGCAGAGCGACCGCCCTGTGTGCGTTACGGAGAGTTGACGCATCACCGGCGCGGCGTACGCGGCCTTCGGGGTGCGACGAGACGCTAGAACACGAGCGAGAAGGTCGCGATCCCCTCTCTCATCCGGCAGTCTTTCTGCTACCGCACCCGACCCCCCGAGTACTCTGTGCGTCGCACGCGCATCGCCGACCAGTCATCGTCGAGGGCGACCTGGGCGACGAAGCGCACGATCGGGCCGTCGAACAGGGGCCATGCGGTGTCCCTGTTCACGTCGGCGGAGTACTTCTTGGACGACTGCTTGGGATACGCGACCCACAAGACGCCGTCGCCTTCGATCAGCCGGTCGGCCTGCGATGCCAGCGCGGCGGTCTCGGCGAGGCTCCGCACGAACACGATCGCCCAGGGATACGCGCCCGCAGGGGCGCGATCGACCGTCGAACCTCCGGCAGCGAGAGCGACCGTGAGGCTCTCGAGTTCCGGCGGCACGTTCGCCACGAGCACGCGCTCCTGCCCCGCATAGCGGAGCTTCTTGAGCAGAGTATCCAACGGGAGCCCCCAAGTATGCAGTCCGCGAACAGGATAGTACGCGGCAGGGCCCTCGGGAACGCCCTGATTCGGGAATCCGACGAATGGACACAACTAGGTGTACGGACCGCTTGCCGAAGGGAGCATCTGTGGACGACTTCGTGAAGCAGCTCATGGACAAGACGGGCATCGACGAGAAGACCGCCGACAAGGTCATCGACTTCATCAAGGACCACCTCGATGACGTGCTCGGCATGTTCACCAAGGAAGGAAGCGCGCTCGACTCGGTCGGCGACGCGCTCGGCGGGCTGCTCGGCGGAAAGAAGAAATGACGGCGTGAGGCTCGACACCGGTTTCCGCCCGTCGCGGAACGGGTTCGGGTTCGCGAATGCGTGGCACGATGCGATACTCGGCATCGTGGCCTCGCGCGGCCGGTGCGGCGGGATGGTCTTCGCGGCGCTCGATCACTTCATCGGCGAGACAACGCTCGAGCCGGAAGCGGTCGCCCGCGACCTCCCGCCGCACCGCTCGCCTCTCGAGCGCTTCATCTGGCGCAGGCAGGTCGACAGCGTGGTCATCCATGCGGGCGCCAATCTCGCGCGGTTCGCCGCGCTCACCTACCTGCCCGCGACCGGACCCGGCGGGATCGCTTCGGCCACCCGCCGCGAGCTGCTTCCCCTGTTCGACTGCCTGCGCGCGGGGGTGCCTGCTCCGCTCGGCATGGTCAGCGGCATCAGTCTGCGCCACCTGGTGCGCAACCATCAGGTTCTTGCGTACGCGGCCGAGTTCGGCGACTCTTCCGTCACGGTCGAGATCTACGACCCGAACCACCCGATGCGCGACGACGTGGTGCTCTTCGTCGATCTCGGTGGCGACGCCACCGTGATCGAGACGGTGGGAGCCAAGCGCGTCGCGTGGCGCGGATTCTTCGTCGAACGATACTCGCCGGTCACGCCCCCGGCCGGATGCGTCGGGTAGGCGGCCGGATAGCGCGTATCGTGCATGCCCCATGGGATAGAATGCGTTCAAATGCATGTGCCGACGGGTGGGAAGGCATCTTCATGGAGCCGGTGAGCATCATCCCGTGTCTCGATATGAAGGACGGTCGCGTCGTGAAAGGCGTGAACTTCGTCGACCTTCGCGATGCGGGGGACCCGGTGGAGAACGCGTCGTTCTATCAGGCCGCAGGCGCCGACGAGGTGGCCATGCTCGACATCGCCGCGACGGTCGAGGGCCGTAAGACACGCCTGGCATGGGCGCGGGCAGTGGTCGGGGCGCTCGGCGACGTTCCGCTCACGGTCGGCGGCGGCGTCGACGATCTGTCCGACATCGACGCGCTGCTCGAGATGGGCGTCTCCAGGGTGTCCATGAACAGCGCAGCTGTGGCGCGGCCGGAGCTCGTCCGCGAGGCGGCCGAGCGCTTCGGCTCCGGGCGCATCGTGGTCGCCATCGACGGCCGGCGCAACGGGGAGATGCCCTCGGGTTTCGAGGTGGTCGTGAGCGGCGGGCAGAAGCGCACGGGCATCGACTGCGTCGAATGGGCGACCCGCTGCGAGGGTCTTGGAGCGGGAACGCTGCTGCCGACGAGCATGGACGGCGACGGAACGCTCGCGGGCTACGACATCCCCTTCACGCGCGCCATCGCCGACGCGGTCTCGTTGCCGGTCGTCGCTTCCGGCGGCGCAGGCACGCTCGAGCACTTCTACGAGGGCGTGAAGGAGGGCCACGCGACCGCGCTGCTGGCCGCCTCGGTGTTCCACTTCCGCACATACACGATCGAGCAGGTGAAGGACTACCTGGCCAGCCGGGGGATCCCGGTACGCCTGTAGCAGCCACGTCCGTTCGGCGATCATCGCACCGACACGAGAGGGAGCACGCATGCCCAGGCGCGACGACATAAAGAAGGTCATGATCATCGGCTCGGGGCCGATCGTGATCGGCCAGGCGTGCGAGTTCGACTACTCGGGCACGCAGGCGTGCAAGGCGCTCCGCGCGCTCGGCTACAAGATCGTGCTCGTGAACTCCAACCCGGCGACGATCATGACCGACCCCGTGATGGCGGACGAGACGTACATCGAACCGCTCAACATCGAGACGCTCGAGCGCATCATCGCCGCGTCGCGCCCGGACGCGCTGCTGCCCAACCTCGGCGGCCAGACCGCGCTCAACCTCTCGCTCGAGCTCAACCGTCGCGGCATCCTCGAGAAGTACGGGGTGCGCATCATCGGCGTGAGCCCGGAAGCCATCGAGCGCGGCGAGGACCGCCTCGAGTTCATGAAGACGATGGAGCGTCTCGGCATCGAGACCGCGCGCGGCGTGACCGCCGAGAGCGTGGAGGACGTCGAGCGCATCGCGGGCGACTTCGGCTATCCGGTGGTCATCCGCCCCGCGTTCACGATGGGCGGCACCGGCGGCGGCATCGTCTACAACGTCGAGGAGCTGCGCACGATCGCGGCGCGCGGCCTGCAGGCGAGCATGGTGGGCCAGGTGCTCGTCGAGGAGTCCGTGCTCGGCTGGGAAGAGCTCGAGCTCGAGGTGGTCCGCGACGCGAACGGCAACATGATCACGGTGTGCTTCATCGAGAACGTGGACGCGATGGGCGTGCACACCGGCGACTCGTACTGCACCGCGCCGATGATGACCATCTCCGCCGAGCTGCAGGCCCGCCTGCAGGACTACTCGTACCGCATCGTCGAGGCCATCGAGGTCATCGGCGGCACGAACGTGCAGTTCGCGCACGACCCGGTGAGCGACCGCGTCGTGGTCATCGAGATCAACCCGCGCACGAGTCGCTCGAGCGCGCTTGCGAGCAAGGCGACCGGCTTCCCGATCGCGCTCGTCTCGAGCCGCCTCGCCGGCGGTCTCACGATGGACGAGATCCCGTACTGGCGCGACGGCACGCTCGAGAAGTACACGCCGTCGGGCGACTACGTGGTGGTGAAGTTCGCACGCTGGGCCTTCGAGAAGTTCAAGGGCGCAACCGACAAGCTCGGGACCCAGATGCGCGCGGTGGGCGAGGTCATGTCCATCGGCAAGCACTACAAGGAGTCACTCCAGAAGGCGATCCGCTCCCTCGAGAACGGCCGGATGGGCCTCGGCTTCGCGAAGGACTTCAACCGCAGGACGCTCGAGGAGCTGATGGCGGCCCTCGCCGAGCCGACGAGCGAGCGGCAGTGGATCATGTACGAGGCGCTCCGCAAGGGCGCGGACATCGACGAGCTTCACCGCCGCACGCACATCAAGCGCTGGTTCATCGAGCAGATGGCGGAGCTCGTGGCGCTCGAGGAGGAGGTGCTCGCGTACGCGGGCCCGGACGGCGTGGCCGGCCCCGGACGCAAGGCGGCGCCGGGCGCGGCCGCGGGCACGCTGCCCGACGGTCTGCTCGTGCGCGCGAAGCGCGACGGGTTCGCCGACGCCTATCTCGCGAAGCTCCTCGGCGTCAGCGAGGCCTCCATCCGCGAGCGCAGACTCGCCCTTGGCGTGAAGCACGCGTTCGAGCCGGTGCCCGTCTCGGGCGTGGAGGACGCCGCGTACTACTACTCCACGTACAGCGGCGCCGACACGGTCCCCGTGTCCGACCGGCGCAAGATCATGGTGCTTGGCGGCGGCCCCAACCGCATCGGCCAGGGTATCGAGTTCGACTACTGCTGCGTGCACGCGGCGTTTGCGCTGCGGGAGCTGGACTTCGAGACCATCATGGTCAACTGCAACCCAGAGACGGTGTCCACCGACTACGACACGAGCGACAAGCTGTACTTCGAGCCGCTCACCGTCGAAGACGTGCTCGCCATCTACGAGAAGGAACGCCCCGAAGGCGTCATCTGCCAGTTCGGCGGCCAGACGCCGCTCAACATCGCGCGGCAGCTCGAGGAGGCCGGCGTGCCGATCGTGGGCACTTCGCCCGAGACGATCGATCTGGCCGAGGACCGGGACCGCTTCCGCGAGATCATGGAGCGGCTCGGGATCCCGATGCCCGAATCAGGCATGGCCTCGACGCTCGAAGAAGCGCTCTGGATCGCGCGGCGCATCGGCTACCCGCTGATGGTGCGGCCGAGCTACGTGCTCGGCGGGCGTGGCATGGAGGTCGTGCACGACGAGGACATGCTGCGCACGTACGTGGCGGCCGCAGTGGACGTCACGCCCGAGCGGCCGCTGCTGATCGATCGCTTCCTGGAGAACGCGATCGAGTGCGAGGCCGACGCCATCGCCGACGGCACCGACGCCTTCGTGCCCTCGGTGATGCAGCACATCGAGTACGCGGGCATCCACTCGGGCGACTCGGCCTGCGTGATCCCGCCGGTGATCATCTCGGAGGAGCACATCGCCATCATCGACGACTACACGCGCCGTATCGCCATCGAGCTCGGCGTGGTGGGCCTCATGAACATGCAGTACGCGATCTCCGAGGACGTCGTGTACGTGCTCGAGGCGAACCCGCGCGCATCGCGCACCGTCCCGCTCGTCTCGAAGGTGTGCGATATCCAGATGGCGCGCCTGGCCACGCGCGTGATGATGGGAGAGAAGCTCGCCGACCTGAAGCTGGAGCGCCGTCACATCCCGCACTTCGGCGTGAAGGAGTCGGTCTTCCCGTTCAACATGTTCCCCGAGGTCGACCCGTTGCTTGGCCCCGAGATGCGCTCCACCGGCGAGGTGCTCGGCCTGGCGGACTCCTACGGCCTCGCCTTCTACAAGGCGCAGGAGGCGACCGGCACCCGGCTTCCCGACTCCGGGACCGTGCTCATCACGGTGGCCGAGCGCGACCGCGAGCGCATCCTGCCGGCCGCGCGGGAGTTCGCGGCGATCGGCTTCTCGATCATGTCGACGAGTGGCACCGCCGCGTTCCTGGCCGGGAGCGGCATCGACGCGACGCCGGTGCTCAAGCTGCACGAGGGCCGCCCCAACATCGAGGACGCCATCACCAACGGCGAGATCCAGCTCGTGGTGAACACGCCTGCGGGCAAGAGCAGCGAGTTCGACGACTCCTACATCCGCAAGGCCGCCATCAAGCACCGCGTGCCGTACATCACCACCACCTCGGCGGCGCTGGCCGCCGCGCAGGGGATCGCCGCGCACCGCGCGTCGGCGGACACGGTACGCTCGCTCCAGAGCTACCACGCAGCGATAAGCTAAGGGCCCGGCCGTTGCGGCCGGGCCCCGTCGGGTCGTGCGTTCAGCGTGGTGTCACTCGGCGATGCCGGGCGTATCGCTGATCTCGCGGATGGTGTCGATCATCATCTCGGGTCCGGCCATCCGGATCGACGCGCCCTCGTACCGGGTGCCGATCACCTCGACCGTCTTGCCGAGCAGCGCTTCAAGCTCGTCGGCGAACTCGTCGGCGTTGGCGATGACGGCTATGTTGCCGTCACCATCGACCGCGCCCGTGATGGCGTAGAAGCCGCCCTCGAGCTCGATCCGCTCGAGCGTGCCGATCGCGAGCACCGTGCCGTCGGGCTGGTCGTACATGCCGTTGGCGAGCCGCATACCGGAGGCGTCCTCAGCAGGCAGCGAGCCGTTGTCGCCCGGGGCCTCGGTGCCCTCATCGGTGTTCGCGTCTTCAGCGCATGCCGCGAGCGCGAACACCATCGCGAGCGCGAGCATCGTTATCAGGATCCGTGTGCGCATGGTGTGCCTCCTCGTATCGTAGGGTCCTTGTCGCTCAGACGTCTGGCGGCCGCGACCGGTTCACCGCGCTCCGAAGTGCCGCAGGACCGACAGCGCGCGCCAGGTGAGCCATCGGCTCGGCTCGCCCTTGGTCTCGATGTCGGCCAGCATCTTGCCGTTGAGCGTCGTGCGAAGCAGCCAGCGGCCGTCTGCGCCGCGGGCCGAGCGCACCGCGTCCAGCGCATCCGTGTATTCAGGGCGCGCCGGCTCGTCGTGGAGTGTGAGCGCCCAGAGCGCTTCGAGCGCATCCGAGTTGTACGAGAGCGGGAAGCCGAAGCGCAGCCACCCCGGCTTGGGGCCGTAGTGCAGCTCAGGACTCTCGGCGAGGAACCGATCGCGAAGGCCCTGGCGGTCACCGGCGGACGCGGTCCAGAACGCCTCCTGGAACTCTCGCGACTCCCTCGGCAGGCAGCGGAACACGCGCTTCTCGCGGAGCGCGGCGATGCACGCGTCGCGCAACTCGTCCGCGCCTGCGGGCCACGAATCGCGCGGCACCTCGGCGAGGAAGAGCAGCAGCTTCGGGGTGAGCATGTGGCAGTAGCCGTTGAGCTGCGCGCCCACACCCTGGCGGCAGTTCGGGCAGCCGAGCTCGCGGTAGAGCGCCACGCAGTGCGCGAGCGCCGCGACGACCCGCTCGTCGCTGGCGTGTCCCAGCCGCGCCAGTGCGCGGCCCACATTCGCTGTGAGGCAGGGGATCGAACCGGCCGCACGGGCGTTGCTCGCGCTCCAGGAGCCGTCCGGCAACTGGCGCGAGAACGCGTACTCCGCCGCGCGACGCACGCGGTCGTCGTCACCGTCGGCATGCAGCTCGCCCAGGAAGTGCACCTGCCAGAGGTTCCCCCCGTACTTGCGATAGTCCTGGCCGGGAGGCGTCCAGGAGCCATCGGGCCGCATCGCGTCCAGGATCGAGGCGATCGGCGGGTACTGGTTGCGTCCGGCCCACAGGCTGGCGAGCTCCGGCGAGTCCTCCTCGCCGAGCAGATCGCGGCGAACGAGCACCGTGACGACCGGATTCGCTCCGTCGGCAAGCCACGAGATGACGCTATCGGCAGAATCAGCCACGGATACCACCCCCGGGACGGGTATATGCCACCGCGAGGCGCCGTGCAGACGGCGTCAGCTCGTAGGAATGCACGGGCTGCGCCGTCCGCATCGCCTTGCAGGGACAGACGACTGAGGGGGGAATCGGGAATGAAGCGTGCGTGGATCCTGGTGTTGGCGATCGTGCTCGTACTCGGCCTCGCCGGCTGCAAGAGCGCGGAGGACAAGGCCGTCGAGAAGCTCACGGAGGGCCTCCTGAGCGATAAGGACGTCGACGTCGACATCGACGGCGACGAGGTCACGATCGAGACCGAGGATGGCGACATCACTATCGCGAGCGACGAGGGCAAGCTCCCCGACGGGTTCCCGAGAGACTTCCCTGTCTACGACGACATGAAGATCGGCAGCACCTCCCGTATGGGCAACGAGGAGACCGTGAGCTACTACGTCGAGGCCGAGAGCAGGGACGATTTCGACGAGGTCTACGAGTGGTACAAGGCGGAGCTTGAGGACGAGGGCTGGGAGATCACGACCGACCTGCTCACCACCGACGGCAACAGCGACACGGTGCTTCTGGTGAAGAAGGGCGATGACAGCGCGAGCGTCACGATCACCGAGGTCGACTCAGGCGTGGACGTGGGCATCATCGTCAACGTCGCGCAGTAGATCCGGCCCGGAGCGTGCGCGAGCGCGCTCCGGGCTCCGTTCGTTCGGCCTGAGAGCGCGGAAGCTCGCGCCCTCAGTCCTTCACGACGACGACGCTGGCGGTGGTGACGCCATCGGCCGACGGCTCGGAGATCACGAGCACGGACGAGCCGGCGGCCAGTTCGGGGGCGCCTTCCACCGTGGCGATGAGCGTCGCCTCGTCGATGTAGACGGTCTGCGAACCGCCCGTTGCCAGGGCGATCGTGAGCGTATCGGCGTCGTGCTCGATGATCTCGCCTTCGAGCACGCCGCCGCGTGTCATGCCGCCCAGTCCGCCGCCCTGGGGCAACTCGCCACCGAACCGCTCCTCGAGGAACGCCTGGCGCTCCTCCTCCGTCATGCTCTGGAACGCGGCGCGCTCGTCTTCGGATAGCTGCGCCATCGCGCCGCCGCGAACGCCGGCGGCCTCGCCAGTCGCGCCCGCGAAGGAACCCGCGGCGGCCGGCTGCGTGCTCTTCTCGTACGCGGTGCCGCCCCAGAACGCTCCTGCGGCGAGCGCGATCGCCGCGATGGCGAGGACCGCCGTTTGTGCGGGACCTTTCATGGTCGCTCCTTTCAGAGGCTGCCCGCAGGCAGCGCGATCTACTGGTATCTGAGCGCGTCGATCGGACTCAGCCCGGCGGCGCGGCGTGCGGGATAGTAGCCGAACACGATGCCGATGAAGACGCACACGCCGACGGCGAGCAGCACGGAATCGGGCGTGATGAGCGCGGTCGCCCCCAGGAGGGTCGCGGCGAGCGCCCCGATGCCCCAGCCGGCGAAGATGCCGAGCACGCCTCCGATGAGGGTGAGCGTCACCGACTCGGCGAGGAACTGCGCCGAGATGGCGCTTGCATCGGCGCCTATGGCCTTGCGAAGGCCGATCTCGCGCGTACGCTCCGTCACGGTCGTAAGCATCATGTTCATGATGCCGATGCCGCCCACGAGGAGCGAGATCCCCGCGATGCCCGCGAGCAGCGTGGTGAACGTGCCGGCCACGCTCGAGACGGTTTCGAGGATGTCGGCCATGTTCTGGATCTGGAAGTCGGCATAGTCGGCGTCCGCGATGCCGTGCCGCTGGAGCAGCAGTCCCTGTATCGCGGTCTCAGCAGCGTCGATCTGCTCTTCGTCGGAGACGGTGAGCGTGATCGCCGAGAGGTACTCGCTGCCCGTCACGTATCTGGCCGCGGTGGAGAGTGGGATCAGCGCCGCAGTGTCCACGTTGGTGAAGCCTGACGTGCCCTTCTCGGCGAGCACGCCCACCACGGTGAGCAGCATGTTGCCCGACCGCAGGCGCTCTCCGACGGGGTCGGCACCCTCCCCGAAGAGGTCCTCTGCCAGTGTCGCGCCGAGCACCACGACCTGGGCGTAACGGGCGTCATCGCGGTCGGTGATGAAGGAGCCGGAGGCGACGCTCAGGCCCTTCACCTGCGCGTAGGAGGCAGTCACTCCGAGCACCTGGGCGTTTGCGTTCAGCTGCCCGGCGACCAGCTGCGCCTGGCCCTGGTTGGAGGGCGCGACGCCGCTTACGAGCGAGACGCTCTCGAGCGCCTCGGCGTCATCGCGGGTGAGCGACTTGACCGAGGCGCTGAAGGAGCGGGCGCCCGGGCCGGTCTGTCCTGCCGCCGATGGCGATACCGTGAGCACGTTGGAGCCCGCCGCCTGGATGCTCGACTCGATGGAGGCCTGGGAGCCCGCGCCGATGGCCACCATCGCGATGACCGACGCGATGCCCACGACGATGCCGAGGATGGTGAGCCCGCTGCGCACCTTGTTCGACGTGAGCGAGCGGAGGGTCTCGGCGATGAGGTCACCGAAGCGCATCAGGCACCGCCCGTTCCCGGCCGGGCCGCGGCAAGCGCGGACGAGCCGTCGCCATCGGCCCGGGCGCCGTCGCCGTAGCGGGGCACGTGAGCGCTCGCGGTGGCGGCGTCTTCGACGATGAGGCCGTCGGTGATGCGCACCACGCGCCTGGTCTTCGCCGCCACGTCCGGCTCGTGCGTGATGAGGAGGATCGTACGGCCCTCGGCGTTGAGTTTCGCGAACAGGTCCATCACCGCATCGCCCGTGGCGGTGTCGAGATTGCCAGTCGGCTCGTCGGCCAGGATGAGCGAGGGGTCGTTGACGAGCGAGCGCGCGATGGCCACACGCTGCATCTGTCCGCCCGACAGCTCGTTGCTCCGGTGCGTCCAGAGCGCCTCCTCCAGCCCGACCGCCCGCAGCGCCCCGGCGGCGCGGTCGTCCCGCTCGTCGTGAGGGACCCGCGTGTACAGCATCGGCATGATCACGTTGCGCAGGACCGTCGACCGCGGCAGGAGATTGAACGCCTGGAAGACGAACCCCACGGTCTCGCGCCGCACCTCGGCAAGCTCGTAGTCGTCGAGCTCGGCGACGTCACGGCCGGCGAGATGGTAGGTGCCCGAGGTCGCCGTGTCGAGGCAGCCGAGGATGTGCATGAGCGTGGACTTGCCCGAACCCGATGGGCCCATGACCGCGGCGAACTCCCCCGCGCGGACGGCGAGCGAGACGCCGCGCAGGGCGGGGGTCTCGGCGCCGGCACCGTCGTAGACCTTCACGAGGTCGCGCGCGTCGATCACCACGTCGTTCGACAGCAGCGCATCACTCACGGAAGCCACCGCCGCCGCCCATCCCGGGGACCATGATGCTGCCGCCACCCGTGCCCGTCTGCGCGTCGGTGTCGGAGGGGTCGATCGTCTGGGTCACGACGAGATCGCCTTCGCTCAAGCCGGCGGTGACCTGCGTCTGCGTGTCGCTGACGAGGCCGGTCTCGACGGCCACCTGCCGGGGCTCCCCGGTGCCGTCGGCGAGCACGAGCACGTAGTAGCCCCCCGCGGAGTCCGTCTTGACCGCCGAGTTCGAGACGAGGAGCGCGTCCCGGGCGATGTCCGTCACGATCGTCGCCGCGGCCGACATCCCCGCGCGCAACGCGGGGTCGGCCACATCGATCGACACCCACACGTCGAACGTCACCACGCCGGAGGAGTTGCTGCCGCTGTCGGCTATCTCGTAGACCTTGCCCGTGGCGGTGAATTCGGGGAACGCGTCGAACTCGAGGTCCGCGCGCTGGCCCACTTCCAGTCCGGGGAGGTCGACCTCGTTGATCGTGAGATGGACGGCGAGCGGCTGATCGGGGGCGAGGGTGACCGGAGCGCCGGAGCCCGTGGCGGTCGTGGTGCCGGCGGTGGCGCCGCCGGTGCCCGAGCTGCTCGTCGTCGAGCCGCCGGTCGCGGACACGGCATCGCCGGGTGCGAGCGCGAGGTCGTGGACCCTGCCGCTGCACGGCGCGGTGACCACCAGGTTATCTCTGGCGTCGACTGCCGCGGTGTAGTCGAGCTGCGCCGTCGTGCGTTGGGCCTGCGCGGAAGCGAGCTGCGCCGTCGCGACCTTCACGTCGGCCTCGGCCGCCGTGATGTCGGCGGCGGTCACGGTGCTGCTCGGCTCGGTGCTGCGCGTCGTGAGGGCGGCGAGCGCGCTCTGCGTCTTCGTGATCTGGAGCTGAGCCTGCGCCACGCTCTGCTCGGACTGTCTGACGCTGGCGAGCGCCCGTGCGACGCTCGCTTCTGCCGATGCTCCGTCCAGCGTGAACAGGACGGTCCCGGTCGACACCAGCGACCCCTCGGTGACGCTCACCGACTCAACCGTCCCGGCAGCCGGGGACCAGACCTCCGTCGTCCCGTCGACCTCGACGTTCCCGGTTCCCGAGACGGTCACGGAGATCGTGCCGAGCGTGGCCGCCTCGGTCTGGTACGTGACCGTGCCGGTCTCGTTGCTGCCGTCCCGCAACAGGAGATACGCGGCCGCGCCCACCGCCACCAACACACCGAGCGCGATCCATCCCTTGTAGCGCCGAATCCCTCGTGCGCGAGCCATGCCGCCCCAATCGCCATGCGGTACGTGACACGTCCACGCTAGGGAACGCGCGTGCCGCGGCTGTCGAGAGGTTGTGGCGATGTTGTGGGGAAGGACGGTTACAATGTGGCGACAGCGATAGAATCACCGCCTGGAGGAAGCCTGTGCGCGATTACAGCCCGATCGATGCCGTGTCCGAGCTGCTCATGGACGTGCCCGAGCTCGTCTTCGTGTACGGGACGGACGGACGGTACCTGTTCGTCAACCGGGAGGCGGCCCACTTCCTCGGCGTCGAGCCGCTCGAGGTCGTCGGCTATCACTGGCGCGACCTGGGGTATCCGGAAGACATCATGGAGCCGCTGCTTGCGCGGGTCATGGCGGTCGCCGCATCGGGAGTGCCGGACCGCTACCGGCTGACGTCGTCGCCCCAGCGTGGCAGCCTCGAGTTGGACTTCTCGTTCACGCCGCTTCGTGGAGACGGGCCGGAGGTCTTCGGCGTGCTTGCGATCGGCCACGACATCACAGCGTACGTGCGCTGACGTTCGCATCTTCGAGGGGATATAGAGACGGCCCGGCCGGGCGAACCGGACGGGCCGTCTTCATATCCGAAACGCGACGGGACCTCGCGCGCGTCGACTCTAGTAGGGCTCGCAGTAGAGCTCGTAGTGCGCGCGCGGGTGGGCGCATGCCGGGCAGACCTCGGGCGCCTCGGGGCCCTCGTGGATGTAGCCGCAGTTGCGGCACTTCCAGCGCACGACGGTGTCGCGCTTGAAGACCGTGCCGCTCTCCACGTTAGCCAGTAGCGCGCGGTAGCGGGCCTCGTGGTGCTCCTCGACCTCGGCGATCTCCCGGAACGACTCGGCGATCTTGCCGAAGCCCTCCTCGTCGGCGACGGCCGCGAAGTCGGGGTAGAGCGTGCCCCACTCCATATGCTCGCCCTCGGCGGCGTGCAGCAGGTTCTCTGCGGTGGTGCCGAGGCGGCCGGCCGGGTAGGCGGCCGTGATCTCGAGGTCGCCGCCCTCGAGGTACTTGTAGAAGACCTTCGCGTGCTCCTTCTCGTTGTCCGCAGTCTCGAGGAAGAGCGCGGCGATCTGCTCGTACCCTTCCTTCTTGGCGATCGACGAGTAGTAGGTGTAGCGGTTGCGCGCCTGGCTCTCGCCAGCGAAGGCCTTGAGCAGGTTCTGCTCGGTGCGGGTGCCCTTGATGCTCATACGGGCGCTCCTTTCTCTCGGGTGTCAGGGGATTCTACCCCAGGATCTCGTTCAGGTAGCTCGCCGCCTTCTGGCCGCTGTCGGGCGCGATGCACACGCCAAGACCGGAGCGGCCCGGCTCGCTCATGAACTTCACGGCGCCCGCCGCGATCGCCGCGGCCGACGGGCCCACCTGCAGCGCCTCCTCGCGGTAGAGGCGGCGGGCCATCGCGTCGGTCATCTCGTCGTCCACCCATACGATCTCGTCGATCACCGACATGTCGAGGTTGGCGGGCACCGCGGTCTCCTCCATGTTCTTGAGGCCGGAGATGTGGTGGCCGCGGACCGGCTGGATACCGACGGTGCGGATCGTCGGGTCCTGCTCCTTGAGGAAGCGGCTCGTGCCGACGAGCGTGCCGCAGGTGCCGAAGCCGGCGAAGAAGTAGCGCACGCGGCCCTCGGTCTGGGCCCAGATCTCGGGGCCGGTCGACTCGTAGTGCGCGCGCGCATTGTCGGCGTTGTCGTACTGGTTGGGCATCACGTAGCGGTCCGGGTCGCTCTCGGCGATGGCCTTCGCCATGCGGAAGGCCACATCCATCGGATGGAGGCCCGAGTCGTCGTCGGCCGGCGTGAGCCGCACCTCGGCGCCGAACGCCCGCAGGAGCGCGGTCTTCTCGGGCGAGAGCGCATGGGGCGCGGTGGCGATCATCGGGACTCCCATGAGCCCGGCGATGGCGGCAAGTGCGATGCCGGTGTTGCCCGAGGTGGCCTCCACGATCGTCTTGCCCTCGAGCTGGCCCCGCTCAGCGAGGCCCCGGAGCAGCCACTTCGCGGTGCGGTCTTTGATGGAGCCGAACGGGTTCACCCACTCGCACTTCACGTACAGCGGAGCGTCGGGGTTGGAGAGCACGCAATTCAGCCGGACGATCGGCGTGGGGTGCGCCGTATCACCGCACATGTCGAGCAGGTGGTCGTAGCGCGCGGGGCGTGCGTTATTGCCGAGGGTCACGGACGGCCTTTCGAAGGACGCGGACGGTACGCCGAGGATACACTAGCGGCGGACGGGGTGCGCCGCCTGAAGCGGCGCCGGGAAGGGGCGGGCGTGTACCAGTCCGACTGGCTGCTCAGGCAGATCGAGATGATGGGGCAGGCGTTCAAGGCGCTGCTTGCCGCGCTGCGCGAGCACCGGCCCGAAGACGCCATCGGCATCTCGCGCGAAGCGGTCGGCGAGCTGCTCGGTACCGACCCTGACGCCGTCGACGCGCTCACCGGCGACGGCCTGCTCACGCTGCTTTCGGCCGGCGGCGCGCTCGACGTGTTTCGCGCGCACATGCTCGGCGAGCTGCTGGCCGCGCGCTCGTGGGCGCTCGATGAGGCCGGCCGTGCCGGGGAGGCGTCGCTGCAGCGCGACCGTGCCCGGACACTGCTCGCGGCCGCCCTTCCACTGTCCGGGGGAGAGGACGCCGCGCGTATCGCCGACGTGATCGGGTGGCTCGACAGAGAAGCGCCCCCCGGTCTGGAGTGACCGGAGGGCGCTCGGGGTGCGATGAGCGCAGGTGTCAGAGGGCGACGGCCATCTCGCCACGCGCGTCGCGGCGCCGCTTGATAAACTTCTCGATCTCCACTGCCCAGAACACGACGCTTGAAGCAGCGAGCGCGATCGCCAGATCGCCGAGGGAGAGCGCCTCGGTCTTGAAGACCTTCTGCATGAACGGCACGTAGATGGTCGTGAGCTGCAGCGCGAAGGTGAGCGCCACCGCCCCGAGCATCGGCTTGTTGGACAGGAATCCGATCTGGAAGAGCGATTGACGGTCCGAGCGGATGGCCATGGCGTGGCCCATCTGTGACAGGCACAGCACCGTGAAGACCATCGTTCGCCAGTAGAGGTCATGGCCTTCGGGAGAGTGCGGCATCGCCCACGCCTGTGTGGTGAGCGAGGCGCCGCCCATCAGCAGACCCACCCAGATGAGATGCGTGCCGAGGCCGTCGGCGAAGATCGACTCCTTGGGCGCCCGCGGCGGGCGCTTCATGATGTTGCGCTCGTGCGGCTCGCTCGCGAACGCGAGACCCGGAAGGCCGTCGGTCACGAGGTTGATCCACAGGATGTGGATGGGGAACAGCGGGATCGGCATGCCGAGGAGCGGCGCGAGCAGGATGGTCCAGATCTCGCCGGAGTTGGACGTCATCGTGTACTTGATGAACTTGCGGATGTTGTCGAAGATGCGGCGGCCCTCACGCACCGACGAGACGATCGACGAGAAGTTGTCGTCGAGGAGCACCATCGAGGCCGCTTCCTTGGCCACGTCGGTGCCGGTGATGCCCATCGCTACGCCGATGTCAGCGGTGGCGAGCGCGGGGGCGTCGTTCACGCCGTCACCGGTCATCGCCACGTACTCGCCACGGTCCTGGAGTGCCTGGACGATCTTGAGCTTCTGCTCCGGCGCCACACGCGCGTAGACGCGGATACCCTCCACGCGGCCCTCGAAGTCTTCGAGCGACAGCGCGTCGAGCTCCAGGCCTGTGATCATCTGCTCCTTGTGGTCGGCGATGCCGAGCCGCTTGGCGATCGCGAGCGCGGTGGCCGGGTGGTCGCCGGTGATCATCACGGGGATGATGCCGGCGGTCTTGCAGGTATGCACCGCCTCGCGGGCCTCCTCACGTGGCGGGTCCACGAGCCCCGTGTAGCCGATGAGCGTGAGGTCCTGCTCGAGCGATGAGGTGTCGCCGTCCTCGGGCAACACATCGAGGCGCCGCATGCCGAACGCGAGCACGCGCAGTCCCTCGGCCGACCAACCGTCGACAAGCGCGGCGGATGCATCGGCGTCGAGCGCGACGGTCGAGCCATCGGCTGTCATCGCGTCGCGCGAGCGCTCGAGGATCGCCTCGGCCGCGCCCTTGGTGAACGAGACGTACCCGCCTGCGGGGAGGGTGTGGACGGTGGTCATCAGCTTGCGATCCGAGTCGAACGGCACCTCGGCCGAGCGCGGCAGTTCGCTTGCGAGCGCGGACGGCGAGTAGCCGTTGTCGGCCGCGATGCGATAGAACGCGATCTCGGTGGGGTCACCCACGAGCGCGCCGTCGGCCCCCGTCACGTCGTTGGAGAGGGCGAGCGCGCGTCCGAGCCAGTCGAGGCCATCACCGGCTTCGGCCAGCGCCGACGCGGCGAAGGTTCGCGCGTCTCCGGCGGCGAGGTGCTCCACCGTCATGCGGTTCAGCGTGAGCGTGCCGGTCTTGTCGGTGCAGATGTAGGTGACCGAGCCGAGGGCTTCCACGGCGGGGAGCTTGCGGACGAGCGTGTTGGTCTTCACGAGACGGCTCGCGCCGAGGGCGAGCGAGATGGTCGCCACCGCCGGCAGCGCCTCGGGCACCGCCGCTACCGCGAGAGCCACGGCGGTGATGAACATCTCGAGCAGGTCGCCGCCCTGGATCATGCCGACGACGAACACGATGGTGCAGAGTCCGAGCGCGGCCAGTCCGAGCTGCTTGCTGAACTGCGCCAATCGCCGCTGCAGCGGCGTCTTGACGTCGCCCGCAGAACCGAGGAGGTGAGCGATCTTGCCGAGCTCGGTGGCGAGTCCCACGCCGGTCACGACGCCCACGCCGCGGCCGTAGACGACCTGGGTGCCTCGGTAGGCCATGCTGCTGCGATCGCCGATGGGCGAGTCGGCGCCCTCCACGGCCTCGGTGTACTTCTCCACCGGCAGCGATTCGCCGGTGAGCGCGGCTTCGGCCACGCGGAGCGCGGCCGACTCGATGAGCCGCATGTCGGCTGGCACCACACGCCCGGCGTCGAGCAGCACGATGTCGCCCACGGTGAGTTCGGACGCAGGCACTTCGGTCACCACGCCGTCGCGTCGGACGGTGGCGGTCTCGGCGGCCATCTCGCGAAGCGCCTCCATCGCGCGCTCGGCACGGAACTCCTGCACCACGCCGATCACGGCGTTCAGGACGACGATGACGAGGATCGCGATGGTGTCGGCTACCTCGCCGAGCAGCCCCGAGATCACCGCTGCGCCTAGCAGCAGCAGGATGAGGAAGTCCTTGAACTGGTCGAGCACCATCGCGGGGATGGTGCGCTTCTCGCCCTCGGGCAGCTCGTTGGGGCCGACGGCCTCCTGGCGACGCGCGACTTCGGCAGCCGTGAGGCCGTTGGCCGTGCTGTCGAGGTGGGAGAGGACGTCGTCGGCGGCCACAGTGTGCGCGGCTTTGACGACGAAGGCGGGATCGAGGGATGCGGGGTCGTGGGGAACGTGCTTGGACATCATGCCTCCTGCGCGTATCGGTCAGAGCACCAGTGTGTCTGAAGGTCTCGCACGCGAGGTGTCTCGGCGGCAGGGCCGGGGCATATCGCCCGTGATGACGGCCTGCCTCCCGGTGGGTGCCGGGCAGCTACTCCCCTTCGGCGGGCAATGATACGTCATGTGGCCCTCGCGCGCGACGCTCATCGTCTTCGGAATCGACAGTGGGACTATTCCCCGAGCCGAGGCAGACAGCCGCCGCCCGTCGCGCCGCCCGTCGCACGCACGGCGTCGCGTGCGATAATAGGAGTCCGCAGGGGTGACCCCCGGAGGCCGCACGATCTCACAGCCGCGCCGCCTCGGTCGCCCCGCCCGCCGCCGACTCACGATAGGAGCCGACGCATGATCGAGCGCTACACCCGCCCCGAGATGGGCGCCATCTGGGATCTCGCCAACAAGTTCGAGATATGGAAGCGGATCGAGGTCCTCGCCTGCGAGGCGCAGGCCGAGCTCGGCGTGATCCCCGCCGAAGACGTAGCCGTCATCCGCGACCGCGCCGCGTTTGAAGTGGAGCGCATCGAGGAGCTCGAGGCCACGCTCAACCACGACGTCATCGCGTTCCTCACCAACATGGCCGAACACGTCGACGCGGGTGTGCCTGACGGAGAGCCCAAGCCCTCCCGCTGGGTGCACTACGGCATGACGTCGAGCGACCTCGGCGACACCGCGCTCTGCCTGCAGATGACGCAGGCGCAGGACATCATCATCGCCGACGTGCGCCGGCTCGGCCGCATCTGCCAGCGCCGCGCCGCCGAGTTCCGGGACACGCTCTGCGTCGGCCGCACGCACGGCATCCACGCCGAGCCGATGTACTTCGGCATGAAGTGGGCGGCGTGGGCGCAGGCGCTCAAGCGCGCCGAAGGACGGCTCATCGCGACGAGGCGCTTCTCCACGGCATGGGGCGCGATCAGCGGCGCGGTGGGCTCGTACTCGAATATCGACCCGTTCGTGGAGAGCTACGTCTGCGAGAAGCTCGGCCTGACGCCCGACCCGGCGTCTACGCAGGTGATCGCGCGCGACCGTCACGCACACACCCTCGCGGTGCTCGCCACCGTGGCCGCCACCGCCGAGTGGATCGCCACCGAGATCCGCGCGCTGCAGAAGAGCGACACCATCGAGGCCGAGGAGCCGTTTACCGCGGGCCAGAAGGGCTCGAGCGCGATGCCCCACAAGCGCAACCCGATCACCGCCGAGCGCGTGTGCGGCCTGGCGCGCGTGGTGAAGGCGAACGCGCAGGTGGGCTTCGACAACGTGGCGCTGTGGCACGAGCGCGACATCTCGCACTCCTCGGCCGAGCGCGTGGTGCTCGCCGACAGCTTCATCGCCACCGACTACCTGCTCGCGAAGCTCGAGTGGATCCTCGACGGCCTCGTGGTCTATCCCGAGGTCATGCTCGCCAACCTCGAGAAGACGCGCGGACTCATCTATTCCAGCCGCGTGCTGCTCGAGCTCGTGGATGCCGGGATGAAGCGCGAGGACGCGTACCTCGTGGTGCAGCGCAACGCCATGGCCGTGTGGGACGACATCCAGCACGCGCGCGCCGGCGCCACCTACCGCGAGCGGCTTGAGGCGGACGCCGAGTGCGTGCTCTCGGCTCAGCAGCTCGACGCGATCTTCGACCCGCACGCGTTCCTCGCGCGGGCGGGCGTGGTGTTCGACCGCGTGGAGGCGCTGGAGTTCTAGCGGAGGCGGGCTCCTCGCGCCACCCGGACCACCGGCCAGCGCCGAGGGTTACGTCATCTGTACTCCCCAGGTGTACGATCGTCATGTCATCCCCGGGAGGAGGACGTCATGCCGGTCGCCATCGGGTTCATCGCGCTCATTGCGCTTGGAGGAACGTATCTGCTGGCCCGTCACGTCGCCGCGGACGGCGGACCGCGCACGGGGCTCTGGGCCGGGCTGCTGGTGGTCATCGTGGTGGCAGTGAGCTTCGCCGCGCAGATCGTCTCGATTTACTACCGGCCCCCGATAGGCTGGCTGATCGCGCTCGCGCTCGCGGCCGTCGGCGCGGTCGCCCTCTTCATCCGCATCGGCAGGGACGTGCAGTGGCGCGGATCGCGGGTCGCGGCGGTCGTAGGCATGCTAGTCGTAGCCGACATCACGCTCGTGCTCGCCATGATCGCGCTCCCGTTCGGGAGCATGCTCGTGCCGCTCTTCGAGGCGTCCGCGCAGCAGATGGCCGAGGCGGACGGCTTCGACATCCTGCTCGCGCCGGACGAGACGATGTTCACCGAGTACAAGCCGATCACCAAGCTCGACGCGGACGCTGGCGGCGGAGTGCAGGTCCAGTACGAGCACTTCACGCTTCTCGAGCGCAAGGCCGACGGGCCGCTCGACCATACAGCGCTCGGCAGGGTGCTCGCCTCCGGCGTGGATCCCTTGGTGACCGGCGGTCCGCGCATCACGGACGACGCCGCATACACCGAGACCACGGTGGACGGACGACCGGCGCTCGGCGTCGAGTACGCCGACCGGAACGCGGTGGAGAAGCAGGGCATGGCCCACGAGTCGGTGCGCGTGCTCGCGTTCGAGCGCGATGGCGTCGAGGTCCGGATCTTCAGCCACGGTTGGCAGCGATTCGACCCGGATACCGGCGCCTACACACAGGTGGACGCGCTGTCCTTCGACGAGCTGCTGCGCATCGCCGCCTCGCTCGCGCCGGGCGAGTAGACGACGCGACCGCTCCGGATCAGGCCTGCTCCCGCGGTACCGCGCAGCGGTCGGACACGTAGACCACCGCTTGCTGTTCGAGCGCGTCGGCCCACAGCCAGATCGACCGTCCGTCCAGGTCGTCCGCATCGACCACGTGCAGCAGATCGGCGTGCTTCGCCTCGGAAGGCAGCAGCCGCGGCAGCGCGTTCGGCAGCCCCTCGAGCAGATCGGCGTTGAGCAGCGCCCCGGGACTTCCCGGCTTGATGCCCATATACAGGATGCCGAGGTCCACGAGGTCGTTGAAGAAGTGCGTGCCGAGCGACAGGTCGGGGTTGAGGCCGGCGTGCATCTCGGCGACCTCGCAGAGCACGGTGGCGTTCTTGATCTGCGAGAGCGTCGCGGGAACCCCGAGTTCCGGCATCCGCGTGCCCCAGCGCCCCGGGCCGGCAAGCAGCGTCTTGCGCCCGTTGCCGGGCAGGTTCATCACCTTGCCGATGAGCGCAGCGAGTGCGAACCGATCGGTGGTCGGCAGGGCGCTGTACTCCTCGGGCACGACGTAGACGATGCGGTCGAGCTCGGTTGCGAGACTCTGACCGATGAGCGGGCCTGCCGTCTTGAAGAGCACCGTTGCCGGCGGGATGTCGGCGGGCGCCTGCACGTGCAACAGCTCGCCGGCGAAGTGGAACGGCCGGCACTGCAGCAGGTTGATGCGGTAGTCGTGGCCGTCGATAAAGTTGGCGGTGAACTCGATGTCCACGGGATGATGGTAGGCGTCGCTGATGGCGGCCATCATCGCGTGCATCTCGGCGGGAAACGCCGTTCGGGTGAGCAGCCCCTCGAACGTGAGCACCGCGGTGAACGCGTCTTTCATGCCCGCGTCGCGGGCGCGCTGCGCCATCTCCGGATCGCGGGACGCGAGCATGTCGAGCGGCAGTTCCTCGGCGGCCGGAGCGACCTGCTCGAAGCGCCTCGAGACGTGGCCGTTCTCGTCGAGGTCGATCACGTTGACGATGTGCTGGCTGTACTTCCGCACCTCGTCGGACGATCCTTCGGGGCGCAGCATCGGCGCGTTCAAGGCCACCACGCGGGTGTAGTCGTCGTCCTGGCGGTCCACCGCGCGCGTGCCGAGCCCGAAGACGAGGCGCAGCATGCCCTGCCCGGGATCGATGCGGTCGTTCCAGGCGTAGGGGTTGAACGAGTAGCCGACGCCAGCGATGTGCGGGTAGTAGAGGTGACCGTACTGCTGGCCCGAGACGCGCTGCACCAGCAAGGCCATCTGCTCGTCGCGGTGGATCAGGCCGCGGTGGAGGCGGTAGGAGAGCGCCTCGTGGCTCATCGTGCTGGCGTAGATCGTCCGAACCGCCTCGATGAAGTCGGCGAGGCGCCGCTCCGGGTCGCCCTGATTCCCGCAGAACACGCTCTCGTACTTGCCTGAGAACGAGTTGCCGTACGCGTCCTCAAGCAGGCTCGAGGACCGCACGATGATCGGCGACTGGCCGAAGTACTCGAGGATCTCGCGGAACTGCTCGACGAGCGCCGGAGGGAAGGTGCCGAGGCGCAGCTTCTCTTCGAGCGCGGCAGCACGCTCGAAGACGTCGTCGGCGGTCCTTATGCGGTAGCGCTCCCACCAGCAGTCGTTCAAGACGAGATAGCTGTAGAAGACGTCCGAGCCGATGTAGAACGAGTCGTGGACCTCGAGCCGGGCGGCAAGATCGGGTTCTTGCTTGTCGAGGATCTTGCGGGCCAGCAGCATGCCGACCGACTTGCCGCCGATCTGTCCCGTGCCAACCATGCGCTTGCCGATGGCGATGAGATCGGCCAGATCGAAGTAGTCGACGCACAGTGCGAAGAGGTCGTCTGCCTCGTCACGGCTCATGAGCATGCGGATGAGCCGTCTCGCGTGGGCTGCGGCCTCCTCGGCGGACGCCTCTCCGCTCTCGAACCGGTCGTAGACCTGGCGCGCCTCGGCGAAGGCGTTGGTCCACGGATCGCGCCAGTCGATGCTCGAGTCGATCCACGGCTGCGGCATAGCGGCACGGATCTCTGAGAGCACGATGCTGCGCGTCACGGGGCGGATCGAGTCGTCCTCCCACGCGTGCAGCATGTACATCGTCGGCGAGCTGCGCTCCCACACCTTGATGGGCAGGATGTGGAGCGTGCCGCCATGCCTGAAGATGTCGAGGACGATCTGTGCGGTCGTGTGGATAGCACGTGTGGCGAGCGGGGTGTGGACGTCGCGCAGCAGCATGAACAGCGCGACCGTATCGTAGTCGAAGAGGTACGGGCAGGTAAGGCGGAAGAAGTTGCCGAGCATGCGGTCGCTGTACCAGTCGACGGCCAGGCCCGACAGCGAGTCGAACAGGTAGTAGACGGCGTCGTGGCCGTTGCGGTCGATGACCGTGAGGATCTCCGAGATGAACTGCTCGAAGCCGGCTGCGGGATCGAGCGTGTGGACCTCGGCCGAGACGCCCTCGGGCAGCAGCGGGGCGTGGCTGGCGAAGCGGAAGTAGACGAGTTTACGGCCCGCCGTGCGGGTGTACTCGCAGTAGCGGTGCGCGAAGGGCAAGAAGTCACCGATATCGCTGACCTGGAGGACGATGTTGTCGCCCGCCCACACGCCTTCGAGTACCCGGTCGAGTGCCGGGATGCCGCTGCTCAGGTCCGTTCGCTTTGCCATGATGCCCCTGTGGACTCCCATTGGTGAGGTGTGCGGGAAGCGTTTCGCGCGGCACAGCGCGCAGCATCCGCCCGCACATGTTCCAAGAGTGTACCCGTTCGCGCACGGTACGGAGGGTGACCGCTAAACTATCAATATTCGAGAGATTGACAACCAAGCGGCGTAGCCCCGACTATGAGACGCGTACGGGACGCTGCCCCGGTTGTTCGTCGCGCGGTACCGGCACCGCGATCGGCGACAGCGCCCGCACAGTCGATGGGTAAGGCGGCACACCGGACAACTGGAGGGGAGCGGGACACCTATGAAGACCCTGCTTCGAACGCTCGCACTGATCACCCTGCTCGTGCTGGTCGTCGGGACGATGTCCCTGGCGGCGGGATGCGCCAAAGACGATGCCAAGACCGACACGCCGGCGGCGGATGGGCCGGCGACGGACGGCAACGGCACCGACGACGAGGGCGAGCAGCCCGCGCTGGATGGCGAGGAAGTGCTCGCCGGCGCGTGCACGCAGTGCCACGACACCACCCGCATCCTCATCCAGCCCGAGATGACGGACTGGACGGCGATCATCTCGGAGATGGAGACCGCTCACGGGGCCGTGCTCACCGACGAGGAGAAGACCGCAGTCGCGGAGTTCCTCGAGTCGCGGGAGCCGGACAAGGGCGAAGAGATCATCGCTGGCAAGTGCACGACCTGCCACGACGTCACGCGCATCTACTCGCAGCCCGACGGCACCAACTGGGAAGGCATCATGACCAAGATGGTCGAGGTCCACGGCGCCGTTCTGACGCCCGAAGAGCAGGCCGCGGTCATCGAGTATCTCGAGGCCCACTAGTCGCGTGTTCTCGGGCCCGTTTCGTACGTGCCCACGACTTGGGAGTCCGGGTTGTGTGATTCCGGGTCTGCGCTGAAGCGCTCTGCCTGCCACGCAGTCGTACCCGTGCCACAGACGACCCCCCTTACTCCGCCTGTGTGCTCTAACTGCACGTGACCGGGCTCCCTGTACTCAGTGGGGTCTCCGCCACCAGAACGGTTGGCGGGGGCCCCACATCCTACTTCGCCCCGTAGCCGTGCTCGATGTACTCGCGGAGCCCGGGTCTGGGGGTGAACACCATCGCCCGCCCGCTCTTCCCGACCTCCAGGAAGCCCTTGTCCGCGAGCTCGAGAAGATCGGCCCGTGCCGTCGCATAGACGATGTTGTGCGTCGTCTTGTGATAGGAGATCCGGAACTCCGCGGTGGGGTTGCGAAGCGCCCGGCCGAGGACGGAACGCTGCCTGTGGTTGATCTCCGGATCGCGCTGGAGCAGGGTGCGCAACTCGTCATCGCGCTCCTTCAGCCGGTGGAGCTCCCAGTGCAGGTCCTGGAGCGCCGAGAGGCTGAGCTGAAGCGCCAGGGTGGCGTACGCGGTCAGGTCCACTCCATCGTGCTCGCGGCCTGCCGCGTACGATGCCGGAGTCAGGCTGACGAGCGACGACCCCAGCTTGCCGTCCTCCCAGTCCAGCTTCGATCGCGACAGCGGCAGAAGCCCGAGCACGGGGAGGCCGATCTTCATCGCGTAGAGCCGGAAGGCGAGGCGGCCGACCTGGCTGTTGACGTTCGGCAGAGGGCGGTAGAAGCGGAACAGGTCGGGGAGCAGCAACGCCCGGAAGACCGCGTTGTCGTAGACATCGCCGGAGGTGTGATTGACGTAGTCCGAGATGTACTGCAGCTGCTGGTGCGCATGCTCGGACACCTCGGTATCGGCGTAATCCCACGGGTGCAGGCCCAACCGGGGATTGCGCATCTTGATGCGCTCGACGTTCACGCCCTCGAGCACGAGGTCCCTCAGGTGCAAGAACAACTCCTCCGAGAAGCGCTCGTTGACGAGCTCGTCGAGGTGGTCGAGGGCACTCAGGGTGTTCGTGACGAGGCGCTCGGTGTCGGTGCGTGGAGTGCGCTCGTGCTGGAGCAGCGACAGCCCGGCCTTCTCGGGGATCTCGAGCCCGTCGAGCAGCGCTGCGGCGATCGTCTCGTCGATCCTCGAGCGGACGAGCACCCTGCGGTTGTGCGTGGCGGTGAGGCTGAGGTACAGGCCAGAATCCGCGCGGCACAGGCACTGGATGCGCGCCATGGCGTCGGCAACCTCGTGGGTGCGCAAGTACCAGTAGTCGTTGCCCGCCAGGTCGGGAATGGGTATCTCGATGCCGGCGGCGCGGTTGACGAGCTTCAGCAGATCCCACGTGGCCTCAGGGCTCATCCTGCTGGGCAGCCGCATCGCGAGGAACTCGTCCCACGAGACGTAGTGGGAGTGCATCCGCTTGATGAGCTCGGAGGCCCCGCCCTCGCGAAGCAGCTCGCTCAGCTCGGCGTACAGTGCGGTATCGGTCATCAGGGGCTGCCTCTCCGGCGAGCGGCGCTTGGATGTACGTGCATCATATACCGTCTCGCCGTCTGCCGACGGCGTGCCGCGGCATGCGAGTTCGCGTACGTCACGCGGTATACTCTACCCGCCCTGGTCCGAGAGCGCGACGGACATCCCGCGCGCGGCGATCGCGAAAGGCCCGG
>DCVQ01000038.1:0-12795 GCA_002328745.1 Actinobacteria bacterium UBA2184
CGCCGATGATCAGCTCACGCTGACCGCGGCCGACCGGGATCATCGAGTCGATGGCCATGATGCCGGTCTGCATGGGCTCGTGCACGCCCTTGCGCTCGACGACACCCGGTGCCTTGAACTCCACGGGACGCATGCCCTCGGCCTGGATCGGGCCCTTGCCGTCCAGCGGGCGGCCAAGCGGGTCCACGATCCTGCCGAGAAGCCCCTTGCCCGACGGCACCTCGACGACGCGACCGGTCGTGCGGACCTGGTCGTTCTCACCGACGGCCTCGGTCTCGCCCATCAGAACGGCGCCGACCTCGTGCTCGTCGAGGTTGAGGGCCATGCCGTACACGACGTGCCCGCCCTTGCCCACGAACTCGAGGAGCTCGCCGGCCATGGCGCCCTTCAGGCCCTCGACGCGCGCGATACCGTCACCGATCTGGATGACGGTGCCGACCTCCCGTACGTCCACGGAGGCCTGGTACGACTCGAGCTGCGCGCGCAGCACGTCGCCGATCTTGCTCGCGGTGATCTCGGCCATCTATGCCTCACCTCCCTGGCGTGCGGTGGTCAGAGCCTGGCGTACGCCCTGGAGCTGGGACGTGACCGTCCCGTCGAGGACGCGCCCGGTCACGTTGATACGGATGCCGCCGATGATCGAGCCGTCTACGCGCTCGCGCAGGTTGACGGGACGACCGACGGCGTCGGAGATCTGCTTTGTGAGCTTCGCCCGAAGGGCGTCATCGAGCTCGATCGCCGTGGTCACTTCCGCGACCACGATGCCGCGCTCGGCCTCGGCGGTCTCGCCGAAGACGCGAGCGAGGTCGCCGAGCGAGTCGGTCATGCCGCGCTCGACCATGAGCGTCACGATCGCCAGGGTCTCCGGCGCGACCGACTCGCCGAAGAGGTCGCGCATGATGTCGCGCTTCTTCTCGGCGGGCAGGCTCGTGTCGGTGAGCGCCTGGTGCAGGTCGACATGACCGCGGACCGCCTTCACGACCGACGCGAGGTCGGCATCGACCGCGTCGACGGTGCCGGCGAGCGTGGCGAGCTCGAAGAGGACCCGGGCGAGGGTCTGACTCGTCTCGCTAGTTCTCATTCAAGCTCCCCACTTCAGCGAGGTACTTGTCGATGAGTGCCTCATGGTCCTTCTTGGTGAGGCTCGAGCCGATGATCTTGCTGGCGACGGCGACCGACAGATCGGCCACCTCGCGCTGCAGCTCGGCGGTCGCCGCGGCCTTCTCGGCCTTGATGGCCTCGATGGCCTTGGTCTTCTCGGCCTCGGCCTCGACCTTCGCCTTGGCCACGATCTCGGCCTTCATCGACTCAGCGACCTTGCGGCCCTGCTCGATGACCTGCGCCGCCTCGGCGCGCGCCTCGGCCATCTGGACCTTGTACTCGTCGAGCAGCCGCTCGGCCTCGACACGCGTGTCCTCGGCCTTCTCCAGCGACTCACGGATCTTGCTCGCGCGCTCGTCCATCATCTTCGTGATCGACGGGAAGGCGAACTTCCCGAGCAGCAGGAAGAGAACCACGAACGCGGCAAGGTTGACGAACAGCTCAACGCTGATCGGGATGATCTTGTCCACCCTTGTGACCTCCTGACGGTCTTGAAGCGGCAGCCTACGCGCCGACGCCCTGGAGGATGAACGCGAGCACGAAGCCGAGCAGAGCGATGGCCTCGGCCATGCCGAGAGCGATGAACATCGTCGTCTGCAGACGGCCGGCCATCTCCGGCTGACGGGCCATGGACTCGATGGTCTTGCCACCGATCATGCCGATGCCGATAGCGGGACCGATAGCGCCAAGGCCGAACGCCAGGCCGGCACCCAGAGCAGAGATCGAACCGATAACCTCCACGACTTCCTCCTTCAAGTGTTGCACCCGCCGGACCGCCCGTCGGGTGATGCTTCCTCGGTCGTGCAAGCGCCGATCGCCGGCGCGAGAAACCTAGTGCTCGGCGGCGTGCAGCGCGCCGTTGATGTAGACCGCCGTCAGGATGGAGAAGATGTAGGCCTGCAGGACGGCGACGAAGAGCTCGAACGCCCGCAGGACCACCTGCATCAGGAACGACAGCGGCAAGACGACCGCGCCGACCGGCGTGAAGTTCTTGATCGCCACGGCGCAGAAGATCGCGAAGACGCCAAGCATGATGTGGCCGGCGTACATGTTCGCGTAGAGACGGATGCCCAGCGTTATCGGCCGCAGGAAGTGGGACACGATCTCGAGCAGGAAGATGAGCGGCTTCATGGCGCCCGGGGTCCCGGACGGGATGAAGCTCTTCATGTACCGGCCAAGACCGTTCTTCTTGATGCCGATGCCGTTGTAGACGACGAACACGATGATGCCCCACAGGAACGTGGTGCCCAGCGTGCCCGTGCCCGGCAGCGCGGGAGGGATGTTCCCGAGCAGGTTGTTGAACAGCACGAAGAAGAACACGGTTCCCACGAACGGGAAGTACTTCGCGCCCTCGGGACCCATCACGTCGGTGCAGATGTTGCCCCGGACGAGATCGACGCCGGCCTCGGCGACGTTCAGGATGCCCTTCGGCACGTAGTCGGCCTTCGCGAGCGAGACCTTCGCCGCGCTGCGGGCCGCCATGAAGAACAGCACCAGGAGGAGGACAGCGGGCATCATCCAGAAGGTGTAGTTGGTGAGCGTGAAGTTGCTCGCGAGGCTGCCGAGGTTCCAGCTCGAGCTGACGACGCTCATCGGCTCGGCGTGCTCGGCCTGCTGCTCTTCGAGCGGACCCCACAGGGCGAGCACGGAGAGTTCGTGATTGAGGTGCTCGATGCGGGACGACAGGGTGTATTCCTGCTCCTCCCCGCCGTGACCTTCGACCTCCTCCGTCGCGGTCACTTCTCCCTCAGCGGGTTCAGCGGTTGTACCCGACACCTGGTTATCTCCCTCCTTCTTGGTTCGACGGCGTGCGCGAGAGCTTAACGGCCTCCAGAGCGAGACCGCCGATGAACGAGACGACGACCGCGGCGGCGAACGCCGCGAAGCCGGGGCGGGCGAAGAAGAAGTACGCTGCGAGCGCGATAAGGGTCACCAGCAGGCGGAGCCCCATCAGCCCGATGACGAGCGCGAAGCCGCGCGTGGGGTCCTCGGGGGTCACCAGGCGGCTGGCCCGGAGCGACACCAGCGTCGAAACGCCGCCAAGCAGCAAACCGAGCGCTGCGGCGGCCAGGGGTGACTCGAACGGGATGAACGCAGCCAGCGCTGAAACCCCTTCGCACGATTCCCTCAGGCAGTGCGAGGTCACGCAGCCGGGTTCGGGGCCGCCAGGCGCGCAGCGCGCACCGGCAGCAGGTTCCGGGCCCCGGGGGTGGCCTCGGAAAGCGTGCTCACTATACCGCAATGGAGTACGGGCAACAACCGACGTTCACAACCTCGAGGCAGCGCGCGACAGAGGTGTTCGGGGCGGCCGATCGAGCCGACGGACCGGTCCCTGAGGAGCACGAGAGAACCTTACTCGCCGTCGTGATGCGCCGCCTCGAACAGACCCAGCCAGTACGCCATCAGCCCGGAGAGCGCAGCCAGAACGACGAGCGTCACGATCTTGAACACAGGCGGCACCCACCGCATGGCGTAGCCGCCGACAGCAAGCGCGACCGACCAGACGTAGATGATGATCACGGTCTGCCGCTGGGTGAAGCCACGTCCGAGCAGACGGTGGTGGATGTGGCCCTTATCGGCCTCCTGGATCGGGCGTCCATGTCTCCTGCGGCGCACGATCGCAGAGAAGGTGTCGAACACGGGAACGCCGATGATCAGCAGCGGTACGACGAGCGTGATGGCCGCCACCGACTTCATCACGCCCAGCAGTGCGATACATGCGAGCACGAACCCGAGGAACAGTGACCCCGAGTCACCCATGAAGATCGACGCAGGGTTGAAATTGAAGCGCAGGAAACCGAGACACGCGCCCACGAGGCCGGCGGCGAAGACGGCCGCGAACGGCTGATTCGCCTGTACGGCGAGAAAGAGGAGGCTGACCGCGGCGATCGCAGTGATGCCGGCGGCCAGTCCGTCCAGCCCGTCCATCAGGTTGATGACGTTGGCGAAACCGACCATCCAGAACAGCGTGACAGGGATCGAGAGCAGGCCCAGGAGAATGAGTCCGCCGCTGAACGGATCGCTCACGTGGCTGATGGTGACGCCTCCAGCGATGGCGATCCCCGCAGCCAGCAGCTGACCGAAGAGTTTCTGTCCCGGCTTGAGGTCGATCATGTCGTCGAGCAACCCCACGGCGAACATGACCGCGGGTGCTATCAGCGCGCCGGGGACCGGCGCCCCTTCGGCGGTGAGCGCCGGGTGCCAGCCCCACCAGGTCTCCCCCGCCCAACGGACCGCCAGCGCTGCGGCGAAGCCGGCGAAGATCGCAACACCGCCGATGCGGGGTATGGCGCCCTGATGCACATGGCGACCGCCGGGGCGGGCCACGATCCCCAGCCGCCGACCGACGAGACGCACGAGCGGCGTGAGACCCCAGGTCACGACGAGCGCCGTGCCGATCACGGCGAAGTGCTCGATAGGCGTCACGCCGGCGTCACGCCCTGAAAGCGAACCCAGGAGATCCCGGCCTCATCGAGCATCTCCTGGGCGAGCGGATCCGGATAGGGCTCGGCGTACACGATCGACGTCACGCCCGCGTTGATGAGGATCTTCGCGCACAGCACGCACGGCTGATGCGTGCAGTAGGCGATGGCGCCGTCGATGGCCGTGCCGTGCCGCGCCGCCTGGATCACGGCGTTCTGCTCGGCATGGATGCCCCGGCACAGCTCGTGCTGCGTGCCGGAGGGGATGTTCAGCTTCTCGCGCAGGCAGCCGGCCTCATCGCAGTGCGCGAGTCCCGATGGGACGCCGTTGTAGCCCGTCGCGAGGATCCGCTTGTCCTTGACGAGCACCGCCCCGGTGCGACGCCGGAGACACGTGGAGCGACCGGCCACCTGGGCCGTGATCGCCATGAAGTACTCGTCCCACGATGGGCGTGACATGCGTTCCCCCGCTACTTGGTGCCGAAGAGGCGATCGCCCGCGTCACCGAGCCCGGGAACGATGTAGCCGTGGTCGTTCAGGTGGCTGTCGATCGCGCAGGTGTAGACGGTCACGTCTTCGCAGGTCTTCACGATCTCGTCGATGCCCTCGGGCGCGGCGATCAGCACGAGCAGGCTGATGGCATGCGCCCCGCGGTCTCGCAGGAACTGCACGGCCGCAGCGGCCGAGCCGCCCGTGGCGAGCATCGGGTCGACGATGAGCACGTCCCGGTCGCCGATATCCTCGGGTAGCTTGCAGTAGTACTCGACCGGCTGCAGCGTCGCCGGGTCGCGGTACAGGCCGACGTGGCCGACCTTGGCCGCGGGGATGAGCTCGAGGATGCCCTCGACCATCCCTAGACCCGCGCGCAGGATCGGGATGACCGCCACCTTCTTCCCCGCGAGCACGTAGGTGGTGGTGTCGGTGATCGGCGTGGTGACCACCGTCTCGTGCAGCTGGAAGGAGCGTGTCGCCTCGTACGCCATCAGCATCGCGAGCTCTTTCACGAGCTCGCGGAACTCCTTCGCACCGGTGGCCACATCGCGCAGGATCGACAGCTTGTGCTGCACGAGCGGGTGGTCGACGACGACCACATTGTCCCAGCGGGGATCCTTCGTCACGGCGGTCCTCCTCGGCTAGAGCTCGGGATAGAGCGGATGCGCGTCGATGAGCGCTTTCACTTCGGCGCGAATGGCGTCGAGGCGCGCCGGCTCGTCACGCTTGAAGATCGTCTCGGCGATGAGGCGGCCGACCGTGTGGGCCTCCTCCTCGTTGAAGCCTCGCGTCGTCATCGCAGCCGAGCCGACCCGGATGCCGCTCGTCACGAACGGGCTCTCGGGGTCGTTGGGGATGGCGTTCTTGTTCACCGTGAAGCCCACGCTCTCGACGAGCTTCTCGGCGTCCTTGCCGGTGATGTTCGCCGGGCGCAGGTCCACGAGCATGAGATGGTTGTCGGTACCGCCGGAGACGAGCCGCAGGCCCGCCTCGACCATCGCCTCGCCCATCACGCGGGCGTTCACCACCACCTGGTCGATGTAGGTCTTGAACTCGGGCTGCATGGCCTCGTGGAAGGCGACGGCCTTCGCGGCGATGATGTGCTCGAGCGGGCCGCCCTGGAGGCCCGGGAAGACCGCCTTGTCGATGGCGGTGGCATGCTCGGCCTTGCACAGGATGAGCCCGCTGCGCGGTCCACGGAGCGTCTTGTGCGTGGTGGAGGTCACCACGTCGGCATGGGGCACCGGCGACGGATGCGCGCCCGTGGCGACCAGACCGGCGATGTGGGCCATGTCCACCATCAGCTTCGCGTCCACCTCGGCGGCGATCGCGGCGAAACGCTCGAAATCGATGACGCGCGGGTACGCCGAGGCGCCCGCGATGATCATCTTGGGCCGATGCTCCCTCGCGAGACGCTCGACCTCGTCGTAGTCGATGCGCTCGTCGGCGCCGAGCCCGTACGGGACGACGTTGAACCACTTGCCCGAGAAGTTGACCGGCGAGCCGTGAGTGAGGTGGCCGCCCATGGCGAGGTTCATGCCCATGTACGTGTCGCCCGGCTGCATGAACGCGTAGTAGGCGGCGAGGTTGGCTGGCGCCCCCGCGTGCGGCTGCACATTGGCGTGATCGGCGCCGAAGAGCTGCTTCGCGCGCTCGCGCGCGAGGTCCTCGACGATATCGACCTTCTCGCATCCGCCGTAGTAGCGCTTGCCAGGCAGGCCCTCGGCGTACTTGTTGGTGAGCACGCTGCCGGCAGCTTCGAGCACGGCCATCGACACGAAGTTCTCGCTGGCGATGAGCTCGATGCTCTCGCGCTGGCGGACGAGCTCCTCGCCGATCGCTGCCGCGATCTCCGGGTCGGTCGCGGTCAGGTGCCGCAGTGACATCTGGTACCCCTCTCCTGCCGTGCCTGGCGTCTTCACATCGAAAGCGGCCGCGTCACCCGCGAGCCGCGTTGCCGTTGCCGTTCTCGAGCGCGCCGATCTTGTCCACGCGCCGCTGGTGCCGCCCGCCCTCGAACTGCGTGCCGAGGAACGCTTCGAGCACCTCGGCGGCCTGCGCCGGGCCGATGTGCCTGCCCGGCAGCGTGATCACGTTGGCGTCGTTGTGGAGGCGCGCCATGCGCGCCATCTCAGGGTCGGAGGCCTGGATCGCGCGGACGCCCGGCACCTTGTTGGCGGCGATCGCCATGCCGAGCCCCGTACCGCACACGAGCACCCCCGCGTCCGCGGCGCCCCCGGCGACCGCGCTCGCGACCGCGGCCGCGAAGTCGGGGTAGTCCACGGAGTCCTCGCCGTCAGTGCCCACATCGGTCACCTCGTGGCCGAGGCCGGTGAGGATGTCCCGCACGCTCTCCTTGAGCGCGAAGCCGGCGTGATCGGCGCCGAGATGGATGCGCATGGATGCCCCTTCGTGGCCGCGGGAGGCGACCCTTGGCAAGGCCGCCTCCCGCCGATTGTACCGTATCGAACGCGTGCCACCAGGTTACGCCGGCAGCCCCTGCGCCGCCGCTTCGATCTGCTCGAACGGCACGGGCCCGACGCGCGTCACGACGGGCTCGGGACCGGTGCAGTCCACGACCGTCGACGCCATCTTGTGCGGCGTCTCGCCACCGTCGAGCGCGAGGTCGGCGGCGTGGATGATCCGCTCCTCCAGATCGGTGAACGACCCTGCGGCCGGCAGGCCCGAAGTGTTCGCCGAGGTGGTGATGATCGCCGCGCCGGAGGCGCGGATGAGCTCCTGCACCAGCTCGTGATCGGGCGAGCGGAGCGCCACAGTGCCCCGATCGTCACGGAACTCCGGGGCCACGATGTCCGCGGCCTTCACCACGATGGTGACGGCGCCCGGCCAGAAGGCCTTGGCGATGCGGTGCGCGTACTCGGGCACGTCCACGCCGTACTTGTCGAGTGCCGCGTCATCCTCGACGAGCCACGGCAGTGGCTTGTTCTTCGGCCGCATCTTGATGTCGATGATCTCCTGCGGGCCGATACACGACGTAGCGGAAGCGCCGATCCCGTAGACGGTCTCGGTCGGGAACACGATAATGCCCCCGTCCCGAAGCACCGTGGCGGCGAGATTCACCACTTCCGCCGAGGGGTTTTCCGGGTCGATGTGGATCACCTTGTTCATGATTGCATCGCCTCGCCTTTCCGTCCGAAGACGATCCGGTCCCTGCCGGTCAGGTCCTTGCGGACCGTTACACCCTCAAACCGCGACTCCAGAAGCGCCGCCGCGTCGTTCACCCGCCCGCTGTCGAGCTCCACCGCGATGCAGCCCCCGGGCGCGAGCCACCGCTGCGCCTCCCCGACGATCCGACGGAACGTGTCGAGGCCGTCAGGCCCTCCATCGAGCGCCTCGGCCGGCTCGAAGCCGAGCACCTCGGCGGGAAGATCGGGGAGGTCCGCGCTCGGGATATACGGCGGGTTGGACACGATGAGATCGATCGTACCGAGAAGCTCGTGCGGCAGTGGATCGAAGAGGTCTCCATGTAGTACTTGTACCCTGTCCGAGACCTTCGCGTGAAGTGCATTCCGACCGGCGGCGGAAACGGCCCGCTGACTGACGTCGACGGCCCAGATCCGCGCGCCCGGATGCTCGCTCGCGACGGACACGGCCACGCACCCCGAGCCCGTGCACAGGTCGACCACGACCGGCCCGGAGATATCCGCGATCCGCTCGAGCACCACGTCAACCAGCACTTCGGTCTCGGGCCGCGGGATGAAGACTCCGGGCTCCACGTGCACCACCAGATGGCGGAAGGGCATCTCCCCCGTCACGTACTGGAGCGGCATCCCCTCGGCCCGGCGCGCGACGAGCGCCCGGTAGCGTTCGCGCTCGTCGGGAGTGAGCGGACGGTCGTGGTAGGCGTAGAGCTCGACGCGGGACAGCGAAGTGGCCGCCGACAGCAGCCATTCGGCCGAACGGCGCGGATGCTCGTCGTCCTTGCGGCCCAGGTACTCGCACGTCCAGTCGAGCGCGTCTTTCACTGTCCAGACGCGCTCGGCCACCTAGACCACCGCCGCCAGACGCTCGGCCCGGTCGGCGGCCGCCAGGCCTTCGAGCAAGGCATCGAGGTCCCCCATGAGCACCCCCGGCAGGTTGTGCACCGTGAGCCCGATCCGGTGGTCGGTGATGCGGTCCTGCGGGACGTTGTAGGTGCGGATCTTCTCCGAGCGGTCGCCCGAGCCGATCTGGCTCTTGCGCGCGGCGCCGAGCTCCGCCTGCTGGCGCTCCAGCTCGGCCTCGTAGAGGCGGGCGCGCAGGACGCGCATCGCAGCCTCCTTGTTCTGCAGCTGCGACTTCTGGTTCTGCGACTGCACGACAACGCCGGTGGGCAGGTGCGTGATGCGCACCGCCGAGTCGGTGGTGTTAACAGACTGACCGCCAGGGCCGCTCGAACGGTACACGTCGATGCGCAGGTCGGACTGGTTTATCTCGATCTCGACGTCCTCGGCCTCGGGCAGCACTGCCACGGTGGCCGTGGACGTGTGGATGCGGCCCTGGCTCTCGGTGGCCGGCACGCGTTGCACGCGGTGGACGCCGCTTTCGAACTTCATCTTCGAGTAGACGCCCTTGCCCTTGATCATGAACGAGACGTCCTTGTACCCGCCGACCTCGTTCTCGGAGACGTCGATCTCCTCGACCTTCCACTTCTGGGTCTCGGCGTAGCGCGTGTACATCCGGTAGAGGTCGCCCGCGAACAGACCCGCCTCGTCGCCGCCCGCGCCCGCACGGATCTCGACGATGACGTTCTTCTCGTCGTTGGGGTCGGCGGGGAGCATCATCACCTTCAGCTGCTCCTCGAGGGGACCGAGCCGGGACTCGAGCTCGTCGAGCTCCTCTTTGGCGAGGTCCTTCATCTCGGCGTCCGACTCGGTCTTGAGCATATCCCGCGCGCCCGCGATGCCGTCGAGGACGCTGAAGTACTCGCGGATCTTCGCGGCGAGCGGCCCCATGGCGGAGTGCTCCTTGGCGAGGCGCGCATACTCCTTCTGGTCGTTCAGGACCGCCTGGTCCGAGAGCTTCGCGGTGATCTCGTCGTACGACGAGAGGATGGACTTGAGCTTCTCACGCATGGTGTACGGGTCCTCCATGTACGGATGCTGACAGCGTAGCACGCCGACGGCGTGCCACCAGACGCCGGGACGACCGCTGGCCTCAGTCGAACTCGGGCAGCGGCGCGCCGACGGCACTCCCGTCCGCACGGGCGGCCTCGGCCTGCTCGCGCGCGACGACGAGGTTCATGGCGGCGACGGCCACCTCGATCATGCTGTCGTCGGGCGGCGCGGTGGTGAGGCGCTGGAGCTGCATGCCGGGCCAGAGCAGGACCTTCACGAGCGGGTTCTCAGGCCGCTGGCCCGCCCACTTCACCGTGATCTCGTACGCGATGCCAGCGATGAGCGGGAGCAGTAGGATGCGGATGCCGATGTTGAACAGCAGCACCCATCCGCGGCCGTCGACGTCCCACGCTGCGAGGATCGCCTTGCCGGGCACGAGCGAGAAGACGGCGATCGCGACCACCATCACCATGAGCAGGAACGACGTCCCGCACCGGACGTGCAGCGTGCCGTAGCGCTGGATGACGTCCATCTCGAGCGGCAGACCACGTTCGTACGCGTGGATGGTCTTGTGCTCGGCGCCGTGATACGCGAAGACGCGGCGGATCTCCTTGAGGCGGCTCACCGCCCACAGGTAGGCGAAGAACGCCGCGAGGCGCAGCACGCCATCGACGATGTTCCAGGTGAAGGGCCGGTCGACGGAGCTGCCGACAGCGAGGTTGGTGAGCACCGCGGGCAGCACGATGAACAGGCCGACGGCGAGCAGGAGGCCGGCGATCATCGTGATGCTGATCTCCTTGGACGTGAGCTGCTCCTCCTCGCTCTCGCCCGAGTGCTCCGCCGAGATGCCGAACGCCTTGATCGCGAGCGCCATCGTCTCGTAGAAGCCCCACATGCCGCGGACGATCGGCCAGCGCAGGTACGCGTGCTTGTCTTTGGCCGAGATGAGGTCGTGCTCCTCGGTGTAGATCTCTCCGGAGGGCTCGCGCACGGCCACGGCCCAGTTGAACTTGCCGCGCATCATGATGCCTTCGAGCAGCGCCTGGCCGCCGATGTGCGTCGGCTTGACGGTGCACTGGTCTGAGGTGACGTTCTGGGGCATGCTCACTCCCGCTTCGGGGCCTTGGGATAGGGGTCGCCGCAGGTCATCGTGCCCTCGCGGCACGGGCCGCGCCGGCACGACGCTCCGGCGTCCATGAAGACGTACGGTGCGGTCGGCTCCGCGAGCGCGAGCATGGCGAGCGCAAGCGCCCGGATCTCCCACTGCGCGCGCTTGCAGCACCGGAGCTCGAAGAAGTGCAGGAGCTCCCGCACGTTCATGGTGATGACGATCTTGCTCTCCATCGCGTTGGGCAGCAGGTACCGCGCATCCTCCGCGGGCACGCCCGCGTCGATGAGCGCCCGGTAGGCGTCGAATGCGGCCTGTGTGGCCGCCTCGAATGCGGCGAGCGCTGCAGGGTCGGTCGCCACTGACGGCGGTGTGACGAACGTCGGCTCGTCGGCATACGTGACGTAGCGCTGCGACTGCTGGTTGTAGCTCGCCAGCCGGTGCCTCACCAGCTGGTGCGTCATCGCGCGGCTCACGCCGTCGACCGCGAAGGTGTAGCTCGCGTGCTCCAGCGCCGAGGTGTGACCTGAAGTGATGATGATCTTGAGGACCCGTCGCACGGCCTCGTCGGACATCGTCTCGAGCAGCTCGGCGGCGCCGACCGGCGCGTAGCACAGCCGCGCGGCGGCTGCGATCGCGCGCTCGGGATCGGGTGTGTGGTTGAGCAGCCTGACGTCCATCCGCGGATGCCTCCATGAAACAAGGGAAGGCGGGGTCTCCCCGCCTTCCCGATGATACCAGTGACCGCGGCCCGAAGCTTACTCGGCGTCGGTGACTTCCTCGACGGCTTCGACGGCGTCAGCCACGTCGACGGCCTCTTCGACCACGTCGGCAGCGGCCTCGCCGCTCTCGACCGCGGCAGCGACCTCCGCCTTGGCGGTGCGCTCCACCTTGGTGGAGTCCTTCGCGGCCCTCGCCTCGCGAGCCGCGAGCGCGGCCTCCTCGGCGGCCTTCTGGCGCGCGTCGCGCGCAGCCGCTTCCTTCTCGGCGACGGCAGCGGCGGCGTTCCCGAACTTGTCGGAGAAGCGCTGGACGCGTCCGCCCGAGTCGACGAGCTTCTGGGTGCCGGTGTAGAACGGGTGGCATTTGGAGCAGAGCTCCACGTGGAGCTCGGGCTTCGTCGAGCGAGTCATGAAGGTCTCGCCACAGGAGCAGATGACCTTGGCCTCGACGTAGTCGGGGTGGATACCGGTGCGCACAGTGAACCTCCATACGTATGCACCTGGTTTCCGACCAGGTGCGCAGACAGCCCGCGAATCATAGCACGCTGCGCGAACGCGCGGCAATCGGCGCCGGGCGCTCGCCGCTAGACGTCGAACCCGTTGGTGGCGCGCTTGGCTTCGGCGCCTTTGGCCATCTTGGTGAGGAACTCCTGGTTGGACTTGGCCGTCTTGAGACCCTTGATGAGCATGTCCATCGCGCGCTCGGCGGAGTCCACGCCGTGCAGGATCCGGCGCAGGCCCCAGACGAACGGCGCCTCCATCGGATCGAGGATGAGCTCTTCCTTGCGGGTACCCGAGGTGATGACGTCGATGGCCGGGAAGATGCGCCGGTCGGCCAGCCTGCGGTCGAGCCGGAGCTCCATGTTTCCGGTGCCCTTGAACTCCTCGAAGAT
>DCVQ01000038.1:12869-15401 GCA_002328745.1 Actinobacteria bacterium UBA2184
AGACGCGTGATCGAGTCGAGCAGGATCACCACGTCGAAGCCGCTCTCCACGAGCCGCTTCGCGCGCTCCATCACGAGCTCGGCCACCGCGATGTGGTTCTCGCTCGGCATGTCGAAGGTCGAGGAGACGACCTCGCCCTTGATCGAGCGCTCCATGTCCGTGACTTCCTCGGGACGCTCGTCCACGAGCAGGCACATGAGGTAGACCTCGGGGTTATTGGCGCTGATCGAGGCCGCGATGTCCTTGAGGACGGTCGTCTTGCCTGCCTTCGGCGGCGAGACGATGAGCCCGCGCTGGCCCTTGCCGATCGGCGCCACCAGATCGATGACGCGCGCGGTGATCGCCGTTGCGCCGTGCTCGAGGCGCAGGCGCTCGTCCGGATAGACCGGCACGAGGTCGCGGAAGTCCTTGCGCTGGCGGGACTCCTCGGGCGGGTGGCCGTTGACCGACATCACCTTGATGAGCGCCGGGTACTTCTCGGACTCCTTGGGCGGGCGGACCTGGCCCTTGACCATGTCGCCGCGACGGAGCTCGGCACGACGGATCTGCGACATCGAGCAGTACACGTCGTTGTCACCGGGCAGGTAGCCGCCTGTGCGGATGAAGCCGTAGCCCTCGGGCAGGACGTCGAGGATGCCGAGGATCTCCACGAAGCCCTCGGACTTCACCTTGGCGTCGTAGACCGCCTCGATGAGCTCGTCCTTCTTCTTGAGCGCCTTGACGTCGAGGTTGACCTCGGCCGCCATCTCGCGGAGCTCGGCGACGGTCTTGGCCTGCAGCTCCTCGCGCGTGACGGACGGCTGGACGACCTCGGTGGGGGCGCCGCCTCCGCGGCGACCGCGCTTGCGGGGACGTGCACTCACGCGTTCTTCACCTTCTCCCAGTCGGCAAGGAACGCCTCGAGGCCGCGATCGGTAAGCGGGTGCTTGACGAGCTTCTCGAGGACGCCGAACGGCACGGTCGCGATGTCGGCGCCCATGAGCGCTGCGGACACGACGTGCTGGTTGTGCCGCACCGAGGCGGCGATCACCTCGACCGGATGGCCGAAGTCGTAGTTGTTGAGGGCGGCGATCATGTTGCCCAGATGCTCGAGGCCGTCTTCGGAGATATCGTCGAAGCGGCCGATGAAGGGGCTCACGTACCGGGCGCCCGCACGCGCCGCGAGCAGCGCCTGCGGGACCGTGAAGCACAGCGTCATGTTGACGTCGATCCCCTTGCCGGCAAGCGTGCGGGTGGCGGCGAGGCCCTCGGGCATGACCGGCACCTTCACCACGACGTTGGGCGCCAGCGCGGCGAGCTCCTCGCCTTCGCGGACGATCTCGTCGCGCACGAGCCCGACGGTCTCGGCCGAGACGGGGCCGTCACAGATCGCGCAGATACGCTGGATGTGCGCGTGGAAGTCGGCGAGCGAGCCGCCCTCCCGCGCGTAGAGCGACGGGTTGGTGGTGACGCCCGCGAGCACGCCCCACGACGCCGCTTCCTCGATCTCGCGGATGTTCGCGGTGTCCAGGAAGAACTTCATTCGTCGTCCGTTCCTCTCATTTCGAGGGGCCGTTCCGTCGGCCCCGACGCTTCTTCGTCCTCGCGGATCACCGCGTCGACGATCGATTCCAGAACCTCGGCCACCGTGCGATCGAGCTGATGGCTTCTCACGACCGGTATGCCGTGCTCGGCCGCCAGGTCCTCGAGGTACAGGCCGAGCTGCCGGATGTTCGCGAAGTTCGCGCGGTATCGCTCGAACGGCCTGGTCCCCTCGGTCTGGATCTCGCGGATGTAGAAGTGGCTGCGGTGCGCCTCTTCGTCGTCCACGGTCACCAGCAACTGCACGACCGACGCGTTCTTGAACTGGGAAGGCTCGATGTATCCCGGCGCGACGTGGATGCCCTCGAGAACCATGCTGACACCCTCGATGACAGCGCGCTCGATGATGCCCTTGACGCCGGTTGCGACCACGGCCGCCTGTTCCCGGAATCCGACGATCACAGGGCTGGCGCCATGGGGGACGGGGACCCGAAGCCCGCGCCACGCGTTGAACGAACTCTCGTAGATCGCAGGCATGAGGTCCCGGGAGAAGATACCACGCATGACCTCCCGAATGCTATCCGTCGAGACGATCCGCGTGATGCCGAGCCGGTGGGCGACCTCCGTCGCGATGGTCGACTTGCCCACGCCGGTGGTTCCGCCGATGAGGATGATGAGCGGCCGATCGAGCTTGGAGATCTCGTTCAGGCGGCGGTAGCGGCTGGCGTAGTCCTCGCCCGCCACCTCGAGCAGGATCCGCTCGGCGTCGGCCTGGAGCTCCGCGAGCGTGATCTCGAACCTCCCGGCCTTGCGCAGCTCGTCCTGCATCTGCTGGGCCGCCGCATAGGCGCGCGACGGGCTGAGCCCTGTGGCCGTGAACGACTGCGCCAGCAGCCCCTTGCTCATCGGCAGCCCGTGCTTCTGGTCCTTGATGATGATCGGCGGGTTGGTCGGCATCTAGCGGCCCCTTGCTGTTCCTCGCGCGATCGCCGTGGCGACCACGCTGTCGAT
>DCVQ01000038.1:15410-26394 GCA_002328745.1 Actinobacteria bacterium UBA2184
CGGTCGAGCCCGCCTCGGCCACCACGTCGATGGCCGCGGCCTTGAGTTCGGTGAGCAGCACGTCGAAGTGCCCGGCGTGCGCGCGCAAGTCCTCGCGCAGGAGCGCCCGATCGGAGAGGTGCGGGCTCGTCGCAACAACCTCGCAGCCGAATCCGCGCTCGAGATGGGCGGCGAGCGATGGCAGGAGCGCGGGCGGAGCGGTGGTCGCGAAGAACACCCGGGCGCCGGTCACATCGCCGAGCGGTCTGGGGCGGAACGTCGTGACCACCACCGGGACGTCCTGACGATGCTCCCGGATGGCCGCCACCAGCTCCGCGACCGCTCCCGGTGAGGCGATCGGCTCCTCGGCACCGGTGATGACGACGCCGTCGGCCACGCCCAGCCGGTAGGGCCCGAGATAGTCGCGGACGTACGGCACGCCCTGCCCCGCGCCGACCACGAGCAGCGTGGCGTCTGCCGACACCGGCGGCACGGCCGCGCCCGACCCCTCGAGCACGACGATCTCCTTGCCGAGCGAATCGGCGAGCACAGCGCCCTCGGGCACGTTGCTGAAGAACACCTGGCCCGCGAGGCCTCCCCCGCAGCGCCGGCAGCCCACCGTGGTCACGCGGCTCATCACCGCGTCCTCGTAGTTGTCCGATGCGGCATGCACGCCCCGGCGCGCGAGCGCAAGGAGGTCGTCGGTGGTGAGCGCCACCTCGTCGCCCCGGATCAGCTCGGGCTCGGCCGGGCCGCCGCGGCCCATCGCCACGACGACGATGTCCCTGCCGTTCTCCTTGAGGTGACGCGCGATGTACGCCGACACGGCGGTCTTCCCCACGCGCTTGCCGGTGCCCACGATCGCCAGCGCGGGGGTGCGGGTGACGGCCTCGGCACGCGGCGGACGCAGCACGAAGTCGGCGCCGCGATACTCAGCGCCCGCGCCGAGCGCGATGCTCGCGAGCGCGAAGCGGTCGGCGGCCGTGAGCACGGGCTCGTCCGACAGGTCGATGACGACCTCGGGCGAGAAGCGCGCGAGCGCTTCACGGAGCGCGGCGCCACGATCGGCGGCCTGCACGACCGGCACGCCGTAGACCTCGGCGGTCGCGGCGGAGTCGACCTTCTCGGTGCCGCCGACGAACGCCGCCCCCTGCAACTGGTACTCCTGCCCGAGGCGATCGAGCGCGTAGCGCACCACCGGGGGGTAGTGCTCACCGTCGATGAGCGCGATCGCGTTCCTCACGCGCCCTCCCCCTCGCCGGGCTCTTCGCGCTGCCGCCACGTGCACTCGCGCTTGAGCTGCCGCTCGAAATCGGCGACCACCTCCGGCTCATCGAAGGGGTGCTTGAGGATCACGCGCACGCGATCGCGGTGCAGCTCGATGATGTTGTAGCTCGCGCGCGTCATCCCGCGGAGCCGGTGCGTGCACGCCGTGCCCGCATTCGCGATCACCATCTCCTCGAGGCGCCACACGTGCGGCACGTGCTTGTGCCCGCACAGCACCATGTCGCAGCCGCTGCTGTTGAGCACCCGGAGCATGTCGCCAGCGTCGTAGACGATGTTGCGTTCCCGTCCCGTTCCGGGCACGGGGAGAAGGTGATGGTGCAGCGCCACCATCTTGAACTCGTCGGGATCCGAGAAGCGCTCCTCGATCCACCGATAGCGCTCGCGCCCGACACGGCCACCATCCAGGTCCGGCTCCGACGAGTCGATGCCGAGGACCCGCACGCCGCGGAACCGAAGCTCGCTGGAGCGCGCTCCGAACAGCTCCTCGAAGTGCACCTCGCCGACGTTACGGGCGTCATGGTTGCCCGGCAGGACCATCACGTTCTCGACCTCCATGCGGCTGACCAGGCGCCGGGCGACCTTGAACTCCTGCCGGAATCCCATATCGGTGAGGTCCCCGGTGACGATCAGCGCGTCCGGGGCGAGCTCGTTGATCTCGTCGACCACGCGGGTGGCAAGGCTCGGGATGTGATACTGCGACCCGCAGTGCAGGTCCGAGATCTGCGCGATGACGACCGGGCTTCCGCTGTCCATGAGCCGCTCCATCGTCGGGTGTGCGCCACCGGCCGGAACCGGAAGCACACGGGAGGGATGCCCTATTCTTTCCCCGAATCGGCTCCGCCGCTCGCGCATGCGGACCGTTCGGGCCGCAGGAGCGCACCGGCGGCCGAGAGGAGGCCGGCCCACAGCCATGCCACCTCCCAGTACAGGAAGAACTGGAAGAGCGCGCCTGCGGCGATCGCGACGACCCCCGCGAGGAGCGCGGCGCGCACGGCCGGCTCGCCGGTACTGAGCCGCCGTGCGGTGACCAGCGTCGCCGCGATGAGGCCGAGCAGCGCGAGCGCTCCGGCGACCCCCGTCTCGGCGATGAAGGCGAGCGGCACCTGATGCGGGTGCGTGATCGTCGCCTCGGCGCCCGGCAGCCGGTAGTCGGGGTACGCCTCATCGAACGCCTCGAGGCCGGTGCCGAAGACCGGACGGTCGGCGATCATCGCAAGCGACGACCGGGCCATGCCGATGCGCGTCGCACCCGCGCTCTCCGGGCCCGCCTCGATGACCGACGCCGCCCGTCCGAGCAGCCGCTCCGGGCCGACAAGGGCCGCTCCGGCCACCATCCCCACGAGCAGCGCGACGGCGACCGCAACACGGGCGCGACGTCCCCCCAGAAGCGCGAGCGTCACGAGGCCGACCGATGCGGCAAGCCATGCGGACCTCGAGTACGTCACGGCCACCGCCGCGAAGAGCAGCACCGCCGCGGCGATCGGCCACCACCGCCGCTTCGACCGAGCCGCGCTCGCCAGAACCGCCAGCGCGGCGATCGAGAGGTGCGCTCCGAGGAAGTTGGGGTCGAGGTAGAAGCCGGACGGGCGCACGGTCACGTCGGCGGCGTTGATGGAAGGCACGTGGATGCGGCCGATGCCGAGGTCCGGCGCCGCCCACTGCGCGAGAGCGAGCAGCGCGAGCGCCACCGAGACGGCCACGAAGACATCGAGGCTCGCACGGATCCTCCGCGGCGAACGCATCACGCGCGACACCAGTAGCCCTGCCGCGGCCAGCAGTGACATGCGCCCGAGGTACGCGATGCTCGCAGCGGGGTCCAGCGATGCGGGCAGCGACCACAGGCCGGCGCCGAGCATGCCGAGCATCGCCCACTCGAGGGGCGTGAGGCGCCACGCGATCGGGTGGCCCGAGCGCACCGCATGCACGATGACCGCGATGAGAGCGCCCACGAGCACGACGAAGAACAGGTTGCCCCACATCGCGCTCGCCACCGCAAGGTCGCGCAGCCCGACCGCCCCGAAGAGCGCCGCGACCACGACCGGCAGGCCGACGCCCGGCACGAACGCCGTCCCCGCGACCAGGAGGCTCGCCACGGCGAAGCGCGCCCACTCGGGCACCCCGGGCACCGGCAGGTACGTCACCGCAGCCGCGAGGAGGCCGAGCGTGACCGCGACGGCGATCAGACCGCCCGTGGCACGGCGCGGCTCGCCGGACGCCACGCTCACAGCACCACCGCGCCGGTCCGGTCGACCTCGAGGGCGATCACGCGTCCCCTCCCGATCTCGGCGAGCGCCGGCCGCACCGCATCGGCGATCGAGCGCGCGCGATCGAGCGCGTGGACATCGTCGTCGCCCTGCACGAGCGACAGCATCGTCGGGCCCGCGCCGGAAAGGACCGCCGGCGCCGCGGCCACCGCCGCAAGCGCGCTCTTCACCGCGTCGAAGTCCGGTACGAGCAGTGCGCGATACGATTCGTGGATGCGGTCGGACAGACCCGCGACGAGATAGTCGGGCTCGCCGAACGCGATGCCGAGCGCCACGAGCGCGGCCGCGCCCGCATTGGCCGCGGCGTCCGCGTGTGGGACTTCAGCCGGAAGCACCTGGCGCGCGAGCGCGGTCGACAGCGGCTGCTCCCCGATCACGACCACCGCGGCGAGTCCCCGCGCGGGATCGATGCGGGCGCAGGTGACGTTCGGCGGCGGCGCCGTCACGGTGAAGCCGCCGTAGAGCGCCGCGGCGACGTTGTCGGCGTGGCCTTCGATCTCGACGGCCAGCTCCAGGATGCGCGACCTGCCGAGCGGCCCGCCTGCGAGCGCGTCGGCGAGCACGAGCCCGCCCACGATCGCGGCTGCCGACGAGCCGAGCCCGCGACCTACCGGGATGCCGTTGTGGCACTCGATCTCGGCTCGGAGCTCCGGCCGACCGGCCTCGGCGAACGCGCGCGCCATCGCCCGGGCGACCTCGTTGTCGGCGCCGGTCGCAAGCCCGCCGGCTCCCTCGCCGCCCACTTCGACCCGCCACTCGGGCGCAAGCTCGGCCTCGAACTCGTTGTGCAGCCCCAGCGCGAGGCCGAACGCGTCGTACCCGGGGCCGAGATTCGCCGCCGATGCCGGGACGCGCACCCGAACGCTCATCGGGCTACAGCTCCTCCACGCGCAGCACGGTGCCGATGGCGTCGACCACCTCAAGCGCTTCGATCGCGGCGAGCGCCGCGCGCAGATTGCGCTCGGCCGCCCGGTGGGTGATCCACACGATCTCGGCTCCGCCGTCGTCCGAACGCTTCTGGATGACCGAGGCGATCGAAACGCCCTTGCCCGCGAAGATGCCCGCTACCGAGGCGAGCACGCCGGGCTGGTCGGAGACGTGCAGGCGGAGGTAGTACGCGCTCTCGAGATCGGCGATGTCGCACAGCGGCAGACTCTCGCTGCAGGTGCAGCCGACGAGCGCCTGGCAGCCGCGCTGAATGTGCCGCGCCGCCTCGATGACGTCGCCCACGACCGCCGAGGCAGCTGGCAGCGACCCGGCGCCTTCGCCGAAGAACATCGCCTCGCCCACCGAGTCGCCCACCACGTAGATGGCGTTGTAGACGCCGTTCACCTTGGCGAGCGGGTGCGTCGCCCGGATCATGCTGGGCTGCACGCGCACGTCGATGCCCGCGGGGGTGCGCCTCCCCACCGCCACGAGCTTGATCTCGTGGCCGGTCTCCCGCGCGTAGGCGATGTCGCCCGGCGTGATCGAGCGAATGCCCTCGGCGGGCACGTCGGCGAACGTCACGCGGGAGTTGAACGCGATGGAAGCGAGGATGGCGATCTTCGCCGCAGCGTCGAGGCCGTCGACGTCGGCCGTGGGGTCGGCCTCGGCAAAGCCGCGCGCCTGCGCCTCGGCAAGCGCGGTCTCGTAGTCGAGCCCGTCCTCGCTCATGCGCGTGAGCATGTAGTTGGTGGTGCCGTTCACGATGCCGTAGACGGCCTGGATCTCGTTGCTCACGAGGCTGTGCTTGAGCGGGCCGATGATCGGGATGCCCCCGCCGACCGCCGCCTCGAACAGGATGTCGACCCCGTGCGCCTCGGCCGCATCCATGACCTCACGGCCGTGCGTTGCCATCAGCGCCTTGTTCGCGGTGACGACCGCCTTTCCGGCCGCCAGGGAGTCCAGCACGACGTCGCGCGCAGCGCCGGTGCCGCCGATGAGCTCGATGACGATGTCGATCGACGGGTCGTTGATGATGTCGGCTGCATCGGTGGTGAACACGCCCTCGGCCAGGCCGAGGTCGCGCGCACGATCAGGGTTGCGGTCGGCGCAACGAACGAGCGCGAGGTCCACGCCGGCACGCGTCCGGAAATGCCCGCCGTGTCGCGCGAGTATGTCGATGACGCCGCTGCCGACGGTGCCGAGGCCGACGAGGCCGACGCTGATCGTCCGCATAAGGTGCGCCTTTCAAGCGGATACGTGGGTAGCCGCGGCGATCGTCGCCGCGACGAAAGTATAGCGCAGGGCGCGGGACATGCCCCGCTCACGCGGCCTCGCAGACGTCCTCCCGTGTGGGCACGCGGTACCCGATGTACCAATGCACGAGGATAGCCACCACGACGAGGAGGCCGGCATAGGCCACCGTCAGCGGGCCTACGCCCACGTGCGCGATGATGACCACCCACGACAGCTGTGACGTGACCCACATCGTGACGATCGCTGCGCGCTTGGCCTTGCGGGGTATCCCCTTGCCCGACAGGAAGTCGCGCACGTAGCAGCCGAGCCGCTCGTGATCGATGAGCCACCGGTACATGCGTTCCGAGGAGCGCACGAAACAAGCGGCCGCCAGCAGCAGGAACGGTGTGGTGGGGAGCATCGGCAGGAACACGCCGATGACGCCGAGCGCGAGCGCGACGATGCCGAGGACCATGCAGATGTAGCGGAGCGCGTGCTTCATGCAGCGCTACCCTGCAAGCGCGATACCATCGGTCACCCCGTCAGGCGAGCGGCGTCCCGCACGTCGGGCAAAACGCGCCATCGGCCGGCCGGGGCGCGCCGCAGTTCGCGCAGAACGCGGACGCCGCGGGGGGCTCGGGTGCGGGTGCGGGTGCGGGTGCGGGCGCAGGTGCGGCGACCGGCGCGTAGTCGACGGGCGCGGCCGCGGCGACCGGCGCGTAGGCCACCGGCACGACCGGCGCGGCCTTCTGCCGCTTCGCCGCTGCCGAGCGGACGAGCAGGAAGGCCGCGACGAGGAGCACCAGCACGCCCACGCCGATGAGGATGCCGAGCACGAGCCAGTTCGTCTGCTTGGAGACCACCTCCAGCGTGCGGGCTTCTCCGCCGTACAGCGGCAGATCGAATGTCGCCACCGTCGGCTCGTCCTCGTCGATCTCGCCGTTGGTGTCGGTGACATCGCCGGGCATCGTCACGACGACCTGGCTCGTGAGTCCCATCTGGCCCATGAGCGCCTCGAGCTCCTCGCCGCTCATCCCCTCGTACTCCTCACCAAGGGAACTCGCGTCGGTGGTCGGCTCGTATTCGATCGTGACGGTGTAGCTGTTGGAGAAGATGCCGCGCTTCACCTCGAGCTCGCCGGATGCGAAGGGCGGCTGACCGGCCCCGGCATCTTCGGCATCCTCGCTCGCGCTCATCGCGGTGTTCAGGCGCTCGATGGCGTCCCCGAACTCGTCGGCGTCCTCGAACTCAGCCGTCCAGCCGATGCCGGCCTCGTCGCCGTCCTTGACTTCCTCGACCGTGACGCCCTGCTCGTCGGCCGCTTCCTGCGCGTCCTCGACGGCCGTGGAAAGATCGCCCTCCCCGCCCTCGGACATGCCGAGCAGGCCCTCGGGCATGAGGAATGCATAGCCGACGGTGCCCGACCCGTCGCTCTCGACGGTGACGGTGGCCTTGAGGCCACAGCCGCCAAGCGCAACGAGCGCGATCGCGAGCACGGACAGGACCAGGAAGCGCATCGGACGTCGGCTCATGAGGGCCCTCCTCCACGGGGACATGCTGAGAGCATACCCGAGACGGGCGACGCGCGCCGCGACTCCTCATGCATCGTGCCGGCCACGCAGCAGACCGGTGGTCAGTGCCTAGCCGAGGTCGCTCTTCATGAGGTCGTCGTACGTCTCGCGGCGCACCGACCAGCGCCACTGTCCGTCGCGGACGAACACCACGCCGGGGCGCACCTGCTTGTTGTAGTTGCTGCTCATCGACTGGCAGTAGGCGCCAGTGGCGGCAACGCAGATGACGTCGCCAGGCTCGGGCGCCTGCAGCGGCGCGTCGCGGACGACGATGTCGCCGCTCTCGCAGTGCTTGCCCGCGATCGTGCCAACCATGACGCGCGGCTCGTCGGCCTTGTTTGCGATGAACGCCTCGTAGTGCGCGTCGTAGAGCGAGGTGCGGATGTTGTCGGACATGCCGCCGTCGATCGCCACGTACGTGCGGATGCCGGGGATCTCCTTCACCGAGCCCACGGTGTAGAGCGTCACGCCGGCCTTGGCCACGATGGAGCGGCCGGGCTCGACGGCCATGCGGGGCACCGCGATGCCGTGCCGCTCGCACTCCTCCTTGATGCCGTCCACGACCACCTTGCCGAAGTCCTTCACGGTGGAGGGCTCGTCCGGCACGCCGTACGCCACGCCGAGGCCGCCGCCCACGTCGAGCATGCGGACGGCGTGACCGGTCTCGGCCTGGATGTCGCGCATGAAGCCCACCATCACCTCGATGGCCTTGGCGTAGCTGTGGAGCGCGAAGATCTGGCTGCCGATGTGCATGTGCAAGCCGTCGAACTCGATGCCCGGGAGCGCGATGGCGCGCCTGACCGCCTCCATCGCGAGGCCCTGGTTGAGGCCGAAGCCGAACTTGGAGTCCTCGGCGCCGGTCATGATGAAGTCGTGCGTGTCGGCCTCCACGCCCGGGGTGACGCGGATCAGCACCTTCTGGCTCGCGCCGCGTGCGGCCGCAAGCGCCGAGAGACGCTCCATCTCCTCGAAGTTGTCCACCACAACGCGGCCGATGCCGGCGTCGAGGCACTCGGCCAGCTCGGCGGGCGTCTTGTTGTTGCCGTGCATCTGCACGCGCTCCATCGGGAAGCCGGCGCGCACCGCGTAGGCGAGCTCGCCGCCCGAGGCGCAGAGCAGGCAGCAGTCCTCCTCCTGTACCAGCTTCACCATCGCGAGCGAGAGGAACGCCTTGCCGGCGTAGACGACATCCACGTCCTTCCAGTGGTAGCGCGTCCACTGCACGTACTCGGCAAGCTGGTGGCGGATGGTGGCCTCATCCATCACGTAGAGGGCGGTGCCCGCCTCGCGGGCGAGCTCCACCATGTCCACGCCGCCGATCCAGAGGTGACCGTCCTTGAGCTCGGCGGTCATCGGCAGCACGGCCATGAGGTCGGCTGCGGTGAGCTGGTCGGGCGTCGCGGGCGGACGCGGAATCGAAGGCCGTGCCATGGTGGCTCCTCCCCTGGAGCGTCGGTACTGTACGGGAGAGGATACACGAGCGAGCAGCATGAAGCGAAACGCATGATGCCGGTGATGGCATGCAGAGTACGCCATGCCGACTGACATGCCGAGCGCGCGGATCAGCCGATCAGGACGGCTCCCGGCCAGGTTGCGTGCGCCTCGCGATCCGCCGAGATGAGCGGTGCACCCAGCGCCTCTGCGAGGGCTGGCGCTACCGCGTCATAGAACGAGCATCCGAGCCGGTCGGCGATCCTCATCGAATCACCGATGAGCGAATCGCCCACCTCGCGCACGACGATGCGCCAGCTCAGGAAGCGCTGCCACAACTCATCGCGCTCGGCCGGATCGAGCACGCGCGTTGCCACACCCGCGAACTCGTACACGAAGAGGGACGGCACGACGATGGCGATCTCACCCGAGCCGTGCTGGCCGAGAAGTCGCCTCGCCTCGTCGGTGCCCGGCTCGGACCTGAACCACTTGACGGCTACGGAGGCATCGAGAACGACGCGGCTCACCTGCCCACCTCGCGCCGCTCACCAGACTCGATGCCCAGCGAGGCGCTTCTGATCTCGCGAAGCACCTCGAGGCTCGACTCGCCGTCGGCGGCATGCTTCAGGCTGAGCTGCTCGAGCCAGGCGATACCGTCGGTGACGGCTTCCTGCCGGAGGCGGGCGGCGCGCGATGCCCCTCTCCCTGCCAGGTAGGTCGCCGCCGCCTCACGCACCACCTCGCTGCGCGTGACACCCTCCTCGTCCGCAACCCCGTCCAGCTCAAGGAGGACGTCGTCCGGCAGCGTGACCGTCACTCTGGTTACCATGTGGCGCCCCATCCCACGAGACTCTGCATACACTCAGTATGCACTTCAGTATGACACGGGAGACCCGCGAAAGCACCGCTCCGTCCTGGGAGCGGTTGCGGTTGAGCACACTCCACCCTATGCCGAGACGTGCAGTTTGAGACCGAGCGAGCGTACGACTTTCTGCACCGTTCCGAACTCAGGGTTGCCGTCAGATGACAGCGCTTTATAGAGGCTCTCGCGACCCAGTCCGGTCTCACGAGCGATCTCCGTCATACCCTTGGCGCGCGCGACGTCGCCGAGCGCGGCGGCAAGCAGCGCAGGGTCATCCTCATCGATGGCCGCGTCGAGGTACGCCGCGACAGCCTCGTCGGAGTCGAGGTACTTGGTGGGGTCCCAGCGACTCGTATAGGTCTTGGTGTCCGTCTTTGTCATGACTGGTCTCCTTACAGGCCCCGAGCGAGCTCCTTGGCACGCTCGATGTCTCGCTTCTGACTCGACTTGTCGCCTCCAACAAGCAGAATGACCACCACGTCGCCTTGCCGCTTCACATAGACGCGATAGCCCGGGCCGTAGGTGATGCGGAGTTCCGACACGCCTTCGCCGACCGGCTTGATGTCGCCGAGGTTGCCGAGAGAGAGCCGTCGAATCCGAGCGAGGATGCGCGCCTTCGCATGGAGATCGCGCAGCCTCTCGAACCACGACTCGTACTCCGCCGTCTGTCGGATCTCGATCATGTGTCGAGTGTATCCCTGAAGATACGCAAGAGCAAGCGCGGCGACCGAGACGGGTTTGGGATCCGGCCCGTCTGCCGGGTCAACTCAACCCCTCCAGGAACTCGGCGACGCGGACGATGCGAACCCCGTCGTGCGTGCCGAGGTCGAGCAGGTGGTGGTCGCCCGAGACGATCACATCGGCACCGCCCTCCGTCGCGCACTCGAGGACGCGGTTGTCGGGGTCGTCGGCGAGTACCGCAAGGCGCACCTCGGGACGCACGACCTCGGCTATGCGCGCGAGCTGCGAGACGACCTCGCGCACGTGCTCGTCGTCGAAACCGAGCACCTCGTACAGCTTGTCGGCGAGTTCCGTGAGGATCGCGGGGGACGTCACCAGCACGTACACACCCGCGATCGCTCCCCGGAGCACCTCGGCAGGCTTGCCGCCGAACCCGTACGCCGAGACGAAGACGTTGGTGTCGAGGACGACCCTAGACACCCCGGGCCTCGTGGATGAGCCGCTCCACGTCCTCCTCGGTGCGCACGCCCCTCCGCCGCGCGCGTTCGCGGCCGTACGCCGCGAGGTCCTCGAAGACCGCCAACTCGCGGTCGCGCTTGTACACACGCACCATCTCGCGGAAGAGCTCGCTGCGCGACCTGCCCTCGGCGGCCGCGATGCGGTCCACCTCCGCGACGAGTTCAGGGGGTGCCGAGAAGCCGATAGTGACGGCGGTTCGCGCCATAGCATGCCTCGTTTCAAACCGTTTG
>DCVQ01000002.1 GCA_002328745.1 Actinobacteria bacterium UBA2184
CCCGGGCAGTCGACGTGCGCGTAGTGGCGCTTGTCGCTCTCGTACTCGACGTGCGCGATGGCGATGGTGATGCCGCGCTCGCGCTCTTCGGGGGCCTTGTCGATCTGGTCGAACGGCGTGAAGTCGGCCATGCCCTTTGCGGCACGGCACTTGGTGATGGCAGCGGTGAGCGTCGTCTTGCCATGGTCGACGTGACCGATGGTGCCGACGTTCATGTGCGGCTTGGTGCGCTCGAACTTCTTCTTGGCCATCGTATTCGTCCCCTAGCCCTGCTCGCCGCCGGCTTTGGCGATGATCTCGTCGGCGATGCTCTTCGGCACCGGCTCATACGCCTTGAACTGCATCGTGTACGCCGCACGACCCTGAGTACGCGAACGCAGGTCGGTGGCGTACCCGAACATGTTGGCAAGCGGCACCTTGCCACGCACGAGCTGCGCGTTGCCACGGGGCTCCATGCCTTCGATGTGGCCGCGACGGCTGGAAAGGTCGCCCATCACGTCGCCCATGAACTCCTCGGGCGTGTCGACTTCCACAGCCATGACCGGCTCGAGCAGCACGGTCTGCGACTTGCGCAGCGCCTCCTTGATGCCCATCGAGCCCGCGATCTTGAACGCCATCTCCGAGGAGTCCACGTCGTGGTACGAACCGTCGACGAGAGACACCTTGATGTCGACGACCGGATAGCCCGCGAGCACGCCGGAGGTGATGGCCTCCTGGATGCCCTTGTCCACCGCCGGGATGTACTCCTTCGGGATGGCGCCACCGACGATCTTGTTCTCGAAGACGTAGCCGTCTCCAGGCTGCTGCGGCGTCACGTTCAACACCACGTGACCGTACTGGCCACGGCCGCCGGTCTGGCGGACGAACTTGCCGTGCACGTCGGTGACGGGCTTGCCCGCGGTCTCGCGGTACGCGACCTGCGGCTTGCCGACGTTGGCCTCGACCTTGAACTCGCGCAGGAGCCGGTCGACGATGATCTCGAGGTGAAGCTCGCCCATGCCGGCGATGATCGTCTGGCCGGTCTCCTCATCGGTCCGCACGCGGAACGTGGGGTCCTCTTCGGAGAGCTTCGCGAGCGCGGTGCCGAGCTTGTCCTGCTCGGCCTTGGTCTTCGGCTCGATGGCGATGTCGATGACCGGGTCGGGGAACACCATCGACTCGAGCAGCACCGGGTTCGAGTCGTCGCACAGCGTGTCGCCCGTGGTGGTGTTCTTGAGACCGACGGCAGCCACGATGTCGCCCGCGAAGACCTCGTCGATGTCCTCGCGGTGGTTGGCGTGCATCTGCAGCAGACGGCCGAACCGCTCCTTGTGGCCTTTCGTCGCGTTCAGCACGTGGGAGCCCGAGGACATCTTGCCCGAGTACACGCGGAAGTAGGTCAGCTTGCCCACGAACGGGTCGGTCATGACCTTGAAGGCGAGAGCCGCGAACGGCGCGTCATCGTCAGCCGCGCGCGTGACGGTCGAATCGTCGCGCACCGAGGTGCCCGAGACGGGCGGGATGTCGAGCGGCGACGGCAGGTAGTCGACGATCGCGTCGAGCAGCGCCTGCACGCCCTTGTTCTTGAACGACGCACCGCACACGACCGGGGTGATCGCGCAGTCGATGGTCGCCTTGCGGATCGCGGCCTTGAGCTCGTCCTTGCCGATCTCCTCGTCACCGAGGAACTTCTCGAGCAGCCCGTCGTCGTACTCGGCGGCGGCCTCGATGAGCTCGTGGCGGTGGAGCTCCGCGTCGTCGGCCATGTCGGCCGGGATCGCCTCGACGGTCGGGTTGATGCCCTTGTCGTTCTCGTTGAAGTGGATCGCATTCATCTCGATGAGATCGATGATCCCGGTGAACTTGTCCTCCGCGCCGATCGGGAGCTGCAGAAGCACCGGCCGGGTGTCGAGACGGTCCTTCATCATCGTGATGACGTTGAAGAAGTCGGCGCCGGTGCGGTCCATCTTGTTGATGTAGGCCATCCGCGGGACGCCGTAGCGGTCCGCCTGACGCCACACGGTCTCCGACTGCGGCTGCACGCCGCCGACCGCGCAGAAGACCGCGACGGTGCCGTCGAGCACGCGCAGCGAACGCTCGACCTCGACGGTGAAGTCCACGTGGCCGGGCGTATCTATGATCTGAATGCGATGATCCTTCCAGAAGCACGTCGTCGCGGCGGACGTGATGGTGATGCCGCGCTCCTGCTCCTGGACCATCCAGTCCATGGTCGCAGCACCGTCATGGACCTCGCCGATCTTGTGCGACTTTCCCGTATAGAACAGGATGCGCTCGGTCGTCGTGGTCTTGCCGGCGTCGATGTGCGCCATGATGCCGATGTTGCGGGTCATGGCGAGTGGGGTCCTCTTAAGGGCCATGTAAGACTTCGTCCTCTTTCCTGAAGCTCGTCTGCGCGGGTGCTACCAGCGGTAGTGGCTGAACGCGCGGTTCGACTCCGCCATCTTGAACAGGTCCTCACGCTTCTTGACCGAGGCGCCGAGGTTGTTCGCGGCGTCCATGATCTCGCCAGCGAGGCGCTCCTGCATCGTCTTCTCGCGACGCTTGCGCGCGAAGCCGACGATCCAGCGGATCGCGAGCGTCGTCGAGCGACGGGAGTTGACCTCGATCGGCACCTGGTAGGTGGCGCCACCGACGCGCTTCGGCTTGACCTCGAGCGTCGGGCGGACGTTGTCCATGGCCTTCTTGAAGACCGACAGCGGATCCTGACCGGTCTTCTCCTCCACCACCGAGAACGCGCCGTAGACGATGCGCTCGGCAACGGACTTCTTGCCGTCGAGCAGGATCTTGTTCGTAAGCTGCGTGACGAGCCGGTTGTTGTAGACCGGGTCCGGCAGCACCTCGCGACGCTGTGCAGCTGCACGCCTGGGCATTGACTCACTCCTCTTCCGACACGAACGGATCCGCCCGCTTCCCCGCGGGCGGACCGTCATCGCACGAACTCTACTTGGGCTTCTTCACACCGTAACGCGAGCGTGCCTGGGCGCGCTTGCCGACGCCTGCGGCGTCGAGAGCGCCGCGGATGATCTTGTAGCGCACACCCGGGAGGTCCTTCACGCGGCCGCCACGCACGAGCACGATGGAGTGCTCCTGCAGGTTGTGGCCGATGCCCGGGATGTAGGCGGTGACTTCCATCTGGTTGGTGAGGCGCACGCGGGCGACCTTGCGGAGAGCCGAGTTCGGCTTCTTCGGCGTGGTCGTGTAGACGCGAGTGCAGACGCCGCGCTTCTGGGGATTGCCCTTGAGCGCCGGGGTCTTGCTCTTGTCGATGGCCTGCTGACGGCCCTTGCGCACCAGCTGGTTGATGGTGGGCACTACTCATCTCCTTCGTTCGATCTCAAGAGAACCTATGTCACGGCGCCCGTTCCTTGGCGCCGAGCGTAGTCGCAACGCGCAACTCTAACAAACCACCTGGGCCCTGTCAAACCACGCACCCGGGCGTATCCTACCCTTTCGCAGCGACGGCTCCGGGAGCGGCGAGCTCCCGGAGCCCTCGTCAGTTGGCGGTCCTTACCCGAGTCCCTCGAGCTTGGCGTGGACGCCGCAGTAGTGGCCGTCCTTCGCCTTGTTCGGGCACGGCGTGCCATCACCGCGGAATGCGCGGCATAGCCCGTCGCTCTCGGCCATCTTGGCGTGGACGCCACAGTAGCGCGAGTTGTCCTTCGCCTTGTGCGTGCACGGGGTCCCGTCACCGAACGTCGCCTCACACAGGCGCTCGGCGGGCTCGTCGGCGGCCGGAGCCGGAGCGTCCGGATCGAAGACCATGCCCTCGAAGCCACTCACATCGACGTCCTCGTCCTCGACGTCGAAGCCGGCGAACAGCGCCTCGGCTTCCTCGTCGGTGAGACCGCCCTCCTCGAGCGCCGGGCCGGGGAGCATGGCCTCGAGCTCGCGCAGCTCGTCGGGCGCGAACTCGGGCAGCGGGCCGCCCTCTTCGACGTCCCACTCCGCGGCCTGACCGCGGTAGGTGAGCTTCACCGAGCGGTAGCGCTTCATGCCGGTCGCCGCCGGGATGAGCTTGCCGATGATGACGTTCTCCTTGAGACCCAGGAGCTCGTCGGACTTGCCGGCGATCGCCGCGTCGGTGAGGACGCGCGTGGTCTCCTGGAAGGAGGCCGCCGACAGGAAGCTGTCCGTGGCGAGCGAGGCCTTCGTGATGCCGAGCAGGACCGACGCGCCCACCGCGGGCTCGCCGCCCCCGGCGATCACGCGATCGTTCTCGTCCTCGTACGACAGACGATCGACCAGCTGGCCGGGCAGGAAGGTGGTATCCCCCGCCTCGAGCACGGTGATCTTGCGCATCATCTGCCGCGCGATGACTTCGATGTGCTTGTCGTTGATGTCGACGCCCTGGCTCGCGTAGACGTCCTGCACCTCGCGGACGATGTAACCCAGGACGGCCTTGGGGCCGCGGAGCTCGAGCAGGTCGTGGGGGTTCACCGAACCCTCGGTGAGCTGCATGCCCGCCTCGATCTCGATGCCGTCGGCAACGCCGGGACGCAGGCGCGAGCGACGCGACACCATGTAGGACTTCTCCTTGCCGTCCGACGCCGTGACCGTGAGGGTACGGGTCTTGTCGCCGTCCTCGATGGCGAGCTTGCCGCCGATCTCAGCCAGGAGCGCCTGGCCCTTCGGCTTACGGGCCTCGAAGAGCTCGGTGACACGCGGGAGACCGTGCGTGATGTCCTCGCCCGCGACACCACCGGTGTGGAAGGTACGCATCGTGAGCTGGGTTCCCGGCTCACCGATTGACTGAGCTGCGATGATACCGACCGCCGTGCCGATATCGACCGGCAGGCGGGACGCGAGGTCCCAGCCGTAGCAGGCCTGACAGATGCCATGCCTGGCGTGGCACGTCATGACCGTGCGAACCACGACCGACTCCACGCCCGCGTCGAGCAGCGCGATCACGTCGGCCTCGTCAACGAGGTACTCCCCTGCCTTCTTGATGACCTTACCCGTCTTCGGGTTCTTGACCGGCTCGAGCAGGCAGCGTCCCACGAGGTTCTGATCCACCGGCGCGGGGCTGTTCTCCGGCTTGAGGGGGAAGGTGGCACCCTCGTCGGTGCCGCAGTCGCTCTCGCGAACGATGAC
>DCVQ01000011.1:0-8764 GCA_002328745.1 Actinobacteria bacterium UBA2184
AAGCGCACCTGGTCGTTGCCCTTGCCGGTGCAGCCGTGGCCGATGTACCGCGCGCCGTGCCGGTGCGCCTCCTCGACGAGGTGCTTCACGATGATCGGACGGCTCATCGCCGAGAGCAGCGGGTACTTGTTCTCGTAAAGCGCGTTGGCCTTCAGGGCACGCGAGAGGAAGTCCTCAACGTACTCCTCACGGACGTCTTTCACGATCGACTCGACCGCGCCGATGCCGAGGGCCTTCTGGCGCACGAACTCGAGGTCCTGGCGCTCCTGGCCGACGTCGATCGCGAGCGCGATCACGTCGAGGTCATGGTTCTCCTGGATCCAGCGGATCGCCACCGAGGTGTCGAGCCCGCCCGAGTACGCCAGAACGCACTTCTCTCTTGCCACGTAAGCTGTCCTTCCCGTTCGCCTGTCGTGCGGTCTAGTAGCGGCCGCGGAACTTCTCGATGCCCTCGCGGACGATCGTCGCGGCGCCTTCGGTCCCGGTGACGATGAGGATCGTGTCGTCTCCGGCGATGCTGCCGAGTATCTCGTCGAGTGCGGCGGCATCGAGCGCAGCGGCCACGCCCTGCCCGCCGCCGGCCGTGGTCTTGACCAGCACCAGCTGGTGCGACTGGACCACGCTTTCCACAAGCTCGGCGACCATGCGCTGCAGGTGGATGTCCTCGGCAAGCACGTAGACGCCCTCGGGCAGCTTGCGCAGCCCCATGTCGGCGATGTCGCGCGAGACGGTCGCCTGGGTGCAGGAGTACCCCTCGTTCTTCAAGTGATCGACCAGATCGCGCTGCGTGCGTACGCGCTCTCGTCGGACGATCTTCCGAATCGCTTCCTGGCGCGCGGTGCGCTTCCTCATCGTGCTCCCTCCCGGCGGCTACAGTACGAGCGACATCCATGCACGCTGCGCGTGCAGACGATTCTCGGCCTCATCGAACACGACCGACTGCGCCGAGTCGATCACCTTATCGGTGACCTCTTCTCCGCGGTGGGCCGGCAGGCAGTGCAGGAACACGGCGGCGCCGTCGGCGCGGCCCATCAGCGCCTCGTCGACCGTGTAGCCGGCGAAGTCGCGGAGGCGCTTGGCGTGCTCCTCCTCCTGGCCCATCGACGCCCACGTGTCGGTGACGACGACATCAGCCGCGCTCACCGCGGCGACGGGATCCGTGCCCAGCGAGAAGGTCGCGCCGGTGCCGTAATGGGCGGCAAGGGTGCGCGCCTGCTCGACTGCGGCCGCGGCAGGTTCGTAGCCCGCGGGTGTCGCCAGCGCCACATCCATGCCGGCGAGCGCTCCCGCGATCAGGTACGTGTGCGCCATGTTGTTGCCATCGCCCACGTACGCCAGCCGCAGGCCCTGGAGCGCGCCCTTGTGCTGCCTGATGGTGAGCAGGTCGGCGAGCCCCTGGCAGGGGTGGTAGTCGTCGGTGAGCGCGTTGATCACCGGCACCGATGCGTGCTCGGCGACCTCCTCGATATGGCTGTGCGCGAACGTACGCAGCACGATGATCTCCACGTAACGCTCGAGCACCTTGATGGTGTCGTGGACGGTCTCGTGACGCGAGAACGCGTCGTAGGGCCCCATGACGATGGGGTGCACGCCGAGCTGCACGCAACCGACTTCGAAGCTCACGCGGGTGCGGAGCGAAGGCTTCATGAAGATGAGTCCCGCCGAAGCACCCTCGAACCGCGGCAGTTCGGCTACAGGCTTCTCGGCGACGTCGAGGACGTGCGCCAGCTCGTCGGGGGTGAGCTCGGCGAGGGTGAGAAGGTCGCGCCCGGTGAACGTATGCATCAGACTGCTCCTAGGACGGCTGACAGTGCATCAGTCAGTATAGCCGTTTCGGTGCTGCTGCATACGAGTGGGGGAAGGAAGCGGACTATCGAGTCACCGATCGCGTTCACGACCACCCCGCGCTCCAAACACGCTGCGGCGACCGCCTGGGCACGGGGCTCCGCGAGCTGGACGGCGAGCATCAGGCCCCGTCCACGCACCTCCGTGACGGCGCCGGTGCGCGTTGCGATCTCCTCGAGCGCGGTGCGCAAGACCGCCCCCGTCGCGAGCGCGTTCTCGCCGAGCCGCTCGGCCACCAGCGCGTCGATCGTCGCGAGCGCCGCAGCGGCGATGACCGGCCCGCCGCCGAAGGTCGAGCCGTGATCGCCCGGCCCAAGCGCCTCAGCGGCAGTGCCACTCGCGAGCACCGCGCCCGCGGGAAGACCGTTCGCAAGCCCCTTGGCGAGCATCATCACATCCGGCCGCACGCCGTAGCCCTGCCAGGCGAAGGCGGGACCGGTGCGGAAGAAGCCGGTCTGCACCTCGTCGAGGACCAGTAGCACATCGCGCTCATCGCACAGGCGGCGCACTGCGGCAAGGTAGTCCTCGTCGCACGGGTAGACGCCGCCCTCGCCCTGCACAGGCTCGAGCATGATCGCGCAGGTGCGCTCGGTGATTGCCGCGGACAGTGCCTCGATATCGTTCAGGGGCACATGCGTGAACCCGGGGAGGAGCGGCGCGAACGCCTCCTGCTTCGACGCCTGGCCTGTGGCGGAGAGCGCCGCCATCGTCCGGCCGTGGAAGCTCCTCTCGGCCGAGACGATCTCGACGCACTCCTCACCACGCCGTGCCTTGCCCCACCGGCGCGCAAGCTTGATGGCGCCCTCGGCGGCCTCGGTGCCCGAATTGCAGAAGAAGGCCTTCCAGCCGCCACCCGCAAGATCCGACAGCCGCTCCGCGAGCGCGGCGCGATGCTCCACCTGATAGAGGTTCGAGACGTGCACGAGGGTACGCATCTGGACGGCCACCGCGTCGGCCACGGCCGGATGCGCGTGCCCCAGGTTCACGGCGCCGATGCCCGATACGAAGTCGAGGTACTCGCGGCCGTCGTCGTCGTAGAGGCGCATCCCCTCTCCGCGCACGAACAGCACCGGCTTGCGCGCATAGGTGGGAAGAACGTACGCCGCGTCGAGCCGGGCGATCTCGTCGTAGTGTGCACCCATGGGCTAGAGGGTCACCTCGCCCTCGTAGCCGAAGTAGACGGCGTCGTCTGCAAGGCCGAGCGTGGTGCTCTCGCCCGTGATCATCGTGCCGACGCCCTCGTCGGTGTAGACCTCGAGCAGCAGCGAGTGCGGGATGGTGCCGTTCAGGATGTGCGCCCGCTCGACCCCGTGGTGCAGCGCCCGTACGCACGCGGCCACCTTCGGGATCATGCCCTTGGAGAGCGAGCCGCCGGCGATCATCGACTCGGCCTCGGCATGAGAGAGTGCGCTGATCAGCGAGTCCTTATCCGCGAAGTCGGCGTACAGGCCGTCGACGTCGGTGAGGAAGATGACCTTCTCGGCGCCGAGCGCTCCGGCAACCTCGCCGGCCACCAGGTCGGCGTTGATGTTGAAGCTCCCGCCGTCATCGCCGGCGCCCACCGAAGCGATGACCGGGATGAAGCCGTCGTCGATGAGCTTCGTCACCACAGTGGTGTCGATCGACGTGACCTCTCCCACACGCCCGAGGCGCTCGTCCTTGGCCGAGGCGCGGATGAGGTTGGCGTCGTCCCCGGAGATGCCCACCGCGAGCCGCCCGTGAGCGTTGATGGCCGAGACGAGCTCCTTGTTCACCTTGCCGACGAGAACCATCTTCACGAGTTCCATCGCCTCTTCGGAGGTGACCCTGAGGCCGTCGACGAACTCGACCGGCATACCGAGCCGCTCCATGTAGGCGGTGATCTCGGGACCGCCGCCGTGCACGATGACCGGGTTGATGCCGACGAGCTTCATCAGCACGATGTCGGCGGCCACGCTATGGCGGAGCGCCGGGTCGGTCATCGCGGCGCCGCCGTACTTGATGACCACCGTGCGGCCCCACGCCCGCTTGATCCACGGCAGCGACTCCATGAGCGTGCCGGCCTTGGCGAGCATCTCGTCGATATGCGAAGCCGTCATGAGCGGTACTCCCCGTTGATCTTCACGTAGCCGTAACTGAGGTCGCAGGTCCACACCGTCGCCGAGGCGTCGCCGACGCCGAGGTCCGCGTCGACGTCTATCTCGGATGCCGCGAGCGCGCGTGCCGCCTCGGCCTCATCGAAGACGACGGCGGTGCCGTTCTCGCAGGTGAGGATGCCGGCGAAGACGATCTTGAGCCGCGCAGGATCGAGAGCGGCGCCCGACTTGCCCACCGCCATCGCCACGCGTCCCCAGTTGGCGTCCTCACCGAAAAGCGCGGTCTTGAACAGCGGGGAGTTGGCGATCGAAAACGCCGCGAGCTCCGCGTCGTCCTCGGAGGCCGCGCCACCCACATTCACGGTGACGAACTTCGTGGCGCCCTCGCCGTCGCGCACGACCATCTTCGCGAGCGCGATCGCCACTTCGGCGATCGCCGCCGCGACCGCCGCGTAAGTGGTGCTTCCCGCCTCGAGCATCCCACCGCCCTCGGCGCCGGACGCCATGAGCACGCACGTGTCGTTCGTGGAGGTGTCCGAATCCACGGTGATGCGGTTGAAGGACTTCGCCACCGCCTCGCGCAGCAGCGAGTCGCACGCCGCGCTCGAGAGCGGCGCGTCGGTCGTGAGGAACGCGAGCATTGTTGCCATGTTCGGCTGGATCATGCCGCTGCCCTTGGCGATGCCGCCCACGGTGAACGTCCGACCCTCGGCCTCGACCGATAGCGCGATCTGCTTCACGAACGTATCGGTCGTCATGATGGCCTCGGCGGCCGCCTCGCCGTTGGTGGAGTCGAGCTGTCCGGCCGCCTCGGCGATACCCGCGGTCACCAGATGGAGCGGCAGGGGCACGCCGATGACGCCGGTCGAGCACACGCAGACCTCGTGCGGCGCGCAGCCCAGCGCGTCCGCGGCCGCGGCAGCCATCGCGCGCGCGTCGCTCATACCCGGCTCGCCGGTGCACGCGTTCGCGTTACCGGCGTTCACGGCGACCGCCTTGAGCGTGCCGCCCGCGACGTGCTCGCGCGAGACGAGCACCGGTGGCGCGGCGGTCGCGCTCGTGGTGAAGACCGCGGCGGCGGCACATGGCGTCTCGGCGACGATGAGACACACGTCGCGCTTTCCCGACTTCTTGATGCCGGCGCTCACGCCTGCCGCGAGGAACCCGGCAGGCGCGGTGATGCCGCCATCGGCATGGGAGAAGACATGCTGATCCATCCGCGGAGCCCTCCTATATCACCGGCACGGGCGCCATGAGCCCGGCCGTCTCGTCGAATCCCAGCGCGAGGTTGGCGCACTGCACCGCCTGGCCAGCGGTGCCCTTCACGAGATTGTCGATCGCGCACGTCACGATGAGGGTGTGCGACGGCTCGTCGAGCACCACGCCGAGGTGAGCCCGGTTCGATCCCCGCACGTGACCGGTGGCAGGCTGGACGCCCGGCGGGCACACCGTCACGAACGGCTCGGCCGCGTACGCACCCGCGTAGATCGCGTGCGCCTCCTCGGCAAGCAGCCCCGGATCGGCCTCGAGGTAGACGGTGGAGAGCAGTCCCCGGTCGAGCGGCGCGAGGTGCGGGGTGAACACGACGGACGGATGCACGAGGCCGAGCTCGCCGAGCGCCTGGGCGATCTCGGGCGTATGGCGATGCGCGCCGACCTTGTAGGCGGCGACGGACTCGGTCGCGGAGACGTAGTGGGTCGTGGCGTTCGCTGTGCGGCCCGCGCCCGAGACGCCCGAGATGGCGTCGACGATGACGCGATCGGATACGACGACTCCCGCCCGCACGGCGGGAGCAGCGGCGAGCAGCGTGGCGGTCGGATAGCAGCCGGGGCACGCGACGAGCCGGGCGCCGGGCAGCCGCTCGCGCCACAGTTCCGGCAGGCCGTAGACCGCCTCGCCGAGCAGTTGCGGCGCCGTGTGCGGCTCGGCGTACCACGCGGTGAACAGCTGAGGATCGTGCAGCCGGAAGTCGGCGGAACAGTCGATCACCGTGAGGCCGGCATCCAGGAGCGCCGGCACGATCGCCATGGCCGCCGTGTGCGGCACCGCGAGGAACGCGACGCGGGCCGCCGCAGCGATGGCGTCGGCATCGGGCTGGACGTACGTGAGATCGCACCCCGCAAGCGCGGGATACAGGTCGCTCACGCGCCGGCCCGCGTCCTGCCCGGAGGTGACCATCACCAGTTCGAATTCGGGGTGCCCGAGCACGAAGCGCGTGAGCTCCGCCCCCGCGTATCCAGCAGCTCCGACGATGGCGACCGGCAGCATGAACAGCCTCTCCCAATAGCGTACGTAGCGTCACCATACGCCTAGGCTTGCATACCGTCAATCTTCTATTCGCAAATACTATATAGCCCGCGCTGTTCTAAACAGTTTCGCGGTCTTCGCTCTCGCTTGCACCCTCGACGGCAGCCGGGACAGCCGCGCTCCTACCCCCGCACTTCCGCGCCTACCGCGCCGCAGACCTTGCGGACCGCTTTGTCGTGAACCGGGCGCACCTCCTCGTCGGACAGCGTCCGGTCCGCAGCGCGATACGTGAGCGAGAACGCCACGCTCTTCATGCCCTTCGGCAGCCGGCGCGCATCCTCCGGCGCGTCTGCGGGGTCGCGGTAGACGTCGAAGAGCCGCACCGACTCCAGCAGGTTCCCGCCCGCCGAGCGCAGCGCGCCGGCGATCCGCTCGGCGGCGACATCCTCGGCCACCACCAGCGCGATGTCGAGCGACACCGCGGGGAAGCGCGGGATCTCGCTGAACGACACGCGCTCGTGCATGGCTGCCTTGATGAGCGCCTGCACCGAGATCTCGAAGAGCGTCACGGGGCCCACCGTCTCGTACGCGCCGAGCACGGCCGGGGCGACCTCGCCGAGCCAGCCCACCACGTCTCCGCCCACGATCACATCCGCGCTGCGTCCCGGCTGCAACCACGCGTGATCCGCCGCACGGACGCTCCATCGCGAGACGTGAAGCGCCTCCATCAGCGACTCGAGAACGCCCTTGCCGTCGAAGAAGCCGAGCGTGTCCTCGAGAGCGTTCCACGAGGGACGGTGCCAGGCGCCCGCAAGCGCGCCGGCGGCCATGAGCCGCTCTTTGGGCTGCTTGCGCCCGTCGGCGGTCATGAACACGGTGCCCATCTCGTAGAGGTGCACGTCCGGTACGCCGCGGCGCTGGTTGTGCGATACGGCGCGAAGCAGGCTGGGCGCAAGCGTCCAGCGCATGACGGACTGCTCGCCCGACATCGGGTTGATCAGCTCCACGAGCACCTCGTCCGACGCGAGGGGCCACGCAAGCCGCCCGAGATCGGCCGGATCGCCGAAGGAGTAGCCGATGTGCTCGTCGAGACCGGCGGCGCGCAGCGTCTCGCCGATGCGGTCGCGGAAGCGCTGCGCGTCGGTACGCATGCCGATACGCTCGCGCCCGCCCGGGCGCGTCGAGGTGATGTTCTCGAGGCCGAACAGCCGCGCGACCTCCTCGATGAGATCGACCTCTCGCTCCAGGTCGGGCCTGAACGTCGGCACGATGCATGCGATCTCGTCGCCGTCGCCGCTCACGGTGATGCCGAGCGGCTCGAGAAGCTTCCTCACCTCGGCGGAGGTGAGCGCCGTCCCGAGAAGCGCGTTCGCGCGCGACACCCGCAGCGCGAGCTCCAGCGGCGGCCGCTTGCCCGGGTATACGTCGATGATGCCTGGTGCCACGGAGCCGCCGCCCACCTCGGCCATGAGCGCGGCCGCGCGTGCCGACGCGCGTGCGGCGAGGTCGGGATCGACCCCGCGCTCGAAGCGCAGCGACGACTCCGAGATGAGGCCGAGACGGCGGCTCGTGCGGCTGATCGAGGCGGTGTCGAAGCACGCCGACTCGAGGAGGATGTCCGTGGTGCCCTCCGAGACCTCGGTGGACTCGCCGCCCATCACGCCTGCGAGCGCGACGGGGCCGGAATCATCGGTGATGAGCAGCGTGTCGGAGACGAGCGTCCGGTCCTGGCCATCGAGCGTGCGGATGGACTCGCCCTCGGCGGCGGCGCGCACGGTGATCGCCGCCACGCCGTCGCGCTTCGCCAGGCGCGCCAGGTCGAACGCGTGCAGCGGTTGCCCGAGCTCGAACATGACGTAGTTGGTCACGTCGACGATGTTGTTCACCGGCCGCGCGCCGGCCGCGGTCACGCGCTCGGCGAGCCACGCCGGGGATGGGCCGATCTTCACGCCGCGGATCACGCGGGCGGTGTAGCGGGGGCACAGGTCGCCATCCGCGATCTCGACGCTCGCGAGGTCGGCGACGGGCGTGCCCGCCTCGGCGGGCTCTCCTGTGGGCACGGTGTACGGGACGCCGCTCACGGCGGCGACCTCGCGGGCCACGCCGGCCATCGAGAGGCAGTCCGGCCGGTTGGGCGTCACTTCGAGCTCCAGCACCGTGTCGGCCAGACCCCGATACTGCGCGAACGGGACGCCCACCGGCGCGTCGGCGGGCAGGATGAGCAGCCCGCTCGCGTCGCCGCCCACCTGAAGCTCGGTGGGCGAGCACATCATGCCCTGCGACTCGAGGCCCCGCAGCTTCGCCCGCTTGATGGTGATACCGCCGGGAAGCGTCGCTCCCACGCACGCCACGGGGACCTTGTCGCCCGCGACGAAGTTGCTCGCGCCGCAGACGATCTTCAGCGGCTCCGCGGCGCCCACATCCACCGTGCAGTACGAGAGCTTGTCGGCATCCGGGTGCTGCTCCTTCTCGAGTACCTGCCCCACGACCACGCCTTCGAGCGCCGCGCCGAGGGTGTGCACCGCCTCGACCTTGGTGCCGGTCATATCGAGGCGATCGCACAGCTGCTCGACCGGCAGCGTGATATCGACGAGGTC
>DCVQ01000011.1:8890-42868 GCA_002328745.1 Actinobacteria bacterium UBA2184
CCGCCGCACGAACGGCATCCGGTCCCGCCGCATATGCCGCACGATATATCGACCTCGGCGGAAGGCTCGGTGAACGGGAAGAAGTGCGGGCGCAGCCGCACGCGGCGATCGGGACCGAACATCTGCCGCACGAAGTGCTCGAGCGTGCCCTTGAGATCGCCGAAGGTGATGCCCTCGTCGACGACCAGGCCCTCGACCTGCGTGAACTGCGGCAGGTGGCTGGGGTCGGCGACGTCGCGACGGTAGACCTTGCCGGGCACGATCACGTAGATCGGCGGCTTCTGCTTCTCCATCACGTGCACCTGGCCGGGACTGGTATGAGTGCGGAGCAGCACGTCGCTCTCGCCGGCCACGACCGCCCGATCGCCCGACAGGTCCTTCACGTAGAACGTGTCCTGGAGCGCGCGCGCCGGATGGTCCGCCGGGTGGTTGAGCGCGGTGAAGTTGTAGTAGTCGAGCTCGACCTCCGGTCCCTCCGCGACCTGATAGCCGAGCCCCGTGAACACCTCGACGATCTCGTCGACGACCTGGTGCAGCACGTGCTGCCTGCCGAGCGGGCGCTTCCTGCCCGGAAGGGTGACGTCGATCGCCTCCGAGGCCATCCGGCTCTCGAGCGCGACGCGTTCGAGCACGGTGCGCTTCTCGTCGAGCGCGGCCTCGACCGCGATGCGCACCTCGTTGGAGACGCGCCCGACCTCGGGCCGCTCCTCGGGGGCGAGAGATCCCAGACCTCGCAGCACCGCGGTGAGCGAGCCCTTCTTGCCGAGGTACTCGAGGCGAACCGCTTCGAGCGCGTCGAGCGTCGATGCCTCGCCCGCCGCGGCGACCGCAGTGGCCTGGATCGCGCGCAGATCGTCCGTGATGGTCATGCGTCCTCGCCTCTCCCGACACCCGAATCGAAAAAGGAGCCACTCCGTCCTTCAGTTCGCAAGGACGGGAGCGGCTCCCGCGGTACCACCTTGGTTGGCCGGCTGCGCCGACCCGCTCGTTCCCGCGCGACCCCTTCCGGGCGCCGAACGGGCCGGGCATCTCGTCCCGGGTGCCCGATATCGGGGGCTCCGGCTCCCCTACTGCGGCTCGTTCGGCCGGTTCAGGTCGCAGCTGATGGAGTGAACCGCGGTGCCGCCGTCCGGGACCCTCGCAGTCTGTGGGGCCCCTCCCTGGAGAACGGTGTGGACGCGCCGCGCATCTCCGTCATCGCCTGGTGTGCGATTGGAAGGAAAGTCTAGCATCAGTGCTCCCGGGCGGCAAAGGACCGGACGAGTCTTCCGACCGGCACGATGACCACGGGGACGCCTCGCACTCCGGCCACCGCCACAGCATCGCGGTCGGCCACCGTGTTGGCGTCCCCCTTGGTCCGCAGTTCACCAGACTCTGTGACCAGCAGCACCCGGTGCACCACGCGCTCACCGTCGCGCTCGAACACCAGCATCTCACCGGGCAGCGGCGTCGCACCCAGACGCCGGTAGATGACGAGGTCCCCGGCGTACAGCGCCGGCTCCATCGAGCCGCCCGACACGAACACCGCCCCGTGCGTCAGCACACACGCGCCGAGCACGACCAGGCACAACGCTCCGGCCATCCACCGCACCCGGGCGAAGCGCACCTCATCGGGACTGCTCGGCATCGACATACAGCGTCGCGCGCACGTAGTCGCCCTGAAGTTCGTTTCCGGCCTCGGCCGGCAGGCCGATCGCGTACTCGACCGTCGCCGTCCTGCCCGGAGCGATACGAACGGCTTGCGTACGCATGGACGAGAGAACACCCTCGTAGAGCACCGCGCCCTCGCAGGTGACCCTGCACTCGAGCATGTTCCACAGGTCCGTGTAGCCGGCCTTCTTCGCGATCGTCGTCACGGCATCGAGCGCCAGGCTCCCGGTGTTGCTCACACCGACGCTGCGCGTGACCGTGACGCCCGGCGCTATCGGCTCGATGCACAACGCGGCCGCCGAGGGCTCGACCGATACGCCGAGCGTACCCGCGGTGATCACGTTGTCCTTCACCTCCGCCTGCGCGGTGAAGTAGGCGCGCGCGCCCCCGACGGACAGTGCGGCGGCGACGACCGCCGCGACGAGCAGGACTCGTTTCATGGTTCCTCCCGATCATGGGTGGCGCCGTCGAGGGGGGGCGGCTGCGTTGACTGGCTGCGGGCCCGCACCCGGAAGCATGCGCCACGCGACCGAACCGCAGCGCAACCCGCCATGAGCGCAATCTGAGCGCGGGAGGAACCAGATGTGAACGCCCCGGACGTCGTGCGCCGGGCGTCCCCGACAAGCACGAAGGCCCCGCCATCGGCGGGGCCTTCGTCGCAGATTCGCTCGTGCGCGGCGCTTTCGCTACACGCTCTGGGCGCTCTTCGCCAGCTCGGCCAGCTTCGCGAACGCGGCCGGATCGTTGACGGCCATGTCCGAGAGGACCTTGCGGTCGAGCGTGACCTCGGCCTTCTTGAGGCCGTTCATGAACACCGAGTACGACAATCCATTGATGCGGGCCGCGGCATTGATGCGGACGATCCACAGGCGGCGGATCTCACGCTTCTTGTTGCGGCGGTCGCGGTAGGCGTACTGCTGAGCGTGCTGCACCTGCTCCTTGGCGATCTTGTACCGGCGGCTACGATCTCCGTAGTAGCCTTTCGCCTTCGCGAGAACGGTGCGACGCTTCTTTTTCGCCGATACGGCGCGCTTGATCCTGGGCATCTTCGATCACTCCTTGTTCACACGCGAGCTTCGGACTAACCGATGCCCAGCTGCTTCTTGATCACCTTGACGTCGGACTGGTCAACGAGACCGTCGTGACGGAAGTTGCGCTTCCGCTTCGGGCTCTTCTTCTCGAGGATGTGGCTCTTGAAGGCCTTGGCCCGCTTGATCTTGCCGGTACCGGTGAGCTTGAACCGCTTCGCGGTCCCCTTGTGCGTCTTCATCTTCGGCATAGCGTCGTCTCCTATTCCTCCGCAGCCGGCGCGTCGGCGGAATCCGCCTTGTCCGGCTCGGCCGCGTCATCGTCCTTTGCAGGCTTCGCCTTCACGATGTCCTTCTTGTGCGGCGCCACGAGCATGAACATGTTGCGCCCCTCGAGCTTCGGCTTGCTCTCCACGAACGCGAGTTCGGTGATCTCGCTCTCGAGACGCTCGAGGATGGCCAGGCCGCGCTCGGCGTGCACCATCTCGCGGCCACGGAACATGATGGTCACCTTGACCTTCGCCCCGGCCTCGAGGAACCGCACGACATGCTTCTTCTTGGTCTCGTAGTCGTGGATGTCGATCTTCGGACGGAACTTGATCTCTTTGATCTCCACCCGCGTCTGGTTCTTTCGGGCCTTCTTGGCCTTCTGCTCCTGCTCGTACCTGTACTTGCCGTAGTCCATGATCTTGCAGACCGGCGGGTCGGCGTTCGGCGCGATCTCGACGAGGTCGAGACCCTGCTCATCGGCCATGCGCATGGCATCCGCAGTGAGGAAGATGCCGAGCTGCTCGCCGTCGTCGGCGATCAGTCTGCAGCGCTGTGCCCTGATCCGGTCGTTGAGCCTGGGCTCTGTCGTGCTGATACGCTTCACCTCCGCCAGATGGGGGCTACACCGCCCCAAAATCAAGAAACGTCCCGCGGCGCTGCCGTCGGGACGTCGAGAGAACGCGACACACGTGTGCACGTTCTCGTTCTCGGACCAGACAGCCGCACTCTCGTGCGCCGGCAGGTGGGGACCGTCTCGGCTCTGATGGAGCCGGGGTCCCGCTTCATCGCTCTGTGGTTGTTAAGAACCCGCCGAGTATAGCGAGGACCGCCGAACGTGTCCAGCAAGCGCCCGCACGCCTGCGCCCGAAGGCGACGCCGCGGCTAGTCTTCGTCGCCCTCTTCTGCCGCGAACTCGTCAGCGGCCCCGGTATCTCCCTCGGGGATGCCCTCGGGCACCGCCCAGCGGAGCGTCGGGCTCGCGAGCGCCATGTCGGATTCGCCGCGCAGCGCCGCACGGAACGTCAGCGCATCGCCGAAGCGTTCGGTGAGGTTCTTCTGCACGGCGATCGTCAGCGTGCGCCGCACGCGATCCGTGAGATTCGGGAGGTACGCGTGGGGGTCGACAGGGTCGTCGCCCGCCGAGTACGGCAGCACGCCCATCAGCATCCGGTACGCGAGCACGCCGAGCGCGTAGACGTCGGCGCGCACGTCGGCCGGCTTGCCGTCGAGCTGCTGCGGAGAGCGGTACGCGTCGGCATCGGCGCAGGGCCCGGCGTCCCCGGCCGGTACCAGCGCGATCCTGCCCGGCGCGATCATGACGATCCGCCCCGGGTTCAGAGCGCCGTCGGTCACGCCCTCGCGGTGCATCTCGCCCACTGCCTGGAGAAGCGCGTCGAACAGCGCCAGCCCTTCGCCGAGCGGCAGCTTACCGTGCTCGTCCAGATAGTCGGCCAGCGTGCGCCCGGCGATCTCCCCGTTCATGGCCCTCTCCCCTCGCCCGGTCACTACGGCCGGATCGGACCTGCGCACCTGCGTGCGAAGCCTGCCTCGCTACGGACGCTCCGCGAGCACCTTCGCGGCGAACTCCTCGACGCCCATCGCGCCGATGTCCCCGGCGAGCCGCTCGCGCACGCCCACGGTATCGACCTCGATCTCCTTGTCGCCGACCACGAGCATGTACGGCACCTTCTGCTGCTGCGCCTTGGCGATCTTCACGCGCATCGGGTCGTTGTCGGCGTACACCTCGGCCCTCACGCCGGCCTTGCCGAGGCGCCCGCGCACGGCCTCGCAGTGCTCCAGGTGCCGGTCCGCGATCGGGATGACGACCGCCTGCACCGGTGCGAGCCACGTGGGGAACGCGCCGGCGGTGTGCTCGATCAGGATGCCGAAGAAACGCTCCATCGAGCCGAAGATGGCGCGATGCAGCATGAACGGCTGCTGCTCGGTGTTCTCGGCGGTCCGGTACGTGATGCCGAACCGCTCGGGGTTGTTGAAGTCCACCTGGATCGTCGAGAGCTGCCAGATGCGGCCGATGGCGTCCTTCACCTTGATGTCGATCTTCGGGCCGTAGAATGCGCCGTCACCTTCGTTGATCTGATACGGCAGGCCCCACTCCTCGAGCGCGGTCATGAGCGCTTTGGTGGCGAGCACCCAGTCCTCATCGCGACCGACGGACTTCTCGGGGCGCGTGGAGACCTCGGCGGTGTACTCGAAGCCGAAGGTGTCCATGATGAACTTGACGATGTCGAGCATCGCCTTGACCTCGGGGATGATCTGCTCGCCGGTGCAGAAGATGTGCGCGTCGTCCTGCGTGAAGCCGCGCGCCCGCATCAGACCGTGGACCACGCCGCTCTTCTCGTGCCGGTACACGGTGCCGAACTCGAAGAGGCGCATCGGCAGGTCGCGATACGAGCGCACGTCAGCGCGGTAGACGAGCAGCGCGCCGGGGCAGTTCATCGGCTTGACCGCATAGTCGGTCGGTTCCTTGCCCTCCCCCTCGTCGATCTGGAAGGGATACATGTTCTCCTGGTAGTAGTCCCAGTGCCCGCTGGTCCTCCACACGTCGGCCTTATAGATATGCGGCGTGCGGATCTCCTGATAGCCGCGCTCGTACAGGTCGGCCGAGAGCCACTCGATGAGCTCGTGCAGCACCCGCGCGCCCTTGGGGTGATAGAAGACCAGTCCGGAGCCGGCGAGCTCGTCGAAGTGGAACAGGTCGAGTTCCTTGCCGAGCTTGCGGTGGTCGCGCTTCTCGGCCTCTTCCAGGCGCGTGATGTACGCCTGCAGGTCCTTCTCGGAGAACCACGCGGTGCCGTAGATGCGCTGCAGCATCGGGCGATCCGCATCGCCGCGCCAGTAGGCGCCCGCGACCTTCATCAGCTTGAACGCCTTGATCCAGCCGGTGTGCGGCACGTGCGGACCGCGGCACAGGTCGGTGAAGATGCCCTGCGTGTACGTCGAGAGCTCCTCGTCGTCGGGCAGCGCGGCGATCAGCTCCTGCTTGTACGGCTGGCCTTCGAAGACCGAGAGGGCCGCCAGCTTGTCGAGCGTCACGCGCTCGAACGGGTGCTCCTCGGCGACGATGGCGCGCATGCGCTCCTCGATCGCGCCGAGGTCATCGGGCGTGAAGGTGCGGTCGATCTCGATGTCGTAGTAGAAGCCGTCCTCGATCGACGGGCCGACGCCGAACTTCGCCAGCGGGAACAGCTGCTTGACGGCCTCCGCCATCACGTGCGCGGCGGAGTGGCGGAGCACGTCGAGCGCCTCGGCGTCCCGCTCGGTGACGATCGCCACACGGGCGCCGTCGGTCACGGGCGCCGTCACGTCCACGAGCCGACCGTCCACGCGACCGGCGATCGCGGCGGCTGCGAGGCGCGCCCCGATGGACGCGGCGACGTCGGCCACGGTCGCGCCGGAGGGTACGCTCTTCGCGCTGCCGTCGGGCAACGTGACGAAGATCTCAGGCATGTTCGACGCTTCCTTCCGAGGACCGTCCGACCCGCGTACGCGGGCCCGCGATCACTGCTTGGTCTTGCAGTACGGGCAGATGCTCCAGTCCAGGTCGAGAGCACGCCCGCAACTCGTGCATTCCTTGCGGAGTTTGGTCATGCACCAGGGACACACGAGGAAGTCGGGGCCCGCTGGGCGGTGGCACGAGGGGCACGCCTTGCCCGACGCGTGGAGCTCGGCCTCCTTCGCGGCGATCTCGAGCTCGCGCTCCCGCGCGTCCTCGGCGTACTCCGGCGGACGGACGACGAGGTAGATCATCCATCCGAAGATGTTGAAGATGAGCACCACGAGCGCCCAGAACCACGGCATCGCCCCACGGCGCTGCGCGTCGCGCCACGTCCAGAAGATCAGCGCCGCGCTGAAGACGATGAAGAAGAGCAAGCACAGGCGGGAGGCGAGTTCCACGATCGGGCTCTCGAGTATGGGCCCGAGCAGTTCGTCAATCAGGTCTCCGAACATTCCGTCCCCTTCCGGGTGGTCGTGCCGCTCCCGATATGCATGGTGCCTGCATACTCACGCAGGCTACCGGGATTCTAGCAGAACCACCGCCGCATACACCTCCCGGCGTACGGCAACTCGCGCGATGCGCGACCTCTCCGGGCTGACGGCCGCGCCGCGGGCGTGTATAGTGTTCCGGCGAACGCCAGCCCGTCAGGATCGGAACGTGCCGATGCTCCGCAAGATGCTCAAGAGCAAGATCCACCGCGCCACCGTGACCGATGCGAACGTCGACTACGTCGGCAGCATCACGGTCGATGGCGCGCTCCTGGACGCTGCTGACATTCTCGAGCATGAGGCCGTCTGGGTCTGGGACGTCACGAGCGGCAGCCGTTTCGAGACCTACGCGATCCGGGGCGAAGAAGGGTCAGGCACCATGTGTGTCAACGGCGCCGCCGCGCACCTCGTCACCATCGGCGACGTCATCATCGTCGCGACCTTCGGGCAGTTCACCGACGATGAAGCGCGCGCCTGGTCGCCCACCGTGGTGCAGGTGGACGCGGAGAACCGCCGCATCGGCTAGGCGGATGCAACGGGCACGAACAGCGCCCGCGCGGCCCCCGCGGTGTACAGGCTCCCGGTGACGACCGCCGCCCTCCCGCCTTCCGACGCGATCTTGATCGCAGCCGCCAGGTCTGTCTCGGCGATGGGCATCGTCCCGGTGACGCCGTGCACGATCTCGGCCAGCCGCGCTGCAGGCAGGCACCGCGGCGAGGCGTTCTGAGTCGCGACGAAGCCCCCTGCGACCGGCGCGAGCGCTCGCACGATGCCAGCGACGTCTTTGTCGGCGAGAACACCCAGCACGATCGTCGGGTACGCGCGCTCGAACGCCTCTGCTATGGCGCCCGCTAGCACCGACGCGGCGTCGGGATTGTGCGCCCCGTCGATCACGAGGGGCGGATCAATGCGCAGCGTCTCGAAGCGCCCGGGCAGCCTGAGCGAACGCAGCGACTTGCGGACCGAGGGGATGTCGAGAAGCGACCACAGGGCGGTGCCGGCGGCGGTGACGGCGGTCGCGATGTTGGGCGCCTGGTACGTCGGCACGTGCATCCGCAGGTCGCGCAGTTCGCGCACCCCCATCACGTCGATCACGAGCAGGCCGTTCGGGCGATGCGGACGCCGGACGATGCGCCACGTCTGATCGCCTCCGTCTTGCGAGACGCGTGTCACGGGCACGCCGACGCGGCGCGCCCGCTCGATGAAGATGTCCTCGACGCCCGCACAGCCGGGGCCCAGCACCGCGAGCGAGCCCGTCTTGATGATGTGCGCCTTGTCCGCCGCGATCTCCTCGCGCGTGGAGCCCAGCCGCTCGGTGTGGTCGAGCGCCACGCCTGTGATGACCGAGACACGGGGCTCGACGACGCTGGTGGCGTCCCACCGGCCGCCCATCCCCACCTCGAGGACCGCGCACTCGACGCCGCGCTCGCGCATGAGGTGGAAGGCGGCGGCGGTGAGGATCTCGAACTCCGTGAAGTCCCGCGCGATCGCATCGGCGGCTTCGAACGCCACGCGCAGCCCGTCGGTGAGCTCGGCCTCGCTCACGGGGGCGCCGCCGATCTCGAGACGCTCGGTGTACGAGTTCAGGTGCGGACTCGTGTAGACCGCCGAGCGCACTCCCTGTCCGCCGATGATCGCACCGGCCATGCGGGCGACCGACGTCTTCCCGTTGGTGCCGGTCACCTGGACCGAGCGGAAGCTGCGCTGCGGGTCGCCGAGCGCTTTCGTCAGCGCGCGGATCCCATCGAGAGACGGGTTGATGCCGAACTGCAGCGACCCTGCGAGCCTGGCAAGCATCCCGCTGTCGGCGAGCTCTCCCACGACCGCTCCGCTACTCCGCGAGTTCGCCAAGCTGACCGGTGAGCTTCCCCACCGTCGCCGCGAGCTCGGCCGCCTTCGCACGGTCCTTCTCGATGATGTCGGGCGCCGCCTTCGCGAGGAAGCCCTCGTTGCCGAGCTTCCTGGTGAGACGCGCCAGTTCCTCTTCGGCCTTCGTGAGTTCCGCCGAAACGCGCGCGCGCTCGGCAGCGAAGTCCACGAGGCCCTCCAGCGACACGTACACCTCGCTCGATGCGGCGACCGTCACGGCCGCGTGCGGCGGCCTCACCACGCCGGAGCCGATCTCCAGCTCGCCGATGCCGGCGAGCGCGCGGATGTCGTCGGCCATCGACGCGAGCACCATGCCCTCGCCGTCCGGCGACTTCACGGCCACCGCAAGCGCCGTCTTCGGGGACACCGTGTAGCGCGCGCGTACCGCGCGCACTGCGGTGACGAGCTCCTGCACGAGCGCGATGGAGCGCTCGGCGTCCTCGTCGCGGAAGCGGGCGAGGCCAGCTGCGTCCGGCCATGCGGCGACCATGAGCGCCTCGGCGCGGGCGTCTGCGGGCAGCGGAAGCCGGCTCCAGATCTCCTCGGTCACGAACGGCATCATGGGGTGCAGCAGCCGGAGCGCGTGATCGAGCACGTACACGAGGTTGCGCAGCACCGTCTCGCGCGACGAGCCGCCCGCGGCGAGGCGCGGCTTCGCGAGCTCGATGTACCAGTCGCAGAACTCGCTCCAGAAGAAGTCGTAGAGGGCGCGGGCGGTCTCGCCGAACTCGTAGGCGAGCAGGCCCTCGTCAACGCGCGCGGCGAGATCGGACAGTCGCGAGAGGATCCACGCGTCCGCGACCGTCTCGACCGCGGGCTCGCCGGGAGCGAAACCGTCACCGAGATTCATGAGCACGAAGCGGCTCGCGTTCCAGATCTTGTTCGCGAAGTTGCGACTGCTCGCCAGCTTGTCCTCCGAGAACTTGATGTCCTGGTTGCCGGTCACCTGCAGCATGAGACCGAAGCGCATGCCGTCCGCCCCGTAGTGGGCCATCAGGTCGAGGGGGTCGACGCCCGTGCCGAGCGACTTGCTCATGCGGCGGCCCTCGGCGTTGAAGACCGTGGGGTGGATGATCACGTCGCGGTACGGCACGTCGCCGATGAAGTCCAGACCGCTCATTATCATGCGGGCGACCCACAGGAACAGGATGTCGCGGGCGGTGGAAAGGACCGTCGTGGGGTAGAAGAAGTCGAGCTCGGGGGTCTTCCCGGGCCAACCAAGGGTGGCGAACGGCCACAGCTGAGATGAGAACCACGTGTCGAGGACGTCCTCGTCCTGGCGGACGGAGCTCCCGCATCCGGGACAGGTCTCAAGGTCCTCCATGCTGGCCTTCGTCATGCCGCACGCGTCGCAGTAGAACACCGGGATGCGATGGCCCCACCACAGCTGCCGCGAGATGCACCAGTCGCGGATGTTCTCCATCCAGTGGAAGTAGACGTTCTCCCAGCGCTTCGGGTGGAAGACGACGCGGCCGTCGCGGACGGCCTCGAGGCCGGGAGCGGCGAGCGGCTTCATGTCGACGAACCACTGGTCCGAAAGCCACGGCTCTACGACCGTGTGGCACCGGTAGCAGTGACCGACGGCGTGCACGTGATCGTCGACGCCCACGAGCAGGCCGGCCGCCTCGAGGTCCGCGACCACCCGCTTGCGCGCCTCGAAGCGGTCGAGCCCGGCGTACGGCCCGCCCTCTCCGGAGATCGTCGCGTCGGCGTTCATGATGTTCACCTTCGGCACGCCGTGGCGCTCGGCGATCTCGAAGTCGTTGGGGTCGTGCGCCGGCGTCACCTTCACCGCTCCGGTCCCGAACGCCGGGTCCACGTACTCGTCGGCCACGATGGGGATCTCCCGGCCGAGCAGCGGCAGCACCACCGTCGCCCCGACGAGCTCGCGGTAGCGCTCGTCGTCGGGGTGCACGGCCACGCACGTGTCGCCGAGCATCGTCTCGGGCCGCGTGGTCGCGACGATCACGTGATCGCGACCCCCCACCGGCACTTTCAGCGGGTACCGCAGGCGCCACAGGTGGCTGTCCAGCTCCTCATGCTCCACCTCGATATCCGAGAGCGCGGTGGAGCACCTCGGACACCAGTTGATGATGCGCTTGCCGCGGTAGATCAGCCCGCGCTCGAACCAGTCCACGAAGACCGTCCTGACGGCCTGCTGGTAGTTCTCGTCCATCGTGAAGTGCTCGTCGCCGTAGTCGCAGCTGCAGCCCATGCGCTTGAGCTGCTCGATGATGATGCTGCCGTGTTCGGCGCGCCAATCCCAACACATCTCCACGAAGCGCTCGCGCCCCACGTCGTGGCGCGACAGCCCCTCGGCGGCGAGCTTCTGCTCGACCTTGTTCTGCGTCGCGATGCCCGCGTGGTCGGTGCCGACGACCCAACGCGTGGGGCGCCCGGTCATGCGGGACCGCCGGATGACAACGTCCTGGATGGTGTTGTTGAGCGCGTGGCCCATGTGCAGCGAGCCCGTGACGTTTGGAGGTGGGATGACAACGGTGAAGGGGGCGTCTCCGCCGACGGGCTGCTCGAAGAACCCTCCCGCGAGCCAGCCCGCGAAGACCGGGCCTTCGACGGCCGACGGATCGTATGCCGGAGACATGTCGTTCGCGGACACCGATGATCCTTCCTAGAGGGGGCTGCCTGGATTCTACGACAAACGAATCATGTGCTGATACAGCGCTCGTCGCCCGAATGAGTCCGTTCATCAAACAACAAACCCCCACGGGTATGCCCATCCGCAACAGGAGCGAGGATAATCGCGGCAAAGCCATACTCGATGCCGGACCGAAAGGGTGTGACGAAGATGGCTGACTGCGAGTGCCTCGCAACGTGCCCCTTCTTCAACGACCAGATGGCAGATATGCCCTCGATGTCAGGGATCATCAAGACCCGCTACTGTACGGGCAGCAACGTGCACTGCGCTCGCCATATGGTGTTCAGGACCCTCGGGCGTGACGCCGTTCCGAAGGACCTGTACCCGAGCCAGGTCGAGCGTGCCCAGGAAGTCATCGACGCGCACTAACGGATCCGGCGCCCGCATACCGCACTCGCAAGACGCCCGCCCCCGGCTGCAGCCGGGGGCGGGCGTTGTCTCCGGGTGAGGCTTCTGGCCGTCAGGAAGCGCTTGCGTCCTTCGATCGCACCAGCGTGAGCACCGGCTCTGCCGCGCCTTTCACGACTTCTCCGGTGATCGTCACGCGCTCGACGTCGGTCCTGCCGGGAAGGTCGTACATCGTGTCGAGCAGCAGCGACTCCAGGATGGACCGCAGGCCGCGCGCGCCCGTCTGGCGGGTGAGCGCCTGTGCGGCCACCTCGTTCAGCGCTTCGGGTGTGAACACGAGATCCACGCCCTCCATCTCGAAGAGCCGCCGGTACTGCCGCACCAGCGCGTTCTTCGGCTCGGTGAGTATGCGGACGAGCTCGGCCTCGGTCAGCTCCTCCACGTGAGCGGTGACCGGCACGCGCCCCACGAACTCGGGGATCAGCCCGAAACGGTGCAGGTCCTCGGGAAGCACGCGGGCGAACAGCGCGCCGGTGTCGTGCGCCTCGGCGTCGGGAAGCTCGGCACCGAACCCGACGCCTTTCTTGCCGATGCGGTCGGCGATGATCTTCTCCAGCCCGACGAACGCACCGCCTAGGATGAACAGGATGTTCGTCGTGTCGATGCGGATGAGTTCCTGCTGCGGGTGCTTGCGGCCGCCCTGCGGAGGCACCGCCGCTTCCGTCCCCTCGACGATCTTGAGGAGCGCCTGCTGCACGCCCTCGCCGGAGACGTCCCGCGTTATCGACAGGTTCTCCGCCTTGCGCGCGATCTTGTCGATCTCGTCGATGTAGATGATCCCGACCTGCGCGCGCTCGACGTCGAAATCGGCTGCGGTGATCAGCTTGAGCAGAATGTTCTCGACGTCCTCCCCGACGTAGCCCGCTTCCGTGAGCGTGGTGGCATCCGCGATGGCGAACGGCACGTTCAGGATGCGCGCAAGCGTCTGCGCGAGGAGCGTCTTACCGCAGCCGGTGGGGCCGAGAAGCATGATGTTGCTCTTCGCGATCTCGACCTCTTCGTCGCCCGCGGCGTGCGAGCGGATCCGCTTGTAGTGGTTGTACACCGCCACCGAGAGCGTCTTCTTCGCGAGGTCCTGCCCCACGACGTAGTCATCGAGAGTCGCCAGGATCTCCTTCGGCGTGGGCAGCGGCTCGTCGCCGACGGGTGTCACGACCGCCTCGGCGTGCTCCTCATCGACGATGTCGTTGCACAGCTCGACGCACTCATCGCAGATGTAGACGTTCGGACCTGCGATGAGCTTGCGCACCTGGTGCTGCGGCTTGCCGCAGAACGAGCATGTCAGGCGGTCTCCGCCTTCGTGACGATCCATCGGCCGCGTCAGCTCTCCTTCTTCGCGCTCTTCGCACGCTTCTCGAAGACCGCGTCGATCAACCCGTAGGCCTTCGCTTCCTCGGCGGTCATGATGTTGTCGCGCTCGGTGTCCACGTGGATCTTCTCGACCGTCTGGCCCGTGTGGTGGGACAGGATCCTGTCGAGGGTCTCGCGCGTGCGGCGCATCTCGCGCGCCTGGATCTCGATGTCGGTCGCCTGGCCCTGCGTGCCGCCCCACGGCTGGTGTATCAGCACGCGGCTGTTCGGCAGCGCGAACCGCTTGCCCGACGCGCCGGCGGCGAGAAGCACCGCGGCGGCCGACGCGCACTGGCCGATGCAGATGGTCGAGACGTCACAGCGGATGTACTGCATGGTGTCGTACATCGCGAGCGCGGAGGTGACCGAACCGCCGGGCGAGTTGATGTACAGGTTGATGTCCTTGTCCGGGTCCTCGCTCTCGAGGTGCAGCAGCTGCGCGATGACCAGGTTGGCCGTTATGTCGTCGATCTCGGTGCCGAGGAAGACGACCCGCTCGTTCAGCAACCGGGAGTAGATGTCGAAACTGCGCTCGCCTCGCGACGTCTGCTCGACGACGATAGGCACGAGCGCGCTGGAGATCGTGTCGTGCTTGCTCATGACTGCTCCTCCTCGGTGACCTCGACCGCGTCCATCAGCCACTTGAGCGCCTTCCGGTGCATGATCTGCTCGCGGACGATCGGCAGAGCGCCGTTGGTGGTGAGCGTGCTCTTCATGCGCTCGGCCTCGGCGTCGTCGCCTTTCACCATCTCACGCACGGCCTCATCGACGTCGCGATCGCTCACGGTGAGCCCCTGGGTCCGGAACAGGGCCTCGAGGGCGAACTCCTCGGCGAGCCGCGTCCTGGCCTCGGTGGTGATATCGGCCTCGAGCCGGTCGGGGGTCGTGCCGGTCATCTCGAGGTACTGGCCAAGCTCCACGCCGCGCTGTTCGATGCTCTCGGCGAAGTCGCGGAACATCGAGCGGCTGCGTCCCTGAACCAATTCCTCGGGCACCTCGCCCTCGAGACGGGCGACGAGCAGCGCGAGGGCGGCGTTCTCGACCGCACGCGCGTGCCCCGACTCCTTGGACGAATCCAGCTTCTCCCGCACGTCGGCGCGATATTCCTCGAGCGTGTCGAAGCCGCCGACCGAGGTGGCGAACTCGTCGTTGAGCTCAGGCAGGACCTTCGACTTCACCTCGTGCACCGTGATCTCGAAGCGGGCGGTCTTGCCGACGTACTCGTCGTTGGAGGAGGTGTCCGGCACCACGAACTCGGCGACGGCCTCGGTACCGGCCGACGCGCCGACGATGGCCGCATCGAACTCGGCGGGCATCAGGCCGCGGCCGAGCTCGTAAAGGTACTTGTCGACGACGTTGCCCTCGTAGGGCTCTCCGTCGACGGTGCCCGTGAACGAGATCAGGGCGAAGTCGTTCTCCCCTGCTGCCGCCTCCACCGTCTCGAGCGTGGCGAACCGCTCGCGGGTGTACTCGATCTGGGCGTCGATCTCGCGGTCGGACGCCTTCTGCGCCGGCACCGAGACCTTCAGGTCATCGAGACCGGACAGCGTGAGCTCGGGGCGAAGCTGCAGCTCGGCGGTGAACGTGAAATCCTCGCCGGGCACGATCACGTCGAGCTCGCCGACATCGGGCTGCGAGATGTTGCGGATGTCGTTCTCCGACACGGCGCGCCCGTAGGCGTTGGAGACGATCTCCTCCTGCGCCTCGGTGAGCACGGTCTCCTTGCCGACGTGGGTGTCCACCACGGGGCGCGGGGCCTTGCCCGGACGGAAGCCCGGGATGCGCAGCTTGGCCCCGATGCGTGCGTATGCATTGGCGATCTCGGCGTCCACGTCGGCTGCCGGCACGGTCACGGTGAGCCGGACGCGATCACCTTCAAGTCGTTCGACGCTGGTCTGCAACGGTCCTCCTGTCGGTCGTGCCGGTACCGTCCCATTCGGCGGCATGCGCCGCGGGGATCTGCGTGGTGCGGGCGAGAGGGGTCGAACCTCCACGAGTCGCCTCACCGGGACCTAAACCCGGCGCGTCTGCCAATTCCGCCACGCCCGCGCGAAACGCCCGACAACTATAGCAGAGGCCGGAGGCCTGCCGCCTCCGACCTCGTGTGTGTGATGGTGGGCCGTATAGGGATCGAACCTATGACCTTGGGATTAAGAGTCCCCTGCTCTACCAGCTGAGCTAACGGCCCGAGAATGCTCGCATATTGTACCTGCTCGGACGAGGAATGCAAATCGTCGCCCGGACGGTCCTTCAGCCACCTTACGACAGGCCGATGATGTTGCCTTCCGCATCGATGTCGATGTGCTCCCCCGCCGGTTTTCCCGGCAGGCCCGGCATGGTGGTGATGTCGCCGCACAGCGCGTACACGAACCCCGCACCGGCCGAGACGTGCACCTCCCGCACTGGCAGCCGCCACCCGCTCGGCGCGCCTTTGAGCTTGGGGTCGTGCGTGAGCGACAGGTGCGTCTTGGCCATGCAGACCGGCAGCTCGCACAGACCCGCCTCGCTGATTGTCTGGATGGCGCGCGACGCCTCGAAGGAGAAGTCCACACCCGAGGCGCCGTACACGTTGGTGGCGATGGCCGCGATCTTCTCGCGGATCGGCGCGTCGTCGGGATACGTGAACGTCAGATGCGACGGCTGCTCGCACGCCTCCACGACAGCCTCGGCCAGTTCGGCGCCGCCGCGCCCGCCCTCGGCGTGCATGCGGTGGGATACGACCGCGAAAGCGCCTGCCGCCTTCGCGTGCCCGGCGATCAGCGCGTGCTCGGCCGGCGTGTCGGTGGGGAACGTGTTGATGGCGACGACGACCGGGATGCCGAAGGCGTGCACGTTGGCGACCTGCTTGGCGAGGTTGGGCATGCCCGCCTCGAGCGCGTCGAGGTCTTCGGCGAGGAGTGCCGGATCCAGCGGCCGGCCGGGCTTCACCTCGAAGCGCCCGGAGTGCGCCTTGAGGCCCCGGACCGTGCAGACGAGGACCGCCGCGTCGGGCGCCAGGCCGGAGGCGCGGCACTTCATGTTGACGAACTTCTCGGCACCCATGTCGGCGCCGAAGCCGGCTTCGGTGACAACGTAGTCGGCGAGCTTGAGCGCGATGCGGTCGGCGACGATGGAGCTGTTGCCCTGGGCGATGTTGGCGAACGGCCCGGCGTGCACGAACACCGCCCCGCCCTCGATGTTCTGCATGAGGTTGGGCTTGATGGTCTCCTTCATGAGCACCGTCATGGCGCCGGCCACCTTGAGGTCCTCGGTGGTCACCGGCTCTCCATCGAAGGTGCGCGCCACCATGATGCGGCCGATGCGCGCGCGAAGGTCCTGAAGGCTCTCGGCAAGCGCCAGAATGGCCATCAGCTCGCTCGCCACGGTGATCTCGAAGTGCGACTCGCGCGGGTTGCCGTCCGTGCGGCCGCCAAGACCGACCACCACGTTGCGAAGCACGCGATCGGAGATGTCGAGCACGCGCGGCCAGCTGATCGCGTGCGGGTCGATGCCGAGCTCGTTGCCGTGATAGATGTGGTTGTCGATGAACGCCGCGCACAGGTTGTGCGCGGCGGTGATGGCGTGGACGTCGCCGGTGAGGTGGAGGTTGATGTCCTCCATCGGCACGACCTGAGAGTAGCCGCCGCCCGCGGCGCCGCCCTTGATTCCGAAGACCGGCCCGAGGGACGGCTGCCGGATGCACGCGAACGCCGAGTGCCCGATCGCGCGCAGCGCCTGCCCGAGCCCGACGGTGGTGAGCGTCTTGCCCTCGCCGAGCGGCGTGGGCGTGATGGCGGTGACGAGGACGTACTTGCCGTTCGGGCGGTCGGCGAGCCGGTCGAGGACCTTGAGCGTCACCTTCGCCTTGTAGCGGCCGTTGGGCTCCACTTCATCGGGCAGGATGCCGATCTCCTCGGCGATCTCGCGCGCGGGGCGCACGTCGGCAGCATGGGCGATCTCGATGTCTGAGAGCATTGGCCCGTCCTTGTCCCGCGAAGCGGCATGCCGACCGCTATATACCCCGCGCCAGTGTAGCGGAGCGGGCCCGGTACGAAACGACGGCCCACCGGATCCGGCGAGCCGTCGCTCAAGTGCTTGGGGTGGGTAACGGGACTCGAACCCGCGACCTTCGGAGCCACAGTCCGACGCTCTAACCAACTGAGCTACACCCACCATGGTGTGGCTGGCACGCCCGGAGGGATTCGAACCCCCGACCTAGAGATTAGAAGTCTCCCGCTCTATCCAACTGAGCTACGGGCGCGTGGTCGGGCGCCTCCGAAGTGCCGAGTGAGAACGGTACCTGCGACGCCCTATGTTGTCAATCGGCCGCGCTGGGGCGACCGGTGGTCATGCATGGAGCGGCCGACGGGACTCGAACCCGCAACAAGCAGCTTGGAAGGCTGCTGCTCTACCAATTGAACTACGGCCGCAGATCTGGTCGGGCCGGCGGGATTCGAACCCACGACCCTCTGCTCCCAAAGCAGATGCGCTACCAAGCTGCGCTACGGCCCGACCTCGCTCCCGCAAGGCCTCGCGGACCCCGTGCCGGAGAGCATCGCCCAGTATACGGGCGAGCACGGATGCGGGCAAATGCGCCGCAAGCGGCATGCGGCGAACCGACGCGCGCGCGAGGGCCGGCCGGGGCCCCGGGGGGCTCCCTACCCCGCGAGCTTGTCGCGGAGCGCCCTGAGGGCCGCGCCGCGGTGGCTGATCGCGTTCTTCTCGGCCATCGCGAGCTCGGCCATCGTGCGACCCGGGGTCACGGCGGGCAGGAAGAGCGGATCATAGCCGAAGCCGCCCTCGCCTCTCGGCCCGTAGCCGATCGCGCCTTCGCACGTGCCCTCGGCGACCGTCTCCGCGCCGTCTTCGTCCACCAGCACGATCACGCTGTGGAACCGCGCCGTGCGGGCACCGCCGGCGACATCCGCGAGCGCGGACAGGAGCTTCACGTTGTTGTCGGCATCGGTGGCCCCGGGACCCGCATATCGCGACGAGTACACGCCCGGCTCGCCTGCGAGCGCGTCCACCTCAAGGCCGCTGTCGTCGGCGAGAGCGGGCAGACCGAAGGCCGCGCGATACGCGTGCGCCTTCAGGCGCGCGTTTGCGAGGAAGGTGTCGCCGGTCTCTTCGATGTCGAGGGCATCGGCGCCCAGGTCGGCCGCCGTGACGAACTCCCAGCCCTCGAAGTCCAGCGCCGAGCGGATCTCGGCCAGCTTGCCGCGATTGCCGGTGGCGACGATCACGCGGCGAGGCTCAGCCGCGCTCACTGAACACCTCGAGGTCGTCTCCGAGCACGCGGCGCTGTATCTCGACGAGGCGCGCCGTGCCCGCGCCGGCGAGGTCGAGCATCGCGTCGAGCCGCACGCGGTCGAACGGCGTGCGCTCGCCGGTCCCCTGCACCTCGATGAAGCGCCCGCGGCCGTCGCTCACGACGTTCATGTCCACCTCGGCGACGCTGTCCTCCGAGTAGTCCAGATCGAGGCACACCATGCCGTCGACGAGTCCGACCGAGGTCGCGGCCACGTGATCGAGGATCGGCAGTTCCTTGATGCGTCCGGCCTCACGCCACGCCGAGAACGCATCGTACATCGCGATGTAGGCGCCGGTGATAGCGGCGGTACGCGTGCCGCCATCGGCCTGGATGACGTCGCAATCGACGGTGAGCGTGCACTCGCCGCCCATGCCGCCCATGTCGACGATCGTGCGGAGCGATCGCCCGATGAGCCGCTGGATCTCGTGCGTGCGCCCGCTCGGCGCGCCTGCGGACACCTCGCGGCGGGTGCGCGTGTGCGTGGACGCCGGCAGCAGCGAGTACTCGGCTGTCACCCAGCCCAGGCCGCTCCCGCGGCGCCACGCGGCTATGGTGTCGGACATCGTGGCCGCACAGAGCACCTTGGTGTCGCCCAGCTCGAACAGGCACGAACCCGTCGCGTGCTTCAGGTACCTGCGGGTGATGGTGATGGGCCGCATCTGGTCGGCGGCACGGTCGTACGAGCGCTGCACGGGCAGCCTCCTCGTCAGTCGATCTCTACGGACGTGAGTTCCTCGGCCACGATAACACGGCCGCCGAAGCGTTCCCGCGCGTCCGCGGCGGCCGCTTCGCGGTCCACGGACGGCCACAGGTGGGTGAGCACGAGCGTCCGGGCACCCGCGCGGGCCGCCAGCCCGGCGGCCTGGGACGGCGTCATGTGCGGCGCACGGCCCTCGTATGCCGGCGGCAGCGTGGCGTCCGCTACCAGCAGGGATGCTCCCTCGGCGGCCCGCTCGGCCGCTTCCCCGGGCATGCAGTCGGCCGTGTACACGAGCCGCACGCCATCGGCCTCGACGCGCAGGGCGTACGTCGGCGACACGTGTTCGACGAGGAGCGGGGTGATCGTGAGGTCCCCCACGCGCAGCGGGACAGCCTCGGCAAGATCGTGCGGCGTGAAGGCGCTCGCGAGCTCGGCCGCGCCGTGCCGGCTCAGCACCGCACCCATGCGCGCGAACAGTCCCTCGGGCAGGTGGAGCGGAAGCGGCGGCATCGCGCCGCTCGGCGCGTAGCGAAGCGCCGCCTGTAGCGCGTAGATGTCGGCGAAGTGGTCGACGTGCGGGTGCGTCACGAACACGGCGTCGAGGTGGGTCGGGTCGAGCACGCGCGCCAGGTTGGCGAGCGAGCCGTTACCGCAGTCGAGCATCACGTTGGTGCTCGCCGTGCTGACGAGGTACCCGGCACACGCGTGACCGGCGCCCGGATACGACGCGGCGGAGCCGAGAATGGTCAGCCGCACGTGTCACCCCTCCTGGATGTCGGCGGCGAGCGCCGCCTCGAGCCGAACGTCGAGCAGCGACTCGAGTTCCGTCACCGGCACGTGCACCGACGTCTCGACCGGTCTGCCGAGCACGCGTGTGCCCAGCCCGCGGAACTCTTCGGCGTCGCCGGTCGTCGCGAAGACCTCGCGGCGCGGCGATCCCTTCGGCGCCAGATGGCCGCGCATGGCAAGCGTGTCGGCGACCTCGCGAGCCGTCTCCCCTGCCGACGAGATCAGGCGGACGCCGGGGCCGACGATGCGGCCGATCGACTCCTCGAGCAGGGGGAAGTGCGTGCAACCTAAGACGAGCGTGTCGATGCCGCTCGCCGCCAACGGCTCGAGGTACTCGCGCGCAGCAGGCTCGAACGGCGGATCGAGTGTCCGGTCTCCCCCGTCGGCCAGCCACTCCTCAAGCGTCCCCTGCTCGCCGAGCCGCAGGCCCTGCTCCACGACGTCCACGAAGTACGGCGTCGCGACCGACTCGACGCGTACACCGGCGTCGAGGGCGTGCACGGCCGTGCGGTACGCGCCCGAGGCTATAGTGCCGACGGTGCCGATGACGCCTACGTGACGGTTGACGGTGGCCTTGACAGCCGCGCGAGCGCCAGGCTCTACGACGCCGATGACCGGTACGTCGAATGCACGCTGCGCGAGCGCAAGGCCCGCCGCGGACGCGGTGTTGCACGCGATCACGATGAGTTTCACCTGCCGGGAGGTGAGCCACGCCCCGATCTCGAGCACGAACCGGCGCACCTCGTCCCGGCCGCGCGGGCCGTACGGGCACCGCGCCGTGTCGCCGAGGTAGACGATGCCCTCATCGGGCAACGCGCGCATGATCTCGCCGGCGACCGTGAGGCCGCCGAGCCCGGAATCGAAGATGCCGATAGGGAGTTTCTGCATGGCCCTCAGTATAGCCGTCACGCGCACCGGGGGCAGCGCGCCAGCATGCAACAGGTCGGCTACGGCCGATGGCGTCCCGGCGTGCAGGGCTCGCTAGACGGGTGCGACGATCCGCTCCACCTCGGCCGCGATCTCATGCACGGGAAGCACCATGCGCGCCGCGCCGAAATCGATGGCGGCCTTGGGCATGCCGAACACGGTCGAGGTGGCCTCGTCCTGGCAGATCGTCGGCGCACCGCGGTCGAACATCGCCTTGAGGCCACGCGCGCCGTCCATGCCCATGCCCGTGAGGAGCACGCCCAGCGCGCGATCGGCGTACGAGAGCGCCACGGAGTCGAACAGCGTGTCGGCCGACGGGATGTACAGCTGCCCGGCGCCCGGCCTCGAGAAGCGCACCGTCCGGCCGTCGACCTCGAGGTTCGTGCCGGTCGCGGCGATGTAGGCCACGCCCGCCTGGATCATCTGGCCGTCTTCGGCCGGCATGACCTTGATCTTCGAGCCCGCGTCCAGCCACGTGGCGAGGCCGGGCACGAACCCGTCGGCGATGTGCTGCGCGATGACGATCGGCACGGGGAAGTCCGCCGACAGCCGGCCGAGCACGTTCAGGAGCGCCGAGGGGCCACCGGTCGACGAACCGATCGCCACCAGCTGGACCTTGCCGCCCGACGGCTCGACCGGCTCGAACGCGGGACGGCCGTGCTGCGGCGATCGGCGCCCGCGGATGTGGGTGATGACCCGCACCTTAGAGAGGATCTTCACCCGGCGGATGACGTCGCGGCCGATCGCGTCCAGCGCGGCCCAGTCCTTGGGTTCCGGCTTCTTGATGACCTCGAGCGCGCCGATCGCGAGCGCGTCGAACGCGCGCCCCATGCCCTCGCCATAGACCGATGACGACACTACGAGGATCGGGGTCGGTGTGTACGCCATGATGCGCTCGGTCGCCTGCAGCCCGTCCATCTTGGGCATGTGGATGTCCATCGTGATGAGATCGGGCTTCAGCCGCGCGACCGCGTCGATCGCCTCCTGGCCGTTGGTAGCGGTGCCCACCACCTCGATGTCCGGATCGCTCGACAGTATCTGGGCGAGCATCTCACGGGCGACGAGCGAGTCGTCACAGATGAGCACGCGGATCTTCTCTCCGCCCGCCATGATGCCTCCCCTCGGTTGTATGAGATCAGCTGATCAGACGCTCGACTGTGTCGAGCAGCGTGTCCTGGTTGAACACCGACTTGGTGATGTACGCGTCGGCTCCGGCCGAGATGCCCTCGGCCTTCTCCTCGTCCCGCTCGAGCGAGGTGACGATGATGACCGGGATCGCGGCCAGGTGGTCGTCGGCCTTGATCGCCCGCGTGAGTTCGAAGCCGGTCATGTTCGGCATCTGCACGTCGGTGACGACCGCATCGGGGTTCAGGCCCTCCCGCAGCTTCGCGAGGCCCTGCGCGCCGTCCGTGGCGGTCTCCACAAGATAGCCGGCCGCCTCGAAGATCGAGCGCTCGAGCTCGCGCGTGGTGAAAGAGTCCTCGCAGATGAGCACGCGGCGCGGACCTGCCTCCTTCTCCTTGACGGCGGCGGCGCGGCGCGTGCGCATTCCGGTCATCTGGCGGCCGTTGGTCATGAGGTCCGGGACGTTCAGGATCGGCACGACCTCGCCGGCGCCCAGGATGGTCACGCCGGCGACGTTGTCGATGCGGCGCAGGTGGGTGCCGAGCGTCTTGATGACGATCTGCTGCTCGCCCACGAACTCGTCGACGATCATGCCGAGCCGGTGGCCGGAGAACGACAGCGTCGCGATCGGGATCTTCCGGTCGGAAGCCTCGATCGGATCGAGGCCGAGGATGTCGCGCAGCTGCACGAGCGGGATGGTGCGGCGCTGCCGCCTGATCACCTCGCGTCCTTCGACCTTGATGATCTCGCCCGCCTCGACCCGGAGGGTCTCCTCGATCGACGAGGTCGGCAGGGCGAAGGTCTGGCCGCTCACGCGCAGGAGCAACGCGCGGATGATCGCGAGCGTGAGCGGGATCGTGAGCCTGAACGTCGTGCCCTTGCCGCACTCGGACTCGATGTCGAGCGAGCCCTTGAGGCGCTCCACGACGAACTCGCGCACGACGTCCATGCCCACGCCGCGTCCCGAGAGCTCGGTGATGATGGCGGCCGTCGAGAACCCCTTCTCGAAGATGAGGTAGCGGGCCTCGCGGTCCGAGAGCGACTTGGCTTCGGCTTCGGTGATGTAGCCCTTGCGAACCGCGGCGGTCTTGACCTTCTCCGGATCGATCCCGGCGCCGTCGTCGGAGATGAGAAGGACGATGTGGTCGCCCTCCTGCCGCGCCTCAAGCTTGATGGTGCCCTTCGCGGGTTTGCCCGCGGCGACTCGGTCGGCGGCGGGCTCGACGCCGTGGTCGACCGCGTTGCGCATGATGTGGACGAGCGGGTCGTTGATCTCCTCGAGGACCTTCTTGTCGAGTTCGGTGTCGCCCCCCTCGATCACGAGATCGACGTCCTTCTTGTACTGGCGAGCGAGATCGCGCATGGCACGCGGGAAGGTGTTGAACACCGTGCTCACCGGGAGCATGCGCAGCTCCATCGCCTGTTCCTGCAGGTCGGCGACCACCATCGAGACACGCGATGTGTCGTCGGCATAGTCCTTCGCGAGCGTCATGAGCGTGCGGCGCTGGTCGGTCATGAGTTCGTCGAACAGCCGCATGTCATCCGAGAAGGCGGTCTGCTCGTCGTGCGGCAGCATGCTGAGGAGCGACTTGAGCCGCGACCATAGCTGTTGCGAGTCGGCGGCCACCACGGCCGCGCTGCGCAGATCGCGCACGCGCTGCTCGTCTTTGATCTGCGAGATGACGACCTCGCTCACCAGGTTGAGCAGCCGGTCGACCTGGCTCGTGCGGATGCGCACGGTCGCCTGCGACTTCGATTGGATCTTGTCATCGCGCTTCGCCGCCTTGGGGCCTCCGCCGTCCTCGGCGAGTTGCGCCTCGTCGCTGTCGTCCGAGTCCTCGTCATCGTCGTCGGAGTCCTGGTCGCTCTCGTCGGCGTCCTCGGGCTCGGACGCAGGCGCGAGCTTCTTCTTCTTGAGCGCCGCGCTCTTGGCGGGGGCGGCCGGGGCCGCGACCGGCACACCAGAGGCAGCCAGCTCGCTCAGCCGCGAGAGGAGCCCCTCGATGTCCACCTGGCCCTCGACGTCCTTGCCGGCGTTCTCGGCCATGAACACGACCGTGTCGAGCGCCTCGAAGAAGCTGTCGGTCATGTCCGAGGTGTAGCCGAGCTGCCCCTCGCGCACCTTGACCATAATGTCTTCCATGCGGTGCGCTATGTCCGAGATCTCGATCAGACCGACCATGCGCGACGAGCCCTTGAGCGTGTGGGCGTCGCGAAGCCACTGGTCGATCAGCGAGCGATTCCCCGGCTCGACCTCGAGGGTGATGATGCCCTCGTTGAGGCGCTGGAGCAGGTCGGTCGCCTCCTCCTGGAATTTCGCTATGAACACCGAGCGGTCGAACTCGACCATTCGCTACTCCTTCATGCCGCGGGTCTGCTCTAGTCGACGATCCTGAACGCCGCGCCGACGTGGCTCGACTCCTTGGCGATATTCGCGAGCTGCTCGGCGGCCCCGGCCACCTGGCGACTGCCGGCCGCGGTCTGCTGCGCGACCGCCGCGACCTCGCGCATGGCCTTCACGACCTGCTCGGTCGCGCTTCGCTGCTGCTGCGTCGCAGCCGAGATCTCCTTGGCCGCGACGGTGGTCTGCTCGATGGTCTCGAGAATCTGCTCCAGGCTGTCGCCGGTGGTGTTGGCGAGATCCACGCCTCCCTGCACCTGCTTCAGTTCCTGCTCGGTGGAGAGCACGAGGTCGTTCGCAGCGCTCTGGATCTCGGTCATGATCGCCTCGATCTCGCCGGTGGAGTCAACGACCGACTCGGCGAGCTTGCGGATCTCGATGGCGACCACCGAGAAGCCCTTGCCCGCCTCTCCGGCGCGCGCCGCCTCGATGGCCGCGTTCAGTGCGAGGATCTTCGTCTGGTCGGCGATGCTGTTGATGATCGTCAGCACCTGGCCGATCTGCTGGCTGCGCTCGCCAAGCTGCAGGATCTTGTTCGCCGAGCTCTGCGTTCGGGCGCGGATCTGCTCCATCGATTCCAGCGTGTTCATGACGGCCTGCTGGCCATGCTCGGCGCTGCCGAGCGAGGTCTCGGCCATCTTCACGACCTGGTTCGCGTTGTCGGCGATCTGCCGGTACGTCGCGGCAAGCTCCTCCATCGTAGCCGTCGTCTCGCTGATCGACGCCGCCTGCTCGGCGGCGCCCGAGGCCTGCTGCTCGGTAGCCGAGAGGATCTCGGACGACGCCCCTGCGAGGCGGTTGGAGGACTCCTGCGTCTGCGTGATCAGGTAGACGATGAGGTCGAGCATCTGGTTGTACGAGCGCGCGAGGACGCCGAACTCGTCCTGCGAATCGAGCTCGACCTTGTGTCCGATATCACCGTCACAGGCGGCCCGCACGCTGGCGACCACCAGCTCGAGGGGAGCCATGAACTTGCGCCCGACCATCACGGAGGCCCAGACGAACACGAGCATCAGCGCGAAGAAGACCGCGACGACGACGGCCACGTCCTTCACCATGCCGGTGTCGTTCTCGAGATAGCGCTTGAACACCAGCCACGCCACGCCGAGCTGGACGATGTTCACCAGCGTGATGAGCGCGAAGATCACGAGCGAGTACTTCGCTAGGAAGCTTCCGCGCACCTTGTCAATGAGCTTCTTGAGCATCGCCGTTTCTCCCTCAGTTCGTCTCGCCGACGGGTTCGAGCGCCTTCTCCAGGTTCACGATACCGATGAGCCGTTCGTCCACGTACACCGAGCCCGCGATGTACTCGCTCTGGGACTTGTCCAGAGTCGACAGCGGCGGCTCGATGGAGTCCCTGGGGACGTCCACGATGTCGCCGATCTCGTCCACGACGATCGCGCTGGAGCAGTTCTCGCTCGCGACGATGATGGCCGGGGGCAGCTCGCCCGTGAGGTCCACCTCGGTGCGGCTCGGAACGCGCATCAGCGTCGCGATGTCCGTGACCGACATGATCTCGCCCCGGACGTTGATGACCCCCACGATGAAGTCGGGCACGCGCGGGATGCGGGTGACCGAGTACTCGTTATAGATCTCGCGCACGCCTTCGATGGGGACCGCGTACCACTCCTCGCCCAGGCGGAAGAGCAGCAGTCCGGCAAGCGCGATGGCCCCCGTCTCCTGCTCGGCCTGCGCGAGCGACTCGGCGCGGCGGCGCAGGACCTCCTGCGCCTGCGACGAGCGGAGCTCCTCGAGGGTGACGTGCTCGTTCGGGCTCACGCGCGCTCACCCCTCATCGAGTCGGCGACGGCCAGGGCCGCGTCGGGCACCAGCTTCTCGGGATCGAACATCAGCACCATCCCCCGCGCGAGCCGACACACGCCGATCATGCGGTCGGCGAGCGCGTAGAGGCTCGAAGCCGGCTGGATGCTCCCCTCGGGGATCTCGACGACGTCCTCGACCGCGTCCACGATGAGGCACACGATCCGCCCGTGCGCGCGGCAGAAGATCATCGGCGTCTCGAGCGTGTAGGGCCGGCGCTCCATGCCCACCAGAAGCCGTAGGTCGATCGCGGGGACGACCAGGCCGCGGACGTCGAGCAGGCCCACGAGCGCAGGAGCGGCATCCGGGAGCGGGATCAGCTCCACGAGTTGCTGGATCTCCTGCACGCTCTCGATCGGCAGTCCGTAGAGCTGGTCGGCGATCGTGAAGGTGAGTGCCTGGCTCAAGACCTCGGCGCTGCTCTCGACGAGCTCCTCTGGAGCCTCCAGCAGCTCGTCGGCGAGGCGCTCGAAGGACACCTCGTCGGCCGGGGACGCCTTCTTGAGCGCCGGCTTCGCTTTGGGCGATGCGGCACGCTTGCGAGGTTTGGGCTCGCTTGCGGCCTCAGGCTCTGTCTTCTTGCGCGGCACTCGCTGCTCCTGTCATTCGACGAACCGCAGTACCCGATTGAGCTCCTCGGCGCTCACGTCGCCCGCCTTGACGCGGGCGAGCCCGGACACGACGAGCGGGCGCATCCCCGATGCCGTGGCCGTCGCCGCGATCTCGACGGCAGTCCCGCTGCGGCCGACGATGGCGCGTATCGGCTCGGTGAACGGCAGCACCTCGTGGATGGCCGTCGCGCCGCGGAAGCCGGTCTTCGTGCAGTTGGGGCAACCCGAACCCGACTTGTCGACGAGTCCCGCGGGCGCCCCGGGGATGCGGGCGGCAAGCGCGCCGTCCGTGGGCGTGGAGCAGTTGGGGCAGTTCACCCGCAAGAGCCGCTGGCCGACGCCGAGCGTGAGCGCGGCGGCGAGGCCGTGCGGCTCGACGCCGAGATCGAGCATCCGGCGCACGCCGGAGGCGATGTCCGCCGCCGGGTACGTGGCGATGACGAGCTTGCCGAGGCCGGCGGCCTCGACGGCGAGGTGCACGTCCTCGACGGTGCGCAGGCCGTCGATCGCGATGACGTCGGTGTCCTGCCGCATGCCGGCCGCGATGTAGGCGGCGGGCGACGGGCCGCCCGGCTCGATCATGACCTGCGCGACTGCCGGCAGCTCGAACTCGATGGTCTGCTCCACCGAGTAGACGGTCTTGCCGCTCGACGCGGCGTGCGCGAGCAGCGCGTAGTACGTCGTGCTCGCGCCACCGGCGACCGGCGCGCACACGAGCAGGATGCCCCGTCCGCGCTCCACCATCGCCTTGAGCGCGCGGGCCTCGGCCTCGGACACGCCGAGCTCCTCCAGGCTGCGGGGCTGCGGGCGGAACGTCGAGAGCGTGACCACGAGGCGCTGGCCGGCGATCGTCGGCACGACCGAGGTCGTCAGCACGAGGTCCTTGTCGGCTATGCGCGTGCGTATGCGCCCGAGCGCCGGACGCGTCGCGGGAACAGTGCCGAGGTGCGCGTACTGCTTGAAGCCTTCGATGAGCGAGCCCTGCATGGACAGCGGCGCGCTCGAGACCCGCTCGAGACCGTCACGCGTGCGGTACACGAGGAAGAAGTCGTCCTTGTACGGGAGGAGGTGGATGCGGTTGGCGCCGCGGGCGACCGCGTCCTCGAGGATGTCGGCCACCAGGACCGCCACCTTGCGCGCGTCGGCCACCGCGAGCACGTCGAGGTCGATCGCCGCGCGTCCCTTCTCCGACGGCGTTGCGGCGACCATCTCCTCGAGGGCTCCCGCTACGGGCGCTGCCGCAGCGGCCGGCGCCGTGTCCAGCACGGGCGCCACCGGAACGGCCGGGGTCTCGTCGGCGACCTCGAAGAAGTCGTGGGGTGCGATCTCGGGGACCGGCGGGGCTGCCTCGGCCACCGACTCCCTCGGTGCCGCGGGCACCTCCGCCGCGGCTGCGGCGCCGCCGGGATAGTACTGGTTGAGCGCGGCGGTGAACGACGCGGAATCGGACAGGACCGGCTCGACCTCGAGGCCGATCTGACGGGCCACCTCGTCGAGGGTGAAGACGTTCATGGGGTCGCCGACGGCGACGGTGAGCATCCCCTCGATCTCGAAGAGCGGGAGGACCTGGCGCTGATGCGCGATCGCGCCGGGGACGAGCGCGAGCGCGTCGTCTTCCGGCGCGTAGCTCGACATGTCCACCTGAGGCACGCCGAGCTCGTTCTCGAGCACGCTCACCACGTCGGAGGGAGCGACGAGGGCGCGCTCGGCAAGCACGACGCCCACGTGCACGCCGCGGCCCGATGCCGCGTCACGCACGCTTGCGACCTGCTCGGCAGTGACGAGACCGGCAGCCAGCAGGCTGTCGAGGACGCGTCCTGTGATGCCGTTTGCGGGCGACATGTCCCGCTCCTAGCCCTGGACCTTCGCCAGCTCTTCGGCGACCGCTGTAAGCAGCGTGTCGGGCTCCACCGGCTTGGTGAGGTACTGGTTCGCGCCGGTACGGATGCCTGTCGCCATGGCCTGCTCCTCGGTCTTGGCCGTGAGCATGATGATCGGGATCGCCTTGTAGTTCTGGTCGAACTTGAGCAGGCGGCATACCCGGTAGCCATCGAGCTTGGGCAGCATGACATCGAGGAGGATCAGGTCGGGCTTCTCGGCCCGCGCCGTATCCAGCGCCTCGGCACCGTCTGTCGCAGTGATGACTTCGTAGCCCCCCGACTCGAGGATCGCCTTGATCATCTCGAGGATGGTCGGACTGTCGTCCACCGCAAGAATCCGAGCGCCTGCCATTCCGTCTCCCTCCCGCTCACGCGCCGGTGCGCCCGGACTGCGCACGGGCGAACCGATCACGCGCGTGTTCCTACGCGGATCCGATCGCCTTCCGACACTCTATCAGACTGCGCTCACACGTCCTGACCAGCAAGTCCGCTTTGAACCCGCCGGAGAACTCCGTCCATTCGCCATCGGGGCTCTTGCGGAGCGCCTTCAGGGCGTTGTCGTACTCCTTGGCCGCCGCCTGCCACTTGCGCTGCGCCTTGTAGATGTTCGCGAGATTGAGGTGCGCAAGCGCGAACTCGGCGTCGATGTAGATGGTCTTCTTGAGCTCCTCGATAGCGAACTTCGTGTTGCCCTGGCGCTGATGGATGATGCCGAGGATGTAACGCGCCACCGGCAGGAGCGGGTTGATCGCGAGCGCGCGGTTGCACGCGTCGAGCGCCTCGTCGTAATCGCCGATGTCCGCGTGGACGTACGCGTAGAGGAGATGCGCCTCGGCGTTGCGCGGATCGGTCGCGAGAACCTGCTCGACGATCTCGAGCACCTCTTCGGGCCTGCCCTCCACGAGCGCCGTACGGGCCAGGACGATCGGTTCGGCCGACGCGTCGGCCTTCGCGGCCTTCTTCTTGGGCGCGGGTGCCACCGTACGGGAAGCGGGACGCGCAGCGGACCTGGGAGACGGCGCGGCCGGGCGCTCCGGGCGTGGCGGAGCGGCGGCGTCACGCCTCAGCGGCAGCGCCGTGCCGAACGAGAAGACGTGCTTGTCGTGCGGCTTGCGGTACAGGAAGACGCCGCCCATGTCGAGCGCCTCGAAGCGGTCGCTGATCGAGGTGAGCGTCTCGGAGTGACCGATGAACAGGTAGCCGCCTTCGTTCAGGCTGTCGTAGAAGTTCGAGACCACGCGGCGCGTGGACTCCAGCCTGAAGTAGATGGTGACGTTGCGGCAGAAGATGACGTCCCAGTTGCCCATCAGCGAGAGCGGGTACGGCTCCTTGATCAGGTTGTGGTACCCGAAGTCGACGAGCGTCCGCACGCGGTCGTTCACGCGATACTCGCCGTCGGCGACCTGCTCGTAGTGGCGCGAGACCACCTCGGGCGAGACGTTCATCATCGCCCGCTTGCCGTAGACGCCCGTCTTGGCTCGCGCCAGGGCCTTGGTGGAGACATCCGTGCCGAGGACCTGCGGCTTCCAACCCAGTGTATCGAGCCCGAGGTCGAGCAGCGTCATCGAGATCGAATACGGCTCCTCGCCCGTGGAGCACCCGGCCGACCAGATGCGCACCGCCCGGTTCGATTCGCCCTTGTTCGCCATGATCTCCGGCAGCACCTGGGTGCGCAGCGCGTCGAACTGCTGCGGGAAGCGGAAGAAGTAGGTCTCGTTGATGGTGACGAGGTTCAGCAGCTCGTTGAACTCGTGATCGTCCCGCTCGAGCGCCGAGTAGTACGTGCCCAGATCCATATAGCCGAGCCGGCTCGCCCGCGTCACGAGCGAGATGCGCAGCGAATCGAGCTTGGACTCCTCGAGGTAGATGCCGGACTGCCGGTGCAGCAGGTCGCGGAACTGGCGGAACTCCTCCGGACCGAGGTCCTTGGCGAGGCCCTCGTTCAGCATGCGATCACCGCGCCCATGGGACTCACACCGCTTCCGGTTCGTCGCCGACGCGGTCGATGAGTCCTGCTGCCTGCATGCCGTAGAGGATCTTCGCGGTCTCGAAGTCGTTGTAGCCGGTGAGCTCGACGAGCTCGCGCACCGACCGGCCACCGTGGATGAAGCACAGCAACATCCACTCGCGCGGCTTGAGATGGATCTCCATCGACTTGTCGCCGGGAGCGGCCGCCATCACGAACTCGGTGTCCATGTCCGGGATCTTCTGCCGGATGCGGTTCCACAGCTCGAGACGCCTGGACGCCTCCATGATGATGTTCTCGACCGACACCGAGATGCCGATGTCCTCATCCTCGGCCGTCTCCTCCGCCTCGAATCGCAGCTCCCCGTCTTCCCAGCGGAAGAGGTCGAAGAGCGTGTCGTTGATCTGGTCCTGGATGAACGCCTCGAGGACGCGGCCGTCGAGGTAGCCCTCGTCGATCAGGATCTGACCGAGGCGGCGCCCGGCCTTCTCCTTCTTCTGGATCTTCTGTAGGCCGAGCGCCTGGCGCAGCTGCTTCTCGGAGATGATGCCGGATTTCACCAACCGCCTGCCGAGCGACTCCCGGTGCCAGTTGGAGCTGGCGAAGAAGACGCGGCCATTCTTGAAGGCGACCTTGCCCTGCGCGTCGGGACGCTCGAGATAGAGCGTCCCGGTCTTACGGCCGGACGCCAGAAGGCGGAACATGTCCGCGATGGAGAAGTCTCTGAGGTTGCCCTCCAGAGCCACGTGCTGCCTTTCTGCGCGATCAGGAACCGCCGATGAGCGCGATGATGCAACGCCCCGGAGGGCGCGGCCTGGTCAATCGTAGCACGGCGCCCCCGGCCGATGAACACGAAACGAGGTCATTTCCCGCAGGTCGCGGGCGGTGAACGGCCATCGCTTGTGAAAGGACTTGCTTTGTTCGTTAATGTGTCTTAGGCTGTTGTCTATCACATTCGAATATTCGAATGTATGGAGGGACTTCATGAACGACACCGAGTTCTACTGCCTCCACTCGGATCTGTGCAAGACGCTCGCGAACGCGAAGCGCCAGATGATCCTCGGGTCGCTCCGCGACCGCGAACTCACCGTCTCCGAGCTGCAGCAGCTCACGAAGATCCCGCAGGCCACCCTCTCGCAGCACCTCGCCATCATGCGCTCCCGCGGCGTCGTGCGCGCGCGGCGCGCGGGCAGTCGCGTGCACTACTCCATCACCAACCCCAAGCTCATCCAGGCGTTCGACCTCATCACCGAGGTCATGCGCGAGACGCTCGGCGAACGGACGGACATCGCCGGCGCACCTGACGTGGAGTGACGCGACCTGCCGGGGTCGCGTGAGCACGGCAACCCTGAGTCGAAGGAGGACGTGATGGGCGAAGACGGCAAGAAGAGTCTCGCGATGGTGGTGATGAGCGGCGATATGGACAAGCTGTTCGGCGCTTTCATCATCGCGACGGGCGCGGCGGCGATGGGCATGGAGGTGACGATGTTCTTCACCTTCTGGGGCCTGCGCGCCATCAAGAAGAATGTGAGCACGGGCAAGACGCTCTTCGGTCGCATGCTCGGTGCGATGTACGGCGGCGACATCAGCAAGGCCAACCCGAGCAAGTTCAGCTTCGGCGGTATGGGCCGCTGGATGTTCGGCAAGATGATGGGTAACCACAACGTGAGCAAGCTCATCGAGCTCCGCGACCTCGCGGTGCAGCTTGGCGTGAACATGTACGGCTGCCAGATGTCCATGGACGTCATGGAGATCCCGCAGGATGCGTTCATCGACGGCGTGAAGGAGCCGGTGGGCGTGGGATTCTTCCTGCTCAAGGCGCAGGACGCCGAGATCCAGCTGTTCATCTAGCGCGACTGCAGATGCTCCGTCCGGGGCCCCGGTCCCGGTACACACCGACCGCACGCCGATCGCGTGCGGCACGACGGAAGGGAACCACCATGTCTGACGACATCAAGGTCGACCTCGAACTGGACCTCAAGGGCCTCCTGTGCCCGCTGCCGATGGTGAAGGTCAGCCAGAACATCACGAACGTGCCGGTGGGCGGCATCATCCGCGCCGTAGCCACCGACCCGGGCGCCATGGCCGACATCCCCGCGTGGGCCGCCAGCACCGGCAACGAGATCGTCTCGGCCGACAAGACCGGCAGCGAGTTCGTGTTCCTCGTCAAGCGCCTCAAGTAGCGGGGCAGGGCCCGATCATGGAAACCTACCTCTGGATCACCTCGGTCTGGGGCGTCTACCTGGGCCTGGCGGTCTTCGTTCTCGGGATGGGCTGGCGCATCTACCAGTGGACGACCACGCCCAAGTCCCGGGTGCGGCTCGGGATGTTCCCCAAGCCTCGGACGAAGGCCGGCAGGTTTGGCAAGATGCTCAAGGACACCTTCATCGCCCCGCATTCGGCGGCCATCGAGCCGCGCATGTGGTTCTTCGCGATGCTCTTCCATGTGGCCGCGCTCGCCGCCTTCGTGGGGCACCTGCGCATCCTCGGCGAGTACCCGATCCTGCCCGAGTTGCTCGGCGGCGAACACGCCATGAACAACTTCGCGGCGTACGCCGGCTCGATCGCCGGCACGCTCATGCTCGTCGGCGTGGTGTACTGGATCGCGCGGCGCACGTTCGGCCCGTACAAGAACCTCTCGGTGCCCGAGGACTACCTGCTGCTCGCGCTGCTCTTCGGCGTGATCATCATGGGCGACCATCTGCGCTTCGTGTACGGCGGCTACATCCACGCCGACACGTACCAGGAGTGGTTCAAGAGCCTGCTGGCCTTTGCGCCGGCGTTCCCCGAGAAGCTGCTCGTCGGCAACGTGGGCTGGTCGCTCGGGACCCACATGCTCTTCACCGACCTGTTCCTGCTGTACTTCCCGTTCAGCAAGCTCGTGCACACCATCGGCTCCTTCTCCGCCAACCTCGTGAGGAGTGAGTAGCGATGGACACGCAGCAGATCACGACCATCACCGGCATCATCGACAAGAAGATGAACCGGCAGCTCAAGCAGTATCTCGACATCTGCGCGCGATGCGCCATCTGCAAGGACGCGTGCCACCAGTACGTGGGGACGGGCGATTTCAAGTACCTCCCCGCCCGTCGCGCCGAGCTCATCCGGCAGATATACAAGAAGTACTTCACGAAGGCCGGCGAGTTCGTGCCGGTGCTCTACGAGGCGCGCGACCCCGACGAGAACCTGCTCGACGAGCTGTACGAGTCGACGTACGCATGCACCGGCTGCC
>DCVQ01000018.1 GCA_002328745.1 Actinobacteria bacterium UBA2184
TGCAAGGGCGCGCGCTACAACCGCGAGACGCTGCAGGTCACCTACAAGGGCAAGACGGTGGCCGACCTGCTCGACATGTCGGTGGAGGAGGCGCTCTCGTTCTTCGAGAACATCCCGCCGATCCGCCGCAAGTTCCAGACGCTCTTCGACGTGGGGCTGGGCTACATCCGGCTCGGCCAGCCGGCCACCACGCTCTCAGGCGGCGAAGCGCAGCGCGTGAAGCTCGCGAGCGAGCTGCAGAAGCGCTCCACCGGGCGCACGTTCTACGTCCTCGATGAGCCGACCACCGGCCTGCACTTCGACGACGTGCGGCAGCTGCTGACCGTGCTGCAGCGGCTCGTGGACGCCGGCAACACCGTGCTCGTGATCGAGCACAACCTCGACGTGATCAAGAGCGCCGACTGGATCGTGGACCTCGGTCCCGAGGGCGGCGACCGCGGCGGTCACGTGGTGGTGGCGGGCACGCCCGAGGACGTGGTGGCGTGCGCGCACTCGCACACGGGGCGGTTCTTGAAGCCGGTACTCGAGGGTCACGGCGCCAGCGTGGCGCCGGGCGAGGGGTAGGGGCGCACATGGACACGTGGCGGGCGGCACATGCGGGACACGTGGTCGACCGGCTCGCGGGCCTGCTCCAGGAGCGCGGCTACAGCCTCGGGCCGCTGCCGCAGGGAGGCGACGGCGTCCTGGCCACGATGCGGGGGCATAGCCTCGGCCGCCTCTTCCCGTACACCGACTTCATCTTCCTGCACGACCTCGATCTCTCACGGGTAGCCAGCGGCGAGGCGCTCGAGGCGCTGCACGAGCGCAACCGCGTGTGGGCCGAGTCGCAAATGCGGGTCCCGCGGGCGCTGCGCTACCGCGTGCCCAACACGGTGACCGTCGGCGTGACGGCCATCGGCGCGTCCGAGGACATGCGGCTCGTGGCGTCGCGGGAGCGGCGCTCGGTGAACACCGGCGAGAAGAACTCGGTGTACCTCGTGGACACGGCGGCGGGCCGCGCGTGGTCGCACGGGCTGGAGCAGGACCCGATCCGCTTCGGCGGGACGTGGACGCCTAACGTGAACCCGAGCAACCGCACCGCGCGGCTGCTCGCCGGGGTGATCGGCGAGCTCGGCGCGGTGATGTCCGCTTCCGGCGTGGCGCCGGACGAGGGGTAGGGTACAAGCCTCTACGCAGGGATTCCTGCGGGTCCGGAAGGAGGCAGCAATGGACGAACTCAAGGGTTTGGTGATGGGCAAGCTCGGCGTTGACGAGGCCATGGCGGACAAGGTGGTCGGTTTCATCACCGAGAACTGGGGTGACGTGGCCAGGATCATGCGGAGCGAGAAGCTGGACGACTTCAAGGAGGACGCCACCGAGAAGCTCGGCGACCTCAAGGAGGACGCGGCCGAAGCATTCGGCGCCGCCAAAGACAAGATCGGCGGGCTGTTCAAGAAGTCGTGACACGACGCGACCCCATCGCGGCGCCTTGCGGAGGAGACCCGGCAAGGCGCCGCGTCGCGTCCGGCCTCGCGGTATCCTTGAGCGCATGAGCGAGACACCCGACATCGTCACCCAGCTCGGACACGTGCCCGACGCGCCCGGCGTCTACCTGTGGAAGTGCGGCGACGAGGTCGTCTACGTCGGCAAGGCCAAGAGCCTCCGCAAGCGCATGCGGCAGTACACGGGCGGGCACGACGAACGGCCGATGGTGCCGCTGATGATGGACCGCGTGGACTCGTTCGACTACGTGGTGACGGGCACCGAGGTGGAGAGCCTGATCCTCGAGGCCAACCTCATCAAGGAGATGCGCCCGCAGTACAACGTCGACTTCAAGGACGACAAGACCTTCCCGTACATCGCGCTCACGCTCGCCGACCCGTTCCCCGCCATCAAGTACACGCGCGAGAAGCACCGTGCCGGCACGCGCTACTTCGGGCCGTACACCGACGCGAAGGCCGCGCGCGAGACGATGGAGGTCGTGCGGCGCGTCTACCCGATCTGCCGCGCCACGTGCGCCGAGTGGAAGCGCGTCACGGCGCGGGACGGCGAGCCCACCGGCAAGGCCTGCTTCGACTACCACGTGGGCAAGGGCCCGGGGCCGTGCGTGGGGGCGATCTCGCGCGATGCGTACGCCGAGCGGGTGGCGCAGGTGGCGACCTTCCTCGAGGGGCGGCAGGGCGACGTGGCGGCCGAGCTCGAGCGCTCGATGCGCGAGGCGGCGGCCGAGCTCGACTACGAGCGCGCGGCGCGGCTGCGCAACTCGCTCGACGCGGTGCGCGCGGTGCTCGAGCGCCAGCGGGTGGTGTCCGACCGGCCACTCGACCTCGATGTGATCGGCATGGAGCGCGAGGAGACCATCGCGGGCGTGAACGTGCTGCAGGTGCGCGAAGGGCGCATCGTGGGCACCAACGAGTTCGTGCTCGACAAGGGGCTCGACGTGCCCGAGGCCGAGCTCATCGAGGGCTTCCTGCTGCGCTACTACTCCACGGCGTCGCACGTGCCGCGCGAGGTGGTGCTGCCGGCGCTGCCCGAGTCCGCCGAGGCGATGGACGCGTGGCTCTCCGGCCTCCGCGGGACGCGCGTGCGCGCGGGCGTGCCGCAGCGCGGCGAGAAGCGCGCGCTGGCCGATCTGGCCGCTACCAACGCGCGCCACGCGCTCGCCCGCTACAAGAACCGCACCCGCTACGACGAGGAGCGCCTCAACCGCGCGCTCCTGGAGCTCGAGAGCGCGCTCGCGCTGCCCGCGCCGCCGCTCCGGATCGAGTGCTACGACATCTCCACGCTCCACGGGTCGAGTTCGGTGGGCTCGATGGTGGTCTTCACAGGCGGGCGCGCCGACCGCGCGGCCTACCGCCGCTTCAAGGTGCGCCTGCCCGCCGGGGAGGCCAACGACGTGGCGATGCTGGCCGAGGTGCTCGGGCGGCGGTTCGCCCGGCAGGACGCCGGCGACACCCGGTTCGCCACGCGGCCCGACCTCGTGATCGTCGACGGCGGCCCGCCGCAACTGGCGGCCGCGCGCTCGGTGCTCGCCGAGCGCGGGCTGGACGTCCCGCTCGCGGCGCTCGCGAAGCGCGAGGAGGAGCTGTGGGTGCCGGGCTGGGACGAGCCGGTGACGTTGCCGAGCGGCTCGCCGTCGCTCTACCTCGTGAAGCGCGTACGCGACGAGGCGCACCGGTTCGCGATCGAGTACCACCGCGAGCTCCGCGGCAAGGCCATGACGCGCTCGATGCTCGACGACGTGCCGGGCATCGGCCCCGGGCGCAAGAAGGCGCTCCTCAAGCACTTCGGGTCGCTCAAGAAGCTGCGCGCGGCGAGCGTGGATGAGATCGCCGCCGTCAAGGGCGTGGGACGCGCCGCGGCCGAGGCGGTCGCCGGGGCCCTGGGGCCTGACGCCGCAACACGCGAAGGCAGGGAGACCTGATGGACACGAGCCCCATCTCATCCGGCCGCGGGGGCGGCATCGCCTCGCTGCGCCAGGACCCGTCGGTGAAGAACGCCAAGATCGCGCCCGGGACGTTCAAGCGCATCCTGCACCTCATGCGGCCGTACCGGTGGCTCGCCGTCGGATTCCTCGTGCTGGTGGGCATCGACGCGGTGATCGGCGCGGTCGATCCGCTCATCTACCGCGAGATCATCAATCGCGGCATCCTGGCAGGCGACGCCGGAGTGGTGACGTCGCTCGCCCTGCTGATCGCCGGCCTTGCGGTTATCGATGGCCTCGCGCTCCTGGTGCAGCGCTGGCTCGGCCTGCGGATCGGCGAGGGGCTCATCTACAACATGCGCACCCAGGTGTACGCGCACGTGCAGCGGATGGGGCTCGCGTTCTTCGTGCGCACGCAGACCGGCGCGCTCGTGAGCCGCCTCAACAACGACGTCCAGGGCGCGCAGTCGGCGCTCACCAACGTGCTCTCCACGGTGATCGGCAACCTGATGCGGGTCTCGCTCGTGCTCGTGGCGATGTTCGTGCTCTCGTGGAAGCTCACGCTGATCGCGCTCATCCTGCTGCCGCTGTTCGCGGTGCCCGCGCACTGGCTCGGACAGCGCATGCGGCTCATCACGCGCGAGGGCTACGACCTGGCCGCCGAGATGAACACCACGATGGTGGAGCGCTTCAACGTGGCGGGCGCCATGCTCGTGAAGCTGTTCGGCAGGGCNNNGTGTACGGGCGGTTCTTCTTCGTGTCGCTCACGCTCACCGCCGCGCTCGCCACGGCGCTCGTGTACGGCTGGGGCGGCACGATGGCGGTGCAGGGGCTGATAGACGTTGGCACGGTCGTGGCGCTCACCGCGTACCTCAACAAGCTCTACGGCCCGCTCACCGCGCTCTCCAACGTACAGGTGGACATCATGACGGCGCTGGTGTCGTTCGAGCGCGTGTTCGAGGTGCTCGACCTGCCCACGCTCATCGCCGAGAGGCCGAACGCGGTCGCGATCCCGCGAGGGCCGGCGCGCGTGGAGTTCGACGGCGTGGCGTTCTCGTATCCCGCCGCGGGCGAGGTGTCGCTCGCGTCGCTCGAGTCGATCGGCGTGCCCGACGCCCCCGACGTGCAGACGGTGCTGAGCGACGTGAGCTTCGTGGCCGAGCCGGGACAGCTGGTGGCGCTCGTGGGCCCGTCGGGCGCGGGCAAGACGACCATGAGCTACCTCATCCCGCGGCTGTACGACGTGCGCGGCGGCGCCGTGCGCATCAACGGCATCGACGTCCGCGACGCCACTATCGAGTCGCTGCAGAACGTGGTGAGCATGGTCACGCAGGACTCGCACCTGTTCCACGACACCATCCGCGCGAACCTGCTGTACGCGAAGCCTGACGCAACCGAGGAGGAACTTCGTGAGGCGCTCGCCGGAGCGCAGATCCTCCCGCTCATCGAGTCGCTGCCCGACGGACTGGACACGAAGGTGGGGGAGCGCGGCTACCGGCTCTCGGGCGGCGAGAAGCAGCGGATCGCGATCGCGCGCATGCTGCTGAAGGCGCCCGACGTGGTGGTGCTCGACGAGGCCACCGCACACCTCGACTCGGAATCCGAGGTGGCGGTCCAGGCCGCGCTCAAGACGGCGCTCGCGGGACGCACCTCGATCGTGATCGCGCACCGGCTCTCGACCATCCGCGACGCGGACCAGATACTCGTGGTGAGCGAGGGCAGGATCGCCGAAGGCGGGCGGCACGAGGACCTGCTCGCGGCCGGGGGGCTCTACGCCGAGCTGTACCGAACGCAGTTCCGTACGCCGAAGGACCCGAGCGCGCCGACCGAGTGATGAGCGCCCCTGCGTGCTTATGCAGACTGCATACGATGACCTGCCGTGCTCCTGGCGCGGAATATCGAGTAGGTTTAGGCTGCAGGAGGGGATTCTGCAGACCGCAGAATATGGGGTTGGACGGACGGGGCCAGGACCTGTGCATTGCGGCTCACCTGGATGAATATGACTTGACCTACCGAAGGGAGATGGCTGGAATGCCCCACCTACAGATCACAAGGCGCCTGATGTATCGTCAAGCTGCGCTATTCGTGAGCGTTCTCGGGCTTTCAGGATTCATGCTAGCTGGATGCTCTAGCCCCGAACCTTCAAGCGGGGGCGCCTCTTCAGCGTCTCCGGTTTCGGCAGCAGCGCCTTCCACCGCAGATCCCGAGGCGGGCGACTCCGGGACACCCACTATGGTGACCTTCGGTTCGGACAACGTTTCCATCACACTGCCCGATTCGTTCACGGGAGGGAACCCCAAAGATCCTAGTGTCCGAGCGGAGCTGGACGCACTGTTCTCGGCAAGGGACATTCCACTCAATCTAGACGCCGAGATGGAGGGTGGTCTGGAGTTGATTATGCTATCAGACCCCGGTCCTGATGGCTGGATACCGCTTGTGACAGTCAAGAACAAGAACTTCGACACTCACCCCTCTATGGAGGCTTGGGCGAATAGCTATCCCGCGACGTTCCATATGGATGAGGTCACAATCGAGTCCCTAACCCCCACGAGTGCGCGTGTGGTGGGACGCATCTCTCTTGGTGACTTCGCGGTAGAGGAATACTGGGTGTTCAGGCAGGTCGGCTCGCGGTTGTACATCGTTGAGTCTGCTTACGACATGGAGTCCACGCCCGAAATGGGCTCAGTCTATCGAGCCAGCGAAGAGTCCATCTCTATTCGTGGAGAGTGATTCTTGGATTCGGCTGGCGGCTGTGGAGACTACCGAATTCACCGGTCTGACCTGCGAGGGTGGCAACGCCGTTGCGTGCCGCAGCATTTGTATACGGCAGGATTGCTCGCGATCTGAGACGAAGTCTCATGCGGATTCGCCGTCCAACCAGCGCTTCCAGCTGACGCGCCAGGCCGCCCGGCTACACTGCTAGGTACCGGCGCGCAGCTGAAGCGCCGAGACGTTAGGCGGATGACTGGATGACCGGCGTGAACAGGGCGACCGCCAGAGAATTAGCCAGTCAGCATTTGGCTGAGGGCGACCCGCTCGGCTGGTTCGAGGTCTTGTACGCCACGGCTGCCGGCGACTCCTCGATCATCCCCTGGGCTGACATGATGCCCAACCCGAATCTGGTGACTTGGCTCCAAGCGCGAAACGTAATCGGATCGGGACGCACCGCTCTCAAGGTCGGGTGCGGGTTGGGCGACGACGCGGAGGAGTTGTCGCGCCGGGGATTCGATACCACCGCGTTCGACGTGTCTCCCACGGCAATCTCATGGTGCCGCCGCCGGTTCCCGGACTCACCCGTACACTATGTCGAGGCGGACCTCCTTGAGCCTCCGGGAGACTGGACGCGAGGGTTCGACCTCGTCGTGGAATCGTACACGCTCCAGGTCCTGCCGCCGGAGACTCGCGGGGACGCCATGCGTCGCGTGGCAGGATTCGTCGCCCCGGGCGGGACCCTCCTCGTGATCGCCCGCGGGCGAGAATCCTCTGAGCCTGAAGGCGCCATGCCATGGCCCCTAACAAGGCAGGAGTTGACGGTCTTCGAGGTGGCCGGTCTCACTTTGGTGGAGTTCGAGGACTATGTGGACGACGAGAATCCGCCAGTGCGCCGGTTCAGAGTCAACTACGGGTTGCAGGTCGGCCACGGCACCGCCTAACCCGGGCGTCAACCCGACAACGCCGTGCAAGGTAGACTGAGGTAGCAAGCACCGGTGGGCGTTGCGGGTTACGCCCAAGAACGTTAGCGGGACAGGCGCGGCATGTCAGTGCCCTCGCTACAATGGGCTCATGGACAGTCTCATCGATCTCTCAGCCATCCTCGAGAACATGCGGATCTTCGTCGATTGGGCGCTCTCCTGGAATGAGCACATTGAGGGGCTCATGTGGATTGAGTACCCCCTGCTCATGCTGGCTGTGACCGCCATCGGCGTCTACACGTTCTTCGAGCGGTTCGGCGGGCGATCGAAGCGCACCCGTCGGCGAAGGTGAGGTGCGCAAGCATGCGCTTCTCAGAAGTGGACACCCTGCCGCAGGGTCAGCCTGGACTCTACGAAGTGCTACTGCTGGACGGCACCCCCCTAAAGGTGGGAATCGGCAAGAATCTTCGCAAGCGGCTGATGAATCATCGTCGCTTCCCAGACAGCGGCCTCAGGCTCAAGCAGGGGGGTGATCGTCTGAATCCAGACGATGTCGTCTGCAAGTGCTCGATACTCGGCAAGCACCTGTACTACGACCGGGAAATCGCCCCAGGATACGACCTGGAGACCCAAGCCGGTCGCCGTCAGTTCCTCTTGGAGCAATGCGAGCTGCGCGTACGGTTAACGACCTCCAAGGGGGAAGCGCGCGAACTCGAGCGAGCTCTGGAAGCGACGGGCGCCTACCGGTACGTGGGCAGAGTGGTCGTGCGGCCTGCCCCCTGAGTTCAAGTTTGAATCGCAACACACCGCTCGTCTGAGCGACTTCCTACGAATGTGCATAGCATTCCCCCGGGGTCTTATAGCCGAGCCTCTTGCGCGGTCGTGAGTTGAGCTTCGCAGCCACCGCGTCGCAGTCGGCCTGGGTCACGTGCGCCATGCTGGTCCTCTTCGGCAGGTACTGGCGGATGAGCCCGTTCGTGTTCTCGTTGGTGCCGCGCTCCCACGAGTGATGCGGGGTGGCGAAGTAGAACTCCACACCCGTGGCGGCTTCGATCTGCTTGTAGGAGTGGAACTCGGTGCCGTTGTCCGCGGTGATCGTGACGACCCGGCCGGCGTGTCGTTCGATGAGCTCGATGCAGCGAGCGACCGTGTCGGCGGCGCAGTGACGGGCGAGTTTGCCCATCACGAGGTAGCCGGTGGCGCGCTCGACCATGGTCACCACGCTGTTGCGTCCGTGCTCGTTTCCCATCACCGTGTCGATCTCCCAGTGGCCGACCTCGGTCCTCTGCTCGATGTGCGCCGGTCGCTCGGAGATGTGCCGCTTGCCTGCGAGCCTGCCTCTCCAGTCGCGTGAGCGGTAACGCTTGCGGGCCCGCTTCTTGGACTGACGCAGATGGGTCCACAGGTCCCCGCCGGCACGCTTGTCGGCCCAGACATGGATGTAGATCGCCTCGTGGCTCACGCGCAGGATGCCTTCCGCACGCAGGAAGCCTGCGACCTGCTCAGGCGACCAGTCACGGCGCAGGTAGCGGTCCACGACCTCCCAGACCTCAGGTCCGATACGGGCGTTGCGCCTCGATCTTCGGCGTCTTGCCGTCGCGTAGGAGTGCGCGATGTCAGGCACGTAGCGACCGCTCGGACGCAGGTTGCGCCGGAGCTCTCTCGAGATGGTCGACGGCGCCCGGCCGAGCTCGCGGGCCATCGCGCGGATCGAGTAGTGGTGTTTCCTCATGACGTTGATGGCGTATCGTTCCTCTAGGGTGATCTGGGCGTGCATGCGGTCCTCACTTCTTGGCGGGAGTAAGGAACCGATTGTGCCCCAGGTCGCCCCACCCGAGGGCAGGGGTGTTGCGTTTAGTATCTGAATTCGCGGCGTCTAACCCGTACTTCCAGCCGACTCACGCACGCGTTGGGCTGACCTGAAGCCGCTCGGCCGCAGCTGAAGCGCCGTGACGCCAGGATCCCCCCGCGGTCCCTACGGCGTGACCATCACGGGCCCGTGCCCGTCGTGATCGTCGACCCGCTTCTCACCGGTGCGCGGTCAGCATCGATTCGCCGGGCGGTCCGCTCGGCGAATCACAGGCGCGTCGCCCGTCGGGTGGCCTCTGTGAGTTCGCTGCGGGGTCCCATCAGCCGCCGTTCGAGTCCGAGTAGCGGCGCACGCGCACGTCCTCCACTATGACCAGCCCGCCTCCGATCATCTCGTCGATGCGCGGCAGCACCCGTTCGATGCGCTCCGGCGTGTCGACCAGGATGAGAACCACCGGCAGATCCTCGGAGAGTCGCAGGATGGACGCTGTGTGAAGTCGGCTGGCCTTGCCGAACCCTTCGATGCCCTTTATCACCGTGGCACCTGCGCAGCCTTCGGCGCGAAGCATCTCGACGATGGCTGTATGCAACGGCTTATGCTCCCAGCGATCCGATTCGCCCATGAAGACAGTCACTCTCGTGGCCTGACCCTCGAGCTTCATGATGTCCCCCTAGATCGCTCTGCCGACGAGGAGACCGGCCACGGTCGCGCCGATTCCCAACACCGCAGTCCCCAACATGTTGGCCGTGCCTTGGAACACCAACCCCTGCTGAAGCAGCGCCACGCTCTCATAGGACAGCGTCGAGAAGGTCGTGAATCCACCCAGAAGTCCTACGCCAAGCAGGAGGCGCACCTGGGACGAGATGATGCTGCGCTCGACGCTCAACGCCATGAGGACGCCGAGCAGGAACGCGCCCGCGATATTGATCGCAAGCGTGTGCCACGGGAACGCCGGACCCCAGCGCTGCGTCATCCACCCGCCAAGGACGTAGCGCAGAGTCCCGCCCACGCCTGCGCCGAGGAAGACCCACACGATACTCGCAGCCTTCAAGACCGATCCTCCAAGAACGAAGACAGCTCCTACACGTCGGATGTGTAGGAGCCATCAGCCCGACAGGGCGGTCGAGGCGAGCTCCATCGCCTTCTGTATCAGTGTAGCGGAACGATTCCACGGCGACGACTCGACATGTTGGCTCGGGTTACGAACGATGGCCGCCGCTCCGACGAGAGGCCCGCGCCAGTCACGGTCACCGCGACGGCAAGCGCGAGCCCGACCCTCGCGGCGAGCCGCCATCTGCCTGATGCCGACCCCCTGGCCCGCTGCCAGACGAGCAAGAGGACGACCGTCAGGCCGCCGACCGTACCGAATGCAAGGAGGAAGACCGCCGTGTCGCAGGCCTGGCAGACGGCGGCAACGCAGACGGCGGCCAGCAAGCGCTTCAGGCGGACGCCGCCGCCCCGTGCGGTATGCTCAGGCCGCGAGGCAACGAGAGCGGCGCTTCAACTGGCGCGCGAAGACGCCAGGTAGGCCGATCTTGATCCGCGAGAATGTGACCGTTGCCGCCGGGACGCGATCGAGGAGGATCTCATGGAGGCGATACTTCGGCACCGCAGGGCAGCAGTCGCGGGTATCATGCTCGCGTCGCTGCTGCTGTTCGGTTGTGACTTCTTCGACGGGTTCTCCGAGTCTGGTGGAAGCAGGGATGTCGAGAAGCTCAGGGAGGAGACCCGGCGAGAGCTTGAAGAGATGAACAGGCAGCTGGAGCACGAGGCCGAAGCCGATCAGGCACTGGCCTCCGGGGAGGTCCTCTCGGTCCGCGTCAACTATGGGAACAGCGGCGCCACGCAGTGCCAGGTACGCATAGACAACGAGCGCAACGGTTGGTACGACGAGGTCGAGTTCATCGCTCACGCGGGCTCGCTCGGAGGCCCGGGTAAGATGTACGACGACTACGGGTTCGGCGCGACGAACTTCAACAGGCAGCTCACCCAGCCGGAGTACTACGACCCCGAAGACGCTGCAGGCGAGTACCGGATAACCGTCACCGCCGGCACTGGCTACAATGCCACGGCCAAGGTGAGTTGGGACGGCGAGCGGTTCAGTCCCAGCCTCCTGTCGTTTTCCCTGGACTGAGGTCGGGGTATGAGGTGCTCGTCACTGCGCCGCTGACACCGTCACGCGGCGCAGTACCTGCCGAAGTGCGAGCATGGTGTCCTTATCATCGAGGGAGTGCCCGTGGACAACTGGAAGTTCTTCGACATCACGCACCGCGAACATGTCGTGTGCAACCCCACAAGCGAAGAGAAGCTGGCGCGTATGGTCAAGCTCCTCCGTCTCCCGGATGACGCGCAGGTGGTCGACATCGCGTGCGGGAAGGGCGAGTTCCTCATCCGCCTGGCAGAGGTCTATCGCGTTCGCGGCATCGGCGTCGACCTTTCTCCGTTCTTCACAGCCGAGGCACACAAGAGGCTCGATGCACGGGCACCGGGCGCCTCCATCACCTTCACCGAGATGGATGGATCGGATTTCGAGCCGGACGAGCCGCACAGCCTCGATCTCGCCTCGTGCATCGGGGCCAGCTGGGTCTTCGGGGGCCACGCACGCACTCTCGATGCGCTGGCCGGCATGGTGAAGCCCGGCGGCTGGGTGATCGCGGGCGAGCCGTACTGGCTGAAGGAGCCGTCGCAGGACTATCTGGAGGCGGCCGAGGTGGCGAGAGAGGACTTCGGAAGCCACGCTTCGAATGCGCAAGCCGGAGAGCAGCGCGGGTTGGACCTCGTCCACACCATCGTGAGCAGCCTCGACGACTGGGACCGCTACGAGGGTCTGCAATGGTACGCAGCCGACGAGTACGCTCGAAGCCATCCGGACGATCCGGATCTGGCGGAGGTGGTCGAGCGAGTGCGCGGTGCGAAGGCGGCCTACCTGCGCTGGGGGCGCGACACCCTCGGGTGGGCGATCTACATGTTCAGGGCGCGCCCTGCCGGGCAGTGAGGGCGGGACGCGAGAGGAGTGGGACGTGGGCTACTCCATCGTGAGGGGGCCCGTGCCAGGGGTGCTCCACAGGATCGTGGACATGCACGATTCCTACTACGGACAGCACTGGGGGTTCGGGCGTGAGTTCACTCACAAGAACCTGACCGAGATCGGGGAGCTGCTCGGCAGGTTCGACCCCGCACGCGACGGTCTGTGGACCGCGCAGGTGGACGGACGCATCGAGGGCTCCGTGGCCATCGACGGTTCGCACGCCGCGACGGAGGGTGCGCACCTGCGCTGGTTCCTCGTCTCGGATGCGCTGCGCGGTCAAGGGGCGGGATCGCAGCTTCTGCACGAGGCGCTCACGTTCTGCCGGCTCCGCGGCTTCCCGAGGGTCTACCTGTGGACGTTCGCGGGTCTCGACGACGCGAGAAGGCTCTACGCCAAGTCGGGGTTCGTGCTCACCGAGGAACAGGTGGGTCTGCGCTGGGGCACCGAGGTGTTGGAGCAAAGACTCGAGTGCAGTCTGTCCGAGACCGCCTGACCCGCGCCAAGACACGTAGCGCACGGCAGTCCTGGACGAGTCGCTAGGGCGAACGTGTACGATTACCCGGAATCGACGCCAGGAGGCCCTCGTGACACAGACCGTGCGCTCGGCCGACTCTCCCGCGCAGCCCGCCACGTTCGCCACGCTGTACCGCATCGGCGCTGTCGCCGCGCTCGTGACGGTGGCGATCACCGTCGTCCAGATCGTCGCGGGCATCCTCTGGCCGCCGCCCGACTTCGCTCCCACGGCTGCTGCCGCTACGAACATCCTCGAAATGGCTCAGGCGGACCCCACGCTCACGTTCGTGAGGCTCGACGGGCTCATGGTCCTCGACTATCTGTTGCTCCTGGTCGTCTACGTCGCGCTCTATGCCGCGCTCAGGCGGTTCGACCCGTCGCTGATGGCGCTCGGCACAGCGCTTGCGCTTGCGGCGATCACGCTCTACCTCGCCGTCAATCCTGCGGCGACGATGCTCGCCCTCGCGGGCCGGTACGCCGCTACCGATGCGACCGCCTCCGGAGTCGTCCCGGCGGCGCAGGCGGTCCTCGCGAACTTCCAAGGAACGGCGTTTCTCGTGCACTACGTCGTGATGGGCATCGCCGGCATGCTGGTGTCGCTCGTCATGCTGCGGAGCGCCGTGTTCTCGAGGGCCACCGCCATCGCCGGCATCGCCCAGGGCGCGATGATGCTGGTGCCCGTCACGTTCGGCATGGTCGGGCTGCTCTTCGCGCTCGGCTCCCTCGTGCCCTTCATCGTCTGGTTCGTCCTCGTGGCTCGACGGCTGCACCGACTGGCCGCCGAGCCTGCGGTCTAGCGGTCGCGGGCATCGAGCAGTCGGCGGGGATTCGCATCGGCGGAGCCGTACCCGCTCTCGGTGAGGCTTGTCCCCCGCTGTAACCTTTTGCCCTTCTCGTGCGTCTTTCTAGGTAGGGGCAATCCTCTGGCCCGCGCGAGCGAAAGAGAAGGCGCCATCACCCGGCACATCCTCTCCGCTTCCGCCGCGTCACGTACGCCGCGTCTCTCGGCGCAGATGCGCGGGCCAGAGGCCAGCAAGAAGGGGGTGGTCGTTCGAGGTGCCCGAGACCCACAGACTCCCAGACAAGACACGACGAACATGAATCAGTCTCTTACTGACAACAACCGCGAGACCGTGCGGAGAGCGAGATGTCCGCACCCGAGGAGAAGCCCTGTCAACAACAACAACGGCAACAACCTGTAGGGCATCACGCCCGGGCAGGAAGACTCAGAAGATCCCGTTGAAGTCACACGATCAGGCGCGGGGGGCCGGTTCTCCGGCCCCCCGGTTCTCTATCCGGCGTTTCAGTGGAAAGGAAGCGACATGGGTGTCTTCTTCAAGTCGCAACCGGTTCAGGCGGCGATCACTCCAGCGCTGCTGACCGCCCTCGAGACGGCCCCCACCACGATACCCGCGATGCGGGCGGTGGCCGTCGAGCAGGCGGCGGAGGTAGGCAAGAAGGTGCGCGGCGAGTTCTCGTGGGGCCGCCTCGCTGTTGCGTTCGGCATCATCCTGGTCGTCTTCGGGATGGCCGTCTTCGCCGGTCGCGACGAACGCCTTGCGGATCTCTACGGTGTGACGGTCCATGCGACCGAGTTGGGGCTCGGGGGTGTTCTTGGGCTGCTGATCGGCGAGGTGGCATCGAAGAGCTAGCGCCTCATCGGCTGGTCGGGCGCGCGGCTTCACCGGCATCTGGCCGCGGCGCCCGGTCGGCACCACGCGTATCGGCTATGGTAGCCTGCGGTAGTACCCGGGAGATGGAATCGAGACTCGCATGCTGAACGCACAGGAGATCGAAGCGGCACAGGCCGATGTCGAGATCGATATGGCCTATCGCCTGAAGGCGTTCGGTGCCGAATTGGCGATGGTCGTGAACGCCGCCGCCATGAGCGGCTCCATCCAGATGACGATGACGCAGGAGAGGGTCGTCGCCACAGTGACCGAGGAGTACATCCTCCGGGCGGCGCTGTGCGCGGAGGCCTTCATCGCGCAGCTCACGAAGGACAACCTCGCACCGGTGGGGGAGACCGGCGAGCAGATCAAGACGCTCGTCGCCGACGCCCTCGCGGCCCGCGTGGACGACATCGGACGCGCGCACGCCGGCGCCGTGACGATCGTCGGCTCGAGGGGCACGCTCCGGTCGTTCGACGACTGCCGTGAGGAGGCCCTCACCACCGCCAACGGCCGCATCGACGCCGCGTTGGCGAGGGTCCTCACGCAACCCTAGCGGCGCTACACCGCTACAGGTTCAGCTGCTTCGGCCGTCTCCTCGGCCACGCCGAGCTCGTCGCGGATCGCCTCGCACGCGCTCTCGACCCGATGAGGCGTGTCGTGTGTTCTCGGTGGGCCGGCGGCTGCTGCCGCGGCTCACGGGACTAGCTGTTGTAGATGTCGCGTGCGACGAGCGATGCGAATCCGAGCGCCAGAGGCGCGAGTGCGTAGCCGGCGTCGATGATCGGGGTCCGGCCGAGCCCGGTGTACCCGGCGTAGGCGAAGACCGTGTCGACCACCGCGAGGATGGACGCGCTGCCCACCACGAACCACCAGGGCCACGCAACGCGTCCCGCCCCCAGCCTGCTCACGAGCAGGCCGAGCGTGATGGCCGGCATGAGCAGGATGAAGACGTCCAGCATCGGGTAGAGCGTGTTGAAGAAGCGCAGCGCGAACGACATGCTGTGGTCTTCGGCGAAGATCACGTAGGGGCCGATGACCGCGAAGTACACGAGCGTCATGACAGCGGCCGAGACCCCGGCAGCGATGAGCATCGGCTGCCTGACGTTCAGGAGCCCCCGGTACGCGCGGATGGCCTTGAACAACCCGACGGCGAAGAGCGCGTAGCCGGCGAGCGTGGAGGCGTCCGCGATGCTGGGGTAGGGATCGGTGCCCGAGGCGAGGTATAGCGCGATGAAGATGACGTTGCCGACGCCGACGCTGAGCATGCCCAGGCCGAACATCATCCACTGATCGCGCACCATGCCCTTCGCCAGAGAGCGGGCGACCCACAGGATCAGCGCCGCCACGGGCAGCGGGACCAGCGTCAGGCCGGCGAGGACCAGGTCCTGCGAATCGCCGAGCCGTCCGGTCGACGAGAAGTAGTCGAGAGTGGCGCCGCCGAGCACCGCGAGGGCCATCAGCACGCCGATCCAGCGAGTCGTGGTCGAGATGACGTGCGCACGTCCGGCGCGGGCGCGTCCTTTCGGCCCGGTGAGCACGATGTCGCTGTCGGTCACAGTTGGCCCCCTCGTATGTCCGCTGCCACGCGTTCGATGGTGTCCGGCGGCAGCAATGGTGCGAGCACGCGACGGGCGCCGTCCTCGATCGCGCCTGCGTCTTCGTTCGTGAGCGTATCGAATGTCTTGCCGATAGAGACCGCCGTTCCCCGAACACACATGTCCGCGACGGTCGGGCCAACGTAGGGCGACAGTGCACGGACCGCACGTTCCGCGATTCCTGCCGTCGCCTCTCCTCCCATCGTTCCCGTTGCTTGCAGTGTGGCGCGCAGTCGCTCACGTGCCCGGTGCAGCGCGACCTTCGTCGCGCCGATCGTCATGCCAAGCTCGTTCGCCGTCTCGGTGACGCTGCGCTCCTCGAGGTACCGCACCTCGAGGAGATGGCGGTCGCGTTCCGGCAGCCGGGAGACCGCCTCGAGGAGCACCCGACAATCAACCGACTGCAACGCGATCTCATCCGGTCCGAGACCGGGGTCGGCCGCCTCGGGAACCTCGGCAACGCTGTCCACGCGGCCGGTGCGCCGCGCACGATCGACGAGCTTGTTGCGTGTGACGGTCATCAGCCAGGCGTGCCGACGACCCGGATCGACGGTGTTCAGGTGGATATACGCGGTCTCAAGGATGTCTTGAGCCAGGTCCTCTGCATCGAAATGCGGAACACCACGCGCGCGGAGGTTGCGGTAGACAAGTCCGTAGAGATCGCCCCACGCACCGCTTCCTTGCGTGTGAAGACTCCCGTTATCCATAGAGACGCATTGTCTCCCCGTTTGGTTACATGCACACAATCGCCCTGTACGGCATTGTCACCCAATGCTGGGAATATGTGCCTTGGTTTCCGACGAGCGGTCGGACCGTGACCCTGGGGTATGTAAGGTGATAACCGGTCCCCCCGAGCGAGGAGTCATGATGGCAGGGAAGTACGAACTGACAGCAGCAGCCAACGGCGAGTTCATGTTCAATCTGAAGGCCGGCAACGCGCAGACGATCCTCACGAGCGAGCGCTACAAGGCCAAGGCAAGCGCGCTTCAGGGTATCGAGTCGGTGCGCAAGAACGGCGTGATCGACGAGAGGTTCGATCGCAGGACTGCGAAGGACGGCAGCCCGTATTTCGCGCTTAAGGCCAGCAACGGCCAGGATATCGGGCGCAGCCAGATGTACGCGTCCAAGGCCACGATGGAGAACGGCATCGCCTCGGTGAAGGCCAATGCGGCTGATGCCGCGCTCGAGGACCTCACCGCCGGGTAGAGCGTCATCCAGGCATATCTGGGAGACCGCGCGCGACTTCGATGTCGCGGCCCGCTGCTATACTGGCTGAGGCTGTATCCGGCACGTCGAAAGGGGCGAGGGAGTCATGCATTTCATCCTGCGCATGCTCATATCGGCGGGAGCCATATTCGGCGTGGCGTACCTCACCGGAGGTTCGCTGCTGGGCCCGATGGACTTCTGGCCGACCGCCGTGTTCGCGGCGGTCATACTCGGCATCGCCAACGCGTTCATCAAGCCCGTGCTGCACGTGCTGACGTTCCCGATCACGCTCCTCACGCTCGGGCTTTTCGCGCTCGTTATCAACGCCGCGATGATCTACCTCGTAGAGGCCATCGTCCCCGGCTTCAACACGGTGGGTCTCTGGCAGACGATCGTGGCGTCGATCATCATCTCGATCGTCAGCTCGATCGGGAGCTCGCTCGTCGGCGCGGACTAGCGCGTGGATGCGACGGCAGACATATCCGCGGCGGACGACAACGACGCTGAGGGAGCCGAGCGCGACTTCGTGCTGATCACCGGGATGTCCGGCGCGGGGCGCAGCGAGGCGATCCACACGTTCGAGGACCTCGGCTACTTCTGCATCGACAACCTGCCGCCGGCGTTGCTGGGGCAGCTCGTGGCGCTCACGGTGCTGCCGGGCAGCCGCATCCGGCGGGTCGCGGTCGTCTGCGACGTGCGCGGCGGCGAGTTCTTCGAGGAGCTCTCGGCCGAGCTCGACGACCTCGAGCTCGTGGGTCATCCGTTCCGCATCCTGTTCCTCACGGCCGACGACCGAACGCTCGTCGCCCGCTACAAGGAGACGCGCCGTCGCCATCCGCTCATCGAGGCTGGCTCGGTGGCCGAGAGCATCGCCGCGGAGCGCGTGCAGGTCGAGGCCATCCTGGAGCGCGCCGACCTCGTCATCGACACGAGCACGCTCCGGCCGCAGGAGCTTCGCGCGCTGATCCGCGAGAAGTTCGTCCTGGCCGGCCGCGAGACGCAGCTCACCGTCACGGTCTCGTCGTTCGGCTTCAAGTACGGTCTGCCCATCGACGCGGACATCGTCATGGACGTGCGCTTCCTGCCCAACCCCTACTATCACGACCGTCTTCGTTCGAAGACCGGCCTCGACCGGACGGTACGCTCCTTCGTGCTCGACAAGCCGGAAACCGCGATCTTCCTCGAGCGCTGGTGCTCGCTCCTCGACTTCCTGCTGCCCAACTACCTGTCCGAGGGCAAGAGCCAGCTCAACATCACGCTCGGCTGCACCGGCGGGATGCACCGCAGCGTGGTGCTCGCCGAGAAGACCGCCGAGCACATCCGCTCGCTGGGCTTCCCGGTCGCGGTGAGCCATCGCGACATCGCGAAGGACAAGAACCGCTGATGGGCGCGCGTCGGGCCGTAGCCATCGGCGGGGGCACCGGGCTGCCGCTCGTTCTCGGATGCCTCCTGCGCGGCGGGTTCGATACGACCGCGGTCGTGACGATGGCCGATGACGGCGGCTCCTCCGGGCAGCTGCGGCGCGAGCTCGGCATCCTTCCGCCGGGCGACATCCGCAACTGCCTCGTGGCGCTCGCCGAACCGGGCAACGAGCTCGCGCGCGTCTTCCAGTACCGCTTCGCCGAAGGCGAGGGCCTTGCCGGGCATGCGCTCGGCAACCTCGTCATCGCGGCGCTCACCGACCTCGAAGGCGGGTTCGCCGAGGCGGTCGAGGAGGCGGCCCGGCTGCTCGGCGTGCGGGGGCGCGTGCTGCCTTCGACGCTCGAAAACGTGGTCCTCTCGGGCCGCGATGGGGCGGGCAACCTCATCACGGGCCAGGCCAACGTGGCCGTGAGCGATGCCCCTATCTCGACCGTGTGCATGGAGCCCGAGGCGCCCGCCGGCTACACACCGGCGCTCGATGCGATACGCCGGGCGGACGTCATCGTGATCGGCCCGGGGAGCCTGTTCACCAGCATCATCCCGAACTTCCTCGTGGACGGAGTGGTGCAGGCACTCCGCGAGAGCGATGCGCGTGTCGTGTACGTGTGCAACGTCGCCAATCTTCGCGGTGAGACGCACGGGATGGACGCGGCCGATCACGTCGACGCGCTCGTGCGCCACGGGTTGGGTGGCTTGATCGACGTGGCCGTGGTGCACGCGCCGGCATCCGACGCTGGCATCGAGGCCGTCGTCGGGAGCGAGGCGGTGGTCGCGCGCATCCGCGAGCAGGGCATCGGCGCGGTCGTCGCCGACCTTGCGGACCCGGGCGATCCCGTTCGGCATGCACCCGACCGTCTCCATGACGCGCTCGCGGAGGTGTGGTGATGTCGTTCACCGCCGAAGTGAAAGAAGAACTCGCGCGCGTGGAGAACACCAAGGCATGCTGCGCGCGCGCCGAGCTCTCGGCGCTCATACGCGTCGAGGGCACGCTGCACTACACGGGTAGCGGGCGCTACCGTCTCGAGATCGCCACGGAGACGGCGCCGGTCGCCCGCAAGGCCATCAAGCTGCTGCGCAGCACCTTCGGCCTCACGACGGAGCTCACGGTCCGCCGCTCGGTGCTGCACAAGTCCAACAACTACCTGATCACGGTCATCCACCAGCCGGGCCTCTCCGACGCGCTCCAGCAGCTCGGCATCCTGGATCGCACGCTCGCCCCCCTTTACTCGGTGCCGCCTTCGCTCGTGAAGAAGGACTGCTGCGCTATCGCGTACCTACGCGGCACGTTCCTCGGCGGAGGCTTCGTGGCAGACCCGCACGGCGACTTCCACTTCGAGCTCACCGCCGAGACGGAGCAGGTCGCCGACGACCTCGTCAAGCTCATGGCGCGCTTCGACATGCCCGCCCGCGTGACGAGCCGGCGCGGCTCGTTCGCGGTGTACCTCAAGGGCGCGGAGCCGATCGTGACGTTCCTGGCGCACGTGGGGGCGCATCGCGCGCTGTTGCGCACCGAGGACGTGCGCATCATCAAGGAGATGCGCAACGACGTGAACCGGCTGGTGAACGCCGAGACCGCCAACCTGCTGAAGACCGCCAACGCGGCGGCCGAGCAGGTGGCCGCGGTCCGCACGATAGAGCGCTCGCGCGGACTCGACGCGTTGCCGCCCGCGCTGCGCGAGATCGCCGCGCTGCGCCTGGAGTACCCCGAGGTCAGCCTGCGGGAGCTCGGCGAGCTGGCCGACCCGCCGCTCTCCAAGTCCGCGGTCTACCACCGCATCAGGCGGCTGGAGGAACTGGCGGCCGAGGGGTAGGTACCGTAGCGGGAGGCATCCGCTCCCGCTCGTGCTTGTACGGTTCAGTTACTATGTTCTCGGGCCGCACGGCTTCGAGGACCGTCGGCAAACGTCGTTCGAGGAGGGGTACCACGTGACGATTCGAGTAGGTATCAACGGGTTCGGCCGCATCGGCCGCCTTGTGTTCCGCGCATGTGAAGCCGATCCCGCGGTCGAGGTCGTGGCGGTCAACGATCTCACCGATGCGAAGACGCTCGCGCACCTGCTCAAGTACGACTCGGTGCACAGGATCTTCGGCAAGGAGGTCGTCGCCGGCGAAGGCGCCTTCACGGTCGGCGGCCGCGACGTGAAGGTCCTCGCGCAGCGCGATCCCGCCCAGCTGCCGTGGGGCGATCTCGGCGTCGACGTGGTCGTTGAGTCCACCGGGTTCTTCACGGACGCCACCAAGGCCGCGGCGCACCGTGACGCGGGCGCCAAGAAGGTCATCATCTCGGCGCCGGCGAGCAACGAGGACATCACGATCGTCATCGGCGTGAACGACGGCGACTACGACCCGGCGAAGCACAACATCATCAGCAACGCGTCGTGCACCACCAACTGCCTCGCACCGTTCGCCAAGGTGCTTCGCGACAGCTTCGGCATCAAGTACGGCTTCATGAACACCATCCATAGCTACACCAACGACCAGAACATCCTCGACCTGCCGCACAAGGACCTGCGCCGTTCGCGCGCCGCGGCGATGTCGATCATCCCCACCTCCACCGGCGCCGCCAAGGCGATCGGCCTCGTGCTCCCCGACATGAAAGGCAAGCTCGACGGCATGTCGATGCGGGTTCCCACGCCGGACGGATCGGTCGTGGACCTCGTGGCCGAGCTCGAGACCCAGGTCACCAAAGACGACGTCAACGCGGCGATGAAGGCGGCCGCCGACGGCCCGATGAAGGGCATCCTCGAGTACTGCACCGACCCGATCGTCTCGGTGGACGTGGTGGGCAACCCGGCCTCGTCGGTCTTCGACTCGCTGCAGACGATGGTCATGGGCGGCAGCGGCACGTTCGTGAAGTGCGTGTCCTGGTACGACAACGAGTGGGGCTACTCCAACCGCGTGAAGGACCTCATCAAGATCGTCGGGTAAGCGGCTTCTGTAGGCGAGGCGTCCCTGGGGGGCGCCTCGCTTCACGCTCGGGCCCGACGCGGCCCGGAGGGCACCGCTGCAGCGACCGACTCGACCGCTTTTCGTCCGGAGGGGCCATGTTCTCGAAGAAGACCGTCAAAGACGTCGACGTCCGCGGCAAGCGCGTGCTCGTGCGCGTCGACTTCAACGTGCCGCTCGCCGAAGGCGCCGTGAGCGATGACACCCGCATCCGCGCGGCGCTCCCCACGATCCGTTACCTCATCGACCACGGGGCGCGCGTGATCCTCATGAGCCACCTCGGCAGGCCCACGGGCGAGCCCGATCCGCAGTACTCGCTCAAGCCGGTGCGCCGCTCTCTGCAGCGTCTCATCGGGCGCAACGTGGCGTTCTCGCCCGAGATCGTGGGGCCCGAGGCCGAAGAGGCCGTCTCCCGCATGATCGACGGCGAGATCCTCATGCTCGAGAACGTGCGCTTCGATCCGGGCGAGAAGGCCAACGACCCCGTGTTTGCCAAGAAGCTCGCTGCGCTCGGCGACCTGTACGTCAACGACGCCTTCGGCGCGGCGCACCGGGCGCACGCCTCCACCGCCGGGGTGGCCGGCTATCTGCCGGCGTACGCCGGTATGCTGCTCGCGCGCGAAGTGGAGACGCTCAACGGCATCCTCACCGATCCCGATCGGCCCTTCGTGGCGATCCTCGGCGGCAGCAAGGTGAGCGACAAGTTCGGCGTGATCGACAAGCTCATCGACTGCTGCGACTCGCTGCTCATCGGCGGGGGCATGGCGTTCACCTTCCTGGTGGCCAAAGGCCTCGAGGTGGGCGACTCGATCGTCGAGGCCGACTGGGTGGAGCCCGCGAAGAAGATGCTCGAGAAAGCGCGCGAGGCGCGCGTCGACCTCATCTTGCCGACCGACTTCGTGATCGCAGCCGAGATCGCCGAGGACGTCGAGACCCGCATCGTCGGGCGCGAGGAGATCCCGGTGGGGATGAAGGGCCTCGATATCGGGCCGAGCACCATCGAGCTCTACAAGGGCGAGATCGCCTCGGCCAGGACGATCTTCTGGAACGGCCCGATGGGCGTCTTCGAGATGACCCCGTTCGAGGCGGGGACGCGAGAGGTGGCGGTCGCGGTCGGGCGCAACAACCGCGCGCAGTCCATCATCGGCGGCGGCGATTCGGTGGCCGCGCTCAAGAAGTTCGGGCTGGAGGACCGCGTCACCTTCGTCTCGACGGGCGGTGGCGCTTCGATGAAGCTGCTCGAGGGGGCGCACCTGCCGGGTGTCGACTCCCTCCTGGACGCGTAAGGAGCTCACATGAATCGTCGCATGCTGGTCGCGGGCAACTGGAAGATGTACACCACGTCGGGCGAGGGCGCTCTGCTCATCGAGGACCTTGCGCCGCTGGTGGATGGCTTCTGGGACGACGTCGAGATCGCCGTCTGCCCGCCGTTCACGGGGCTCAAGGCCGCCTCCACCGTGATCGAGCTCGATCACCTCACGCTCTCCCTCGGCGCGCAGGACGTGCACTGGGAGGCCGAGGGCGCGTTCACCGGCGCCATCGCGCCGCGGATGCTCGCCGACCTGCGGTGCGACTACGTCATCGTGGGGCATTCCGAGCGCCGCGAGTACTTCGGCGACACGAACGAGACCGTGAACAAGAAGGTCCGCGCGACGTTCGACGCCGGGATGGTGCCGATCATGTGCTGCGGCGAGACCCTGGCGACTCGCGAGGCGATGGAGACCGACAGCTTCGTGCGTGCGCAGGTGATGGAGGGCGCGGCGGGCCTGTCCGCCGAGGAGGCCGCGACGCTCGTGATCGCCTACGAACCCATCTGGGCCATCGGCACCGGTCGCACCCCCACGCCTGAGGCCGCGAACGATGTGTGCCGCTCTATCCGCGCCACCATCGGCGCGATGTACGGCCCACCGGCGGCGAAGGCATGTCGCATCCTGTACGGCGGTTCGGTCAAGCCCGAGAACGCCGCCATGTTCTTCTCCGAGCCCGACATCGACGGCGCGCTCGTGGGTGGCGCGGCGCTCAAGGCCGACTCGTTCGCCGACATCGCGAAAGCCGCCCGCTAGTGGCACCCACGCGTCCCGTTGCGCTGATCATCATGGACGGGTTCGGCATCGCCGGGCCCGGGCCCGGCAACGCGATCTCGCTCGCGCGCACGCCCAATCTGGACGCACTATTCGCTACCAGCCCGTGGACGACGCTTGCCGCGAGCGGCCGGGCAGTCGGCCTGCCCGAGGGGCAGATGGGCAACTCCGAGGTCGGGCACCTCAACATGGGGGCCGGGCGCGTCGTCTACCAGGAGCTCACGCGCATCGACTCGGCCATCGAGGACGGCTCGCTCGGCGAGAACGAGGTCCTGCGCGCGACGATCGACGCGGCGGTGGCCGGCGGCGGCGCGGTGCACTTCATGGGCCTCGTCTCCGACGGCGGGGTGCACAGCCACCAGGAACACCTCTACGCGCTCGTGCGGATGGCCGTCGCGCGTGGCGCCACGCGCATCTTCGTGCACGCGTTCCTCGACGGCCGCGACGTTCCGCCCACGAGTGGCGCAGGTTTCGTGGCCAAGCTCGAGACGGTGCTGGCCGGGATCGGCGCGGGCCGCGTGGCGACCGTGATGGGCCGGTACTACGCGATGGACCGCGACAATCGCTGGGAGCGCGTGGAGCGCGCCTGGCGGGCGATGGCGCTCGGCGAGGGGGTGCCCTCGGCATCTGCGACCGACGCCATCGCGGCTTCGTACGCCGCGGGCGTGACCGATGAGTTCGTCGAGCCGGTGGTCGTCTCGGAAGGCGGCGTCCCGATCGGCACACTCGCCGACGGGGACGCGCTGGTGTTCTTCAACTTCCGGCCCGACCGCGCGCGCCAGATCACGCGTGCGTTGGTGGACCCGGCGTTCGGCGGGTTCGAACGTCCGGTGATGCCCGCGCTGCACTTCGCATGCCTCACCGAGTACGACCCGACGATCCCGGCGCCCGTTGCGTTCGCGAAGGACCTGCCGTGCTGCGTGCTGGCCGACGTGATCGCCGAGGCCGGCCTGCGCCAGCTCCACATCGCCGAGACCGAGAAGTACGCGCACGT
>DCVQ01000028.1 GCA_002328745.1 Actinobacteria bacterium UBA2184
CGCGACCCGCGCGTTCTTCTCGGCGTCGGAGAGCGACTCGTCGGCGTGGATCGCGTCGACGTCCTTCTGGATGTTGCCGCCCAGCACGATGTCGGTGCCGCGGCCGGCCATGTTGGTGGCGATGGTGACGGCGCCCTTGCGGCCCGCCTGCGCCACGATGTGCGCCTCCATCTCGTGGAACTTGGCGTTCAGCACGCTATGCGGGATGCCGCGGCGCTTGAGCATCCCGGCGAGGCGCTCGGAGTTCTCGATGGAGATGGTGCCCACGAGGCACGGCTGGCCTACTGCGTGGCGCTCGACGATCTCTTCCACGACGGCGCCGAACTTGGCGTCCACCGTGCGGTAGATGAGGTCGTTACGGTCGTCGCGCACCATCGGGCGGTTGGGCGGGATCACCACCACGGGCAGGTTGTAGATCTCGCGGAACTCGGCGTCTTCGGTAACCGCCGTACCGGTCATGCCGGCGAGCTTCTCGTAGAGGCGGAAGAAGTTCTGCAGCGTGATGGTGGCGAGCGTCTGGTTCTCCTCGCGCACGTGCACGCGCTCCTTGGCCTCGATGGCCTGGTGGAGCCCCTCCGAGTAGCGGCGGCCGACCATGAGGCGGCCGGTGAACTCGTCAACGATCAGGACCTCGCCGTCCTTGACGACGTACTCCACGTCCTTCTTGAAGAGGAACTGCGCCTTCAGGGCCTGCTGGAGATGGTTGACCATCTGGCCCGACGGGTCGGCGTAGAGGTCCTCGATGCCGAGCGCGCGCTCCACCTTGGCGATGCCCTCTTCGGTGGGAGCGACGGTGCGCTTGGCCTCATCGAGCTCGAAGTCCTCGTCGGGGCGCAGGCGGGGGATCACCTTGGCGAAGTCTTTGTAGGTCTCCGCCGAGCGGGTGCCGGCGCCGGAGATGATGAGCGGGGTGCGCGCCTCGTCGATCAGGATCGAGTCGACCTCGTCCACGATGGCGTAGTGGTGGCCGCGCTGCACACGGTTCTCCGGGCGGGTGACCATGTTGTCGCGCAGGTAGTCGAAGCCGAACTCGCTGTTGGTGCCGTAGGTGACGTCCGCGTTGTAGGCGGGCTTGCGCGCCGCGGGGTCCATGCCGCTTTGGATGAGACCCACCTCGAGGCCGAGGAAGCGGTACACCTGGCCCATCCACTCGCTGTCGCGCTTGGCGAGGTAGTCGTTCACGGTGACCACGTGCACGCCGTTGCCGGCGAGGGCGTTCAAATACACCGGCAGGGTTGCCACGAGCGTCTTGCCCTCGCCGGTGCGCATCTCCGCGATGGTGCCGCGGTGGAGCACGATGCCGCCCACCATCTGCACGTCGAAGTGGCGCATGCCGAGCGTGCGCTTGCCCGCCTCGCGCACCACCGCGAAGGCCTCGGGGAGCAGATCGTCGAGCGTCTCGCCGCTTCTCAGGCGCTCCCGGAACTCATCGGTCTTGGCGCGGAGCGCCTCATCGGTGAGCGGCTCGATGGCGGGCTCGAAGGCGTTGATCTGCCCGACGATGATGTCGTATTCACGGAACTGCTTGCCCTCGCCGAGGGTGAGGATCTTGTGGAAGAGGTTGGCCATGGAAGGCGACGCTCCCGACGTGTGTGAGATGCGGAAATGAGCCAAGAGATTGTAGCACGGGGGGTGGCGGGGAGAGAGGCGGCCGGGGCCCAGTGGCCCCGGCCGCGCAGATGGTTGGAGGAGGTAGCGTGCCCCAGTTAGATGCCCCTCAGGAGGTCTCCCGTCTCCTCATCCGCCTGTGAGCACTCTCTCGCACCTGTGCGCCCCCAACGACTGCGGTGCAATCGTACCCATAGTGCCTGAACAGAAGCTTAAGTGAGACTGAATGGGCCGAACCTGGCCACTGTGCGCACTAGTGGGAGTCCAGAACCAGGAGGGCCTCATAGACCTGTCTGGTCTCGGATGAGGGATCAATGCCAAGGTCTTCGACGAGACGAGATCGGCAATGCATGTATGTCTGGATGGCTAGGCTTCGCTGCCCCACTCGGGCGTGACACCGCATCGTCGCCTGATAAACATCTTCTCGCCATGGGTCCACTGTAGACACCCTGCTGAGCAGCTCCAAGGCATCGACATACCGCCCGCAGTCCTCGGCGGCCAGCGCAGCCCGCGTCAGAGCGTCGCAGAAGTCGAGCCGCGCGCGATTGCGGACTTCTCCTATCCAGTCATCGTACAGGTCTCCTGGCAGGAGATCCGCCGAGTAGATTCGCATGAGTTGACGCGCACGTGCGATCAGCGAATCCGAGTCGTTCATTGTGTCCGCAACGCGCGCGGACTCCACCAAGTCGATGAACTCGTCGAGGTCGCTACGAACCCCGCTGGTGGTCCTGCACAATCCCGACACGCTGGTCACGAGTGCGTCCGCCATGTGAGCGGGTCCGGGACCCGCGAGTACCTTCCGCATGCCGCTCCAAGTGACATAGAAGTTGCCGCGCGCTCGTGCGATGTCCATGTCGGGCCACAGGCGTTCGAGGATCGTATCCCTCGACAGATCATGTCCGCGCGCCAGGACCATCATGACGAAGAGTGCCCTGGCCTTCCTCTTCCTCCATTCGCTGTCCGCAATCACTCCCCAGGACAGCGATATCTCAAGGCGTCCAAACAGCCTGACTCGACAGACGGGGGATTGGACGACCGACAAAGCACCAGCCAGTGGCGATCGTGGCGCGGCCTCATCCGTCACGCCTGCGCCTGCGTCGGCACAGTTCGTACGATCAAGCCTCAGCGGGCTCCGGGGACCTTCAGTGCATGCGTTCGGGCAGCCTGGCCGAAGCGCCAGCTCAATGAGCGACTGAATCTCAGGCATCGCGCGCGCATACATCTCAAGTGTCCAGTTCGCCGAGTCGCAATCAACATAGTCGCGGTGCGCGGCCAATCGGGCGGCGGCCCCGGCCGAGTCCCCCTGCCTCGATTCAGCCGTCGCTAGTACGAGATCGCACCGGAGCACATGGTGCTGCGAGCCCGCGAGACGAGCCTCCTCCCTCACGCGAGATGCGAGCCTAACTCCAGCTTGATCGTGCCCCGCAACCACCATAGAGGCAGCCAGTTCAACCTCCGCTGCCCTCACCTGGAATGCGGCACAGTGGGCCGAGCCTGCTGCCACCGATACCGCTCGTTCGGCTGTCACTCGAGCATCTTCTGGACGACCGCAAGCCCGGAGAATCATCGACCACTGAGACAACTCCATTGACAGACAGACCCCGTCGCCCATGGCACTCAGAATGCCCACGCTACGCTGATGGCATTCGTGCGCGGCGCTCCAATTGCCTTGAGTGGCAAGGACGCCCGATAGCGTGCTGAGCGCCGATGCCGTGACTGACCTCAGCCCGCACGCGCTTGCGTCGGCGACAGCGGTCTCCGCCAAGGGAAGCGAAGAATCGAGTCTCCCGAGCTCGAGGAGCGCTGCCGCCTCATTTGCACTGAGCACCAGACGTTGAGAAGGCAGGACGGCACTACTGGATGTCGACATCAGCGTGTGAAGAGCTTCGGACCAGCGGCCGAGATACAGACCTTCTACTGCGGCAACACAGTTGCGTACGAAGGCTTCCGCGACCGGATCACACGAAATCGGCCGCGTGGCCGCGCGGATGACTTCGGTGTATTCGCTTGCCCTGTTCGGGCAACCCTTCTGGCAGCAGGCCACGGCCATGTACGCGCAGGCAAGGCTCTTCTCGATGGAAGGCAACGGGGCACCCGGTGCGTCGGCCAGCGCCCCGACCGATTCTTCCACGGTGGCGATGTCCCCGAAGTCCAGCGCGAGCCGCGCGAGCATGAGCTGCGACCGCGATGTGCAATCTTGATCCCCCTGGTTCCGGGCCATTGACAAAGCCAGCTTACTGGCTTCGAATGCATCCGATAGCTCACCTTCCTCGCGCAGGATGCAGGCCAGCAACATGAGCAACTTGGGGCTTCCCGCTACCGTCCCCGGAGACAGGGCGTCCAGGCAAGTCCGAAGTGCCTGCGCGCCGCTGCCGTTCAACATCTCCTGACCGTGACCCTCCAACCAAGACGCCGTCTCGGACTCATCAGACTCCGTCGCCAGAATTCGCAAGACTCGGTTCCGTTCGCCTCGCGCGAAAAGGGTTTGCAGAGCCCTGAGTCGGACCTCTCCAAGTTCACCCTCCCGCCCGCCACCGCGCACCAGGTGACGCACCGCATCCGACAGCGCTTCGTGCATGCAGAACAAGGGTTCGTTGGGTCTCGCCTGAACGCCCCATCGAAGGAGTGGCATCTCCTGTGATAGCCGTCGCCAGCTGTCGTCCGAAACTGGTGTGCACGCTCGGATGCTCCGCAGAGTCCCTCGCCCCAGCAGTGCACCCGCGTACAACGCCAGCAGCATTTCTTGAGGGTATTGAGGCAACAGGCGTTCCAGGTACCACTGCAGATCCTGCGGACACTGAGCGCTTTCTCCGCGAGATAGTGCCGGATGGCTCATCAATATGCTGAGCAGCGCCGGCTGCCCTGCAGACTGGTCGTACAAACGTTGAGCGGATTCTGCAGGTACGTCCAATCCACACCGATCCACCAGAAGCTTCTGGACCTCGACGAGCGAGAATCGTAGGTCGTTACCCTCGACCATCCAGACCAGATTCGTGTTGACGGAAATCCCTGCAGAGGGCATCTCGCGACAAGTGATCACCACATGGCTGCCTTCACCCACACAAGCCTTGAAGGCTGACATCAGGACTTCCAGGGAGGGCGATGACGGCATGACCGCCAGGCCGTCCAGCACCAGGCAGGTCCTCTTACCCTCCCACCCACAAAGGGCGGATCTTACTCGGAGGAGATCGTCCGCCTCCCTGGCGTCGGGCATGAACGTGAGCGCACTCGCCGTTTGCTGTGCCTCACATCCCAGCGCATGGCTCATACGGCCGAGAATGTCACTCTCGGCAACAAGTCCGTCTAGCGGAACCCAGATTACCGAGTCGCTGACCCCGCATCGTGCGATTTGCGCCGCTAGCACGCTCTTTCCGAATCCGGCCGGCGCGCACACAATAGTCCGCTCAGGTTGCAGTAACCTGAACGCCTGAACCAACTCCTGTCGCTCGACGACTTGCCCAAACTCAGGCATGCAAGTGCCAACTGTCTCCATATTTGCCGCGCCCCCAAGTCAGCTATGGAGACCTCCCGAGGTACATGCATTTCACCGCATTACGCCCAACACTTCAACCACTTTGACTGGTGTTTTACCTGGCCCTTCNNCGCGCACACGTCATCCAGCGCGCACACAGCATCCCGCAGTCTACGTCACGCCCTCGTGATACGACCCTTAGCGGCAACGAACAGCCACACAGACAGACCCAGCGCCAGTAGCAGGTCTCCAACACTGATCAAAGCTTGGTGCCAGCGCGGACCGGGAACGGGCAAGACATCACCCAAACCCGACAGCAGGGTCGAGTCATCCAATGCCACGTAGAGGCACTGCTGGGCTGCCAACTCGTCCAGGGCGGCACGCTCAGCACCCACACTCTGCGCCGCGTTGATGCTCACGGGCATGCCACCGTTGATGCCGATGACCAGTATGTTCAACGAGATGCCTAACCCGGCAATGGCCAACATCCATCGTCGCGGAGCGTTCAGTAAGAGCACAGCGCCCAGCGCTGCCATCAGAAGAAGCCAAGCGGCACGGCTCCAAGAACAATGCAATGTGAGAACTCCGGCAACCGCGGGCCACAGCGTCTGCAAAGGCAAGAGCGCCAACAGCGCCCATTCAGCGACCAGCCGTTCCTCCTGAAGCGCGCGGACGGAACCGCCGGTCAGAAGAGACAGCACAAGGCCTAGAGCGATGATCTCGACGAGGATCACACGAGAACTCCCCATGTGGGCTCAAAGCGCCGCAGAGTTACCTCAAGAGCAGCGCTGACAGTTGCGCGCTTGCCAATTGCGCCGTCAGCCACTATCCGAATCGCTGCCTCAACGCCGATACGTGACATGGCGTGGTCGTACTCCGAGCAAACGCCCACTATCACCGCGCCAAGTGGCGCCTCATCGGCCATGTCATGATGACGCGCCACTAGCGGCGCTGCGCCACGAAGAAACGGAATGGACTCGACAATCTCGGCGCCTCGTCGCGCATGATCCTGGGCAACCGCATCGTCGCTGAGTCCGATGCGCCCAATGTCGTGCAGCATGGCCGCATAGGCTAGGTCTTGCAGTTCCTCCCCGCTGAAACCCAGGGAACGCCCTACGGCCACGGACAGGTCGGCCACACGTCTGGAGTGACCCGCCAGTTCCGCACGATCCAACTCCCCGGCCCGCGCGAGTGAGGTAATCGTTTCGGAATACGCACGACGTACTCTCAGGTACATGCTGAAGCTGTTCTGAAGTACCAGGGTCAGGGGCACGGCAGTCCAGAAGCCCCACACGCCGAGCACCGGGTAGATTCGCAGGACCACACCAGCCATGGCCACGTGCACCAGGTAGATGGGCAGGAGACGCGCCATCATGGCCTTCGCCTGCCCGAAAAACGAGGCGCGCGTCAAGAGCGCCTGTGATGCAGCGACGGAGCCGATGTCCATCAGCGAGTATGCAAACCCGAATACGGCCGCCCAGATGAACGCCGCCTCTCCCACGTACCAAGTCGCGATCCCGGACACAGACATCGCATGCAGGGTACCGACAATCGTGAGCACCGATAGCTCCCGAGCAAGTCCCATTCCGCGCGTGACCAGCGTCTGGGAGGTGGAGCCCGGGTACCTCGCAAGCGCATCGAGGATACCAGCGGCTGCGGCAGCAAGTACTACGGAGCTCAGGTCGTAGACAGCACCGGCCACCGTCGCCACAAGCACGAGTACAACCATGTCATCACCGCGCGGAAGTCGCAGCGGCAGTAGCCTCGAAACGAAGAACGCGGCGCCAATACCCAGTACGACGAAGACATCAGGAGAGTCGAACTGGATTGACGACGAAACGGCGGCAAGCACGACCGCAGTCGCAGACAATCCCACCACCAGCGGCATATGGTGTTGTGGCACACCGGAGTCACTATTGTGAAGATGAGCCTTCACTATGCTCCCACCCCCGACACTGAAGGCAAGACCTCGTCGCAGAAGGCCGCGACCACCGTCGCGTCCAGTTGCGATCCCGCTACCCGCAGCATCTCCTGCTCAGCCTGCTCGGAGGTCATACCTGGGCGATACGCGCGGTCAGAGGTCATCGCGTCGAATGCATCGGCGGCGGCAAGAATCCGCGCCAACAGAGGAATGCTCCCGCCGGCCAGCCCGTCCGGATAGCCCAATCCATCGATACGCTCATGGTGGTGCCTGATTACCGGCACAACATCGCACAGAAACTCGACATCCTCCAGCAGCTGGCTCCCCAGAGCAGGATGCTCGCGGACCTCGCTCATCTCCTGTGGTCGCAGGGGGCTGGTGGAGGTTAGCGTCTCCTTATGGATGCCGATCTTCCCGATGTCGTGGAGCAGACCCGCTCGCTCAACAAGCGCAACTCCGCTCTCGGGCACACCCATGGCCACGGCAAGCCGCCTCGCGTAGGCCGCCACCCGTTCAGAATGACCCTTCGTGTACGGGTCTTTCGCTTCGATTGCTGCCACCAAGGACCGTACAGTCTGTGTGTATGCCTCGGACGTTTCCACATACACGCGAAAAGTCCTTCGTGCAATGGCGAACGGCACGACAAGCACTGCAAGCCCGAGCCAACTCTCAAGGGCAAGCAGCTGCGCGATGAGCACGCCAAGCAGCGCCAGCACAAGCAGACTCACCCAATACGCGCCCGGCCCAAGAAGCCTGACGGTTGATGCCAGGGACTGCCTGGCACGGAGAGAGACACCGCAGGCAACAAGCGTGACATTCACCGCAAAGAACGCGGCGGTTGCTCCCAGCGGAGCTAGTATCGACACCGGAAACTCCATGGTCATGACCGCCCCGGCCTGGAGTGGGACACCGCCAAACGACACGTAGCAGATGCCCGCAACTGTGGCAGATAGCGCCAACTGAGCCGCGTTGCCCAGCATCAGGAGCATGGGCTTGTGGCCGCGAATCTCCGCCACCGACACACTCCCCAGTGCGCCAACAACAGCTCCGCCCATAGGACCCGCGTACACGATTCCGGCGAATGTGGTAGCGAACCCCAGCGAGACAGACGCAGCGAGCGGGAGCTCGAACTCCATGCTGCCTATGACGGCGGCCACTGCGCACAGAACCAGCACCCCGGATCGGTCCAAAATCGGGAACTGCTGGGACACGGTGACAACCGCGACGAAGCTCGTCGCGATGATGGCTAGCACGTATGTTCGGAATTGTGGACTCAACCGGCTCGACATCCTCAGAAGTCGGGTTGGGCCAACGCCGCATCGAGGACATCTACCACTTGAATTGTGCGCCCCCGCCGAGCACCAGCGCGGCGAGCGATGCGAGAAGAACAGCGATACGCTTCATGTGAGAAGACCCCCTTTACAGGTGAGATCTCCTCCCATCCCGCTAGTGATGGAAGAACCCTGCCCGCTCCGCTCTGTTGATAGCCGACAGTGTTCATCACTCAAGCCCCCTTGCGGCGTTGGCCCAAACTGAGGATCTATGAGGCTGTCAAGAAACCGAGCCTCCGGTTGATTGCATCCAGTGTGGCGCGCACGATCGAGTCGTTCTCGTTCTGGCGCACGAGCGCGGAGCCCGCGTAGGCCTGCTCGCCAAAGCCGGTGACGAGCGCCACGCACGCCACGGCCACGGTCTCGCGGCCCAGCCGGGTCACGCCCACGTCCTCGAGCGCGAAGGTAAAGGCGCCCTGGAGGTACTGCTCGATGGCGGCGAGCGTGGCCTGCGCCACGAGCCGGCGCTGGCTGGTCTCGCTCGCGGGGCCGGTGGCGCTCCCCTCGTAAGGCTCGCCGTCGATGGAGAGCTTCACGTCCACGCGCGCGTGCGTGCCCGCACCGGTGACGGTGACGGTGACGATCCTGGCGCGGGTGGTGGCGGCAGTCGNNCGATGTCGCGCACGAGCTGCTTGGGGAGTTTGGACGGCAGCGCGAGAACGTGTATCTCGGCGATGGTGCCGTCGGGGCCGGTGACAACGCGCGCGGCGCGGATCTCCGCTACCTGGGAGAGCGCGTCTTCGATCTCCGCCACCAGTGCCGGGGAAACGGAACGTTCCATCCGGAGGCTCCCTTGGTTCGACGAAAGCTACGACTGCTACGACGGACTGCTGCGAGTGCTGACCTCCCCGTTCATTCGTCACAGTAGCCGCGACGAACGCGCGCTGTCAACCGATAGACGGTCGCACGCGACCAGCGGTCGGGTGTGCCCGCGCCTCCCGGCAGCGTGAAGGGCGCGGGACTTGATGTCCCGCGCCCCCCTCTCGCTCGCTTCTCCGGCGTTCGCGAGCGCCTTCAGACCGATGTGATGAGTCCGTAATCGCCGTCGTGACGGCGGTACAGCACGTTCATGCCCTCGGTGTCCTCCGACCGGTAGACGAAGAAGTCGTGGCCCAGAAGCTCCATCTGCAACACGGCCTCCTCGGTGCTCATCGGCTTGGCCGACACCGTCTTGGTCTTGACGATCGCCGGAGCCTCCGGCTCCTCGGGCTCCGTCTCCACCGCCACCGGCGCCGGGGCGCCCTTGGTGTGACGGTCCACGATCTTGGTCTTGTACTTGCGCACCTGGCGCTCGAGCTTCTCGCTCACCAGATCGATGGCGGCGTACATATCGCTCGCCGCCTCCTTGGCGCGGATCACCGGCCCCTTGGTGTACACGGTGACCTCGGCGACCTGCCCCTTCTCTATCGAGCGGTTCCGCTCGGTATACAGCTCGACCTCGGCGCTCATGAGCCAGCTGTCGAGTATCTTGGCGACCCGGCCGATCTTCTCCTCCGCGTAGTCGCGGATGGCCGGGGTGACTTCCATGCGACGGCCTTTGACGATCATCTCCATGCGACATCCTCCTTCGCAGTACGGACAAGAAGAACATACCCGCGCGCGGCCCGATGAGGCGGTCTGAGGCGGGTATGTCGGATGCGGATTTGGCGACCGCCCCCCTGCGAGGGCTTCTCGCCGGGCGCGCCGCCGCGGCGGCCTACGCGATGTGCCCTAAGAAGTCCTGCGTGCGCGGGTGCTTCGGGTTGTCGAACACCTCGGCGGGCGTGCCTTCCTCCACGATCACGCCCTCGTCCATGAACACCACGCGGCTTGCTACGTCGCGGGCAAAACCCATCTCGTGGGTGACCACGAGCATCGTCATGCCGGCCGTGGCGAGCTCCTTCATCACGTCGAGCACGCCGCGCACCAGTTCGGGATCGAGCGCCGAGGTGACCTCGTCGAAGAGCATCACGTGCGGGTCCATCGCAAGCGCGCGGGCGATCGCCACGCGCTGCTGCTGACCGCCCGAAAGCTGCGCGGGGAAGTAGTCCACCCGGTCGCCCAGCCCCACGCGCTCCAGCTGCTCCACCGCGATGCGCTCGGCCTCGTCCTTGGAGCGGTCGAGCACCTTGCGCTGCGCCAGCATCACGTTGCCCTTGGCGGTGAGATGCGGGAACAGGTTGAAGCTCTGGAACACCATCCCGATCTTCTCGCGCACCTTGTTCACGTTGGTCTCGGGATTGTTCACGTGGATGTCCTCGAACCACACCTCGCCGCCGGTGGGCGCCTCGAGCTGGTTGACGCACCGCAGCAGCGTGGACTTGCCCGAGCCGCTCGGCCCCAAGATCACGACCACCTCGCCGCGCGTCACGTTGAGGTCGACGCCCTTGAGCACCTCGAGAGCACCGAACGACTTGCGGAGGTCCTTGATCCGGACAACGTACTCACTCATGGCAGTCACCTCGATTCGTGGCTGGCGGCGGTGGACTCGAACGGCGGCCCGTCGTGCTGCGCGGGCCGGTGCAGCCACCCGCGCTTGCGCGGGTTCACGACCGTCACCCCGTGCTCCGACTGCGCGAGCTTGGTCTCGAAGCGGCTCACGAGGTTGATGAGCGGGATGGTGATGATCAGGTAGTAGGCGGCGGCGACCGTGTACGCCGACAGGTTGCCCGAGAGCGCCACGAAGTTCTTGGCGCGCATCATCAGCTCGAAGATGCCGATGGCGGCCAGGAGCGCCGTGTCCTTGTACAGCAAGATGAACTCGGAGGTGGTGGTCGGCAGCACGCGGCGCACCGTCTGCGGGATGATCACGTACCGCATCGCCTGCCAGTACGTCATGCCCAGCGAGGAGGCCGCTTCGAACTGGCCCTTCGAGATGGACTGGATGCCCGCCCGGAAGATCTCGGCGAGATACGCCGACGAGTTGAACGCGAGAACGGCCACGGCCGAGACGAAGTCGGGCACGCGCAGGCCCGCGGTCCGCATGCCGATGAAGACGATGTAGATCTGCAGGAACAGCGGCGTGCCCCGGATGACGTTGATGTACGCCGAGGCGATCCAGCGGACCGGCGGCACCTTGGCCATCTTCATGAACGCGGTGCCGAGCCCGCCGAAGATCGAGATCGGGAAGGCCACCAGCACGAGCGCGAGGGACATCAGCCAGCCGGTGAACAGGAGCGGAACGGCGCGCACCATCTGCTGCGGCTTCAGGAAGAGGTCGAGGAACTTAACGCCGTTCCAGGCCTCGACCCACGCCTGCCGGTCCATCCACCGCGAGATGGTCTCCTCGATGGGCGGGGTCTTGTAGCTGAAGGTGAGGCCCTCGGCGCTGCGCGTCTCGACCGTGGGCACGGCTCCGGCGGTCTCGGCCGTGTACTCCACCGGCAGCGTGTACTCGCCGCCGACGATGGGCGTGAGAACGTCGCGGATCTGCATGAACAGGTTGCTGTTAGCGGGGATGGGCGGATCGAACGTCACCCGCACGACCCGGTCGTCCAGCAACTCGTACGCGTAGTCCGCCGGGATGCGCTTGAGACCCTCGAGCAGCGTCACGTCGACCTTCACGTCGCCGGTCTCGAAGTCCTCGGGGAACAGGAAGTCGATCTGGCTGACATTCGCGTCGTTATCGATGGTGGCCGCGAACGTGAAGCGCGTGGGCAGTCCGCCGGTCTGGCGGTCCACGGTGACCTTCGCGTCGGTGAGGCCGTACGCGGCAGGCGTCGCGACGAGCATGAGCACGAGCGCGGTCAAAGCGGCGAGCGTCTTGATGCGCCGTGAGCGCCGGGTGGTGTCCCTCATCGACTCCCCTTTTCTGACAAGAACGCGCGAGGGACCCCCGACTCTCGCCGGGAGTCCCTCGCAGGATACCGCATGAACGGCCGCTCCGTCTGCATCACTTTATGCAGGTGGAGCGTCGCTCGGCTGGTGCTTACTCAGGCAGGATGCCGAACCACTTCTGGTAGATGTCGTTGTAGGTGCCGTCGGCCTTGATGTCGGCCAGCGCCTCATCGATCGCCGCAAGCAGCTCGGGGTTGTCCTTGCTGACCGCGAAGCCGTACTGCTCGCCGGTGGGGATCTGAGCGACGATCTCAAGCCCGCGGTCGTCCTCCTTGAGGAGTTCAGCCGACACGGGGAGGTCGTTGACGACGGCGTCGACGTTGCCGGCCTGCAGCGCGGCGAACGCGTCGGTGGCGCTACCGAACGGGACGAGCTCGGCGTCGGGAGCGTTCTCCTTGGCCCACGCCTCACCGGTGGTGCCGGACTGAACGCCGATCTTCTTGCCCGCCAGCTGCTCGGGACCGGTGTACGCGGTGCCCTTGGCCATCACGAGCGACTGGTTGGAGTCGTAGTACGGGGCGGTGAAGTCGATCTCCAGCGCGCGCTCGGGCTTGATGGTCATGCCGGACGCGATCACGTCGAACTTGCCGCCGGCCTTGAGCGTTGGGATGAGGGTGTCGAAGATCTCGGTCATGAAGGTGACCTCGAGGCCGAGCTTCTCACCGATCGCGTTCATGATGTCGACGTCGAAGCCCTTGACCACGCCGTCAGCGTCCACGAACTCGAACGGCGGGAACTCGGTGTCCGACCCGACGAGGAGCTTGCCCGCTTCGATCGTGGTGAACGTGGCCTCGCCGTTGGTGTCGGTCCCGTCCGTGTCTTCCTTCTTCTCACAACCAGCGACCGCGAACATGCTCAGTGCGAGCGCGGCGACCGTGAGAAGCACGACAAACTTCCTGGTCTTGCCCATGGAGCCTCCTTTGGAGTGACGTCTCACGAGGACTTTCCAGCCCCCCCTTTGCCTACCCACGAATAGCTACTATACCCCAATGGTTAAGGGGCGGTAACCGGCGCGCTGAATATCCACACACCGGCCCCGATATGCACCAGGGCCTCGCGCATGTGCGAGGCCCTGGGTGTGGATATACAACGGCCGTGCGGCCGGCAGCGCCGGAAGGCGCGAGTCTTACGGCGCCTGCTCTACCTGCAGCGTCGGGAAAGTGCCCAGCCACTTCTTGGTGATGCTCCCGAGAACGCCGTCGGCCGATATGGCATCGAGCGTTGCGCGGATCTGCTGCTCGAGGTCGACCGCGTCCTTCTTCACCGCGATGCCGATGGGCTGCGCCGGCCCGAACTGGCCCGCGAACCCGAACCCGGGGAAGTCCCGCGCGATGTACGCGCAGACCGCCGCATCGCCGACGACCACGTCGGCCTGCCCGGCCTTGACCGCCTCGAACGCCTCCCGAAGCGTGGCGTACGGGATGGCGAAGCCCTCGCCGTAGTCGAACTCGAACGTCCAATACGACGAGCTCTCGTTCTGGACCGCCACGCGCAGGCCCGAGAGCTGCGAGACGGTGATCGTGGGCACCACCGATTCCGAGGTCTCGATCGTGTAGATGGCCGGCCCGTCCACGAGGTACGACCCCGCGGTGGAGGCGCTTGCGAGTGCGGCAGCGTTCATGGGCGTGCCGCCGAGCACGATGTCCACGGTGCCGCTGTCGAGTGCGGAGCCGACGGCATCGGGCTTCACGTCGATGATCTCGAGCTTGAGACCCAAACGCTCGGCGATAGCGGCGGAGAGGTCGACGTCAAGACCGGCGTAGCCGTCCTTCACCGGGCCGCAGAACGGCACGTAGTCCGTGTCGAGCCCCACCCGGAGCGTGCCCGCCTCGCCGATGAGCGGCGGGGCGATCTTAGGGTCGAGCTTCGGCGCTTCGGCCTCTTTCTTGCCGCACGCGCCGAGCGCGACGACGAGCAGGATGGCGAGCACCACAACGGCGCCCCGACGGACAGTGCTCATGCGACTCCTCCCCGACCGTGAACCGGTGCTTCCACCCGGCTGACCTGGTCTTTGGCCCCACACTCGCGTACCGGGGCTTCTGCTTGATGCGATCTCACTACCGGCCCTCTCGCCCGCCGCGGCCTCGCGGCTGCTGCGGACGGTACGACTTACCCCTAAGGCGCGCCATGCTCACGACGAGGCTTGGCCTCGCGTTTACGTGGGTCCTTTCGGCCGCACCTACCCTGGACTAGGACGCTTGCGCGTCCGCAACCACAGACCCGGGTGGAAGCATGCACGAGTGTATCAGGTGGCGACCCGGCGTGCCTTCTCGCGGCGCCGTCTCAGCCCGGGCTGCCCGCGTCCCGCATGCTGCGCGCCACCGCGAGCGCTCGCACCTCGCCGACGCCGGCCGACCGCAGCGTGCGCGCCGCGGCGTCGAGCGTGGCGCCGGTGGTGAGCACGTCGTCGACGAGCGCGATGCGCCTCGGAAGCGGATTGCGGCCTGCGAGCACATCGGGCGCGAGCGCGAAGCTCCCCTGGCGGTTGGCGAAGCGCTCGCCTCGCCCGAGCGCACGCTGGTCGGAACGAGGCGCCGAGCGCAGCAGACGCACGACCGGCAGCCCGGTGGCTGCGCCCAGCGCGCGCGTGAGGTCGAGAGCGTGATCGAAGCCGCGGCGGCGAACGGCCGCCGGCGTTGCCGGCACGGGCACGAGCGCGTCGTCGGCGCGCAGCCAGCCGTCGGCGACCTCGCCGAGCAGCGCGGCCAGCACGCCCGCGTACCGGCGTTCGCCGCCGTCCTTGAGCGCCACGATCGCCCGCGAGACCGGCGGCTCGAGCCGCGCCGCGCAGCGGGCGGCAGCGAACGCGAAGAGCCGGCCGCCGCACTCGGCGCACGCGTGAGGTCCCTCCGCGACCCGCCCCTCCGCGCCGCCCTCGGGAGAACCCGGCGCGCCGCATCGCGGGCAGGCCGACGCCGGGTCGATGCGCGGGATCTCGCGGGCGCATTGCTCGCACAGGAGGGTGCCCGGCCATCCGCAGCCCGCGCAGGCGGGCGGAAAGACCAGGTCGAGCACGCAGGAGAGCAGTCCCGGCACGCGTCCCCCCTCTTCGGGGGCGCGCCGTCAGCCGATGAGCAGCTGCATGAGCGGGATGGCGAGCACGGCCCCCATCATCGTCACCAATATCGCCGACGCGATGAAGTCGGTGTCGAGCTTGAACCGCTCGCCCATGATCATCAGGAGCATCATCGTGGGCACGCCGGCCTCGAGCACTGCGATGCGCACCGACGCGACGTCAGCCAGCAGCAGCGAGCCGAGACCGAGCGCCACCAGCGGCAGCGCGACGAGCTTCACGGCGACTACCACCGTGGCCCGGCCGAGATGCCCGCCGAGCGCGCGCGGCTTCAGGGTGAGCCCCATCGAGATCATGATGAGCGGCACGACTATCTTGCCGAGGGCGTCCAACCAGGAGATGAGCAGATCCGGAATCGGAACTGAATGCAGGGCGAGCGCGGCCGCAAGCGCGATGAACGGCGGGAACGTCACGATCTCGCGGAGCGGGTTCACCTTCACGTCGTGCGCGCCGTAGTGGCTCGCGATGAGGGTCCCCACCGAGATCACCGCCGCGGTGTTGCCGAAGACATCCGAGAAGATGGCGCGCACGAGTCCGGCATCGCCCAGGAGCGCCTGGGCCACCGGATACCCCACGTAGCCGGTGTTGCCGAAGACCGCCACCATGATGAAGGCCCCGGCCGTGGGTCCCTCGAGCCTCAGCAGCCGCGCGAGAGCCCACGCGAGCGCGAGGCCCACGAGCACCACCATCCAGGCGATGACCGGCAGCATCGCGAATGCCGGATCGGGCTCGGCGCGCCACACCGCGGTGAACACGAGCGCGGGGAGCGCGACGTACATGAGGACGCTGTTCAGGGGCCGCGCGTCCTCGGCGGCGAGCACGCGCGTCACGCGGAGGGCCGCGCCGATGGCCACCCACCCGAGCACGCCCACGATCACCGCGAGCAGGCCGCCGAGGTCCACCGCCCGACCGCCCTACCCGAGCTCGTGGAGGGCGCCGGTGCCGCAGCACGCCTCGGCGAGCGACTCGCCGTAGGGGGCCCGCGCCACGCCCTGCTCGGTGATGATCGCGGTCACGTACGCCGCGGGCGTGACGTCGAAGGCCGGGTTGTACACCTCGACGTTGGGCGGCGCGATGCGGACCCACGCGTCGAACTGGTAGGCGCCGCCCTTGCGCGTGAGCTCCATCTGGTGGCCCTTGGTCATGCCGAGCGAATACGGGCCGGCCTCGGTAAGCGCGTCGAGCGCCTTGGTCTCAATGGACGTCCTCGGCTCGATGACGCCCGAGACCGTGAAGCCGGTGACCTCGCGCGGGTCGCGCTCCTCGATGACGATCTCATCGCCCGATGCGAGCGTGAGGTCCACCGTGGAGGACGGCGCCGCGACGTAGAACGGGATCCCGTGCTCCTTGCACAGCACGGCCAGCCCGTAGGTGCCGATCTTGTTGGCCACGTCGCCGTTGGCGGCGATGCGGTCGGCGCCCACGATCACGGCGTCCACCCACCCGGAGCGCATGATGCTCGCGGCCATGTTGTCGCAGATGAGCCTGAACGGCACGCCCGCCATGCGGAGCTCCCAGGCGGTGAGCCGCGCACCCTGGAGCACCGGCCGCGTCTCGTCCACCCACACCTGCGCGATCTTGCCCTCGGCGTGCGCGGTGAAGATGACGCCGAGCGCGGTGCCGAAGTAGGCGGTGGCGAGCGAGCCCGCGTTGCAGTGCGTGAGGATGCGCGAGCCCGGCTCGATGAGCGCGGCACCGTGCGCGCCGAGCGCGCGGTTGCGCTCCTCGTCCTCGGCGCGGACGCGCAGCGCCTCCTCGAGCACGAGCGGCCGCAGCGCGTCGAGCCCCGCGTCGGCGTTGTCGCGCGCGAAACGCTTCATGCGCTCGGCGCCCCACATCAGGTTGACGGCCGTCGGGCGGGTGGCGGCGATCTCGTCGGCCACCCGGTCGAGCTCGCCCAGGTAGTAGCGTAGGTCGGTGATCGCCGCGCCTGCGGTCTCGGACCACAGCGCCACGGCGAGCGCCGCGGCGACGCCGAGCGCGGGCGCGCCGCGGACCGCCATGCCGGCGATCGCGGAGCACACGCCCTCGTAGCCGTTGCATACGAGCAGGTCGCCGACGAGCGGCAACCTGCTCTGGTCGATCATGCGGACGGTGCCGTCCTCCCACCAGATGGTGGGCGGGATCTTGCCGAGGTCGACCATGCTAGACGGTGCCCTCCTGCCAGGAGCTCAAGTACTTCTCCTGCTCGTCGGTGAGTTCGTCGATCTCGATGCCCATGCTCGCGAGCTTGAGGGCGGCGATCTCCTCGTCGATCTCGACGGGGACCTCGTAGACGCCCGCTTCCATCTCGGCGCAGTTCGCCACCATGAACTCGGCGCACAGCGCCTGGTTGGCGAAGCTCATGTCCATGACCGAGGCGGGGTGGCCCTCGGCGCACGCGAGGTTCACGAGGCGGCCGTCGGCGAGCAGGAAGACCCTGCGGCCGTCGGCGAGCACGAACTCCTCCACCAGCGGGCGCACCTCGCGGCTGGAGACAGCCTTGGCGCGCAGGTGCGGGATGTTGATCTCCACGTTGAAGTGGCCGGAGTTGGCGATGATCGCGCCGTCCTTCATCGCCTCGAAGGCCGGCGAATCGATGACGTTGATGTCGCCGGTGACGGTGACCCAGATGTCGGCCTCGGCGGCGGCCTTCACCGAAGGCATCACGCGGTAGCCGTCCATCACGGCCTCAAGCGCCTTCAGGGGGTCGATCTCGCAGACGATCACGTTGCCGCCGAGACCCTCGGCGCGGTTCGCGATGCCGCGGCCGCACCAGCCGTAGCCCGACACGACGATCGTGCGGCCCGCGATGAGGCGGTTGGTGGCGCGGATGATGCCGTCGATCGTGGACTGGCCGGTCCCGTAGCGGTTGTCGAAGAGGTGCTTGGTGTTGGCCTCGTTCACGGCGATGGTCGGGTACTTGAGCGCGCCGTCGTCGGCCATGGCGGCCAGA
>DCVQ01000007.1:0-1168 GCA_002328745.1 Actinobacteria bacterium UBA2184
GCGGTTCTCCGCGAGCGTCCGTCCGGTAGCCGTGATGTCGACGATCTGGTCCGCCAGGCCGATCAGGGGCGCCAGCTCGATATTGCCCGAGAGCTTCACGATCTCGACCTGGAGCCCGCGCGAGGCGAAGTGCGCCTCGGTGATGCGCGGGTACTTGGTGGCGACGCGTATGACGCCCAGGTGGCGGTAGAGCTCGGCCACCGTGCGGCCGGCGTCCTCGGGCTCGGCGACGATGAAGCGGCACGCCCCGAAGCCCAGATCGGCGAGCTCGGCGATGTCGAGGGCCGCCTCCAGCAGCACGTCCTTGCCTGCGATCGCCACGTCCACGCCGCCGTACGCGACGTATACCGGGATGTCAGTGGGCTTGCCGATGATGTACTCGATGTCGCCGGCGCGCACGGTGAGCTGGCGCCCGGGGTCGGCCAGCCCGGTCACGTCGAGCCCGGCGGCCTCGAGCAGCCCTACCGAATCGGCGTAGAGCGAGCCCTTCGGCAGCGCCATGCGCAGCGCCCGGTCCTCCCCGCTCCGGCGCGCCATCATCGGTCCTCACCCCCGCGGGCAGCCCATGTGAGCCGCGGCGGTTCGGGAACGGGATCGCCGAGGTCGCCCGCAGGCTCGCCCGCGCGATCGAGCCGCACGATGCGCTCCCCCTCGGCCAGCAGCGCCTCGGCCGCGCCGGTCTCCTCGGCCTGAAGGAGCACCGCGGCGCCGGTCCGGCCCGGGGCGACGCGCACGCGCCAACCCGCAGCGCGCAGTCGCGCGGCCGCGACGAACGCCGCCGGCACGTCTGGCCCGCCGAGCACCGCATCGAGCGGCGCCACCCGCGGCGTGCGTCCCTGCTCGGCGAGCGCGATCATGACCCGCTCGAGGCCGAGCGCGAATCCGGCCGCCGGTGACGGCGTGCCGAACGCCGCGAGCAGCCGGTCGTAGCGCCCGCCGCCGGCAAGCGGCAGTCCCAGACCGGGCGCGTACGCCTCGATCTGCAGGCCGGTGTAGAAGCGAAGCGAGCGCACGATCCCGAAATCCAGCACTACGCGCTCGGCGTAGCCAGCGACCTCGAGGATGCGGTACGTCTCGCGCAGGCTGCACATCGACTCCTCGCAGCCGCAGGCCGCGGCGAGCGCCGTGCACGCGTCGAGCGCCTCGCGTCCCCCCCGGCTGCGGGGCA
>DCVQ01000007.1:1194-8108 GCA_002328745.1 Actinobacteria bacterium UBA2184
TCCCCGCCCGATTCGGCCAGCAGGCTCACGAGCACCTCGATGGTGCCGAGGCCGATCTGGAACGACTCGAGCCCGGTCGCCTCGAGCGCGTCGATGAGCGCGAGGACGACCTCGGCGTCAGCGGCCGGGCCGCGCGCGCCGATCAGTTCGACGCCGATCTGCGTGAACTGGCGGGACTGCCCGCGCAGCGACGCGTGCTCGCGGAAGACGTCGGCGGTGTACCTGATGCGGTGCGGGCCGGGCACGTCCGCCAGCCGCGAAGCGGCGACTCGCGCGATGGGGACCGTCATCTCGGGACGCAACGCCAGCAGCGTGCCGTCGAGGTCGATGAGGCGGAACGCGAGGTGGTCCACCTCGCCCCCCACGCCGGCCTCCAGGGTGCGGAAGTCCTCGGCCACGGGCGTCTCGATCGGCTCGTAGCCCCACGCGCCGAGGGCCGCGCTCACGCGGGCGGCCACTGATTCGCGTTCGGCCGCCTCGGCGAAGAGCACGTCCCGGAATCCACGGGGCGTCACAGGTTGCACGGGATGGTACCTCCGGTCACTTTAGTGCAGTAGAGTGATACAGAACCGCAGTATCACACGGACGGGCGCGACCGTCAACTCAGGCTTCCCAGACGGCGTCGTTGCCGAACAGCTCCTTCAGCTCGGCATGAAGCCCGGGCGCCGAGGCGTCCACTTTGTACTCATCCCCCATCTTGAGCTGCTTGGTCGCGCTGCCGTTCAGCAGGTTCACTACCACGCAGTCGGAACCCGGATAGCGCGTGAGCATCTCCTTGAACCGCACGCCCCGGCCGTTGCTGAGCGCCTCGAGAGGCGCGCGGACGTTCAGCGTGACCGGAAGGCGCTCGAACCTGCCATCGGAGCTCAGGCGCTCGGCCTCGTGCACGATGAGCTTCACGCCCCGCTCGGACTTCTCCACCTTCGCGCGTACGCGCACCACGGCGTCTTCCTGCACGACGTCGCGGTACTTCTCGTATACCTGGGGGAACAGCACGCCCTCCATCGACCCCTCGAGGTCCTCGAGCGTGAACGTGGCCATGAGCTTGCCGGCGCGCGTGGCGACCCGCCCGAATGTCGAGATGATGCCCGCGAACCAGCCCTGCTGCCCGTCCCTGAACTCGTCCACGGCCCCGAGCGAGAGCGTGCGCGCCGCCTCGATCACGCTCGCTATGTCGGAGAGCGGGTGGTCAGAGACGTAGATGCCGAGCATCTCCTTCTCGTAGGCGAGTTTCATGCCCTTGGGCCACTCGTCGCCGTTGGGGGGCACCACCTCGTCGGCCATGCCGTGCTCTTCGGCGTCGAAGAAGTCGAACATCGAGGTCTGGCCGCTGTCGGCGTCGCGCTGGCGTTTGCACGCTGCGTCGACGCACGAGTCCATCAGCTCGAGCAGCTGCTTGCGGGTGTAGCCGGTGGAATCGAACGCCCCCGCCTTGATGAGGGCCTCGAGCGTCTTCTTGTTGGCCTGCTTCATGTCCACGCGATCGCAGAAGTCGTGGAGCGACGAGAAAGGCCCGGCCGCCTTGCGCTCGGCCACGATCGTCTCGACGACGCCCTCGCCGACGTTGCGGATGCCGGCGAGGCCGAAGCGTATCGCGCCGTCGACCGCCGTGAAATCGCGGCCGGAGGAGTTGACGTCGGGCGGCAGCACCTTCATGCCGGCCTGGTTGCAGGCCGCCACGTACTTGACGATCGTCTCGCTCTTGCCCGTGTAGCTGGTGAGCACCGCGGCCATGTACTCGAGCGGGTAGTGCGCCTTGAGGTAGGCGGTCTGGTACGAGACGAGGCCGTAGGCGGCGGCGTGGCTCTTGTTGAACGCGTACTCGCCGAACTTGCGCATGTCGGCCCAGACGCGCGCGGCGATCCGGTCGTCGTAGCCGCGCTCGGCGGCGCCGGCGAGGAACTCCGGCTCGAGCGCGTCGACGATCTCCATCTTCTTCTTGCCCATGCCCTTGCGGAGCTTGTCCGCCTTGGCGGCCGAGAACCCGCCCATCTCCATCGTGATGCGCATCGCCTGCTCCTGGTAGACGATGGCGCCGTAGGTCTCCTCGAGGATGTGCTTGATGCGGTCGTCGTAGTACGTGACCGCGGTGCGGCCGTGCTTGCGCGCGATGAAGTCGGGGATCGAGTCCATCGGCCCCGGACGGAACAGCGCCACGACCGCGACGAGGTCGGCGAAGCACGTGGGCTTCAGGTCCCGCAGGACGCGCTTCATGCCCGGCGACTCCACCTGGAACACGCCGTCGCTGTCGGCCCGCTGCAGGAGCGCCCACGTCTTCTTGTCGTCCATCGGGATGGCGTCGAGATCGATGGCCACCCCGTGGTGCTCCTCGATCGCGCGCACCGCCTTCGCGAGCACGGTGAGNNGTGATGACCGAGCCGCCCTTGGTGTCGAGCTTGACCGGCGTGTAGTAGTGGAGCGGATCGCGGCAGATGACGACCGCCGCCGCATGGATGCCTTCGCCGCGCACCACGTTCTCGAGAGAGAGCGCCGCGTCCACGATGCGTTTGGTCTCCGGGTCGCCGTTGTAGGCATCGCGGAACTCCGCGTTGTCGCGAAGCGCCACCTGGAGGTCGGTCAGGGCCTTGTCCTCATCGGACCGGCGGTCGATGCGCTCGGGAACGAGCTTCGCGACCTTGTCCGGGATCGAATACGGGTAGCCGAGCACGCGGCCGGCGTCGCGGATGGCCGCGCGCGCCTTCATCGTCGAGTACGTGACGACCTGCGCGACGCGGTCCTCGCCGTACTTCTGCCGCACGTACTCGATCACTTCGAGTCGCCGCTCGTCGTCGAAGTCGATGTCGATATCGGGCATCTCGGTGCGCTCGGGGTTGAGGAACCGCTCGAACAGCAGACCGTGCTCGAGCGGGTCGAGGTTGGTGATGCCGAGCGCGTAGCTGATGATCGACCCGGCCGCCGAGCCGCGGCCCGGACCGACGCCGATGCCGTTGTCCTTCGCCCACCGCACGAAGTCCGCGACGATGAGGAAGTACGCCGAAAGGCCCTTGGTGGTGATGACCTCGAGCTCGGTGTCGAGCCGCTCGAGCGCCCCGGGCGGTATGGGCGAGCCGTAGCGGTGCGCGAGTCCTATCATGCATTCGTGGCGCAGGTGTTCGTCCTCGGTGCGGCCCTCGGGCGTCTTGAATACCGGGAGGATTATCTGGTCGAACTCGAGTTCGACCTCGCACTTGGCGGCGATGTCGATCGTGTTGGCGAGCGCCTCGGGATAGTCGCCGAGCGCTGCGGCCATCTCGTCGTAGCTCTTCAGGTAGAACTGGTCGGAGGAGAACCGCATGCGGCTCGCGTCATCGACCGTAGAGCCGGTGCCGACGCACAGCAGGAGGTCCTGAGCCGTGGCGTCCTCGGCCATCACGTAGTGGATGTCGTTGGTGCCGACGAGGCCCACGCCCATCTCGGCGGCCATCTGCGCGATCTCGGCGTTGAGCTGCTTCTGCGTCACGCCGTTGTCCGCCGTGATGCCCTGCTCCTGGATCTCGAGGTAGAAGTCGTCGCCGAACAGGCCGGCGTAGGTTTCGGCCCATCGCCGCGCCGAGGCGAGGTCGCCCTGCTCGATCGACTTGCTCACGATGCCGCTCATGCATGCCGAGGTGCACACGAGGCCTTCGTGATGCTCCTCGAGCAGCGCCAGGTCGACGCGCGGCTTGTAGTAGAACCCGCGCGTGGACGCCTCGCTCACGATCGCCATGAGGTTGCGGTAGCCCGTCTCGTTCTTCGCGAGCAGCAGCAGGTGGAACAGCGACGGCTTGCCCTCGCGCCTGGTGCGCGACTCCGGCGTGAAGTACGTCTCACACCCGATGATCGGCTTGATCCCGCCCTTCTTGGCTGCGCGGTAGAACTCGACGGCGCCGTACATGGCGCCGTGGTCGGTGAGCGCGATGGCGTCCTGTCCGACCTCGGCGGCGCGGGATACCAGACGGGAGATGCGGGCATGCCCGTCGAGGAGCGAGTACTCCGAGTGCGTGTGCAGGTGGACGAAGCCGGACATGCTCAGGCGTCGCCTCCAGGGGCGTCGCCGCTGGCGCCGAGACGATCGATGACGGTCCGGTACCCCTCAGCACCGTAGTTCAGGCTCCGGCTCACCCGGCTGATGGTGGTGGACGACGCGCCGGTGGTCTCCTGAATGCGGGTGTAGTGCTCGCCCGCCGCGAGCATGCGCGCCACGGCGAGCCGCTGCGCCATGTCCTGCACCTCGCGGATGGTCGCGACGTCCTGAAGGAAGGCGTAGACCTCGTCCGCATCCTGTAGGCTGCCGAAGGCCTCGAGCAGCGCATCGACGTCAGGCGTGCGGAGTCGGTCGGAAGACATCGGCAGGGGCTCCCCATCAGAATCGGCCGGATACGCAAGATGATGTGTCGATACTACCACCGCGGCCCGACATGATGGGGTGCCTCCGGACCAAGAGCCGCTGCTTCCCGACGAGCGGTAGCAGGCGCCTCAGCCGATCAGCCGTGCACCCTCGACCCGGCCGTGCGCGCGCCTGTCGGCGGTAACGAGCGGACACTCCAGACGGGCGGCAAGCGCCGGCGCGGCGGCGTCGTACAGTGTGCATCCGAGAGTCTCGGCGATCCTGAGGGTGTCAGCCAAGAGCGCTTCATCGGACCCGGCCACCAGCAGGCCGGCCGCGGACACCTCGCTCCAAACCCGCCGCGCGTCGCTCACACCGAACAGCCGCCGCACGACGTCCAGCACCTCGAACGGGAACACGGCAGGGACCACCAGCCGGACCGTACCCGCACCCAGCTCGGCGATGAGGGCCCGCGCTTGCTCCGAGCCCTCCTCGTCTTTGAACCACTTGACCCCGACCGACGCATCCAAGACGAGCGACCCGGCGGTCACCGCGATGCCTCGTCATCGAGAGCACCGCGCGACTCGCGCAGCAGTTCGAGCACGGGGCGGTCGTCTGCGGGCACGCGGTCGCTCAATTCGTCGAGAATGGCGAGTACGCGATCGGCGGCGGCCTGTGCCCGCGCGGCCTCCCGCGCAGAGGCACGATCGCTCACGTACAGCGATGTCGCCTCGCGCACCACCTGGCTTCGCGAGACTCCCTCGGACTGCGAGATGAGGTCGATCTCGCGCACGAGACTCGCCGGCATCGAGATGGTGATCTTGTCCACGGCCATGGTTCATACCTCCTGTTCGTACCAGGAAGTATGATAGGCCCTACACCGTGAGGCGGCAACGGTCCCCCGAGCGGGTCGGGTCCGACACATGCCCGCGCGCTCGCGCGCTGTGGCCCTCGCCGGTGTCCGTGCGTCTCTCGCCTAGACGACCCGGTTCGTGAGGCTCCCGATGCCCTCGATGCGCACCTCGACGACGTCCCCGGTGACCATCGGGCCGATGCCGGAGGGCGTGCCGGTGAGGATCACGTCGCCGGGCAGTAGCGTCATCACGTGGCTCACGAACGAGACGAGCTCGAACGGGTCGAAGATCATGTCGGAGGTCCGTGAGGACTGCCGCAGCTCGCCGTTGACGTAGCTCTCGATGGCCAGATCGCGCGGATCGACGTCGGTCTCGACCCACGGGCCGAGCGGGCAGAACGTGTCGAAGCCCTTGGCGCGCGTCCACTGGCCGTCCTTGCGCTGAAGCTCCCGGCTCGTGACGTCGTTGCCGCACAGGTAGCCGAGTACGTGGGCCTGCGCCTCGTCAGGAGTCACGCTGCGGGTGCGCCGCCCCATCACGATGCCGAGCTCCGCCTCGTAGTCGACGCTCGTGAGGGCGGGCGGGATCCGGATGTCACCCGCCTGGCCGATGACGGCCGTCGGCGGCTTGAGGAAGATCAGCGGCTCGTCGGGAAGACTGTGGCCCATCTCGAGGGCGTGCGCGCGATAGTTCACGCCGACGCACACCACCTTCGTGGGTACGACCGGAGCGAGGAGCTGCGCGTGGTTGAGCTGGACGATGCCCTCGGGCTCCCAGGCGGCGAAGGGCTCGTCGGAGATGAGCGTGATCGTGGTGTCGTCCGCAAGACCGTACCGCACGTCTTGCTCGTGGAAGATCCGAACAACCCGCATCAGCTCACCCCTTTCCTCCCGGCGCACGTGCTCCGCTTGACGAATTCCACACCGGTGACGCAGATTCCTGCCCGTATCCTGCGGTTTTCAGACTACTTCAGGCACGGGCGTGGGCGCTGCTTCCGGCACGAGATGCTCGCGGTCGATGCTGCGTGCCGTGCGCAGCCCGATGAACCCCGCGAGCGTGACGAGCAGGCCGCCTGCGATAAGCGTCCGCTGGATGCCGAGCGTCGCCGCGAGCGCCGGGACGAACGCCAGCGGGATCAGCTCGCCGGCGCTCTTGTGCCACTGGGCGGTGCCCACGATCCGCCCGACGTACTCGTGCGGAGAGGCCAGGTGCAGCAGCGTCCGAAGCAGCGGCTCGAGGCCACCGATGAACACGCCCCAGATCAGGCCGCCGGCGGCGATGAGCCGCAGGTCGGTCGAGCCGACGTAGAGCACCGTGCCGAGACCCGTGAGCATCGTCAGCGACGCGAGCCCGGTCGCCGTCAGCACGCGCTGCGGCAGGCGAGGCAGCAGCGTCGCGCCCGTGATGAGCCCCACGCCGAAGAACGCGTTCATCCACCCGATCCATTCGACGCCCACGCCGACCACGTCGCGGTAGAACAGCGGCTCGAGGGTCGAGAACGCGCCGAAGCCGAACCACACCGCACTGCCGGTGAGGATGAAGTACCGGATCGATCGTGTGGTGTAGGCGAGGCGCACACCGTCGGTGAAGTCCGTCCACGCACTGCCTGAGACGTGCTCGTGCGGCGTCTCGTCTATCCGCGTGAACCAGGCGGCGATGCCCGCCACGATGCATGCAAGTGCGGTGAACACGAATACCGCCGACGGTCCCACGGCGTTCGTCAGGAGCGCGCCCACGGCCGGCCCGAGAACGAA
>DCVQ01000007.1:8120-80757 GCA_002328745.1 Actinobacteria bacterium UBA2184
GGCCGCGAAGAGCACGAACACGGGGAAGGAGTCGGCCCCGACCATCAGCAGGAGCGGCGGTATGCTCAGCACCTCGGCGCCGACCATGACCTTGCGGGGCCCGAAGCGGTCGATGAGCACGCCCGCGGTGAGCGAGCCGACGATCGCGGCAACGCCGTTGGCGGCCGACATGATCGCGAGCTGCTGCGGCGTGGCATCGAACGTGTACGCGGCGGTGCCCCACACGCCGATGAACCAGACGGCCGTGCCGCCGAGGCGGGAGACGAAGCGCGCGAGGACGACCAGCGCGAGGTTTCTGTTGCGGCGCAGCACGGGTGGACACCTTCTCTAATCAAGTCGGGCACGCGGACGCGCGCGCCGAACGTGGAGTCTATACGAAACGAAGTGCCGAGTATACGGAACAATTCGGCCGAGCACGGGCGGTTCCTGCACGCGGCCGCGTGGAGCGTCCGAAACCGCTAGTCCGCGGGCTTCGGGTGCGCCAATCCGAACTCGACGGAATCCACCAGCGCCTCCCACGACGCCTCGATGATGTTCTCCGAGACGCCCACCGTGCCCCAACTCTTCTCGCCGTCGCCCGACTCGATGAGCACGCGCGTGACCGCGCCGGTGCCCTTCTTCTCGTCCAGCACGCGGACCTTGAAGTCGGTGAGCTCGATGTCATCGAGCGCCGGATAGAAGCGGCCGATGGCGATGCGCAGCGCGCCGTCGAGCGCGTTCACCGGACCGTTGCCCTCGGCGGTCGCGATGTAGCGATGGCCACCCACGTGCACCTTCACGGTGGCCTCGGTCATCACGCGGCCGTCCTCGCGCTTCTCCATCAAACACCGGAAGCTCTCGAGGGTGAAGAACGGCTCGTAGGTGCCGAGCTCCTTCTTGAGCATCACCTCGAGAGTGGCGTCGGCGGTCTCGAACGAGTAGCCGCGGTGCTCCAGCTCCTTGATGCCGTCGAGCACCTTCGCGGCCGTAGCCTGATCGCCCGTGAGGTCGATGCCGAGCTCGGCGGCCTTCATGGTGAGCGACGCCCGGCCGGCGAGTTCGCTTACCACCACGCGGGCGAGGTTGCCCACGCGCGCAGGATCGATGTGCTCGTACGCCTCGGGCAGACGCGCCACGGCGCTCGCGTGCACCCCGCCCTTGTGCGCGAACGCGCTCGCACCCACGTAGGGCTGGTGCGGGTTGGGCGAGACGTTCGCCGTCTCGGCCACGAAGTGCGACACCTCGGTGAGCAGCCGCAGCTGGTCGGCCGAGACGCAGTCGTCGCCCATCTTGAGCACGAGAGCGGCGATGATGGACACGAGGTCGGCGTTGCCGGCGCGCTCGCCGTACCCGTTGGCGGTGCCCTGCACGTGCGTGCAGCCGGCGTCCACGGCGACGAGCGAGTTCGCGACGGCGCACGCGCCGTCGTTGTGCGCGTGGATGCCGAGCGCGACGCCCGGAAGGGCTCCTGCCACCTCTCGCACCACGCGCGCGACGTCCTGCGGCAGCGTGCCGCCGTTGGTGTCGCAGAGCACCACCGCGTCGGCGCCAGCCCCGGCCGCGGCGCGACAGACGTCGAGCGCGTAGCCGGGATTCGCCCGGTAGCCGTCGAAGAAGTGCTCGGCGTCGAAGAACACGGTGCGCCCCGCTGCCTTCAGGAGGGCGATGCTGTCGCGCACCATCCGCAGGTTCTCGTCGAGCGAGGCGTTGAGCGCATCGGTGACGTGCACGTCCCACGCCTTGCCGAAGACGCAGAGCGCCTTGCAGCCGGTGTCGAGCAGCGCGCGCAGGCCCTCGTCGTCCTCGGCCGCGACGCCCTTGCGACACGTCGTGCCGAATGCCGAGACGACCGCGGTCTCGAGCTTGAGATCGCCCGCGCGCGCGAAGAACTCGATGTCCTTCGGGTTCGAGCCCGGGAAGCCGCCCTCGATGTAGTGCACGCCGAGGTCGTCAAGGCGCATCGCGATGCGCAGCTTGTCGTCGACCGAGAGCGACATCCCCTCGCGCTGGGTGCCGTCGCGGAGCGTTGTGTCGTAGAGCGTGACCACCACAAGCCTCCTCGCACGGAACGGTGCACGCCGTTGCCGGCGTGCGTGCGCCCGGCAGTCGGAATCGCGCTACCAGCAGGGCTAGACGCGCTCCAGCCACTCTTCGTACTCGGAATCCTCGCCGCGCACCACGCGGAAGAACGCCTTCTGCAGTTCCATGGTGATCGGGCCCGCATCGCCGATGACTCGCCCGTCCACCGAGCGGACGGGGACGATCTCGGCTGCCGAACCGGTCATGAACATCTCGTCGGCGGTGTAGAGGTCCGTGCGGACCAGCGACTCCTCGATCACCGGGAAGTCGAGGTTGTCGGCGATCACCATCACCGAATCGCGCGTGATGCCCTCGAGGATGCCGTCGGAGACCGGAGGCGTGGAGATCACGCCGTCGCGCACGATGAAGAGGTTCTCGCCGGTACCCTCGCAGACCTTGCCGTCCTCGTTGAGCATGACGGCCTCGTTGTAGCCGTGGCGATTGGCCTCGATGCGGGCGAGCGACGAGTTGAGGTAGTTGCCGGTGGACTTGATCGCCGGCGGCATCGCGTTCGGGCTGCGCTGACGCCACGACGAGACGCCGACGTCGACGCCCTTGATGAGGGCCTCTGCGCCCATGTACGTCTCCCACGGCCAGGCCGCGATGCTCACGTTCACCGGGGCCGGGATGGGATCGAGGCCCATCACGCCATAGCCGCGGAACGCGATCGGACGGATGTAGCATGCGGGAAGCTTGTTCTCCCGGATGGTGGCCTTGACCGCCTCCACCATCTCCGCAACGGAGTAGCCGAGATCCATGAAGAGCATCTTGGCCGAGCGCTCGAAGCGCTGCATGTGCTCGGTGAGACGGAAGACCGCAGGGCCGTCGGCGGTCTCGTAGCAGCGGATGCCTTCGAAGACGCCGGTCCCGTAGTGGAGCGCGTGCGTGAGTACGTGTACGTTGGCGTCCGCCCACGGAACGAGCTTGCCGTCCATCCAGATGAAGTCCACCTCGGGCAGTGCCATCGGAGTCTCCCCTCACGAGCGGGTTGTGTATCGGGATAGTGTACCGCAGCAGAACTCGAATTCGCAGTGCCAACCAAGCGTGGCTTCCAGGAATCGGGAACGCGCACGTCAACAGCGATCATCGCGCGCGGGGACGCTCCTCGCCCGTCCGCCACGTGCGCGTGGACTACACCGCGCTGCCCGCCTCTGCTCCCGGGAACCGCTTGAGAAGCGCAAGCCGCGAGCCGAGCGCACCCCAGCCAAGCGCCACGCCCCACCACAGCGTCGCGACGCGAGTCACGAGCGTGGCGCCGGATGCGCCCGTCACGGGCATGCCCACCGCCACGAGGATGCCTACCATCGAAGCTTCCGTGAGACCGATGCCGCCCGGGAGGAACGAGAACGCGCCTGCGATGGTCGCGACGGCGTAGATGGAGACCCCGGCGAGCACCCCGAGACCATCGAACCCGAACTCTTCGATGCAGAGCGTGAATCCGATTCCCTCGAGACCCCATGCGACCAGGGAAGCCGGCACCGACCACGCCAGGACGCGCCAGTGAAGCGAGCGTGCCAGGGTGTCGGCGATCGTCTGCGCGGAGGTCTCGAGCGTGGAGTCCGGCCCGCGCCTGCGCACCACGCGAAGCGCCAGTCCGTGGAACCAGCCCGAGCCCGCGATCGCCGTGCCCGCCGCCACCACGACCGTCCCGGCCAGGAGCACCCACGTCCGTCCGCCGAGCGCCGCGACACCGCCGAGGGCGAGAACGCACACCGCGATCAGATCGGCGACGCGCTCGGCGAACACCAGTGTCACGCCGCTGGTCATGCGCATACCGGAGATCTCGCGCGCGAGCCACGGCTTCATGATCTCACCGACCCTGCCGGGAGTGACGGTCATCGCCTGCCCCGCGATCTGCAGGTACAGCGAATCACGGAGTGGCATCGGATGACCGGCCACGCGCATGAGAGCGCCCCAGCGGACCGCGCGCACGACGAACCCCACAGCGGCGAGGGCAAGCATCTCGAGCAGGACTGTCACGTCGTAGCCGGCAAGCGCACGGACGACCTCCGGCCCGTCACCAAGCACCACAAGCGCCGCCGAGACGATCGCGCTCCCGAGCACACCGATTCCGAGCCATCGCACGAAGTGGCGAGAGCCGATGCTGGCAGGCATGTCTAGCCGCGCATCCGCTCGACGATCAGATCCCCCATCGCCGTGGTGCCCACCATCTTCTGCGGCAGCGTGGACGCGTCCGCGATGTCGCGCGTGCGCCAGCCGTCGGCGAGCACGCCCTCGATGGCTGCGCCGAGCGCGTCGGCCGCCTCGGCCATCCCGAAACTCATGCGCAGCATCAGCTCCACCGAGAGCAGCATCGCGAGCGGGTTGGCGATGCCCTGGCCGGCGATATCCGGCGCCGAGCCGTGGCTCGGCTCGTAGAGGGCGGTGCCATCGCCGAGCGACGCGCTCGCCAGCATGCCGAGCGAACCGGTGAGCATACTCGCCTCGTCGGAGAGGATGTCGCCGAACATGTTCTCGGTGACCATCACGTCGAACTGCGCCGGCCACCGCACGAGCTGCATGGCCGAGTTGTCCACGAGCTGGTCGACGAGCTCCACATCGGAGAACTCGGCGGCGTGAAGCCGGTGCACGATCTCGCGCCACAGGCGGCTGCTCTCGAGCACGTTGGCCTTGTCCACCGAGTGCACCTTCCCTCGGCGTGTGCGTGCCGCTTCGAAGGCCACCCGCGCGATACGCTCGATCTCGAACTCGCGGTAGTCCATCGTGTCGTACGCCCGCTGCCCCGGACCGCCGCCCGTCGCCGCACCGGGAACGCTGCGCTGCCGCGCCCGGTCGCCGAAGTACAGCCCGCCGGTGAGCTCGCGCACGATGAGCATGTCCACGCCCTCGAGGTACTCGGGCTTCAGGCTCGAGGCGTCCTTCAACGCGTCGAAGATCTTCACCGGCCGCAGGTTGGCGTACAGGCCGAGCGCCTTGCGGATGCCGAGCAGCCCCTGCTCGGGCCGCGGTTTGTCGGGGCTGGTGGTGTCCCACTTGGGGCCGCCGATGGCGGCGAGCAGCACGGCGTCGGCAGCGTGCGCCGCCGCAAGCGTCTCCTCGGGAAGCGCGCTGCCGGTGGCGTCGATCGCCGCTCCGCCGAGCAGCGCCTCGGTGAACCGGAAGCTCGCGCCGGATCGCTCGCCGATGGCGCCGAGGACCTTCACGGCCTCGGCGGTGATCTCCGGGCCGATCCCATCGCCGGGGAGCAGACAGATGTGGTGGGTCGTGGTCACGCCGGCCTCCCTCGAAACGGTAGGGACCTACTTTACAGCAGGAGCGGCCGCCAGGACATCCGGCGACGCCTCCGCCGGCCGGGGAGTCGTCCCGGCCGGGCGAGCACGACGTTCGAGTATGATTGCGCACAGGGCATCCCTGCACAGACGGTATGTCCGCCCCGTCAGACGAAGGGGACGCGAGATGACACGGGAGCACGATCTGCGGTGGCGGTCGGTCTCATTCGTCGCCCTCATGACGGGTGTGGTGCTCGCATCCCTGACGACCTCCAACCTCACCGCGTTCGGTCTTGAGGAGCCGGTCACCCAGGAGCTCTTCTTCACGCCGAAGCTCCTGCTGCTGTCTGCCGCGCTTCTGGTCGCGAGCTGGGCGTGGGTGATGGACGTTCGCCGGGGCTCCTCCGTCCGCCCCGTTCGCTTTCAGTCCCTCATGGCGTTCGCGCTTGGAGCGGCCGTTCTGTCCACCGTGTCCGGCATACAGCCGGTGCAGTCGCTCATGGGGTCCGACTCGTACGGGCAGGGCCTTGTCACGTGGATGCTCTACGTGCTCCTCATGTACCTGACCGCCCAGATGGTGAGGTCTCACCGCCACGCCCGCCAGCTTGCGGCCGTCGTCGTCGCGTCTTCGAGCGCCGTCGCAGCGTATGCGCTCGTGCAGGTGTTCGGACTCGATCCGTTCGTGTGGCCAGGAGCGTCTCAGCTGACCGTCAGGCACGGCATCAGCACCATCGGGAACCCGGACATGCTCGCGAGCTTTCTCCTTTTCGGCCTCGTCCTCTCCCCGGTCTTGGCACTCACGGACCACGATCGCACCGCACGCATCGCCTACTGGGCCGCGTTCGTCTTGATAGCGGCCTCCTGGGCGCTCGCCACCTCCAGGACCGCATGGGTGGCGGGCCTCATCGCGCTCGCGCTCACCGCGTTCTCGGCCCGGCGCGCCGGCTCGAGACGTCTGGGCCCCGTGATCGTCTCGGCAGGCGCGGCGGCGCTCGTCGCGGGAGCCGCGATGCTGATAAGCCGTTCGGACGCGCTTGCCCGCCTTCAGCAGCTCGTCACCGCGCCCATGACCGCTGGAGGGAGCCGGTGGCTCCTCTACGAGGCGGCAGGGCAGGCCATCGCGGAGCGGCCCCTGCTGGGAGGGGGGCCCGATTCATTCCGGTTCCTCTGGTACCCGCTGAGACAGGCGGCCGACCTGGCGATAGGAGGGTTCAACGGGGTTGCGGACGACCCGCACTCCCTGCCGCTCCTGCTTGCGGCCACTCTCGGCGTCCCCGCCGCCCTTGCCCTGCTCGGAATCGCCCTCGGGGCCCTCTGGAGCACGCGGTCCGCACTCAGTTCGCCTACCGGTCCGGAGTCGCGCGATGGCACCCTGATGCTGGCTGCGTGGTGGATCGCCGTTGCCGCGTACGGGGTCACTTCCCTCTTCGGCGTGCTCGTCGTGCCGAACGCCGTCGTGCTCGCGATCGGTATCGGAGTGCTGCTGGCAAGCGTGTCGAAGCGCGAATCGAATCACCTCGCAGCCCGGATCCTGCCGTACGCCGTCCTGACCGCAAGCGCGGTCGCTTTGGTGCTCATGTCCCTCCAGTACGCGTCCGATTACCTGATCGCGCGCTCTAACTTCGCGCCGGGCCAGCGTGCCGTCCAGCTCGCCTCAGATGCGCAGCGCCTCATGCCGTTCACGTATCGTGCGCGGCTGCGAACGGCAGAATCGCTCGAGCAGCAAGCGACCGCTGCCGTCGCGATGGAGGCCGCCAACGCGGCCTGTGACGTCGCACGCGCCGCCGACGCCTACCGGAGACTGATCGCCTGGAATCCGGACGAATACGAGTCGTACAAGCGCTACCTCGGTTTCCTGGTCACGACGGGCACTGCGATCAAGGGCGACGAGGCTCTCTCCGAAGCGCTCGACATCGCGAAGCGAGGCCTGGTGGTCCAGCCCTACGGCCTCTCGGCGGGCTACTTCGGGGCATCGGCGGCCATGGGCCTCGAACGCGCCGACGAAGCGGTCGGTTTCCTCGCACCGGTCTGGGATCTGGACCCCAACGCCCCGGCGGCGGCGGGGATCCTCTACACGGAGGCCCTCCTCGAGGCGGGTCGGCACGCCGAAGCACGGGACGTTGCCGAGACGATGCTGCAGCGGTATCCGGGAGACCCCGACGTTCTCGCTCTTGCCGAACGGCTCGGCGCGCCCGCCCCGTGATCCCCGGGCACGCGGCTAGCGTCCGAGCAGAACCCGTTCCGACCAGTCCCAGATCTCAGAAGCCGGGGCGGCCCGGCGGCCGACTGCAATGGCCTCCTCGGGAGCAGGCACATCGACCGGCGGCACCGACGACCGGAGAAGAAGCGACGCCTGAAGGCTGCGCAGCGCCCCGTTCGCGTCCCAGGGCGTGCGCTCGAGCACCTGTCCGGCGAGCGCGCCCGCCTCGGTCGCGGTGGCGGGCAGACCCTCGATGGCGGCCTGAAGCGCTTGTCCTCCGAATGCGGGGTCGGGCCACTGCTCCCACCGCGCGATAAGCTCCGCGAGCGGTGCGGGCTCGCCACCAACGTCCGACGCCCACCGGGCCTCGGTCCCGATGAGCGGCCAGAGCAGCACACAGGTCGTCATCGCAAGCGCGACAGCCGCCCACCCCAGCAGCGCTTCGTAGGGCCTACTGCGGAGCGGGCGGCCCGCAGCATCCGATGAAAGCGCGCCCGCGAGAACGGCCGCCGCGCACGCCGCGAGCGGGTCGGTCCACGAGGTCAAGAGCGAGAGGGCCCACGCGCCGAGAAGAAGCGCCAGCAGTTTCGGGCCCCGGGCAGCATGGGCGACGGCACGGCCGATGAGCGCGCCCGTCGCGACGAACGCTGTCGCATACGCCGCCAGCGCCACGATCCCCCCGCCCAGCACCCAGTCGAAGAGCAGGTTGTGCGGCGATGCGGTCGTCTGCCACTCAAGATCGCCTTCCGCAGCGCTCCAGTTCACGACGGCGCTGAAGCGATCGGGGCCCGCTCCAAGCAGGAGGCTGTCCGGCATCCGAACGAACGCGCTGTGCCAGATGGCCGGACGGTCGGTCAGCACGCGCTGAATCGCGGCGCGGTCCGGCGCACCCGTCCACGCGACTGCCACCACCCCGACGACCAGGGCCGCCACTCCCAGTCGTACCGCCCACCGGAGCACTCCCGCACGTCGTTCGTCACCCGGTCTGCGCGTCCACACGACGGCGAGCACGGTGGCCGCCATGCCGAGCACGACGGCGGCACGCGCGCCCGAGAGCACCAGCGCCACGGTCTGCAGCAGTGCGAAAGCCGCCGCGGTCCACTTCATGGACGCACGAGTCTCGGTGCAGAACAGGGCGCCCGCGCAGCCGGATCCGATCAGCAGCAGCTGTCCCAGCGAGATCGAGCTTTCCATGATTCCGGCGGCCTCGGCCGAGTAGCGCACGGCACCGGCAACTCCTGCCACATCCAGCATTGCGAACAGGGCGGAGACGGTGCCGGCAGCTGCGAGCGACCACATGGTCCACCGCAAAGCCGTTCCCCGGCCCATGGCTGCCCCGGCGACGAACCAAAGCATGATGGCCAGCCACAGCATCCACCCGTTGTGCTGACCCACGGCGCCCGCCACGCTGATGAGGGGATGCGGATGTGCGAGAGCACCCGCCAGCAGCGCGCCACCGCCGATGGCCAGCAGCGCCGTCACTCGTCCGGGCCACAGCCCGATCGAACGCCGGTATCCCGCGACGACAGCCAGCAGCACGGCGCCACCGCCCACTCCGGCGATGTTCGCGACCAGCGGCTTGAGCGAAGCCGGCGCGAGAAGCGTGAGACACCACAGCACGCTCACCACAACCGGAACCGCGAGCCTGAGCAGGCGTGCGCGCGACGCCGTGTCCGCCGGTCCCATCGTCGCCCCCTCCGATCACGTCAGCGCGTCAGACCGCGTTCGCGATCACGGCCTCGTGATGTGCTCTTCCCCTACGGTCTGGGATGGTGCGTCGTCGTGGCAGAAGACGCAGATCGGGATGTCCACGTTGGTGCCGCGGCCGTGACAGCCGCAACCGGCGTCCCACGTGGCGGTCTGGTGGTCGCGGACCCAGCTGTCGGGATGCCCGGTGCTGAACGGCGCATGGCATTGCTGACAGTCCTCCGCCTCCACGTGGCAGCGGAAGCACGCTTCCTTCTTGGACCACGCGGCATCCTTGGCGTGGTAGCCCTGAACGAACCGCTCCGGATGAGGAAGCCGAGTCCCGTGGCAGGAGTCGCACTGCGCCGCAAGGTCATGACAGCCGCTGCAGTCGCGGGAGGCCACCTCGACGGGAGGATACTGGTACTTGCCGGAACCGGTGATCCGCGTCTCGCCGGTCGCAAGAGAATCACGCCCCACAACCGCGATATCCGTGGTATGGCAGGTGTCGCAGTCCGCCGAAGCCTGATCGCCGTCGTGGCACCCGAGGCACATGTCCATCGAGACCGAGACACGGGCCGATTCGCCAAGATGCCCGACGGCTCCGTGGCAGTCGACGCAGTCCATGCCGGAGCCGACGGGCTCGCCGTGCGCCATCCGGATGTTGACCCGGCTTGACTCCAGCACCTCCTCGAGCACGCTTTCATGGCACCTGAGACACGCCGCACTCGGAACGGGGCGGCCCGCCGGCCCATCGGAAAGGCCTGCCTTCGCCAGCATCATCGCGCCTCGCGACGTCACCGCCGTGATCAGGTCGGCCCCGCTCCCCTGTTCGTGGCACGAGATACACGATGCACGGTAGCGATGGTCGTTCTCGTGCACGCTGGCCACCGCCTCTGAATCGGCGTGACACGACTCCGCGCACACGGCGTCCACGCCGGTGATGACGTACGTAGCGAGCAGCGAACCCAAGACAAGCAGCGGCACCAGTGCGGAGCTCACCGCAAGCCCGACGGTGCGCCACCGTGTCGGCCGCGTCGCAGCTACGGCCGTCACCGTCTCGGCTGACGCTTCTTCGTCCGCGTGCGACGCCGCGATGACTTCGTCGGTCTCGCTTCCTGCACCGCTCGGCGACCCGTCCGCAGAAGACTCATCAACCTGCGTCACAGCCCGGTCCGCGACCGCGTCGTCAGACGTGACGGCGGCACCGTGAGACACATCTGACGGGGAATCGGGAACCCATCGCCGAATCGTCTTGCGCACGCGCCTCTTGCGGCGCGGCGAGACGAGCAATAGCACCGCGACGTCGATCGCCAGCAGGATGAGAGTCAGGGCTCCGAGCACGAACACGGTGAGCGTGAGGTTCGCGGTCGGCCGCTCTATGACCTCCGCGATGATCTCCACGATGCGCTCGAGGGTGTTCACTGCGCACCCCCCGGCGCATCGAGCCCGAAGCTCTCGCGGGCGCCCCCGGGGTGCACGTGGCGCACGTGACACCGCTCGCAATCTTCGGCGGTGTGGCATCGCAGGCACGCAGGTTCGCTCACGCTCGTGACGAGTGAGGAGTGCTGCGGGAGGAAGCCGTCTGGATGAGGCATCTGTGTGTCGTGGCAACCGTCGCAGAACGTCTCAACGTGGCATGAGGCGCACTGCGCTTCGCCGGTGAGCGAGATCTCACCATGCGTGGCACCAAAGCCTGCGGAGTGAGGGACGCCGGCCCCGTGACATCTGGCGCAGTCTTCATCCTGGTGGCACAGCACGCACTGGCGCAGGTCGCCCATCCCGTGAGTCTGCTGCCAGTTAGCGCCATGCGTCACGCGAAACGGGCCGGACAGAAGGTCGTCTCGCTCGTACCCCTCCGTGTGACAGGACTCGCACGCGACAGACGCGCCCTTTCGTCCGTGACAGTCGATGCATCCGCCCATCGAAGCGGACTGGCGATAGCGCGTGGCGCTGCCGTGCGCGTCTGTTGCGTGGCAGGCGTCGCACGACGTCACGTCGGCGACGCACACGGAGTGGAGGATCCGCAGCCCACGGGCAGTCGTGGGCTGCGCGGCGCTGAGCACCGGCTCGTGACACGCGCGACAGGCATCGGCGCCCACGCGCGAGCCCGGCCCGGTGCCCGGACGCACGCCGATGAGGGCCGCAGGGTACATGCGGAACAACTCAGAAGCCTTGAACGAAAGCCGTTCCGCGGAGGAGGGGGCGTGGCATGCGTAGCACGCCGTATCGGCGTGCGCCGTCTCCTGCAGGCCCCGGACCGCATCTCCGTGGCACCACGCGCAGACCGACGGGCTTGATCCCGCCAACGCAACCGCGACGAGCAGGGCACCCACCCCGGCGAGAACGCCGGCCGCTATGAGGATCCTTCGCCTACCGATCGACACCCGGATGCCGTTCCTCTCCCTCGCGACAGACGTCGGCAGCACCAGAACCTGTGCAACCGACGTGCCACACACGATACCACGAACAGAAGGGGGCGGCTCCATCGGAGCCGCCCCCCTGACGTACGTGACGCTACACGAATCCCAGCAAATCCTAGAAGTTCGCGCCGACACCAGCGGTCGGAGTGGCGTCCTGCACGTGGCACTTCAGGCACATGCCGTCGGAGCCGTTGTCGTGTCCGCTCGGAACAGCGGTCGCAGCAGCGTTGGCAGCCACGTTCACGAAGTTGAAGGCACCCGCGGTGTAGTGCGGGAAGTTGTTGGCGGTAACGATAACGCCCTCATCGGTGAGACCGGCGTCGTGGCACGAACGGCAGGTCGTGGAGGCCTTCCAGGCCACCGGACCGGTCGTGTAGGTCGCGCCAGCGGCAACGAACAGCGCATCCGCAGCCTTCATCGGGTGCGACTTGTACTGCTTGTTGGCAGTCGGATCGCCATCGACGTAGGCGCCGTCGCCATAGACGTAGTCGCCATCGGCGTTCAGGGTGGCCTCAGACGCAGCGGAGTAGTTCTGGTGGCACTGCGTGCAGAAGACCGACACCTGGTAGTCCTTGCCGAGCGCACCCGTGTCGGCCTTGGCGTCCGCGGCACTCGCGTACAGACCGGCGCCGTACACGGCGAAGTAGGTGGCGTCGGTACCGATGATCTCGTCCTGGATCGACGCCGCGTTGTACTTCAGGATCTTCGAGGCCGCAGCGCCGGCATAGGTGTTGGCGCCGTGAACGGCGTGGCAGTTCACGCAGTTCGCGGAGTTGCGGTTGTGGGCCACGTTCTCCTCGAAGGTGCTGATCGAGCTCGGGTTGGTCCAGAGGGTCTCGTTGGCGTTGTACAGCTGCGTGCCACCGATGTTGGTCGTGATGTGGCAGTAGATGCAGGCGTTGGCAACGCTCGAACGGAGGAGCATCTGGGTCTCTTCGGTGCGGGCCGTCCAGGGATCGGTCCCGGTCCACGCGGTGCCGGAGACAGCGGCGTTGTGGACGGAGTGGCAGACCGCGCACTTCTCGGTATTGACCGTGTAACCGGAGTGCGGGGTCGCGACCGTGCCGTCCAGGTTCGCGGACGCCGTAGCCCACGAGACATACCCGTTGGTGATCTTCGCGTAGGCGACACCGCTGAACGCGAAGACAAGGACCATGGCGAGCGCCACGATCATCAGGCTCTTCTTCATACTGACTTTCTCCTTTGTCATGACAGACAGATGATTCGTCATTTCACAAACACCTCCCTTCCGACGAAGAATACGCTCTAAGGCATTCAAGCCTTCAAAGCCAACGTAAAGATTACTTCATCTTTCCCGTCAACGCTAGGCATCGTTCAGAATCCACTATGCGCTGCCAGTCTACTATGCAACTCGCGTGCCGATATCGGCTTTTTGACAGGCGGATCTGATCGCGGCGGCGTTCCATCACCGGGCCTGGGCACCGCCAGACGCATCCACGACCGTCTCTGACCCGGTCCGTTTGCGCGACCGCTTGGAGGCCGCGAGCACGATCGCGATGATCAGCAGCAGCAGCGGAATGGAGCACAACCACAGGGGACCGTCGAGAACCCTGCGGGCCTTCGCCAACAGACCGCCGCCGCTTCCGGGCAACTCGATGATCTGCAGACGATTGTTCGCGGTGTCGGCCACGACGTAGTAGTCGCGGGCCGCGTCGTAGTCGATGCCGGTCGGATACGCGAGCTTGCCGTCCTCGGCGCCGAACTCACCCCACTCCGAGGTGATCGCCCCGGTCTCGGGATCCACAGCGACGATGCTGAACTCGAAGGCGTCCACGAGCACTGCCCGGCCCGCAGCGTCGATCGTCATGCCCGCCGGCAGCTGGTACGGAGTCATCGTGCTGTCCGCTGATTGCTCCATGCCGGGCTGCACGCCGGCCCGGGGGGCCACATCCATCGCCTCGGGAGCGATGTAGAGCAGCCGCCCGTCGGCCGAGTAGGCTTTGACCCTTCGGTTGTGCGTGTCGCTCACGATGATGGTGTCATCGTCGACCCAGGCGATCCCGTGCGGGATATCCACCTGATCCGCAGCGTTTCCGCGCGTGGCCCACTGCGCCACGAGCTCGCCGTCGGTGGTGACCACGGCGATCCCGAACGCGGACGCGACCGCCATGCGGTTGCCACGCACCGCGATCTCCGTCGGCGCCTGGATGCCGATGGACAACTCCATCACACCGTCGGGTGACAGGACGTGGACCATGTTCTTGCCGAAGTCGCACAGGTAGATGCTCCCGTCGTCATCGACGTCGATCCCTTCGATGGAGACGACCTGCCCGTCGGCGTCACCTCGCTCGAAAGGAACGAGCTGGTGCAGCGTACCGTCCGGGTCGAACCCTACGAGCGTCGTCTTCCCGGAAACAGTCCAGATCGTACCGTCAGGTCCGACGGCAACGTCCACGGGGCCCGTGAGGAGCTCCGCCGCCGTGTCGCCCCAACCGTATATCGAGCGAACCCAGCCCATGCCACCCTCGGTCACCCGCTGCGGGAGACCCGCGGGGCGCACGAGGGTAGTCACGAACCACGTCGCGGTGATGAGCAACAGCACGAGAACGATGAGAACAGCCGCGAGCAGGCGTCGCCTGCTGGGGCCCTCGATGACCTCGTACACGACCTCGGTCTCGTAGTGGCCGCCCTCGCGAACCGGGACCTGGGGAGTCTCGCTCACCTATCGCTCACCAACCTTTTCTAGTGCAGCACGAGCCGCATCGAACTCGGGGTCGAACATCAGAGCCGAGTTGAAGTCGGCTATGGCTTTGTCGATCTGATCGAGATGCGTGTACGCATCACCGCGCAGGTAGAACAGGTCGGCGGCGCGAGGGGTGTATTCGATGGCCGTGGAAAGAGACTCGACGACCACTGCCCACTTCTCGAGCCCGGCAGCGGCCCTGGCGTGGTTCAGGTACACATCGGTGGTGATGTCCGGACCGTAGAGTTTCGGATCGGCGTGAATGCCCCGCGCCATAGCATCACGGATGACTTCGTCGCGCAATTCCTCCACGAGCACGACAGCCTTCTCGGCTAGCTCGAAAGCGTCTTCGTACCGCTCCTGCGCGAGAAACAGGTCCACGCCTGAGATCTCGACGAGCAGCAGCGCATCGCCCTCGAGCACCGCCATGGCCTCGTCCAGCACGCTGCCCGCTTCGCGGTAGTCCTCGACGGCGATGAGAGCCGTGATGTAGTCGGCCCACACTTCTCCCGAGTAGGGGTTCGTGATCGTCGCCTCGCGAACCGCGACGAGCTGGGCCTCAAGGGCGGTTCTCGGCGCTGGCGGATTGACGACTCTCGTCACCAGGAGATAGACGGCACCGATCAGCGCCAGCACGATCACGCCCAGAATCGCCAGCAGCAGGAGCTGTTCGAGCGGATCACGCCTCCGGTCAACATGCACCTCGACCATCTGTTCCTGACGCTCCACCATTTGTGGGGGTGCTCCTTTCATGCGTTGCCCGGCCGCAAAGCGACCGGACCGTCGATGAGCAACTGACGTACCAAGAACCTGCCGGACCGAAAGGTTCGTTCAGTCTTTTCGAAGCTGGCGCTTCGTTCTCTCTACCAGACCCCCGGCCGTGATCATCTCTTTGACGAACGGCGGGAACGGCGCGGCCCTGAACGACTCACCGGTCGTTTCGTTGAGGATGAGCCCCTCATCGACATCGACCGTGACCCGATCGCCCGTCCTAATACCATCGACGGCATCGGGCGCCTCCATGATAGGCAATCCGGTGTTGATCGCATTGCGGTAGAAGATACGTGCGAAGCTCTTCGCGATCACGACCGAGACGCCAGCATGCTGTATGGCTATCGGAGCGTGCTCGCGGCTCGACCCGCAGCCGAAGTTCTCCTCGGCGACCAGGACGTCTCCCGGCTGCACGGTGCTCACGAAGCTGGCATCCAGGTCTTCGAGGCAGTGCGCCGCCAGTTCAGCGGGATCGGAGCTGTTGAGGTAGCGGGCAGGTATGATCACATCCGTATCGATATCCCGACCGTAGCGATGCGCGGCTCCGCTGAATCTCATGACCCACCTGCCTCTGCTCCCTGCCCGATGGCAACTCAACCTACGGCATGATATCAGACGTGACCACAACGGGAAGGCCCGGGCGCTCCCCGGCGGTCGTGAGCGATCGACTCCGCCCGACCCGCCGGAAAGCGCGTTGTCAGGCAGGTCTCGCAGGCGACCTCAGCCCAGGTCTTCCGGCAATCCGATATGCCCGAGCACGGCGCTCGCTGCGGCCACTGCGGGACCCGTAAGGTAGACCTCGCTCGCGGGATCGCCCATGCGGCCGACGAAGTTGCGGTTGGTGGTGGCTACCGCCCGCTCCCCCGCCGCCAGGATGCCCATGTGCCCGCCCAGACACGGGCCGCACGTGGGCGTCGAGACGGCCGCTCCGGCATCCAGGAAGATGTCGGTGAGCCCGGTGTGCATCATGTCGCGGTACACCTGCTGGGTGGCGGGGATGACGATCAACCGCACGTCCGGATGCACCGTGCGGCCCTTGATGACCGCGGCCGCCTCGGCCATGTCCTCGTACCGGCCGTTGGTGCACGAACCGATCACCACCTGGTCGATCCTCACGTCGCGCGCTTCGGCGACCGGACGCGTGTTGCTGGGCAGGTGCGGGAAGGCCACCGTGGGCACGATGTCGGCAGCGTCGATCTCGTAGACCTTCGCGTATGTGGCATCGGAGTCCGAGAAATACTCGGTCCATGGGTGTTCGGTGCGGTCCTTCATGTACGCGCGCGTGACGTCGTCAACCGCGATGATGCCGCTCTTGCCGCCCGCCTCGATGGCCATGTTGCAGATAGTCATGCGGCCCGCCATGCCGAGCGAAGCGATCGTGTCGCCGGTGAACTCCATCGCCTGGTAAAGCGCGCCGTCCACACCGATCAGGCCGATGATGTGCAGGATGACGTCCTTGGCGCCCACGCCCGGGCGCAGCGCGCCGTTGATCTGGAACTTCACGCTCTCGGGCACCTTGAACCAGGCGCGGCCGGTGGCCATGCCCACCGCCGCATCGGTCGAGCCGACGCCCGTCGCGAACGCGCCGAGTGCACCGTACGTGCAGGTGTGGCTGTCGGCGCCGATGATCACGTCGCCCGCGCCCACCACGCCCTGCTCCGGCAGCAGCGCGTGCTCGACGCCCATGCAGCCTATCTCGTAGTAGTGCGTGATGCCCTGCGCCCACGCGAAGTGGCGGACGATCTTGGCCTGCTCGGCGCTCTTGATGTCCTTGTTGGGGGTGTAATGGTCCGGCACGAGGGCGACCTTCTCCGGGTCCCAGACGCTGCCGGTGCCGATCTTCGCGAACTCCCGTATCGCGATCGGCGCGGTGACGTCGTTGGCGAGCACGAGGTCGAGGTCGCACTCGATGAGCTGCCCGGGCGCGACTTCTTCGAGGCCGGCGTGCGCCGCGAGGATCTTCTCGGTGATGGTCATCGGTCGGGGCATGAGCCTCTCCTTCCGGGCATGGCGCCCGCTAGATCTCCTCGAATGATTCGTCCGCCAGCGACGGCGCCTCTGCGGCCACGAGCAGCCTGTTGAGCGCGTTCACGTACGCTTTGGCGCTCGAGACGATGATGTCTGGATGCGCGCCACGCCCGGTGAACGTCCGCCCGTCCTCGCTCTTGATGCGTATCGTCACCTCGCCCACGGCGTCGATACCGCGCGTCACCGACTGCACGCTGAACTCGGTGAGATCGTTCGACACGCCGACGATGCGGTTGATCGCGTGGTAGACCGCGTCCACCGGACCGTTGCCGTGGCTCGAGTCGATGAGGCTCTGCCCGTCCTGCCTGATGAGCTCGACCGTCGCGGTAGGGATGCCGGGGTCGCCGCAGCTCACGTGCACCTGCTCGAGGTGATAGACCTCGCCCACCATGCGTTCGGCCTCGCCTACAAGCGCCTCGAGGTCCTCGTCGTAGACTTCCTTCTTCTTATCGGCGAGGTCGAGGAACGCCTGGTGGATGCCCTCGAAGTCGTCGTCCTCCATCGCGTAGCCCAGCTCGGCGAGACGATGCCTGAGCGCCGCGCGGCCGCTTCGGGCAGTCAGCACGATGGAGGACCCACCCGCGCCCACGTCGGCCGGGTCGATGATCTCGTAGGTGGAGCGCTCCTTGAGCACGCCGTCCTGGTGGATACCGCTGCTGTGCGCGAACGCGTTCGCGCCGACGATCGCCTTGTTCGGCTGCACGAGGATGCCGGTGATGCTGGAGACGAGACGCGATGCGCGCACGAACTCTTTCGTGTTGATGCGCGTGTCCGCGCCGAAGATGTCGGGACGCATCTTGAGCGCCATCACGACTTCCTCCATCGCTGTGTTGCCCGCGCGCTCGCCGAGGCCGTTGATGGTGCACTCCACCTGGCGCGCGCCCGCCTTCACGCCCGCGAGGGCGTTGGCGGTGGCCATGCCCAGATCGTTGTGGCAGTGGATGGAGATCGTCACGTCCTCGATGCCGCGAACCCGCTCGCCGAGCGTGCGGATGAGGTCCCCGAAGACCTCGGGGTAGCTGTAGCCGGTGGTGTCCGGGATGTTCACCACGGTGGCGCCGGCGGCGATGACCGCCTCGATCATCCGGCACAGGAAGTCACGGTCGGCGCGCGCCGCGTCCTCGGCGTAGAACTCGACGTCCTCGACGAAGCTCCTCGCGAGCTTCACGGCAGCCACGCCGCGCTCGATCGCGACGTCGCGGCTGATGTGCAGCTTGTCGTTGAGGTGGCTGTCAGAGGCGCCGATACCGGTGTGGATGCGCGGGCGCGCCGCGCCCTTGAGCGCCTCGGCGGCACGCTCGATGTCGCCGGGTATCGCGCGCGAGAGCGCACAGACGGTGACGGCATCGCCCACCTCGGCGGCGATGCGACGCACGCTCTCGAAGTCGCCGGGGCTCGAGATCGGGAAGCCCGCCTCGATCACATCCACGCCAAGCCGCACGAGCTGGCGCGCGATTTCAAGCTTCTCGGCGGTGTTCATGCTCGCGCCGGGGCTCTGCTCGCCGTCGCGCAGCGTGGTGTCGAAGATGAAGACGCGATCGAGGGTGTGGTCGGAAGATACGGGACTCGTGCTCATAGGGACGCTCCTTGCATGGGTACGGTTACGGGCGTAAGCGCCGGCACGGGCCGTCGGCTAGACGGCGGCCGGCTGGATAAGTCGCCCGATGGTAACCGCAAGAAGCATGTGAGCGCGCGCGTTCATGCAGGGGAGTATAGCGCATCGGGCCGGGACGGTCGTGCGCGTGCGCTCGGCATGCGTGAGAGTCGTCCGATCGGCAAACCGCACGAAGGATTCGGGGGTGACGCGTACGACGCCCGCCCGGACACACGAAGCACCGAGAAGAACCGGACTTGCACTCAGTCCAGCCAAGCCGGAACGTCCGCCTCCGGGTGTCTCGACAGGAAGCGGATCTGGAGCCGACATTCGATCGCATGTGCGTAGCGGCACAGGGTCGTCACCGTAGGAACGCTCGGACCGAGACGCTCGAGCCGCGAGACCGCGCTCTTCGTGGTGTCCATCATGGCCGCGACCTGCTGCTGCGTGAACCCCGCCCGCCAGCGGGCACGTCGCATGTCCTCCCCCAGACTCAGCAGGAACTCCTGAAGCTGCTCCTCGAGGAGTTCGCCCCGTGGTGGGTGCGGTGCGTGCTTTCGCCTGATCGTCTCCTGCAGCGCCTCGAACTCATCTGCGACCGATTGCGGCAGTTCCTGCTCCATCACTGCGCTCCTCTCGCCGACTGACTCTGTGATCGTAGTCAGACGCCCTGTTTCGGAGCTTTACGGGATCCGAATGCGCATATGGGTGGGCCTTCACGCGCGTTCGGCTCGGGGCATCTCACCCGCTGAGTTCGCAAGTGCGCGTGCCGGCTCGGGGCATCTCACCCGCCGAGTTCGCACGAATGCACACCCCTCCATCCGCAGATGTGCGAACTCGACGTGCACGAGTCCCCGCATCCTGAGTCCAAGAATGTGAACCGCTCAGGTCGCGCGAAGCCCACAGGGTTGTGTGGACACCTCACCGGCTGCACGAACGGCATGGGGCATGCAAACGGCATGGGGCATGCAAACGGCATGGGGCACGCAAACGGCATGGGGCACGCAAACGGCATGGGGCAGCACGAACACCCCGAAAGTCGCGACGCGATATGGGTGAAGGGGCCCGTATGGGGCCCCTTCGGTCGTACCCTGCCGCTCAGAGGCGCAGCGCGCCGGAGCCCACCTACAGCTCGATGCTCCACGCTTCGGTGACCTCGGCCTTGGCGTTGATGCGCTCCATGAGCGCATCGGGAATCGCCGTGTCGACGTTGATCCCCATGAGCGCCGTGCCTCCCTCGGCGGTACGCCCCACCTGCATCGAAGCGATATTGATGCTGTTCTCGCCGAGCGCCGTGCCGACCTTGCCGACGACGCCGGGCGTGTCCGCGTACTGCAGGAACAGCATGTGGCTCGACGGCAACATATCGATCTGGAACTCGTTGAACACCACGAGCCGCGGCTCGTTCTTCTTGCCCATCAGCGTGGCACCGAGCTTGTACTCGCGCCCGCCGGTCCGCGCCACCACGACCATGAGGCTCACGTAGTCCAGGCTGTCGGTCCGGCTGTGCTCGGTGATCGCGATGCCCCGCTGCTCCGCGTAGAGGTTGGCGTTCACGAAGTTAATCGCGTCCTGCGTGGCGACCGTCAACAGGCCCTTGAGCATCGCCGTCTTGAGGATGCGCGTGTCGAGGTCGGCCAGATGCCCGATGAAGTGCACCTCGATCTCGGAGACCGGACCGCGCGCCACTTGCGCGATGCCCTTGCCGAGCGCCTCGGCCGCCGGGATGTAGGGACCGACGGCCTCCATGACCTCGGGAGCCACGGGCGCGATGTTGACCGCCGTAGAAACCATGTCGCCACGGAGTCCGGCCGCCACGAGCTCTGCTATCTGGTCGCCGGCCCGGTCCTGCGCCTCTTCGGTGCTGGCGCCCAGATGCGGTGTGAGCACGACGTTCTCGAGCTCGTGCAACGGCGACTCGGTGCACGGCTCCACCTCGAAGACGTCGATACCGGCCGAGGCGACCTTGCCCGACTTGATCGCGTCCACGAGCGCCTCGGTCTGGTAGATGCCGCCGCGAGCGGTGTTGATCAGGCGCACGCCCGTCTTCATCTTCGCGAACTGCGGCGCGCCGAACATCCCGATGGTCTCCTTCGTCTTCGGCAGGTGCACCGTGATGAAGTCAGCGAGCGGCAGCAGCTCATCGATCGACTCGTAGAGCGTCACGCCGAGAGACGCCGCGCGCTCGTCGCTCGTGTACGGGTCGTATCCGATGAGCTTCATGCCGAGCCCGCGCGCGCGCTCGGCCACGAGCGTGCCGATGCGGCCGAGGCCGATGATGGCGAGCGTCTTCTCGTACACCTCGGTGCCGGTGAACTTCGAGCGCTCCCACTTGCCCGCCTTCATGCTGGCGTTCGCCTGCGCGGTGTTGCGCGCGGTCGCGAGCATGAGCGTGATCGTCTGCTCCGCGGCTGAGACCACGTTGGAGGTCGGCGCGTTGCAGACGATGATGCCGCGCTCGGTGGCCGCCGCCACGTCCACGTTGTCGATGCCCACGCCTGCGCGGCCGATGATCTTGAGCTTGCCGCCCGCCTCGATGATCGGACGCGTCGCCTTGGTGGCCGAGCGTACGATCATCGCGTCGTAATCCGCGATGATAGCCACCAGCTCATCCTCGGACTGCCCGGTCTTGATGTCGACCTCATAGCCGTCCGCCTGGAGCTTCGCGATACCGCTGTCCGAGATCTTGTCCGCTACGAGTACCTTCATCGTGTGTCTACTCCCCCATGAAGACGGCTTCGGCGGCCTTGATGCCGCTGCCGCGCTCGAATTCGTAGCCCAACTCGGCGAGCGTCATCTCGAGGCCCGCCAGCGTGGTGATGATGTCGAACTGCCCGAAGTAGCCGAGGTGGCCGACGCGGAAGATCCTGCCCGCGTAGTCGTCCTGGCCGCCGGCGATGGTGATGCCGTACTTGTTCTTCAGGATGCTCACGATCTTCTTGCCGTCGACGCCCTCGGGCACCCACACCGGCGTGACGGCGGAGCCACGACCCTCCTCAGGCGCGAACAGCTTCATCCCGAGCGCCTCGCAGCCCTTGCGGGTCGCCTCGGCGAGCATGCTGTGCCGCGCGATCGTGTTCTCGAGCCCCTCCTCGCGTATCATCTTCACCGCGACGTTCAGGCCGAGCACCAGGGAGACGGCCGGCGTGAACGGCGTCGTGTCCTTCTCGAGGTTCTTCTTGTACTTCATCCAGTCGAAGTAGAACTTGGGCAGCGTGGAGCGCTCGTACGCCTTCCACGCCTTGGCGCTCACCGTGCACGCGGCGAGGCCCGGCGGCAACATGAGGCCCTTCTGCGAGCCGGTCATCACCACGTCGAGGCCCCACTCGTCGGTCTTGCACTCCACCGCACCGATGCCGGTGATGCTGTCGACGATGAGCACGGTCTCGGGGTACTCACGCACGATGGCGCCGATGGCCTTGACGTCGTTCAGCACGCCCGAGGAGGTCTCGGACTGCGTGACGATGACGCCGCGCACGCCCGGGTTCTCCTGTAGGGCAGTGGCCACGTCGGCGGGGTCGACCACTTCGGTCCACTCGTACTTGAGGTCGATGACGTTCAGACCGTAGACCTCGCAGATGCTCTTCTGGCGATCGCCGAACTTGCCGTTGCGACACACGATCACCGAGTCGCCCGCCGAGAAGCAGTTAGCGATGGCCGCCTCCATCACGCCCGTGCCCGAGGAAGCGAACAGCAGCACGTCGCCTTCGGTCTGGAACACGTACTTGAGGCCTTCGATGGCCTCCCGGAACGCGGCGGAGAAGTCGGGCGTCCGGTGGTGGATGATCGGCGCCGCCTGCGTGAGCAGGACCTCGGCGGGGACCGGGGTGGGACCCGGCGTCATCAGGTACTTCTTCTGCATCCTTGCATCGTCCTCTCAGGGGTATCCCTCACGCCGTCCCGGCAGACGGCGTTGCTTCCGTGGGTGGCGCAGACGCGTGAGCCGCGCCCGCGTCGCTGCATCGCTACTTCTTGATCCACGCGAACATGGAGCGCATCTCCGCGCCGACCTCCTCGATGAGGTGCTCGGACTGGATGCGGCGCATCGCCTTGAAGCCCGGCTGACCGGCCTTGTTCTCGAGGATCCAGTTGCGCGCGAACGTGCCGTTCTGGATCTCCCACAGCACCTCGGCCATCGCCTCGCGGGTCTCGTCGGTGACGATGCGCGGCCCGGTGACGTAGTCGCCGTACTCGGCGGTGTTGCTGATCGAGTCGCGCATCTTGGCCATGCCGCCCTCGTACATGAGGTCGACGATGAGCTTCACCTCGTGCATGCACTCGAAGTACGCGATCTCGGGCTGGTAGCCGGCCTCTACAAGCGTCTCGAAGCCCGCCTGCACGAGGTGGGTGAGCCCGCCGCACAGCACGGCCTGCTCGCCGAACAGGTCGGTCTCGGTTTCCTCGGCGAACGTCGTCTCGATGACCGCGGCCCGCGCACCGCCTATGCCGGCCGCCCACGCAAGCGCGATGTCCTTGGCCTTGCCGCTCGCGTCCTGGTAGATCGCGATGAGACACGGCACGCCCGAGCCCTCGGTGAAGGTGCGCCGCACCATGTGACCGGGCCCCTTCGGGGCGATCATGATCACGTCGACGTCGGCGGGCGGCTCGATCTGCTGGAAGTGGATGTTGAAGCCGTGCGCGAACGCGAGCACCTTGCCCTCGGTCATCGACTCGTGGATCTCCGAGTAGTAGATGTGCGCGGTGAGCTCGTCGGGGGTGAGCATCATCACGATGTCCGCCTCGGCGGCCGCCTCGCGCGGCGTCATGACCTTGAGGCCCGCCTCGCGCGCCGCATCCCCGCTCTTGGAGCCCGCACGCAGGCCAACCCGCACGTCGCATCCCGAATCGTGCAGGTTGAGCGCGTGCGCGTGCCCCTGCGAGCCGTAGCCGATGACCGCGATCTTCCGGTCGCGGACCAGGCTCAGGTCGCAATCACTCTCGTAGTAGACGGTCGCCATTCTGGTCTCCTCCTCCTCGCGCCCTCACCCGAAGGCGCACGTTGACTGGCTCTGCGGTCGCGCGCGCCTCACCGGCGCCGCGGCGCGTTCGGCCTCACGCGTCGCGGGATCCCCGCGCAAGCGCGATCTTGCCCGTCCGTGCGAGCTCCTTGATGCCGTACGCCCTCAGCAGGTCCTCCATCGCCGCGAGCTTGTCGCTCGTGCCGGTCGCCTCGATGGTGAGGCTGTTCTTGCCCACGTCCACGATCTTGGCGCGGAAGACGTTCGCGATCTCGATGATCTCGTGGCGGCGCTCCGGAGCCGCGTTGACCTTGTAGAGCACCAACTCGCGGTCGATCATGTCCTTCGGGTCGAGATCCTGGATCTTGATCACGTTGATGAGCTTGTGGAGCTGCTTGGTGACCTGCTCGAGCGCGGTCTCGTCAGCTGCGACGACGATCGTCATGCGCGAGAGCGTGGGGTCCTCGGTGATGCCCACGGCGAGCGAGTCGATGTTGAACCCGCGCCGCGCGAAGAGCGACGCCACGCGCGTGAGCACGCCAGGCTTGTTCTCCACGAGCACCGACAATGTGTGCTTCATCTACTCCCACACCTCCTCGACGAACTCCTCGGCATCGAGCATCTCCGAGACCGGTCCGCCCGGGATGCCGCCGAGCATCTCGTCGATCGAGCCTCCGGGCGCCACCATCGGGAAGACGTTCTCCTCGCGCTCCACGCGAACGTCCACGATCGCCGGTCCCGGGTGCTCGAACGCCGCCGTGAGCGCCGCATCGAGCTCGGCCGGCGTGGTCGCGCGCACGCCGAACGCGCCGTACGCCTCGGCGAGCTTCACGAAGTCGGGGCAGTCCTGCGGCAGCGTGGAACTGGAGTACCGCTTGCCGTAGAACAGCTCCTGCCACTGGCGCACCATGCCGAGGTAGCCGTTGTTGAGGATGACGACCTTCACCGGCAGGTTGTTGATCGCCGCGGTGGCGAGCTCCTGGCTGTTCATCTGGATCGAGCCGTCGCCCGCGATGTCGATGACGAGGTGGTCGGGGCGCCCGAGCTGCGCGCCGATCGCGGCGGGCAGGCCGAAGCCCATCGTGCCAAGACCGCCGGAGGAAGCCCACGTGCGCGGCTCGCGGATCTTCAGGTACTGGCACGCCCACATCTGGTTCTGCCCCACCTCCGTGCAGTACACCGTGGGCCGGTCCTTGGTGAGCTCGCGCACCCGCTCGACCGCGTACTCGGGCATTATCGACGTCGCGCTCTGGTGGTAGTGGAACGGGTAGCGCGCACGCCAGTCATCGATCACGCGCATCCACGCCTCGGTGCGCGGCTCGGCGCCCATCTTGCGGAGTTCGGCGGTGACCGCGGCGATGACGGTCCTCGCGTCACCGACGATCGGGATGTCCACGCTGCGGTTCTTGCCGATCTCGGCGGGGTCGACGTCCACGTGCACGATCTTCGCTTTCGAGGCGAAGGTCGCGAGCTTGCCGGTCACGCGGTCGTCGAAACGCACGCCTATGCCGAAGAGCAGGTCGGTCTCGGTGATCGCGTAGTTGGTGAACTTGCCGCCGTGCATGCCCGGCATGCCCACGAAGAGGTGATGGTCCTCGGGGAACGCACCCTTGCCCATCAGCGTGGTGACCACCGGCAGCTGCATCAGCTCGGCGAGCTCCTTGAGCTCTCTCGCGCCATCGGAGGAGAGCACGCCTCCGCCGACGTAGAGGAGCGGCTTACGTGCCTTCGCAATGAGGTTCGCCGCCTCTTTGATCTGCTTGGCGTGTCCCTTCACCGTGGGCTTGTAGCCGGGGAGGCTCACCTTCTCGGGATACTTGAACGTGAGCTCCCCGCGCGAGACGTCCACCGGGACGTCGATGAGCACGGGGCCCGGCCGCCCGGTCGTGGCGATATGAAACGCCTCGGCCATCACCTGCGCGGCGTCCTCGGCATCGTCGAGAAGGTAGTTGTGCTTGGTGATCGGGATCGTGATACCGGTGATGTCGGTCTCCTGGAACGCGTCCGTGCCGAGGACGTGCGTGGCGACCTGCCCGGTGATCACCACGATCGGCACCGAGTCCATGTACGCGTTCGCGATGCCGGTGACCGTGTTCGCGGCGCCCGGCCCGCTCGTGACGATCACGACGCCCGGCTTGCCGGTCACGCGCGCGTACGCATCGGCCGCGTGAGCGGCGCCCTGCTCGTGGCGCGTCAGGATGACGCGGATGCCCTCGGCCTCGTAGAGGGCGTCGAACAGCGGCAGCACCACGCCGCCCGGATAGCCGAATACGACCTCGACCCCCTCGGCCTGGAGCGATTTCACGATCGCCTGTGCGGCGGTCACTCTCATGCGTTCACCTCCCGTGTTGCGCGTCCGGTCCCTAGCATTCGAGCACCGCGCCCTTGTCGGCGCTCTGTACGAAACGTGCGTAGCGGGCAAGGTACCCGCGCTTCACCTTGGGCTTCGGCGCTACCCACGCGGCGGCGCGCGCGGCGATCTCGGCATCCGGTACTTCGAGGGTGAGCGTGCCCGCGTCGATGTCGATGGCGATGGTGTCGCCCTCGGCCACAAGCGCGATGGGGCCGCCCTCGGCCGCCTCGGGGCTCACGTGCCCGATCGACGCACCGGAGGTGGCGCCGCTGAAGCGGCCGTCGGTGATGAGCGCGACGCTCTTCGCGAGACCCATGCCCTTCACCGACGAGGTCGGCGAGAGCATCTCCCGCATGCCGGGGCCGCCCTTCGGACCCTCGTAGCGGATGACGATCACGTCGCCGGCCTCGATGCGCCCGCCGAGGATGGCCGCGCTCGCGTCCTCCTCGGACTCGAAGATGCGCGCGGGGCCGCGGTGCTGGCGCATCTCGGGCGCCACGGCCGACTGCTTGACGACCGCGCCTCGCGGGGCGAGGTTGCCGCCGAGCACGCGCAGGCCGCCGATGGCCGCGTACGGGTCCTCGATGCTGCGGATGACCGTGCCGTCGGCGCCGGCCACGCCTGCGATCGTCTCGCCGATGGTGCCCCCGGTCACCGTGAGCGCCGCGGTGTCGATGTGTCCGCCCTTCGCGAGCTCGGCCATGATCGCCGGGATGCCGCCCGCGAAGTAGAGGTCCTCGATGTGGTAGTCGCTCGCCGGCGAGACCCGCACCAGGTTCGGAGTCCGCGCGGATACCGCCTGCCAGTCGTCGAGCGTGATGGGGGCGCCCGCCTCGGCGGCGATCGCGGTGAGGTGCAGCACGGTGTTGGACGATCCGCCGAAGGCCATGTCGACCGTCATCGCGTTGGTGATGGCGGCCGGCGTCATGATCTGCCGTGCGGTGATGCCACGCTCGAGCAGCTCCATCACCTTCATGCCGGCGTACTTCGCGAGACGGATGCGCTCCGAGTACACCGCGGGCACGGTGCCGTTGCCCGGCAGTCCCATGCCGATGGCTTCGGTGAGGCAGTTCATGGAGTTGGCGGTGAACATGCCCGCGCAGCTGCCACACGTGGGGCAGGCGTTGTTCTCGAGCTCGAGCAGCGAGGCGTCGCTCACCTGACCGACTGCGTGACCGCCGACGGCGGTGAACACCGTGTCGAGATCGACGTGCTTGTTCTCCCAGCGCCCCGCGAGCATCGGGCCGCCGGAGACGACCACCGTCGGCAGGTCGAGACGCGCGGCCGCCATGAGCATGCCGGGGATGATCTTGTCGCAGTTGGGGATGAGGACGACCGCGTCGAACGCATGCGCGGACACCGCGATCTCCACCGAATCCGCGATCACCTCGCGCGACGCCAGCGAGAACTTCATGCCCGCGTGACCCATCGCGATGCCGTCGCACACGCCGATGGTCGAGATCTCGAGCGGCGTGCCGCCCGCCATGCGGATGCCGGTCTTCACCGCATCGGCGACGCGGTCCATGCCGACGTGTCCGGGGATGATGTCGTTCGCCGAGTTGATGACGGCGACCAGAGGCCGTGCGATCTCCTCGTCGATGAGGCCGTCGGCCTTGAGGAGGCTGCGATGAGGGCCCCGCGCGGGGCCCTTCTTCATGCGGTCGCTGCGAAGCTCCATGTGTCGCCCTTCCTCGTCGAGGACGGGGCGCCCGTGGATGCCGCATGCAGCGTGTGATGGAGGCCGATCCCGGCACGATGGCCGCGCGACGCCCTCGCTTCGGAGGGGCGCGACTTAGGTGCGGGTCGGCGTTGCGGACGCGTCCCGGGAGGGACGCACTCGCTCATGCGGCAGGTAACGGATGCCACCGACCCGACCTACTGGCCCCGACAGCCCGCGGAGGTCGTCCGCATCAGGCGCCGGGGGCGTTCTTCCGGGTGGCTCAGGGGTGAGTTTCGAAGCGTCCCGCGCCGGGTTTCCACCGTCCCCGACTCTCTGCTGCTGGGATTGACCTCTACTGTTCCCCGTCAACGCCGATCGTGCTGTTCGGTTGTGAGGCTGCGAGTATACGGCAGGACTTTGCGGTGGGCAAACAGGCCGTGAGTGCGGTCCTGCCTGCAGTGGCAAGCACCGGGGCATTCCCGGTGCGCCGGCGGCGGAACGCCGGAACGGGCGCCCCCGTGTCATCGGGAGCGCCCGTTCCGCTCGAGCCAGTAGCTAGCGCTTGCCGCGATCGCTGTGCCGCGAGGTGTGGCACGCGTCGCACGTCTTGTCCCACGGAACCGTGAATGCGTCCACGTAGCCGTTGTGGCAGTCCAGGCACGTGACGGCGTACTTGTCGTGCTCCGTCTTGAGATCCATCGAATGGCAGTTCGTGCACCCCGACGCCGCCGGAATCGCGGAGTGCGCCTGCGCCGGATAGTGCGCGTCGAACGTGAAGTGGCACACCGTGCAGTCGTTGGTGGCGGGCGCTCCTGAAACACCGGTATGACACACGAGGCACGAGATCGCTCCGGTGCCGTCCTGGGCCGCAGCGACGTGCAGGGCTGCAAGATCCACGCCCTCATGACAACCCATGCATGCCGTGGCTGCCTCGGGAAGAGCATGAGAAACATCGGCGCCTGCATGCATCGGCACGGCAGACGAGGGTGTGTGGCAGTCGCCGGTCGCACACGACTGGTCCCAGACGCCCACGGTGTCGCGAGGTGCAGGGTGGCACAGCGTGCAGCTCGCCCCGGTCGCCTGGGGATCACCGTGCGCTGTGGCGAGATCCAGGACGTGACACCCGGAGCAGGGCACACCGCCGACGAGCGCGTCGGCAGCCACGTGATCGATGATCTCGTAGCCGTGACTTTGCACCTTGGTCTCGTGGCACGATGCGCACGTCGTGCGCACGCCAGCCAGGAGCGTTTCTCTCGGATGGCAGGCCTGTGCCGCACACGACAGACTGCTGGCGGATACGTTGACGGTGCTCACGACCTCCGGTGACGGAGCCGCCCCTCCGGCAGTAAGGTACGTGGCCGCAGCGTACTCGGCCACTCCCTCGGCTGCTGCATCTGCCACGTGCGAGCCATGCCCTCCTGGCAAGACGGACGCGGTGTGGCACGTGATGCATGAGGTGGCCGCGTGACACGATGCGCAGTAGGCATCGCAGTCCACAGCCGAGCCATTCGCCGGCCATGAACCCCCGATGTGCGCCGCATGGACGTCCGCGGCGGACCGGGAGAGAGACTCAGGTGTGGCGAAATAGCCATATGGCGTAGCGGTAGTGCCCGCCCACGGTCTCGCCGTCGGCATGTACAGGTGACAGCTCGTGCAATCGGGAAGATAGAGCACCTTCGAATGCCCGAAACCGTACGGGGAATCCGGGTTCACCCAGTGGCACCCCCCGCACGACTCATAGTCGATGCTGTCGGAGAAATCAACGGTCGTGAGGGCTGCGCCTTCGCCGACAGTGCCGTGACAGGCGAGACACTCGGCATTGGTCTCGTAGACCGGATCGGCGAGAGTCTCCGTGGCCGCAGCGGACACAGACTGCAGCGCCAGCAGCAAGACCAGAAGTGTCACCCACGTGATACGAGAACGCATCGGATCGCCACCCTTCTTCCGCATAACGAAGAAGCCCTTTCGGGCGGTCCGGTTCGCTTCTTGGCCTGCCCCTGCGGCAAAAAGAAAACCGGCTTACGTTCAGCCGGTTGCGCCACTCGCTCCCCGCCACCCAGGCGCCCACATAGAGGTGACGGTTCATCGCTCTGGAACGGTCCGTGGAAGCTTCAGATGCTTCCCCCCTCGGACTCTCGTGAATTATCCACGAGTGCACATGCACGGTCAACGGATTCTTGTGATGTATGTCACATATGTTCGTTAAGGTTCGCGACGGACGGTCGCTCCCACCGATCGCCAGGGGGCTCCCCCGGTCCCGCCTGCCGCCACCGGGGAACAAGGAAGCATGACCGTCGGATTCGCATACTCCCCCGCGCTCGATGCGTACGACCTCGGACCCGGCCATCCTTTCCGGCCCGAGCGCGTGTCGCTCACAGCGGCGCTGCTCGCCGACTACGGCGTCCTCGGTCCCGGCGCGCTCGCTCCCCTCACGTTCGATCCGGCCACCCCGGACGCACTTCTGCGCGTCCACGACGAGGAGTACCTGCGCGCCGTGCGCGCCGCTTCCCACGCGCCAGGGAGCTGGCCGGGCGGTCGGGGCATCGGTCCCGGCGACACCCCCGCCTTCGCCGGGATGCACGAAGCGTCCGCCGCCATCGCCGGCGCTACCTGCGCCGCCCTCTCCAGGGTGCTCGAAGGCCGGCATGACCGTGCGTTCGCTCCGGCGGGTGGGCTGCATCACGCGCATCGCGAACGGGCCGCCGGGTTCTGCGTGTACAACGACGTTGCCATCGCGATCGCCGCCGCGCTCGAGCGCGACCCCGGACTGCGCGTCTGCTACCTCGACATCGACGCCCACCATGGCGACGGGGTGCAGGAGGCGTTCTATCAGGAGCCGAGGGTGCTCACCATCTCGCTGCACGAGGACGGCCGGTACCTCTACCCGGGCACGGGTTCCTGGCGCGAGCGGGGTGCCGGGCCCGGCACCGGCACCGTCCTCAACCTCCCGATGCCACCGTACGCGGACGACCGGTGCTACCTGTACGCGTTCGAGCAGGCCGTCGCGCCTGCGGTCCGCGCCTTCGCGCCCGGCATTCTGGTCACCCAGAACGGTGCCGACGGCCACTGGAGCGATCCCCTCACGACGCTCGGCCTGACGATCCAGGGGTACGAGGCCCTGTACGCTCGCATCACGACCCTGGCCGACGAGACGTGCGGAGGCCGGATCGTGGCGTGCGGCGGAGGCGGCTACTCCTGGCTGACCGTGGTCCCGCGCATCTGGACGCTGCTCGCCGCATCCCTGCTGGAGCACGACCTGCCCGACGAGCTGCCGGACGCCTGGCGACAGCGCGTGCGCGAGGTGGGCGGCGATCCGCCCACGCACCTCCGGCACGATCCCGGCCCCACGCTGGACGACGAGACGCGGGAGCGCGTCTGGCACGACACCGGCCTCATGCTCCGCCAAGCGCTCGCGGGATAGGCCGGAGGCACGTCCGCCGCGAGCTACAACCTCGCGATCAGCGCGTCCGCGTACGCCTGCGTGCCGACGCAGCCATCGGTGCTGCCGGTGACGGATCGCTTGATATCGTAGGTGACCTTCTCGCCCTCGCCGATGACCGCGCGCACTGCGGCGAGGACGCGATCGCCGGCCTCACGTTCACCGAGATGGTTGAGCATCAGCACCGACGACAGGATCTCGGCCGTGGGGTTGGCCATGTCCCTACCGGCGTACTTCGGCGCCGAGCCGTGCGTCGGCTCGAAGACCGCGCAGTCTGCGCCGATGTTGGCGCCCGGGGCGATTCCCAGACCGCCGATCAGGCCTGCGGCGAGGTCGGAGACGATATCGCCGTAGAGGTTCGGCAGCACGAGCACGTCCCACCACTCGGGATGCAGCACGAGCTGCATGCAGGTGGCGTCCACGATGTAGTCCTCGAACTGGATGCCCGAGTCCTTGTACTCCTCGGCCACCTCACGCGCGACTTTCAGGAAGAGGCCGTCGGAGTGCTTGAGGATGTTGGCCTTGTGCACGGCGGTGACCTTCTTGCGTCCGTTGGCGATCGCGTAGTCGAACGCGTACTTCACGATGCGGCGGCTGCGGGTGATCGAGATGGGCTTGAGCGAGATGCCCGAGTCGGGCAGGATCGTCCCCGCGCCCTCGGCCGCTGCGAACTCGATGAGCTTGCGGGCGCCTTCGGTGCCTTCGGCGAACTCGATGCCCGCGTAGAGGTCCTCGGTGTTCTCCCGGACGATGACGAGGTCGATGTCGTCGTAGCGGGCGCCGCTGCCGTGGATCGAGAATGCGGGCCTCAGGCAGGCGTAGAGGTCGAGCTCCTTGCGGATCGAGACGTTCACGCTGCGGAACCCGGTGCCGATCGGCGTGGTGATCGGACCCTTGATGGCGACCTTGTTCTTGCGGATCGACTCGAGCACGTGCTCCGGCAGCGGCGTGCCGTGCTTCTCCACCACGCCGGCGCCCGCCTCGGCTATCTCCCACTCGATGTCGACGCCCGTCGCCTCCACCACGCGACACATCGCGGTGGTGAGCTCCGGGCCGATGCCGTCACCCGGGATCAGTGTGACAGTGTGCTTGGCCATACGTGCAGGACCTCCCGTGTTCGCGGACGGCTCACAGTGGCGCGCCCTCGGACGGATCCGCGCGCTCGCTTCGGGCGCGGATGTGTCACGCGATTGTACGCGAGCGGGCCGCGTGTGCGCGAGTGCTCTCCGGCCCCCGCTCCGCCGACCGCTACCAGGCGGGCTGGACGGGCATCTCCCGCGGGACCCGCAGCGTGAAGCACGAGCCGGCGCCGGGCTTGCTCGTCGCCGAGAGGCTCCCGCCGAGCAGCGTAGCGAGCTCGCGGGAGAGCGTGAGCCCGAGCCCCGTACCCTGCGCGCCGAAGTCGCGCGAACCGCTGCCCTGCTCGTACGTCTCGAAGATGCGCTCGAGGTCCTCCCCTGAGATCCCGCAACCGGTATCGCGAACCGCGAACGCCACCCCACCGTCGTTCGAGGCCGAGACGGCGACCTCCACGCAACCGGTGCTCGTGAACTTGATGGCGTTGCCGATGAGGTTGACGAGGATCTGCCGGATCCTGCCGCGATCCGAGCTGATGTTCGGCACACCGCCGTCCGCATCGACGATGAGGTCGAGGGACTTCTCGTCCGCGAGGAGCCGCAGCGACTCGGCCACTTCGCGCGCGAGCGCCGTCGGATCGACGTCCTCGGCGAACAGGTCGACCCTGCCCGCCTCTATCTTGGACAGATCGAGGACGTCGTCGATGAGCGACAGCAGCTCGCGCCCCGCGTCCCCGATCATGCCCACCTGCGTGCGCTGCTCCTCGCCGAGAGGCCCTGCCCCCTCCTGCTGCAGGAGCTTCGCGATGCCTATGACCGCGTGCAGCGGCGTCCTAAGCTCGTGGCTCATGTTCGCCAGGAACAGGCTCTTGGCCCGGGTCGCCCGCTCGAGCTCGGTGTTGGCCCGCGCCACTTCGTTGAGTGCATCGCTCAGCTCGTCATTGGCGGACAGGAGCTCCTCGTTGGCGCACTGCAGCTCCTCGTTCGTGATATCCAGCGCGTGATTCGCCGCGGCCAGCTCCCGCGTACGCTGTTCGACAAGCTCGGCCAGATGCTCGCGGTGCAGCTCGAGCTCGCGGTTCGTCTCCCGCAGCTCCCCGAACAGTCTCGCGTTGGTGACGGCGAGCGCGATCTGGTACGACAGCGTCTGGCACAGATCGGTATCGTGTTCGCCGAATTCGTGCAGGCGCGACTGAGTGCCGATGATGACCGTGCCGATCGCCTCGGTCTCGGTGGTGATGGGGATGTACAGCACCGACTTGAGTTCACGCGCGTCGCTGACCTCGCGCTCCTCGGGCGTGAAGTCGGCGGTGGCGGTGTCGGACACGAACACCGGACGCCGCTCCTCGAGACAGCGGGCGATGTGCGCGTGGCCGGCCAGAGGCATCCGCCTGAAGGCGTCGGGCATGTCGGCGGGAAGCGGCGGCACGGTCGCCCCGAGATAGATGACATCGTCCTCGAGGAGGTATATCGCGCCCGTCTCCAGGCCAAGGACGGCGACCGTGCTGTCGATCGCGGTCTGCAGCACCACGCCCAGGTCGAGCGAACTCGCCAGTCCTCCGCTGACCTCGAGCAGCATGGACAGTTCTTGCGCTGGTATGGGCTCGATGGGTCCGGGTCGGTCCGGTCCGGATGCTGCCGCCACGGTGCTCCTGTCCCGCATCGACGGGGTGCGTGCTCGGCACTATTGTACCCGCGATGGCCGGTCGGGCCCGTGGCGGTATCCCTATTCTGACGCTTCGAACACGAGCAGCTCTGCTCCGTCAGCGTCGAAGAGAGTCAGCCGGCCATCCTCGAGCCGGTACGACGCTACCTCGGCGAGCGCCGCGAAGTACGCCGACTCGGCAGCGTTGATGTCCTCATCGGTCGAAGCCATCAGGGTGGACACCACGTCGCCGAGCTCCAGCGCGCCGTCGTCCTCAGCGACGTAGGACGCGCCGTAGCTGTTCACGCCGCCGTGGCCCCCGAGCTGTCCGTCCTCGAACGCGGCGGTGATCCCGAGACCGGCGAGGTCGGGCGACTCGAACGCCGCCTCCACGAGCGTCCACGACGAGCCTTCGAGCGTGTCGGCGGCATCGGGCGGGCCGTCGGGCGTCCCGGGACCTTCGCCTGTGCGGGCGGAGCAGCCGGCGGAGACGACGACCAATGCGGTGACGGCCAGCGCGGCCAGGATGGTGCGCGAGAGTCTCATGCGGCTGTCTCCTTGCGTGAGCGGGTCTGGATCACCCGGTCTGACGGCGTCAGGTTTGCCGGAGTTCGCGCGAAGGCTGATCCTGACCCGCCGGAGCGCGCGGAACCTAGACCGCAAAACCGCCGTGCTTCTTGAAGTGCTCGACCAGTCCGCCGTCGGCCAGCAGCTGCGCCATCACCGGCGGCAGCGGCGCGAACGGGATGTCGGTCCCCTGCGTGAGGTTCTTGAGCACGCCAGCCTCGAGGTCGAGCGAGAGCTCGTCGCCATCGGCGATGAGATCGGTATCGCACTCCACCACCGGCAGGCCTGTGTTGATGGCGTTGCGGTAGAAGATGCGCGCGAAGGTCTTCGCGAGAACCGCCTTGGTGTTGGAGCCGATGAGCACGAGCGGCGCCTGTTCGCGGCTCGAGCCCATCCCGAAGTTCGTGCCCGCCACGAGGAAGCCGCCCTCCGGACTCACCTTCTCGTAGTAGCGCGGGTCGAGCTCCTCCATGGCGTGCACGGACATGGCCGCCATGTCGTTGCTCTTGAACTTGTACTTGCCGCTGATGATGTAGTCGGTGTTGATGTCGTCGCCGTACTTGAATGCCTTCGCCTTGAGCGCCATCGCCTACTCCCCTCCCTTGAAGTACTGCCGGGGGTCGGTGATGACGCCCTCGATGACGGACGCGGCAACCGCGGCCGGGCTGCCGAGGTAGATGAACGCGTTGCTGTTGCCCATGCGCCCCTTGAAGTTGCGGTTGGCCGTGGAGATGACGTTCTCGCCGTCGCTCGGCACGCCGTTGTGCGTGCCCACGCACGGGCCGCAGCCCGGAGACACCATCACCGCGCCCGCCTCGACGAGGTCGCGGATGTAACCGGCCTCCATCGCGTCGAGCAGGATCTGCTTGCTCGCCGGCGCGATGATGAGGCGCACATCGGGATGCACCTTCCGGCCGCGGAGGATGCTCGCCGCGATCTCGAGGTCTTCGAGGCGGCCGTTGGTGCAGGTGCCGATGTAGCCCTGAGCGATGGGCGTACCCGCGACCTCCTCGATCGGCGAGACGTTGTCGACCGCGTGAGGCTTGGCGACCTGAGGGCCGACGGCCGAAGCGTCGAGGACGAGCTCGCTCGCGTAGACCGCGTCGGCGTCCGGGTCGACCGGCTGCGGAGCGCGGTCGCCGCGGCCCTCGTACCACGCGAGCGTCTTGGCGTCGGCGCGCATGAGGCCGGCCTTGGCGCCCACCTCGATGGCCATGTTCGAGATCGTCATGCGCGCGTCGACGGAGAGCGCGTCGATCACCGGACCGTGGAACTCGAGCGCCATGTACGTGGCGCCGTCCGCACCGATCTTCCCCGCAAGCGCAAGGATAAGGTCCTTGCTGAACACGCCCGGCCGGAGCTCGCCGGTGTACGTGACCTTCATCGTGTCGGGCACCTTGAACCAGAGCTTGCCGGAGGCCATCGCCGCCGCGCCGTCGGTGGAACCCACACCCGTGGAGAAGACGTTCACCGCACCGTACGTGCAGGTGTGCGAGTCGCAGCCGACCATCAGGTCGCCCGGCACGACGTGCCCGGCCTCGGGGATGAGCTGGTGGCACACGCCGCAGCCCACGTCGTAGACCTTCGCGCCGGTCTTCTTGCCGAACTCGCGCATCATCGTGTGCAGCGCCGACACGCCCTCGATCGGGCTCGGGCTCGAGTGGTCCATCACCACGGCCACCCGGGCCGGGTCGAACACTTCATCCACGCCCATGTTCTCGAGCGCGCGAATGGCGAGCGGCGTGGTGCCGTCCTGCCCCATCACGAAGTCGACGTCCGCGACGACGATGTCGCCTGCGTACGCGTCAGTCCCTGAGTGTGCCGAGAATATCTTCTCGGCGATGGTCTTTCCGGGAATGGTGCTCACCCCTTCTTCTTCTCGGACTTCCAGTCGTTGTAGATGTAGATGAGTTCCTTGTCGAACAGGACGCGCTTGAGCTCGATGGCCATCGACCGTACGCGAGGCAGCAGCTCGGCCGCCTCCTCACGCGTGACCTCGATGCCGTACTCGTCGAACTTGAGTTCGAGCGAGCGCGAGCCGGAGTGCTTGCCGATGACGATCTGACGCTCGAGGCCGACCTCGGCAGGCGCGAAGACTTCGTACGTGTTGGGGTTCTTGATCACGCCGTCGGCGTGGATGCCGCTTTCGTGCGCGAACATGTTGGTACCGATGACCGACTTCCACGCGGGGATCTGCCGGCCCGCCGCCTTCATCACGTACTCGCCCACCTCGCGGAATCGCGTGGTGTCCATCTCGAGGTCGAGGCCCTCGATGTACTTGAGCGCCATGGCGACCTCCTCGAGCGCGGCGTTTCCCGCACGCTCCCCGAGACCGCCGACCGTGACGTTCACCCACGACGCGCCGGCATGGACGCCGGCGATCGCGTTGGCGACGGCCATCCCGAAGTCGTTGTGCGTATGCATCTCGACTTCCAGGCCGCTCTCCTCGCGGAGGTGCTTGATGACCTCGTAGGTGCGGAAGGGCTCCATCAGCCCGATCGTGTCGCAGAAGCGGATGCGGTCGGCACCTTCGGCCTTCGCGGCCTTGGCGTACTCGATGAGGAAGCCGATCTCGGTCCGCGACGCGTCTTCCGCGTTCACCGACACGTAGAGGCCGGGGTTCGCGCTCTTCGCGTACGCCACGGACTCGCGGATGGTGTCGAGGACCCACTGGCGGTCCTTCATGAGCTTCGTCTGGATATGGATGTCCGAGGTGGCGAGCGAGATCGCGATCGCGTCGACCCCGCAATCGAGCGAGGTCTGGATGTCGGTGGTGTTCGCGCGGTTCCACCCCAGCACCGATGCCCGAAGGCCGAGGTGCGCGATCTCCTCTATGACGTCGCGCTCGTCGCCGCCCATCGCCGCGATCCCGGCTTCGATCTGGTCGATGCCGATCTCATCGAGGAGCCGGGCGATCCGGACCTTCTCTTTGTTCGCGAAAACGACTCCGGCCGTCTGCTCCCCGTCGCGCAGCGTCGTGTCGTCGAGCTTCACTCGCGTGGAGCCGAGCGCACTCTCGAAGGGAAAGTTCTTGACGAGCTCGGTATCCAAAGGGACTCCTCATCAGCAGCCGGACAAAGCCGCCCGGCACACCCGCCGGACCGGCATCCGGCAGATGCAACAGTGTACGGCACCCGCCTTTGATGCGTCCACGTGAATCGAAGGTACGTCACCCTCCTGACAGCGGCACGCTGCGGCGGTACCGTAGACGCGTCCAGAACAAGACCGGGAGCATGCCGCATGCAGATCCGCCCCGCACGCACCGACGATGCCGCAGCCATCGCCGAGATCTACAACCAGGCCGTCACCGGCACGACCGCAAGCTTCGATACCGTGCCGAAGACGGCGGCCGACCGCCGGGCATGGCTCGAAGGCCGCGCGAAACGGCACCCGGTGATCGTCGCCGAGGAAGACGGCGAGGTCATCGGCTGGGGCGCGCTCTCCCGGTACTCTGAACGCCCCGCGTACGACGCCACCGTGGAGGTGTCGGTCTACGTCGACTCTCGGTGGCACCGCAAGGGCACGGGACGCGCGCTCACCTCCGCGCTGCTCGACATCGCACCGCACGTGGGCCTTCACGTGGTGCTCGCGCGCATCTGCACCGAGAACACCGGCAGCATCGCGATGGTGCGCTCGCTCGGATTCACCGACGCGGGCACCATGCACGAGGTCGGGCTCAAGTTCGGCAGGTGGCTCGACGTGGCCACGTGGGAGTACCGCGTTCCCCGCGAGGTGTGAGGCTCGCCGAGGGGGGCATACTCACAAGCAGGGACCGGCGTCCGACGAACAGGAGGCGGCAATGAAACCGCTCGTGGATCCCGACCTCTGCATCGGGTGCGGACTGTGCGAGCAGACCGCACCGGAGGTGTTCCAGATGGGCGACGACGGCCTCGCTCGCGTGATCGATGACGACCCGCCTGCCGAGACGTACGAGGACATCATGGCGTGCGTCGAACTCTGCCCCGTCGCCGCGATCAGCGTTACGGGCGACTGACGCCAGTTGCGGCTTCAGGCCTCCACGCCGAGCGCCGTCTCCACGCCCTCGGCCATGACTCGCGAGTACAGCGATTCGAGGCGCGAGACCACCGATTCGAGCTCGTGCGGCATCATGTCCTGCCTCGCGGCGGCACCCATGGCGCGCCACAACACCTCGTCGTCGAGCATCCGCCCGATCCGCTCGGCCATCGCCTTCTCGTCGCCGGGCGCGACGATGAACCCGTCTCGTCCGTCCCTCACGAGCTCCGGCGCCGCAAGCGCGTCGACCGCCACGACCGGCAGGCCCGCCGTCATGGCCTCGAGCAGCACGATGCCCTGCGTCTCGATGGTGCTGGCGGTCGCGAACAGATCGTACTCGCGATAGGTCTTCGCGAGCTGATCGCGGTCCATCGCGCCGAGCATGCGGATGCGGTCGCGCACGGGCAGGCCCGCGATAAGCCGCTCCAGCCCCGCCCGGGCCGGGCCCTCACCGATGATGTCCAGCGTCGCGAGAGGATGCCCCTCGGCGAGATGCGCGAACGCGCGCACCACCACATCGATGTTCTTCTCGTGACCGAGCCGTCCCGCGTGCAGGATCCTGCCCGTCTGCGTGTAGCCGGTCTTCGGCTCGATCAGCGTCATGTCGATGCCGTTGCTCAGGTACTCGACGGGACGCGTGATGCCGTTGCGCTCGAGCTCGTCCTTGAGGATCTCGGACGGGGTGAGCACGAGATTCGCGCGGTTGTAGAGCGTGCGGGTGAACTGCCACGCGAGGCGTGTCGACAGCTCGGGCTTCCCGGCCTGCCCGACCTCGGCGAGCACCTCCGCCGCCGTCTCGTCGATGGTCCGGACCGCGTCCTCGGACAGGCGGCCCGCATACGCGAGGCGCTGCCAGACGTCGGACTCGAACATGCGCTCGAAGATGAGCGAGTTGACGATCCGCTCCTGAAGGCTATCCAGACGCAGCAGCCGGTACGGCTCCACATACTGCATGAAGTCCGGGATGTACGTGTGGTAGGTCTGCACGTTGGGGACGCCCAGCCAGCGTGCCGCCATCACTCCCGCCACGCCGACGCCGAGCGGCGTGTGGATGTGGACGACGTCGGGCTCGAAGCGGCGGAGCGTCCTCACCGCCGACGCGAGCGACGGCAGCGCGACCCGTGTCGCCTTGTTCGAGACGAAGCTGAAGCTCGCGTACCGCCGGACCTGGATGCCGGGCACCGCGAAGAGCGCCTGCTCGCGATAGCGAGGGCACATGATGAGCACCTCGTGACCGCGTGACGCAAGCGCTGTGGTGTGTGTGGCGATGCTGGTGGCGACGCCGCTTACCTCGGGGAGGAACGCGTCTGTGAAGTGAGCTATCCGCACGAAGTCCCCCCTGCCACGGCCGGCGGGCCGGACGGAGCGCCGCTACCGCTTCTCGGCGAATCCGACGACGACCCAGGTGCCCGACCGCTGGTCGGTGCGGAGCGTAATGATACCCAACCGCTCGGCATCCTGCAGGAACTCCGAGAACGAACGGTACCCGTAGCTCGACTCGGAGAACTGCGGCTGCTTGCGCCGCATGGTGTCTTTCACCATAGACGCGAGGATCACGTCCTTGTTCTCGCGCTGCAGGGCCTGCACCGACTCGATCATCAGATTGATGGCGGGCCGCTTGGCCTTGGGGATGTCGGCCACCGGGACGGCAGGGGTGGCCGGGCCCCGCACGATGTCCTCGTAGTAGATGAACTCATCGCAGCTCGCCGCAAGCAGGTCGCTCGTGGAGTCCTTGATGCCGAGGCCGATGACGGACTTTCCGTTCTCCTTCAGCTTGGATACCAGCGGAGTGAAATCGGAGTCGCCCGAGACGATGACGAACGTGTCGATGTGCTCCTTGCTGTAGCACAGATCCATCGCATCGACGCACAGCTGGATGTCGGCGTGGTTCTTGCCGGTCTTGCCACGCTCCGGGATCTCCATCATCTGGATCCCCGAGTCGTGCATGACCTCACGATACTGGTTGAACCTGCCCCAGTCCGCATAGGCGCGCTTGACGATGACCTTGCCCTTCTCCACAAGACGCTCGAGCACCAGCTTGATGTCGAACGTCTCGCTAGCTCCCTTGGCGCGAGAAGCGCGACCCGAGGGCGTGCGGCCCGAGGGCCGCTCCATGCCGATGGCGAGGTTCTCGAAGTCGATGAGGACCGCAAGCGAATGTGCGTCATCAGCCACGAAGGCACGACCTTCCAAAGTGAGTATCAACAGCTTTCATCATGCCACATACCCTGTCCCGGGGCATCGCCTCCGCAGGCGGACGGTTCCGGCGGGAACGCAGACAGGCGGCCCCGAAGGACCGCCTGTCGCCAGTTCCGCATTCGGCGGGATGCGCCGCCGTTGCGTGGATTACTGAGTGGCCGCGCAGGAACCGTCACGCAGTCCCATGCCGCCGCCCATGCCGCCGCCCTTGCCGCCGCCCATGCCGCCGCCCTTGCCGGACCACGCGGGCGCGCCGGTGGCGTCAGTGGTGACGCGCTCGGCGAGCCGATCGCTCATGGTCTCGTAGGCGAGGTCAGCCTGCTCCTGGGTGATGGTGCCGTCCGCCACGCGGGCGTCGAGCAGCTCCTTGCGGGCGTCGAGCGCCGCGGAGACGACGTCATCGGTGGCCACGCCGTTGGCCTCGGCGATGTCGGCGATCGACTCGCCTTCAGCGCGCTGGGCCTGGATCTCGTCGGTCGACAGACCGGTGAGGTCGGCCAGGACATCGATGAGACGGGCGCCCGCATCGCGGATCGCCTGGCCCATGCGGACTCCCGTGCCGACCAGCGGACCGGTGCTCGAAGTCTCGGTCACGGCGTACGAAACGCCCACGCTACCGACGACAAGCCCCGCGACGAGGCCGGCGGTGACAAGCAGGAAAGCCTTGCGCTTGCTCATGGTACGCACCTCCTTATAGGTGACATATCTGTGTGCCTTACACGGATGACTATGACCGGCAGGTTTGAATCCGATGTGAAGACCAGATGCCGGGCTTGTGTCCCCCCGAAAGGCGCGGCACGACCCCCGTGACCCTTCCGACTGCATGTAGTACGCTCGTCAGGGCGTTCAGCGGCAGACACCGAAAGGCGCTTGCTGCATAGGACGCGAGCCTTTTCGTATACGGCGGATTCGGTGTCATCGGACCGGCAAGCGGTACCGGACCCCCGCCGACGGAGCGACAGGAGCAGCGATGGCCGAGCGTAGGATCGTCATCATGGGTGCCGCGGGGCGCGATTTCCACGACTTTCTGACCCGCTACCGGGATGACGAGGGAACCCGCGTCGTCGCGTTCACCGCCACCCAGATCCCCGGCATCGACTCGCGGACCTTCCCCGCCGAACTCGCCGGCCCGCGCTATCCGCAGGGCATACCGATCGTCCCGGAGAGCCGGCTCGGGATGCTGATCGCCGACGAGAAGATCGACGAGGTCGTCTTCGCGTACAGCGACGTGAGCCACGAGTACGTGATGCATCATGCTGAGGCGGTCATCGCGGCGGGAGCCGACTTCACGCTGCTCGGCGCCGAACCCACGATGATCCCATCGACCAAGCCGGTTGTCTCCGTGTGCGCGGTGCGCACGGGCGTCGGCAAGAGCGGCATCAGCCGGCACCTCTTCAAGCTGTTCCGCGAGCGCGGCATCCGTGCGGTCGATATCCGCCACCCGATGCCCTACCGCGACCTGCTCAACATGCGCGTCGAGCGCTACGCGTCGCTCGCCGATCTCGACGAACTCGGCTGCACCATCGAGGAGCGCGAAGAGTACGAGCCGCTGATCGAGGAAGGCGCGGTCGTGATGGCGGGCGTCGACTACGAGGCCATCCTGCGCGAGGCCGAGAAGGAAGCCGACGTCATCGTGTGGGACGGTGGCAACAACGACCTGCCGTTCATCAAATCGGACCTGGAGTTCGTGGCGCTCGATCCGCACCGCGCGGGACACGAGCGCGCGTTCCACCCCGGTGAGGCGAACTTCCTGCGGGCCACGGTGCTCGTGGTCAACAAGGTGGACAGTGCCGACCCCGAGGACGTGGCGGCGGTGCGCGCGGCTGCGCGCACGTACAACCCTGGAGCGCTCGTCATCGAGACCGACTCGGTGATCGACGTGGACGACGAGACCGCGCTCGCCGGGAAGCGCGTGCTCGTCATCGAGGACGGCCCGACGGTCACCCACGGCGGGATGCCGTACGGCGCGGGCGCTATCGCCGCGAAGCGTGCGGGCGCCGCCGAGCTGATCGATCCACGGCCGTTCGCGGTGAAGAGCATCAAGAAGACGCTCGACGCCTACCCGCACCTGACCGAGGTGCTGCCGGCCATGGGCTACTCGCCCGAGCAGCTGGCCGACCTCGAGGCGACGGTCCAGGCCTCAGGAGCCGACGTCGTCCTCGTCGCCACCCCGGTCGACCTCTCCCGCCTGCTCGATCTCGGCCTCCCCGCCCTGCGCGCGAAGTATCACGTCCAGGAGCGCGCCACCGGGATCTCGTTCGGCGAGGTGCTCGACATGTTCTGCTACAAGCACCGGCTTGGCCCGATAGAGAAGTAGTCTCTCGGCCGGCAGAGAGTCACTGCGGGTTCCCCCAGAAGACGACCGCGAGCATCCCGGGTCCGGTATGAGTGCCGATAACGGGGCCGACGTCGAGCGACAGCACCTCGTGTGCCGGAGCCCGCTCGGCGATCAGACCGCACAGCCGCTCGGCGTCCTGGACGCAGTCCCCGTGCGCGACCGCGATGGTCTGGGAACCCGGGTCCGTGGCGCGCTCGGCGAACAGATCGGCGAGTGCGCGTATCGACTTGTGCCGACCGCGGATGGAACGCTTCATCTCCAGTCGGCCGTCGGCCGAGACGTGAAGCAGAGGCTTGATATCCAGGAGCGTCCCTGCCGCAGCGACAGCGCCGGGGAGCCGGCCCCCACGACGTAGCGTCTCGAGGTCGTCGACGATGAACCATCCGTTGAGGCGCGGGCGTTCGGCGGTCACCCAGGACTCGACATCGGCAAGCGGCGAGCCCTCGCGCCACCGGCGTGCCGCCTCGTAGACCAGAAGCCCTTCGGCCGCTGAGGCGGCCTTGGTATCGACAAGCCTGATCTCAGCGTCAGGATACTCGGCGAGCACCTCCTGACGGGCGAGCCACGCTATATCGTACGTGCCCGAGAGCGCCGAGCTGAATGCAAGGTAGAGGGCCGGTTCGCCGGACTCGGCGTGCCTGCGGAAAGTATCGACGAAGGTCTGCCGCGGGATCTGCATGGTCGAGGGATAGACGCCCGAACGCATCGCCGCGTAGAAGTCTGCGTGGGACAGGCTCGCCCCGAAGTCATCGGCGTACTCGCTGCCGTCGATGGCGAACGGGAACCGCAGCACCTCCACGCCCAGCTCCTCCACGAGGTCTGCGCGCAGGTCGGAACATGAGTCGATGATGATCACGGGCTCTCCAGACTTCGGGGTGGGCACGATCAGCCGCTCTTGCGCATGGGCAGCACGGTCTGGTAGACCACGGCCACCGCGCCGGGACCCACGTGCGCACCGATGGCCGGGCCGATCGGGCACATGTCGACGGTGCGACCGAGACGTGCTTCGAGGCGATCAGCGAGGTCCCGTCCGGCAGCCTCATCGTGGATGTGGTGCACCACGACATCCGTGAGGTCGCCCTTCTCCCGCGCGTCGGCCACGACTGCATCGATGATAGTCTCGATGGCTTTGCGCTGCGTGCGCACCTTGCCGAAGACGTCGGTGACGCCATCTTTCACCGTCAGGATCGGCTTCACCTGCAGCAGCGCACCGACGAGGGCGGCCGCGTTGCCGATGCGCCCGCCGCGCCGAAGGTACTCGAGCGTTGCCGGAACGAAGAGGAAGCGCGTCCGCGCCATCACGTCGCGGGCGGCCTCGAGAACCTCGGCGACGCCCTTGCCATCTGCGGCCGCGCGGGCCGCAGCAAGAGCTGCGAATCCGAGTTCCATGGAGTTGCTTTCACCATCGAGCACCTCGACGATCGCGTCGGGGTGCTGCTCGAGCACCATATCCCGGGCGAGCAACGCAGTGGAGTACGTGCCGCTCATCTGCTGCGATATGAAAACCCCGACGACCTCGTGCCCCGCAGCGACCCGATCCCCGATGAGGTCGACAAGATCTTGCACCGAAGGCTGCGATGTCGTGGGCATAGCCCTGGACGCAGCCAGCGCCGTGTAGAACGGCTCGTAGTCCTCGGCGTCATCGGCGAACGTGGCGCCGTCGAGCAGCGACGAGAGGCTCACCACCCCGAGATCGAACTCGGCCCTGAGCGGTCTCGGGATGTACGAGGTGCTGTCGGTTATCACCTTCACGGCCATGGCGGACTCCCTGCTGACTCACGAGCGATGTTCGGGACACGTGCCTGGTGCTGCGTGGAGTGACGGCGCGCTACCGCAGCCGTCCGATCGTGTGGTACGCGATGCCGACGGTCCCTGGACCCACGTGGGTTCCTACCACCGGACCCACCGGCAGCACCTCGATAGCCCGTCCCGCTATCGCCGACACACGTTCGGCAAAACGCCGCCCGGCATCGGCAGCTGCGATGTGCTGGACCACGGCGTCACCGAGTCCCCCGTGCACGTGCAGATCGGAAGCGAATGCATGAAGGATCGTGTCATGCGCGCGTCTGACGGAGCGCACCTTCGCGAAGATCGCCGTCTTGCCGCCTTCGGCGGTGAGCACCGGACGGACCTGCAGAAGCGCCCCGAGAAGGGCGGCCGCACCACCGATGCGTCCACCGCGCCGAAGATACTCGAGCGTGAGTGGCGTGAACAGGAACCGGGAATGCCGGGTCATCTCCACGGCAGCGGCCGCAACCTCTGCCGCTGCTGCGCCAGCCGCGGCGGCTCGCGCAGCCTCCAGAACGGCGAAGCCCAGCTCCATCGAGTTGCTCTTGCCGTCCACCATCTCGATCACGGCATCCGGCCGCGCCTGCAGGACAAGATCGCGCGCAAGCATCGCTGCATCGAATGTGCCGCTCAGCTGCCGCGAGATGAGCACGCACACGACATCACGGCCCTCATCGAGCACACGCTCGAAGACGCTTCGGAACGACTCTACCGATGGGAGCGAGCTTTGTGCGAACGAGCGCGAGGCCGTCAGTGCGGCGAAGAAGGCGTCGCACTCCTCGGGGTCGTCCGCGTACGTCACGCCGTCGAGCGTGGTCGTCAGCATCACAACCCGTATATCGAGCTCGCGACGAAGCGCGCTCGGGATGTAGGACGTGCTATCGGTGACCACGGTGACCGGCATCTGGGCCTCCTCGCGAGCAGTGGCTGGACCCGCAGCGTCCAATACATGGATACCCCATCGAGCAGGATGCAGGGTGTCCGACGTCCTGTCCAGACGCGTGGCCTGGCCTGCTCTCACGCTGGTCGCGAGAGTCGATTCTGCGTAGACTTGGCCAAATGCCGAGCACCAGGAGGCCGCGATGCGCGACACCGACGTACAGGCCGCTTCCCCGTCCAACAGCGGGCACCGGGTCCACAGAGCAGCGGCCAAGAACAGGCACCGGTCCCGCAGAGCGGCGATCCGCCCCAGACGGCTTGCCTGGCTCGTGCCGATCCTGGCCGTGCTCGCGTCCCTGGCGCTCTCGTACGGCGCGTACCAGCTCGCGGGCTACTCGTGGGACCAGGTGGTCTCGTACGAGAGTCCCTACACCGGCATTGGCGGTCAGGTCCAGGCCGCCACAGCGGCGCCCGTGCAGCGCACGGTCGTCGTCCTCATCGACGGCCTGCGCGACGACGCCTCGCGCCTGATGCCCTCGATCTCGGCCCTGCGGGCCCGCGGAGCCGACGTGCGGCTCACGATCGGTCAGCCGAGCCTCTCCTATCCTTCGTGGACGGCGGCGCTGACCGGCGCACCGCAGCAGATATCGGGCGTCACCACCAACTGGTTCGAAGGACCCGTCGCGGTGGAGACGCTGTTCGACTCGGCGGCGAAGGCGGGACGCACGATCGTCGTCACCGGACCCGACGACCTCGACGCGATGTTCGGGGTCTCGGTTATCACGCCCCATGTGGCGCTCACACCCTGGAGCGAGACCGAGTACACGAGCGGTTGGCTCGTGGACGAGACGCTTCGCCTCGACGCGGAGGCGGGCGGCGCCGACTTCGTGTTCGTCCTGCTGCCCGACGTCGACCAGGCCGGTCACGACTTCGGCGGGGAGTCGGACGAGTACGAGGCGACGGTCGCCAACGTCGACGCAGACCTCGCCCGGCTCATTGATGGGCTCGATGACGGGGCCACCACCTTCGTCGTGCTGCCCGACCACGGCCACATCGCAACTGGCGGTCATGGCGGCTGGGAGGACCCGGTCATCCACACCTTCGCGGCGTTCGCAGGCCCCGGAGTCGCGCATGTATCCACCGACGCCGAGCTGATGGACGTCGCCCCGACGGTTGCGATGCTCGCGGGACTCCCGGCTCCCCGTCAGGCGCTCGGCACGGCAATCGATGCCGTGCTCGAGAACCCCGACACCGACGCTCGCGCAGCGGAAGCAGAGCGCGCATCGGCGGTCACGCGCGACTACATCGCGACAGTGCTCCCCGATGCCGCTTCCCCGGATGGCGAGGGGGCGATCCCTGCTTCGCAGCTTGCCGCACAACGCGAGGCGGCAGACGCAGAGCGCCTCGAAGCCGAGCGGGCGCAACGCCTCCCCGTGTTCATCGGCATCATCGCGGCGGTCGCGGCGCTCGCTGTGGCAATCGCCGTCATGTCGTGGCGGGCGCTCATCGCGGCCCTCTTCGGCTCCGCTGTCGCCGTGGCGATCTACAACGGGCTGTTCTTCCTCGCCCACGGTCTGCACTGGTCGCTCTCCGCGTTCAACGAGGAAGACCTCATCCAGGCGTTCTTCAACCAGAGGATGCTCGAAGCGGCCATCGCGGCGCTCGTGGGCTGCCTCGTAGCGGCAGTGGTCTACGCGGGGCTCAGGCGCGAGTTGCGCGGTCCCCAGTCCGGCTATCTTGCGGGCTGGCTCGCGCTCGGTTCGGCGACCGTCCTGCTCGCCCAGGCAGCGTTGGTCGTGCAGGCTGGCGTCTTCATCTGGCAGTGGGGCCCGTCGGTCTCCTGGGTGCTCCCCGACTTCCGCGCTGCCTTCAAGTACGATCTCGACCTGATCCAGCTGACGGCGCTCGGCGCTGCGGCCCTGATCGGTCCCGTGCTCACGGCGATCGTCGGCTGGCTGCATCCGCGTGCCCGGCGCTTCGCCCGCTCGGCATAAGGCCGCACACCACCCCCACGCACGATCCGGGCCCGGTCTCCTCGAGGAGACCGGGCCCGGTGACTGTCACGCGATGTAGATCTTTAGAGACTCGTCTCCACGGTTTCCGTCGGCTCCACGGTCCCGCTCGTCTCCACGGTGCCGCTGGATTCGTCTGAGCCATCGAACAGGTCGTCACCGTCGGGCAGTTCGTCGCCCTCCTCGGCTGCTTCGATGCCGAGACGCTCCATGAACTTGGCGACCACGCGCTGCAGCCCCGGCGGCACCTGCTTGCGGAAACCGGCGTCCACGGCGGACTGCATGCGGTCGAGATTCGACTTCACCGACGCGTATGCGGTCTCCCAGCCCGGGGGCAGGGTGACTTCGCCGTCGGGCAGAGGTGCCTCCGCGACTTCAAGCGCCTCGTCCGCGCCGCGGTCCTTGTCCTTCGGGCCCTTGTCCTTGTCGGCCTTCTGGGCATTGGCGGCCTTGTCCTTGCCGTTGGCCGGAACGCCGCCCTTCTTCGCGAACGCCGCCGTAGGCAACGCCAGCGAAAGCACCAGCACAAGGATCAGCGCGATGATCGTGCTCTTCTTCACGGAACACACCTCCATGCCGTGCGTACAGAGTCCCCTTCGCACTACCTATCGGGTTCCGGGTGGCGCGCTTGAGAGCAAGATGACGAAAGGTCGCGCTCCACGCACGGAGCAAGACCCGCTGTGATGACGGGCACCGGGGAGCGACGGGCGGGGCGCCGTTGCGCTGCCCGTGCGGTCCCCGACTATCTCCGGTCCGCCGTCGCCCGCAGGAGCCACGCGATGTTGGCACCGAGGGTGTCCATCGCGCGGAGCCCCTCCTCGTCGCTCTCGACCGCTCCGGGAGGACCGCCGATCCCGAGCGCCCAGTAGCTGGCGCCAGGGATCACCATCTGGAGCAGCAGGAAGAAGTGCGTGATCGTGTCGAGCGCGTGCATCGCTCCCGCACGTCTCACTGCAACCACCCCGGCGCCGACCTTGCGCTCCATCATCCCCTTGTTCGCGCGCGCGACGTACCCCGCCCGATCGATGAGCGCTTTGGTCTCGGGCGAGACGTCGGCGAAGTAGACGGGCGAACCGATCAGGACGCCGTCGGCCTCGTCCATCTTCACGATGCACTCGTTGATGAAGTCATCACGCCCGTGACAGCGGCGATCGAGCGTCTCCCGGCACTTGAGGCACACGGTGCAGCCCTGGGCCTTCTTGCCCGCGAGCTCGACGAGTTCGGTCTCGATGCCCTCGGCCTCGAGGGCGGCCAGCACCCGCCCGAGCAGCAGCGCGGTGTTACCGCCCCTGCGTGCGCTTCCCGAGAATGCCACGACCTTCATCGCGCCTCCTAGTCGAGTTCGTCGAGGGTGACCAGCCGTGCGCCTGCCGAGCGCATCTCGGCGAACGCCCGGTCGCCGTCGCCGTGGGCCAGGTCGACGGCCCGGCACCCGTCGGTTATGACGGTGACCCCGAAACCGAGGCCGCACGCGTCGAGCACCGTGTACTTCACGCAGTAGTCGGTCGCAAGCCCGAGGACCACCAGTTCCTCGGCGCCGCTCTTCTCGAGGAATGCGGCGAGACCGGTGTCCCTGCGCCGGTCGTTGTCGAAGAAGGCGCTGTAGCTGTCGACCGCCGGGTCGGTGCCCTTGCGCACCACGCGGTCGATACCCGCGACGTCGAGCCCCGAGTGGAACGACGCGCCCGGGGCCTCCTGCACGCAGTGGTCGGGCCACAACACCTGCTCGACGCCCGCAAGATCGATCACGTCGCCCAGCTTCCTGCCCGGGTGTGCGGACGCGAAGCTGCCGTGGTCCGCCGGATGCCAGTCCTGGCTCGCGACCACCAGTGAGAACCTCGGCATCAGCGCATTGGCCACGCCCACCACCGCGTCGCCGTCGGCCACGGCAAGCGCGCCGCCAGGCATGAAGTCGTTCTGGAGATCGACCAGCAGCAACGAGCGCATGGCTACCCTCTCCTCTCCTGCGTCGACAGGCCGCGGGCGGCGAGGATGAGCGCAGTCTTGCGCTCGTGCAGCCCGAGCTCGATACCCACCTTGTAGACGTGCGGGTTGAGAAACCGCAGGTGAGATGGGTCGAGAGCGCCCAGTTGCGCTATCGTGCGCGCCCGGACGTCCTCGAGCCGGGGCGGCTCCCACACGCACTCCCCGCGCTCGAAGACGGGGACGAGCAGTTCGGTCGCCCCGTGCATCCCGCAGTACGACGTGCGCCGGGTTGCGTCCGCGGGATCGACCATCACGCACTCCTCGGCAGGCGGCGCGATCTCGTCGTAGATCATGTCTCCGACGAACCTGCCGTCCGCGTCAGCATACCGCCGCACACGCAACAGGCCCGGCGTGGTCACCTTCGCCGTCTGCTCGGACACCTTTACGCGGTGCAGCCACTCCCCGCCCGGCTCCCTGATCGCCGAGAGCTTGTACACGCCGCCGAGCGCGGGCTGGTCGTAGGCGGTCACGAGCCTCGTGCCCACGCCCCAGACGTCGATGGCAGCGTCCTGGTCTTTCAGGCTCTCGACGGTGTGCTCGTCGAGTTCGTTGGACGCGTACACCTTCGCGTCCGGGAATCCCGCTGCATCGAGCATCTCCCGCGCGCGACGCGAGAGCCACGCCAGGTCGCCCGAATCGATACGGATGCCGATGAGGTCCTGGCCGAGCTCGCGGAACCGCTCGCCTGCGCGGACAGCGTTGGCGACCCCCTCGATCGTGTCGTAGGTGTCCACGAGCAGGACGCCGTTGTTGGGGAGCGCCTCGGCATACGCGAGGAACGACTCGAGCTCGCTGTCGAACGCCATCACCCAGCTGTGCGCGTGCGTGCCGCCCACCGGGACGCCGTAGCGCTGCCCGGCGAGGACGTTGGACGTTCCCGCGCAGCCCCCCACGTAGGCGGCCCGGCTCGCCGAGAGCCCGCCGTCCGGCCCCTGCGCCCGCCGCAGGCCGAACTCGATCACCGGCTGGCCATCGGCGGCATGACAGACGCGCGCCGCCTTCGTAGCGACGAGCGTCTGGAAGTTCACGATGTTGAGTAGCGCCGTCTCGACGAGCTGGCACTCGGCGATGGGGCCGGTGACGCGCATGAGCGGCTCGTTCGGGAAGACCACCGTGCCCTCGGGCACCGCCAGCACGTCACAGGTGAAGCGGAACTCGCCGAGCCAGGCGAGGAACTCCGTGGGGAAGAGCGCACCGCCGTCGCGACCCGTGAGCGTCGCGAGGTAGCGCAGGTCGTCGTCGGAGAAGCGCAGGCCGCGCAGATACTCGGCCGCCTGCTCGAGTCCCGCAGCGAGGGCGTATCCGCCGCCGAAGGGGTTCGAGCGGAAGTACAGATGGAAGCACGCATCTGTCGCGGACTTCCCCGACCGCCAGTACGCGCAGGCCATCGTCAGCTGGTACAGATCGGTCAGCATGCCGGTCGCGCCGGCCGTCGGCTGCGAGCGCTCCACACGCGGCTCCCTTCGAAGGGCTGTGTCAAGGATACCAGCCGATGGGGTCGCCGCAGCACGAAGCCCGAGGCAGATCCGTGGGCGGACAGGAAGGTTCCGACCGTCTGTCGGACGGGTATTGACGGAGGGTCGCCACGCGCGTAGCGTGCCTTCTATACCCGACTTAAATGGTCAACATTGTAGGAGATGGGACATGCGGCTCTCGGCACGCAGCGAATACGGGCTTCTCGCGCTGATCGATCTGGCTGCGGCGGACGGCGGCTCGCCGGTCTCCGCCCGCGATCTCGCCGGCGCTCGCGGCATCCCGCCCGCCTATCTCGAGCAGCTCCTCGCCGACTTGAGGCGCGCCGGGCTCGCCCGTGCCGTCCGCGGTCCCCACGGGGGCTTCGCGCTGGCGCGTCCCGCCGGGGAGATCACGGCGCTCGAGATCGTCGAGGCGCTCGAGGGGGCCATCGGCCCGTCGGTGTGCGCCACGGGCACCTGCGAGCGCGAGTCCGACTGCGCCGCAGCCACGGTGTGGACGTACGTCGCAAGCGCCGTCAGGGACGCCCTCTCCGGGTTCACGCTCGCCCGCCTTGCCGCCGACCAGGCCACCCTCGACCGCGCACCACTCACCTGCATGACACGGAGGACTGACTGATGGATCGCACCGTCTATCTCGACTACGCCGCCACCACGCCGACCGACCAGCGGGTGGTCGATGCGATGCTCCCCTTCTTCACCGAGCGGTTCGGCAACGCCAACAGCCTGTACAGCCTCGGCCGCGACGCCGCCCGCGCGCTCGAGGACGCCCGCGAGCGGGTCGCATCGTCGATCGGCGCCGCCGCCCCGGACGAGATCGTCTTCACCGCGGGCGGCACCGAATCCGACAACACCGCCATCATCGGCCTGGCGACCGCCGGAGGCCGCGCCGCAGGCCACGTCGTCGTGTCCGCGTTCGAGCACCACGCCGTGCTCGAACCCGCCTGGTGGCTCGGCAAGCACGGCTTCGAGGTGACCGAGGTCCAGCCGCGCACCGACGGCACCGTGCATCCCGACGACCTCGCCGCGGCGCTCCGCGACGACACCGTGCTCGTCTCGGTGATGCACGGCAACAACGAGATCGGGACCCTTCAGCCCATCGCGGAGCTCGCCGCTGCCGCGCACGCACGCGGGGCGCTCTTCCACACGGACGCCGCGCAGACGCTCGGCAAGGTCGATCTCGGCGTGGCGGCGCTCGGCGTCGATGCGGCGTCGTTCTCCGGCCACAAGATCTACGGCCCCAAGGGCACCGGGGTGCTGTATCTCAAGCGCGGGACGCGCCTGGCGCCCTACCTCATCGGCGGTGGGCAGGAGTCCAAGCGCCGCAGCGGCACGCAGAACGTCGCCGGCAACGTCGGCTTCGCGACCGCGCTCGAGATCATGGATGCCGAGCGGCCGACGGAGGCGCCGCGGCTCACGGCGCTGCGGGACCGGCTGGTCGAGGGCCTGCTCGGCCGCATCGAGCATGCACGCCTGAACGCAGCGGACGCGCCGGAGCGGCTCCCGCACATCGCGAACTTCGTCATCCCCGGCGTCGAAGGCGAGGCAATGCTGTTGCACCTGGACGCCGCGGGCATCGCGGTCTCCACGGGATCCGCGTGCAGCTCGGGCTCGCTCAAGCCGAGCCACGTGCTGCTCGCGATCGGCTGCCCGGTGGAGTTCGCCCACGGGTCGCTGCGCGTGAGCCTCGGCCGCTTCACCACTGCCGAGGACGTCGACTACCTGGTCGACATGCTGGTTCCGGTGGCCGAGCGCCTACGCTCGATGAACCCCCTGTACGAGAAGACAGTAGCCGCGCTCGTCGGCCATGCGGGATAGGAGACCACCATGCTGTACAGCGACAAGGTGATGGAACACTTCGGGAACCCGCGCAACGTCGGCGTGATCGAGGACGCAGACGGCATCGGCGAGGTGGGCAACCCGATCTGCGGTGACGTCATGAAGATCACGATCAGCGTCGCCGACGACCGCATCGACGACATCAAGTTCCAGACGCTCGGATGCGGAGCGGCCATCGCAACGAGCTCGATCGTCACCGAGATGGCCAAGGGCATGACGCTCGATGAGGCCGTCGCGATCACGAAGAACCAGGTCGCCGAGGAGCTGGGCGGGCTGCCGCCCGCGAAGATGCACTGCAGCGTGCTCGCGACCGACGGCCTCAAGGTCGCCGTCGACGACTACCTTGTGAAGCACGGCCGCGAACCCATCGCGGGACCCGTGAAGAGCGCGGACCCGAACTTCGATCCCCACGAGGACGAGGACGACCACGCGCACTAGGTGCGCGCCCATCGGAGGGCCGGGATGCCGGAAATCGCCATAGCGCTCAGCGGAGGTGTCGACTCGTCGGTCGCCGCCGCGCTCCTCGTCGAGGCCGGCCGCGACGTCATCGGCGTCACGATGCGGCTCGGCGTCGCGGAGACGGCGGGGGCGCCGCACGTTCACGACGAGGTGACCCTCGCGGCCGAGGTGTGCGCGTCGCTCGGCATCCCGCACGTGGTGATCGATCTCGCCGATGACTTCCGCGCGCAGGTCGTCGAGCCGTTCTGCGACGCCTACGCGAGCGGGATGACCCCCAACCCGTGCGTGCGCTGCAACGAGCGCGTCAAGTTCGGCCTTCTCGCCGCGCGAGTGCGGGAGCTCGGCGTGCCCGCGCTCGCGACCGGGCACTACGCACGTCTCGCGCGCGACGCGTCGGGCGTGTGGCTCGAGCGTGCGGCCGACGCCGGGAAGGACCAGTCGTACTTCCTCTACCGCGTCGGGCCCGGGACCCTCGGCACGCTCGAGTTCCCGCTCGGCGATCTCACCAAGGCGGAGGTGCGGCGGATGGCCGCCGGGCGCGGGCTGCCCACCGCTTCGCGGCGTGAGAGCCAGGAGGTGTGCTTCACGCGGGATCACGTGCGCCTGGTGGCAACGCGGCATCCGGAGGCGCTCGTCGGCGGACCGATCACCGACGGGGCGGGCGCTGTCCTCGGCACGCACCGGGGGATCGCCCGCTACACGGTCGGCCAGCGCAAGGGGCTCGGCATCGGCGGTCCCGACGGCCCGTACGAGGTGCTGCGTCTCGATGCCGCGCGCAACGCCGTGGTGGTCGGCCCCGCCGGCGGCACCCGCGTCGCGAGCGTGACGCTCGTGGAGGGCGTCTGGCGCCTCGGCGAGGGCGAGCACGACGTCCTCGCTCAGGTGCGCTACCGCACGCGCCCGGCGCCCGCGACCGTCCGGCCCGTCGCGGCGGGCCTGGAGGTCGTCTTCGCGCACGAGCGCGACCCGCTCGCTCCCGGACAGTCGGTCGTCATGTACCGCGGCGACCGCGTCGTGGGCGGCGGCATCGTTCCCGGCACGCGACCGCGACCGGACCTCTCCGGCACCGCCGAAACGGCCCCCGGGCGCGACGTACGCCCGGCCCGTGCACGTACTCGCCTGTAAGGAGGCGTCATGCACACGATCGTCAGCACCGTCGGCGATACCATCGGCAACACGCCGCTCGTGCGCCTGAACCGCATCGCCCACGGGCTCCCGGCGGCGGTTGCGGTCAAGCTCGAGTCGCGCAATCCGGGCGGCTCGGTCAAGGACCGCATCGCGTGGGGCATGCTCGACGACGCCGAGTCGCGCGGGCTCATCGAGCCGGGGCGCTCGGTGATCGTCGAGCCCACCTCGGGCAACACCGGCGTGGCGCTCGCGATGCTCGGGGCGGCCCGGGGCTACCGGGTGGTGCTCACCATGCCCGAGTCGATGTCGTTGGAGCGGCGCGCCCTGCTCGCCGCGTACGGCGCCGAACTCGTTCTGACTCCCCGCGCCGACGGCATGCGAGGCGCGGTCGAGGCCGCCGAGCGCATCGCCGCCGAGACCGAGGGCGGCTACCTGACGCGCCAGTTCGACAACCCGGCGAATCCCGCCGCGCATGCGGCGACGACCGGGCCCGAGATCGATGACGCGCTCGGGAGCACAACGCTCGGCGCATTCGTGGCCGGCGTCGGCACCGGCGGGACCATCGCCGGCGTAGGGCACTACCTGCGCGAGCATCGCCCGGGCTCGCTCGTCGTGGCCGTCGAGCCGGCGGAGTCGCCGATCATCGCCCAGACGCTCGCGGGCGACGCGCTCACACCCGCCCCCCACGGCATCCAGGGGATCGGCGCGAACTTCATCCCCTCGGTCCTCGACCTCTCGCTGCTTGATGAGGTCCGGCACGTGAGCACTCCCGACGCGATCGCGATGGCTCGCCGTCTGGCCGCCGAGGAGGGACTGCTCGTGGGCATCTCCTCGGGCGCCAACGTCGCCGCAGCGCTCGTGCTCGCGGCGCGGCCGGAACTGGCTGGCAGCACGATCGTGACCGTCGCGCCGTCGACGGGCGAGCGGTACCTGTCCACACCCCTGTGGGAGGGCTACGGCACGTAGAGGCGCCCCCGCACGGCGGTGGCATGCTCGTTGCTCATCTCCGTAGTACGGAACGCGGCACTGGACGGAGTCCGATGGCACGCAGGCACGACAGAGCACGGCTGTTCGTGGTGGCCCTCATGGCCATCACGCTCCTCGGCGTGCTCACGCCCGTGTGCGAGATGCCCGAGTGCGACACCTTCACCGTTGGCGTCTGCAACGAAGGCGACCTCCCGGGCGACTTCAAGTCGGCCTGCGACGACTGCGGCGAGTCCATCGTGATGAAGCACTCGCACGATGACGCGACGAGCGCCCAGGGCGTGGCCCTCCCCGACCTCGCCGTAGCCGCCCTCGCGCCCGACTCGGCAGTCCGCCCGATCGTGACGGTGCACACCCTGGTGCCCGAGGCCACCGCCTCTCCGCCGCCCCTCGACCCCCTCGGAGTCCGGCTCCTCATCTAGAAGACGCTCCTCGCACGAACCGCACGGCCATCCGGCCGTCGCGGGCGTCCGCGTCTTCTAACCGAGGAGTGTCATCGTTGGACCTGTTCCTGCCTTCCCTCATGCTGGGGCTCGTGACGAGCCTGCACTGCGTGTCGATGTGCGGCCCCATGGTCGTCACCTATGCCCTCAAGGGCACCGAGAACGGCACCGTAGCGCAGCGCGTCGTACCGAACCTCGCCTACCAGGCCGCAAAGATCGCGAGCTACGTGGCCGTCGGGCTCCTGCTCGGCGCCATCGGCTCCGGCTTCGACCTGGACGCGCTCCGCCCGTACGTGATGGTCGTCGCCGGCGCGTTCATGATCGTGCTCGCGCTCGGGATGACCGGCCGCGTGCCGTGGGCGGCGAAGCTCACACCGCGCCCGCCGCGATTCCTCGTGCGGGCGTTCACCACCGTACGCCGCAAGGCCGTCGCCGATGCCGAGGCGGATCGTGCCTCGCTCGCGACGCCGGTCACCTTCGGCCTGCTCACCGGCCTTATGCCGTGCGCGCCTTTGATGGCCGCTCAGCTCAACGCGGCGGCCAGCGGGAGCGCCGCGAACGGCGCGCTGGCCATGTTCGCCTTCGGGCTGGGCACGGCTCCGCTGATGCTCGGCTTCGGAACGGCGTCGAGCCTCATACCGAAGCGCCTGAAGGAGCGGGTGATGGTGGCGCTCGCCATCGTCGTCCTCGTCTTCGGCGTGACGTATCTCAACCGTGGCGCGATGCTGCTCGGCTCGCCGGTGACGCTGCAGTCAGCGAAGACCGCCGTGTTCGGCGGAGGCGGATCGCCGGCCACCACCGGCGGCGACTACGCCACGGGCGCAGACGGCGTCGTCGAAGTCCCGCTGGTCATCGAGAACGTGCGGTTCCAGCCGTCCGTGGTGGACATCCCCGCGGATCGTCCGGTGCGGCTGATCGTCGACAGGCGGGAAGCGAACGCGTGCTCCGACCAGCTGGCGATCCCGCAGCTCGGCGTGCTCGCCGACCTCGCGCCGATGGCGACCACGGTCGTGGAGCTCCCCGCCGCTGACGCGGGAACCTACACGCTCACCTGCGGCATGGGGATGATGTCGGGCCAGCTGCGCGTCGGCGCGGCCGCGGGCAGCCCCTCCGGCTCCGGCGATAGCACGGGCATCGTGCTCGTGCTCGCGGTGGCCGGCATCGTCGCGGCAGGCGCCGCGCTTTCGCGAACGGCGCCTGCGGGCGCCCGTCACGCGCGTGTGCTCGGCCTGAACGACCGCGAGCTCGTCCTGACCGTCATCTGCGTTGTCGCCGCCGTGTTCGCCGGCCTGGCGCTCGGCGGAGCCCTCTAGAGACCTCGTCTTGCGGCACCGCCGCAAGAGAACCAGAAAGGACCTGATAGACATGAGCGATAGCACCCCCGTGACAACCACCAAGTACCTCCGCACCGCGCTCGTCGTCCTCATCGTCATCCTGTCGTTCGTGGCGACCTACCAGATCGCGGTCGCCGCCGGCCGGAGCACCGGTGATGGAGCGGCGAACACGCCCGGAAGCGGTTTCCGGAACGCCTGCACGATGAACGGCGCGCAGACACCCGACGGGCGCCGCGGACCCTCCGGCGACCCGCTGGCCCTGCCCGACGGCGCCACACCCGGCAGCGGCGGCTGCTGCGGCGGCGTGTCGGGTCCGCCCATCGAGGGTGAGGCCGCGCTTGATGGTGACGTCCAGCGCATCACCGTCGACACGCTGGGCCGCTACAACCCTGACTCCATAACGCTCGTGGCCGGAGTGCCCGCCGAGATCACCTTCAAGCAGGCGAGCGGCTGCATGGCCCAGGTACAGAGCTCCGACCTCGGCTTCTTCGAAGACCTGACCGAAGGCGACGTCACCGTTCGCCTCGAGGCCGATGTGCTGCAGCCGGGAACATACTCGTTCTCGTGCGGCATGCAGATGGTCTTCGGCACTATCATCGTCGAGTAGGGTGACCCGATATGGAGACCACGATGACCCGGAACTACACGATCGCGATCGAGGGTATGCACTGCCACGCGTGTGAGCGGCTCGTGACGGCCAACCTCATGGAGGTTCCCGGCATCACGGCCGTGGTCGCCGACGCCGCCGCGGGTACCGCGGTGATCACCGTGGAGGCGGATCCCGACCTCGATTCGGTGGCAAGCGCCATCCGTGCGGCTGGATTCGAGCCGTCCGGCGGTGCGGCGACCCTTAAGGAGGCCGGCCCGGAGAGCGTCCAGCCGCCTCTCGAGACGCCCGAGCCGGCACTGCCGGACGCAGCCGGGCCGGAGGATGCTGACGTATGCCCGACCGGCACGTGCCCGACCGTGCCGCCCGCACCCGACCCCGCGCTCATGGCGGCGAGCGCCGCAGCGGCCACGGCGCACGCCACCTTCGGCATCATCGGCATGACGTGCTCGTCGTGCCAGGCCGTGATCGAGCGGACGCTCGCGCGGACTCCCGGAGTCGGCAGCGCGGTCGTGAACCTCGCTGCGGAGACGGCGACCGTCGCGTACGACCCGCACACGCTCACCGTCGACGAGATCGTCGCGGCGATCCGCGGCGCGGGCTACGACGCCGTGCCGCATGATGAGGACGCCGCACCCGGCACCGCCGGCGACGCGCAACGCGAGGCGCAGCAGGCGCACATCGCGAAGGAGAAGCGCCTGTTCGTCTTCTCGCTCGCGCTCTCGGTACCGCTCGCGCTTCTCATGATCCCTTCTCTGATGGAATCGGTGCCGCTCGTCGTCGCAGAGTGGCTCGCGCGCACGTTCGGCGGCGCCTGGGACCCGATGATGGTGTTCAAGTACATCGGGTTCGTCCTCGCCACTCCCGTCCAGCTCATCGCCGGCGCGCAGTTCTACAGGGGCTTCTGGCACGCGCTCAAGCGCCGTACCGGGAACATGGACACGCTCGTGGCGATCGGCACCTCGGCGGCGTATCTCTACAGCGTCGCCGCCACGTTCGTGCCCGCTCTCGCCATGGAGCCCGTCTTCTTCGAGACGAGCGCCCTCCTGCTCACGTTCGTGATCCTCGGCAAGCTTCTCGAGGCGCGGGCGAAGGGCAAGACGAGCGACGCGATCAAGAAGCTCATGGGGCTCGCGCCCAAGACGGCTCGCGCTGTACGCGACGGGGCCGAGATCGACGTGCCGGTGGCCGATGTCATCGTCGGCGACACCGTCGTCGTGCGGCCGGGCGAGAAGGTGCCGGTCGATGGAGCCGTGACGGAGGGGCACTCGAGCGTCGACGAGTCGATGCTCACAGGCGAGTCCATCCCCGTCGAGAAGCAGCCCGGCGACCCGGTGATCGGCGGCACCCTGAACAAGCTCGGCAGCTTCCGCTTCCGGGCCACGCGGGTCGGCGCCGAGACGGCGCTGGCCCAGATCGTGAAGCTCGTGGAAGAGGCCCAGGGGTCGAAGGCGCCCGTGCAGCGGTTCGCCGATCGCATCAGCGCCGTGTTCGTCCCGGTGGTCATCGCGCTCGCGGTCATCACCTTCCTGGCATGGATGTTCGTCGTGCCGCGGTTCGTCGACCCGTCCTTCTACCTGGACGTCACGCCGTTCATCAAGGCCCTGCTCGCCGGCACCGCGGTCGTGGTGATCGCGTGCCCGTGCGCGCTCGGGCTGGCGACGCCGACGGCGATCATGGTCGGCACCGGCAAAGGCGCCGAGAACGGCATCCTCATCAAGAGCGGAGAGGCGCTCGAGACCGCGTACAAGATCGCGGCGATCGTCTTCGACAAGACCGGCACGCTCACGCACGGCAAGCCCGTCGTGACCGACATCGAGCTGGCCGACGGTCACGATGTCGATCGCGTGTTCATGCTCGCGGCGGCGCTCGAGCGCGGCAGCGAGCACCCCCTCGCCGAGGCGATCACCGCACGTGCGAAGGAAAAGGCGCTCCACCTGCCACCGGTCGAAGGCTTTGCCGCGATCCCCGGTCATGGCGTCGAGGGCACGGTCGACGGCATGCGTGTGGCGTTCGGCAACAGGCGCCTCATGGCCCGCGAAGGCATCGATCTCGCGCGTTTCGAGGACCGCATCTCGTCGCTCGAGGCCGAGGGAAAGACCGTCATGCTGGTCGGCGTCAATGGCGCGAAGCTCGCGGGCATCATCGCGGTCGCCGACACGCTCAAGGCCGATTCGGCCGAAGCGGTCGCGCACCTGGCGAAGATGGGCGTCGAGGTCTACATGATCACCGGCGACAACCGCCGGACGGCCGAGGCGATCGCGGCGCAGGCGGGCATCCCCGCCGACCACGTGCTCGCCGAGGTGCTGCCGGAGCATAAGGCCGACGAGGTCGCCGCGCTCCAGGCGCGGGGCCTCACGGTGGCCATGGTCGGTGACGGCATCAACGACACCCCGGCGCTCGCGCAAGCGGACGTCGGCATCGCCATGGGCGCCGGCACCGACATCGCGATGGAGACAGGCGGGATCGTGCTGATGAAGAACGACCTGCGCGATGTCGTGACCGCCATCGAGCTGTCGCGTGCCACCATCCGAAAGATCCACCAGAACTTCTTCTGGGCGCTCGGCTACAACTCGCTCGGCATCCCCGTGGCCGCCCTCGGGCTCCTCAAGCCCGAGCTGGCCGGCGCCGCGATGGCGATGTCCAGCGTGAGCGTGGTGACCAGCTCGCTCATGTTGCGCCGGTTCCGGCCGGGCATGACGAAGGGAACGACCCGATGAACCGTGCACTCTCTCGCTCGCTCGCCCTGGCGTTCGTCCTCGGCGCTCTCTCACTCGCGGGCTGCACCGCCGCAACCGGTGAAGACCACCCCACCGGCGGCGTCTGGGGCTACGTCGCCTCCGCCGACGACGCGCAGATCGAGGTGTCGGGCACCGCGACCGCTGACGAGCTCACGGTCGACCGCGTGCTTTCGCCCGGTGACGCATGGCTCGTCGTGCATCTCAACGACGACGGGAAGCCCGGAATGCGCGTCGGCCTGCAGAGCATCGGCGCCGGGGAGTCTCTCGGCGTGACCATCGCGCTCGAAGGAGTCGCCACCGGCTCGCTCATCGTCGCGGTACACGCGGACAAGGGAGAGGCCGGCGAGTTCGACTTCTCGATGGATGACCCAACAGGCAGCCCCGACCGGCCGTACTTCGTCGACCGCGCCGAGCTGGCGGTCGTGGTAGCCTTCGAGTAGACACCCGGAGGGGGGCCGCCGTCGGCGGTCCCCCTCTTACTCGGCCACCTCGAGTTTGAACACGACGGGGTTGGCGGGATCGGGGCAGCACACGAGCGCCTCGCCCTCGTTCTCCCACGGGAACGATCCACCGAAGCGCAGCGGCTGCAGGAACGGGAGCATCGCGGCGTACGCCCACCCGCATATCCCCGCAGGCACGAGCGCGGAATCGACCTCCCACGCGTCCCCGGGCGCATGCCCGACCGAGCACGCGCCTGTGCCCTGGATCTCGACGATCCCTATCCTCACGCGACGGCCTTCGGCTGGTGTCTGCACGGGCGCTCCCTTCGCTGCCTGTCGGCCTTACCTCACACGACGATGCGGGCGGCGATGGACGATCAGACCTGCGCCCCGCGCTCGTAGAGCAGCCATAGCGCCTGCGTGCCCAGCTCGGCGCCATCGGCATCCTGCAGGCGCGCGTACAGCCGCTCGGCAAGTTCGAGGCCCGGCAGCGTCAGGCCCATCGCGCGACATTCGTCGAGGGCGATACGCAGGTCCTTCACGAAGTGCTTGACGAAGAAGCCCGGCGCGAAATCGCCGGCGATGATCCTCGGCCCGTAGGCGCCCCACGACCACGAGTTGGCTCCTCCGCCCGACAACGCCTGATGAACACGCTCAAGATCGAGGCCCGACGCCTTCGCGTACTGGAGCGCCTCGATAAGCCCGAGCATCGTCCCGGCGATGCCGATCTGGTTGGCCATCTTCGCGTGCTGCCCCGAGCCGGCGGGACCCATCAGCGTGAACGTCTTGCCCATCACCTCGAACAGCGGCAGCGCCCGGGCGAACGATGCCTCATCGCCGCCCGCCATGATCGTGAGCGCGGCGTTGCGCGCCCCGACGTCTCCGCCCGATACGGGCGCGTCCATCACACGCAAGCCGCGCTCAGCCGCCGCCGACGCGATACGGGCCGCGAGGGTGGGGGTCGACGTGGTCATATCGATGAGGAGCGCGCCTTCGGGGGCGCTCTCGACGATGCCGCCATCGCCGAGGTACACGCTCTCGACGTCCGCGGGGTAGCCCACGATGGTGATCGTCACATCCGCGCCAGCGGCAGCCGCGCCAGCGTTCTCCGCCCGGCGCGCGCCGCGCGCGAGCAGCCCCTCGGCCTTCTCGGGGCTTCGGTTGAAGACGAGCATCGGGTAGCCGGCGTCGAGAAGATGGCCGGCCATCGAGGCCCCCATGACCCCCGTGCCGACGAATGCGATCGTGGGACGTTCGGACATCGCGCGGACCTCCGCTCCTCGCCTGCTGACGTGCAGGAGTATAGCCCAAGGGGGCGGCGCCGGCCGTTCGGCAGGACCGCGAGCGTACGCGGAGCACGGGTGCCCGGAGCGCGGGCGCGCGAAGACCGCGGTCGCGCGCAAGGGGTGGGAGAATAGAGGTGTCCCGAGAGACCTCGCCAGCGAGACCAACTACTCCGCAGCTTCCCGTTTCACACCTTTGGAGCCTGTAAGCCTCCGGCCAGCTTGCGCGAAGCCTTCCACCTACACACCCCGCCGGCAGCTACTGGTACGCTACCTTTCGCGGTTCGCCCGGTTCGACCTCTCGGGACAACCCCACTCTATGCCACCCTGCGGTGGTGTGCAAGGGGGCAATCGCGAAATGTCGAGTCTCCTGACTAACGGTCGTTCTGCGGGTCTGAACGGACGTATTCTCCAGACCAACGGTTTTCATCGGGGACGAGCGGCGCTTACACACGCCACGGGGCGTTCGTTGTCCTCCAGAGCGTCGTAAGGGCGCGCTGCGCGCCCGGCGAGCGGGTCCTGAGGGTCGTCACAGGGTGTGTGCGGGCCGCCCGGCTACCCGAGCATGCGCCGCAGCACGTCGTTCACCACGCCGGGATTCCCCTGCCCGCGCATCTCGCGCATCACCTGGCCTACGAACCATCCGATCAGCCCGGTCTTGCCGGCGCGGTAGCTCGCGACCTCATCGGGACTGGCGGCCATGACCGCCGCCACGGCCGCCTCGATCGCGGTGGTGTCGGAGACCTGCCGCATGCCGCGAGCCTCGACGATCGCGCCCGCGGGATCGCCGGAGACCGCCATATCGGCGAAGACCTCCTTGGCCTGCTTCCCGCTGATCGCGCCGGTGCCGATGAGCCCGACGAGCTCCGCGAGCATCGCTGCGGTGATGCGCGCGGTCCCGATCTCGATCCCCTCGGCGTTGAGGTGCGCGGACAGCTCGCCGAGCATCCAGTTCGCGACCGGCTTGGCGGCGTCCTGGCCAGCGATCTCAACGGCGTCTTCGAAGAAGCGCGCGAATGCAAGATCGGCCGAGAGCATAAGGGCGTCGTGCTTCGGAAGGCCGAAATCCGCGACGTAGCGGTCCCGGCGGGCGTCGGGCAGCTCGGGCAGCGTGTCGGCCAGCGACGCGATCCACTCAGGCTCGAAGCAAAACGGCAGCATGTCCGGCTCGGGGAAGTAGCGGNNCGTGCGCCTCCTCCTTGCTGCGCAGCGCGCTGGTGCGCCTGGCCCCGACGTCCCAGTGACGGGTCTCCTGCACCACGCGATCGCCCGCGTCGAGCAGATCGGCCTGGCGGACGATCTCGTAGGCGAGCGCATCGTGGAGCGCCTTGAACGAGTTCATGTTCTTGACCTCGCTCTTGGTGCCCAGCCCGGTGGCGCCGCGCGGCCGGATGGACACGTTGCCGTCCACCCGCATCGAGCCCTCCTCCATGTTGCAGTCGGAGACACCGAGCGCGAGCCAGATGCTGCGGAGCTTCTGCGCGAAACGCCGGGCCTCCTCGGGGGTCCGGATGTCCGGCTCCGTGACCAGCTCCATCAGCGGCGTGCCGGCGCGGTTGAAGTCCACCAGGGAGTGCGTGGCGCCGGCGATGCGGCCCTCGGCGCCACCCACGTGGATCATCTTGCCGGTGTCCTCCTCGAGGTGGATGCGCGTGATGCCGATGGCGGTGCGGTAGCCGCCGTCTTCGGCGACCGCTGCGGGACCCACGAATGGCACGGCGCCCGTGAGGTCCGCGCGCTGCGCAACGCCCTCGCCGTCGACCTCAACCTCCAGGGTGCCGCCGCTGCAGAACGGCAGGTCGTACTGCGAGATCTGGTAGTCCTTCGGCATGTCTGGATAGAAGTACTGCTTGCGATGGAACTGGCTCCACAGCGCGATGTCGCAGTCGGTAGCGAGGCCCGCGAGCAGCGTCCACTCGATCGCCGCCCCGTTGGGGACCGGCAACGCGCCGGGGAGGCCGAGGCACACGGGGCACACCCGCGTGTTCGGTTCGCCGCCGAAGGCGACCGGGCAGCCGCAGAACATCTTCGTGTCGGTGGCGGTGACCTCGGTGTGGATCTCGAGACCGATCACGGCCTCGTAGCGGGAGAGCACGTCGAGCAAACGGTCCTTGGCCACGTCACTCACCGTCCTTCGCGCCGGTGAGCGCTCGCACGAGCGGCGGCGTGGTATCGAACGCCGTCGCCTCCTCGAACGCGGCGGCCGCGCGCAGCAGCGTCGTCTCGGCGAAATGGTCGCCGATGAGCTGCAGGCCGATCGGCATGCCGACGGTCGAGCACATCCCCGAGGGCACGCTCACCGCACAGTTCCCGGCGAGGTTCACGGGGATCGTGTAGACGTCGTTCAGGTACATCGAGTAGAGGTCCTCCGCCTTCGCTCCGATCGGGAACGCCACCTCGGGCGTCGTCGGCGTGAGCAGCACGTCGAAGNNTAGGTGCCGAGCATGATGCGCCGGATGGTCTCCGGACCGAAGCCCTCAGCCCGGGAGCGCATGTACAGATCGAGCACGTCGGTGGCGCCCGCGGCGCGATGCCCGTAGCGGATGCCGTCGAAGCGGGCGAGGTTGGACGAGGCCTCGGCGGGGCCGATGATGTAGTACGCAGCGAGCCCGTGCGCGGCCGACGGCAGCGTCACCTCGCCGACCTCCGCGCCGAGCGCCGCGAACGTCTCGGCGGCGGCATCCACCGAAGCGCGCACCTCCTCCGCGCAACCGTCGAGGTCGAGCATGTCGCGGACGATCCCCACGCGCAGCCCCTTCGCGCCGAGGCCCAGCGCCTGCGTGTACGCCGCGACCGGCTCGAGGGACGACGTGGCGTCCATCGGGTCGGCGCCCGCGATCGCCTCGAGCGCCAGCGCGACGTCGTCGACCGACTTGCCGAACGGCCCGATCTGATCGAGCGACGAGCCGAACGCCACCACGCCGTAGCGGCTGACGCGCCCGTACGTCGGCTTGAGGGCGACCGTGCCGGTGAGCGCGCCCGGCTGGCGGATCGAGCCCCCCGTGTCGGAGCCGAGCGAGATGCTCGTCATCCCGGCCGCCACGCAGGCGGCGCTGCCGCCCGAGGAGCCGCCCGGCACGCGGTCGAGGTCCCACGGGTTGTGTGTGGGCCCGAACGCGGAGTTCTCGGTCGAGGAGCCGAACGCGAACTCGTCCATGTTGAGCTTGCCGATCGGCAGTGCGCCCGCGTCGAGCAGGCGGCGGACGGCGGTGCAGTCGTAGACGCTCTCGTGATTCTCGAGCATGCGGCTCGCACACGTGGTGCGCGTGCCGATGAGGTTCATGTTGTCCTTGATGCCCGCGGGCACGCCGGCGAGCGGCGGCAACGGATCGCCGGCCGCACGCGCGGCGTCGATCCGGTCGGCGGCGGCCAGCGCCAGCTCCGGCGTGAGCTGCAGGAAGGCGTGCACGTCGCCGTCGAGGACCTCGATGCGCGCGTACGCGCTCTCGGCCACCTCGCGCGCGGACACCTCCCCTGCGATGACGGCGTCCCGGACCTGCCGGGCGCCGAGCGCCGAAAGGTCGAGCGTGCTCACGACTCCTCACCGCCGCCCGTGATCGCCGGGACGACGAAGGCGCTGCCGTCCGAATCGGGCGCGTTTTTGAGGGCGTCGTCGCGCGAAAGGCACGGTCCGACCACGTCCTCTCGCGTGCGGTTGGTCATCGCCAGCGGGTGCGCGGTCGGCTCGACGCCTTCGAGGTCGAGCCTCTGCAGCGTGTCGATATGCCCGAGCACTCCGGAGAGCTCGGACGCCAGACGCGTCACCTGCTCGTCCGTGAGCGCGAGGCGGGCGAGCATCGCGACGTGACGGACGTCGGACTCGGTGATGGCCATGCGGGATTCCTCCGTCGACGGTAAGCGAACGCGGGCCGCTTCCCCGGCCGCGCGAACGAACGCGTTACATGATACCCGAGGACGCTGCAGCGAAGCGCCTCAGGCGTTGAGCGCGACGTAGAACGCCGCCGCGACGGTGATGCCGTTGTACAGCGCGTGCATGGCGAACGCCGGCCAGAGGCTGCCGCGCGCGTGCGCCAGCCAGCCGAGCGCGGCTCCCAGCACGAACATCGGGAAGAACAGCCACAGGCTCCGGTGGAACGCCGCGAACAGCGCCGCCTGCGCGAAGATCGCCGGCCACGCGCCGAGGCGCGCCGCGAGCCCCTCGAGCAGGGCCGCCCGGAAGACGACCTCTTCGACGAAGGGGCCGATCAGCACCACCATCAGCATGGCGAGGACCAGGCCGGTGTAGTCCGAGCCGAACAGCGTGAGCAGGTTCGTGCCCGGCGTCGGCATGAGCCCCACCTGCCGCGTGAAGTAGACGTACAGCGACGCCACCACCCGCGTCCCGAGCAGCCCGACGAGCACGAGGCCGCCCGAGACGGCCGCGCGCGCGAACCCGCCGCCGCCCCGCAACCCCACCGCGGCGAGCAGCTCGCCCCCGCGCCGGCGCACCAGCCAGCCGAGCACCACGATCTGGATCGCGTAGTACAGCCCGAGTACCCCCACCTGACCGGCGATGGCGATCTGCGGCGGCAGCGCGCGGATGCCCGACGAGGCGAGCATCGCCTCCTTGACGACGAACGCCGAGAAGGTGACCGACAGCATCGCCGCCGCTTCGAGCAGCGTCCACTGGAATCCGCCGCGCGCGCCGGACTTCGGCGGCCGGGCGGTCTTCGCCGCCGCGCTGCGCGACCGGGGCGTCGGCGCGTCCTGGCGACCGCGCGCGGCCCCCGCCGACTTCGCGGCCGGCTTCCCGCCCGCCTTCGCCGCCCGCGGCTGCGGGGCGGCAGAGCCTCTGGCCACGATCGCCCCGCGGGTGCACGCGCGCGCGCACGCGCCGCAATCGTCACAGCGGGCCCAGTCCACCGCGAGGTACGTGCGACCCACCCGGATGGCATTGGCATCGCAGACGGCGAGGCAGCGCCCGCAACGGTCGCAACGGCGGGGATCCAGGACAAGCTGAGGTGACCGGCTCATCCGGCGTCTCCCCCGCCCGGGGACGCGATTCGGGGCTGACTCACGCCTGCGCCTCCGGGACCACGCCGGTGGCGAGCGTCGCGTCGAGCTCCGCCTCGTCAAGGACGCGTACGCCGAACTCGAGCGCGGCGTCGCGCTTGCTGCCCGGGTCGGCGCCGACGACCACGTACGACGTCTTCTTGCTCACGCTCCCGGTCACCTTCGCGCCGAGCGCCTTGAGCTCCGCGGTCGCCTGGTCCCGGGTGCGCCGTTCGAGCGCACCGGTGAGCACCCACGTGGTGCCCGCCAGCGACTGCTCGCGAGCCGGCGCCGTGCGCTCTTCGGCAGTGGAGAGACCGGCCGCCTGGAGGCGCCTCACGATAGCGACGTTCTCGGGGTTCTGGGCGAACGCGCGCACCGATCCGGCGATCGTCGGTCCCACCTGCTCGACCGCGGCGAGATCTTCGGCCGAAGCCTGAAGGATCGCATCCAGCGACCCGAACGCAGCGGCGAGCGACTCTGCCACCGTGGAGCCCACGTGACGTACGCCGAGCCCGAACAGCAGCCGCGCGAGCGGCCGCGACTTCGATGCCTCGATGCTCGCCTGGAGCTTGGCCGCGATGGTCTCGCCGAGCAGGACCGGCGAACCGTCCTTCTTCACCCGGCCGAGATCCAGGGACGCCAGATCGTCGAAGGTGAGCGTGTAGTAGTCGGCGACATCGTGGAGCAGCCCGCTCTCAACGAGGCGCGTGACGATCTCGACGCCCATGCCCTCGATGTCGAGCGCTCCGCGCGATGCCCAGTGGCCGAGCCGCTCGAGGCGCTGCGCCGGACAGCCCGCGTTCGTGCAGCGCGGCACGACCTCGCCCTCCTCGCGCCACACCTCGCTCCCGCAGCTGGGGCACGCCACAGGCATCCGCCACTCGCGNNCGCACGACGATGGTGTCGCCGAGCCGGATGCCCTTGCGTCGGACCTCGTCCTCGTTGTGCAGCGTCGCCCGGGCGATCGTGGAGCCGGCGACCACCACAGGATCGAACTCGGCGACCGGCGTGAGCGCGCCCGTGCGGCCCACCTGCACCCTGATCTCGCGCAGGACGGTCGTCTTCTCCTCGGGCGGGAACTTGAACGCGATCGCCCACCGCGGAGCCTTGGAGGTGAATCCCAACTCATCCTGGAGCGCGAACGAGTCGACCTTCACGACCACGCCGTCGATCTCGTACGGCAGATCGCCGCGCCTCTCAACGGCGCGCGCGCAGAACGAACGCACCTCCTCGGCGGTCGCGCAGAACTCGATATCGGGGTTCACGCGAAAGCCCGCCCGTCGCAGCCACTCGAGCGCCTCGCGCTGCCCCGTGACGCCGAAGGCGCGCGCTTCGACCATCTGGTACATGAACGTGGCAAGATCGCGCGATGCGGTCACCGCCGGATCCTTCTGCCGGACCGCCCCGGCGGCCGCGTTTCGCGGATTCGCGTACAGCGGAAGCCCTGCAGCCTCCTGCTCCCGGTTCAGCCGCTCGAAACTCGCCTTGGGCATGTACACCTCGCCGCGCACCTCAAGCCGCCACATCGCCGCTTCGTGGCCGAGAAGCGGCATCTGGCCGATGTCCGGCCATGGGGCGGCGATCCTGAGCGGCACGCTCTTGACCGTGCGCACGTTGGCCGTCACATCCTCGCCAGTGGTGCCGTCGCCGCGCGTAGCGGCCCGCACCAGCACGCCGTCCTCGTAGGTGAGCGCGAGCGAGCTACCGTCGATCTTGAGCTCGCACATGAAGCCGAGGTCGCGTCCCGCCGACTCACGCTCCATGCGCTCGAGCCACGCGTCGAGCTCGCCGAAGTCCATCGCGTTGTCGAGCGAGTACATACGCTGCGCGTGCGTGACCGGTGCGAATGCCTCGAGAGGCGGCGCGCCGATGCGCTGGGTCGGTGAATCCCCCGTCACGAGGTCCGGATACGCCGCCTCGATCGCCTCGAGCTCGCGCACGAGGGCGTCGTACGCGGCGTCCGAGATCTCGGGAGCGTCGAGCGCGTAGTAGCGCCACGCGTGATGGCGTATCTCGGCGCGCAGCTTCTCGGCGCGGAGGTCGGCCTCGTCGCGCGAAGCGGGCACCGGCGGGCTATCGGCAGCCATCCGCCGGCTACTCCTCGCCCTTGAGCTTCTGCACGTGCACGTCGTTGACGGAGTAGATCACCGTCTCCGGCACGAAGCGGTTCAGCCGCTCGGCCTCGTAGATCCACACGTCGGTGAGCGTCACCTTGAAGTACGTGCCGCCCGCGCCGGAGACCGGCTCGACGACGACGTCGTTGGCGAGATACGCGCGCAGTTCGGTCTCGATGTAGTAGGAGAAGACCCGTGCCGCATCGCGGTACTCGTTGTAGAGCGCGAGTCGCCTCTCGGCCTCGAACATGTCCAGTTCGTCGATGCTGTCCATCAAACCGCCCTTCCGCTGCGGGTGCTTCGACCCGGATGATGCTCTTATCCCCTGACAGGCACGAGCGTGACGCCCCCGGCCGCACCGATGCTCTCGCCCGCGATGACGACCGCTCCTCGCACGCCCTCGATGGCACGCGCACGTTCGAGGGCCGGCTCCACGTCACCCGCATCGTGGACCGTGTTGCCGACCGCCGTCGCGACCGCGTCGGCGAGCGCGCCGTCGGAGGCCACGATCGTCACGGCGTGCGACGATCCGTGGCTGACGCTATGCCCCACCTTGCCCGACGACGTGCACACCGCCGTGGGCAGCATCTCCGGCGGGAGTGCGATCGCCACCGTGCCCGAAAGCGGCGAGTCGCCCGCGACCAGCGCGATCAGCCGCTGCGTGCGGCCGATGACGAACAGGTCGCCGCCGTTCTCCACGATCACCTCCGCCGCGTGCCCCGCCAACCCGCGTGCGACGCGCTCGGCGATCGCGCCCGCCACCGCGGCCATCGGCCCAACCCCGGCCACACGCGCCGCGTCCGCCATCGCCCGCACGATCTCCGGAGCGCCCGGCTCCACCTCCACCGGCACGTAGCTTTCGGCGAACCGGGGATGGGTTGCGATGTAGCCCTTGAGGTCCGCGCGCAGAGAGCGCACCAGATCGGCTGCGATGCCGGAAAGGTCGGCGGATGCGCTGATCTGAAGGTCCGTCTCGGCCAGGACGACCTCGAAGGTGACCAGGCCCACCGCGTCGACCGTGCGACGGTATGTCCGCGGCTCCCACGTCATGTGCTCATGGTAGCAGTTGTGGGGACATACCTGATGAGAGACGGCGGCGCGAAGGAGACCCGGGTGAGAGAGGTACTTCGACTGTGCGCCAACATGGACGAGCAGGCCGAGCGGCTCTACGGCGAACTCGCCCGATTCTGCAAGGACCCCGACCTCGCCACCACGTTCGCGCAGCTCGCGCGTGACGAGGCCGAGCACACCGGCTGGTGGGAGGACCTCCTCACCGCATGGGAGCAGGGCCTGCTCCCCGACATCGTGAACGAGACCGAGGACCTCGAACAACGGCTCTCGACGCTCTACGACGAACTGTCCGCTGTCGGCGCAACCCAACTCGCCGAGCTCGATCAGGACGCCATGCTGGCGCTCGCCGCCCGCGTCGAGTTCTTCATGATCGACCCGGTGTTCAGCGAGCTCATCAACCTCACCGAACCCGCCCGTGCCACCCGGCGTCACGCCGCGTACCAGGCACATCTCCAGCGGCTCGTCGACGCCATCGGGCGCTACTACGATCCCGGCTCGCTCGCCGGGCTGCTCGCGAGCGTCCTGGCGCGCACGTGGCAGGACACACAGCGGCTCGCCGTGCAGGCAACGCACGACACGCTCACCGGCCTGCACAACCGGCGCGCCCTCTACACGCATCTGCCGCAGTGGGCGGCGTGGTCCGCCCGGTACGGCCACCCGCTGACGGTGCTGCTGGTGGACATCGACTTCTTCAAAGGGGTGAACGACGAGTACGGGCACGCTACCGGCGATAGCGCGCTCAAGGCGGTCGCCGCTGCGCTGCGCCGCGCCGTGCGTTCGGCAGACCTCGTCGTCCGCTACGGCGGCGACGAGTTCGCGATCATCGCACCCGAGACGACGCTCGCCGAATACGACGACCTCACGAGCCGCATACTCACCACCGTGCGGACCCTCGAGGTGACCGACGAGCGCGGCCGTCACATCCCGCTGTCGGTGAGCATCGGCGGCACCGTCGCGCTCGATCCGGCAGGCTCGGTGCCCCGGCGCGTGGACATGCTGCTCGCGAGCGCCGACCAGTCGCTATACGTCGCCAAGCGCGACGGACGCGCGCGCGTGGGCCCGCCGGTGCTGCTCGGCATAGCCGAGGAGCTCACGGCGTAACGTCACCCGCTGAGTCGTCCGCGCCGTTCGCGAGTTCTCCCGCGTGGTAGCTCGAGCGCACGAACGGCGATGACGCGACGCCGGCGAACCCCATGCGCCGGCCCTGCCGCGCCAGCTCGGCGAAGACCGCAGGCTCCACGAACTCGGCCACGGGCAGGTGGCGCTCGCTCGGCCTGAGGTACTGCCCGAGCGTGAGCAGCTCGCATCCGGTCTCACGAAGATCGCGCATCACCGAGACCACCTCGTCGGCGGTCTCGCCCAGCCCGAGCATCAGCCCGGACTTGGTCGGCATGCGCGGAGCGCGCGCCTTGGCGTGGGCCAGGACGCGCAGGCTGCGCGCGTAGTCGGCCCCGGGACGGACCTCCGCGTACAGACGCGGCACGGTCTCGACATTGTGGTTGAAGACGTCGGGCGCCGCGGCGATGACCGTGTCGAGCGCTGCCTCGTCGCCTTGAAAGTCGCTCACCAGCACCTCGACGGCTGCGTCCGGCGCCGCGGCGCGGATCGCCGCGACCGTCGCCGCCACGTGCACCGCCGCCCCGTCGGCGAGATCGTCGCGCGTCACCATGGTCACCACGGCATGCCGCAGGCCGAGCCGCGCCACCGCCTCCCCGACCCGCCCCGGCTCGCCCGGATCGAGCGGTCGGGGAACGTGCGTCTCGACCGCGCAGAACCGGCACCCGCGCGTGCAGGCATCGCCCGCGATGAGGAAGGTCGCCGTGCCCGACGCGTAGCACTCGCCGCGGTTCGGGCACTTGGCCTCGCGGCAGACGGTGTTCAGGCCGAGCTCGGCGAGCAGCCCTTCCACCGCGACGTACTCGCCACTGCGCGCGAGAGGCCGCCGCAGCCACGCGGGAAGACGCGCGGCGTCCGTGCCGTGCCGGTAGGCCACCTCAGCAACCGCACTTCGCTGCCGCATCGGCGCACGCCCAGCGCACGACCTCGGAGACGGTCGGATGCGCGTGGACGGTCTCGGCAAGGTCCCCCACGCCGACATCGTGCCGCATCGCGAGCGCGA
>DCVQ01000007.1:80791-99757 GCA_002328745.1 Actinobacteria bacterium UBA2184
GCGACCGCCTGCACCGCATCGATGCCCGCCTCGCGAGCGCCGTCGCGGGTGCGGCCCACTACCGCGACCTCGGGGAACGTGTACACGCACGCCGGGATGCAGTCGTAGCGCACGCTCTCGAGCGCGGCCTCAGCGCCCACCGTCTTGAGCTCGGCGACGGCGTTGCGGGCGGCGACGACGCCCTCCTCCTCGGCCACGTGCGCGAGCATCATGCCGCCGATGAGGTCCCCCACCGCGTAGACGCCCTCCACGTTCGTGCGGAAGTTCTCGTCGACCTTGACGGCCGCGCGGTCCATCTCGATGCCCGCCTCGGGATAGCCGAAGCCGGCCGAGTTGGGCATCCGCCCGACGGCGCTCATCACGATATCGGCCTCGAGGACGGCGCCGCTGCGCAGCGTGGCCCGCATGCGCTCGCCGATGCGCTCGACGGTCTCGACGGCATCGGCGAGGTGGAAGGTGACGCCCATCGCCTCGAGCGCCGACTGGGTGAGGCGGACGACGCGCTTGTCGTTGCCGGGGAGCACCTGGTCGACGAGCTCCACGACCGTGACGGTGCTGCCGAACGAGGCGTAGGCACACGCGAACTCGAGGCCGATGACGCCGCCCCCGATGATGACGATCTCCGAGGGCAACGCTTCGAGCGAGACCGCCTCATCGCTCGTCCACACGCCGGGCATGGCGTGGTCGATGGAAGGGAGCTTGAAGGGCACGGAGCCGGTCGCGAGTATCACTGCGTCGCCCGTGACGGTCTCGCCGCCCTCGGCCGTGGAGACCTCGACGCTCCGCGGAGAGGCCAGGCGCCCCTCGCCGCGGACGACACGCACCTTGAGGCGCTTGGCGGAGCCTTCGACCTGGCCGACGAGCTCGTCGACGACCGCCTCTTTCCGGCGCCTGAGGGCCGGCAGGTCGACCTTCGCCGGCTGCGCGATCAGCCCGTAATCGGACGCCCGACGCGAATCCGCCACGATGTGGGCGGAACGCAGGATGGTTTTGGTGGGGATGCAGCCCCAGTTGAGGCAGGTGCCGCCGAGACGGTCGCGCTCCACGAGCGTCACGTCCGCGCCAAGGCGTGCCGCCTCGAACGCGGCTCCGTACCCTGCCGGGCCGCCACCGAGCACGATGATGCGCATGAGAGACCTCCCGCGGATCGCCACTTGCCGTGCGGACGATTGTAGCAGCCCTACGCGGTCGGCTCCTGCAGCGGAGGCCCGGCCGCCTCGGCGGCTTCGAGCGCCGCACGGACCGTCTTCACGTTCACGGGATCGACCGGGAACCGTCCGTCGACCACCACAAGCGCACCCTCATGCGCGGGGGCTTCGGGCTCCCACTGGCGGATGATCAGCCGGTCCCGCCATCTCGGCCACCGCGCAACGGCTTCGACCAGCCGCAGCTCGTAGTCTCAATCCGGGCACGTGCGGAAGACGTCGACGACGATGTGGTGGCCGACGGGCGGCGCCGACGGCGTGTTCACGCCCGATGCGCCTGTGGTCGCCATGGCGGTGTCCGCGGCTCGCGCTAGTCGGCCGGACGGTGCTCGGTCTCGGTGACGACCTCGGTCTTGATCATGCGCACGAGCGCCTGAAGCGCGTCGAAGACGTTGTCGCGTATGTCGCCGCCGACCATCACGTACATGATGTCGTCACCGACCTCCAGATGCCCCTCGTTGATCCAGGCCCGCACGACCGCAACGCCTTCCATCAGACCCGCGGAATCGAGGATCTCGGCGAGCCGGTCGCGGTCGACCGCGAGCTCCATGCTGACGACGGCGCGGCCGTCGCGCGAGTACGACCGGACGACGCCGTTGTGGCACAGATACATGCCGACATCCGCGGCGCTTTCGTCACGCTTCGCTTCGGCCAGCCATTCATCGAGACTCGGATGGGCGATAGCGGTCATGGATCCGCCTCTCATCGGTGCTGAAAACGCCCCGATGATAGCACGCGCGCAGCCACTCACGCGTGGTGCAGGTCGCACCCCTCAGGAACCGCGTGGCGCAGCGTCAGCGCCTCGCAGACCAGGAAGGCATCCAGCGCAAACCCGGCGTAGCGGACGACCGGATCCTTCGCCTCGCGCGCGGTCACCACCGCGAAGAGCATGGCCCAGGTGGACAGGTGCTCCACGAAGAACCGCCTCGCAGCGGTCGCGGTGTCCGGATTGCCGGTCAGGCATCCCCTGAGGCAGTGGGCCATGAAGCGCAGCTCGACAGCGATATCGCCCGGATCTCGTTCGCCGAGGGCGGCGACGCGCACGAATCCCGTCCGTTTGTAGGCGGCGCCGAGGCTCGTCATCGTCTCGGCCGGCGTGCCCGCCGCGTAGGTGAGCTCGCTCGATGAGAGCACGTTCGCGAAGGGATCGAATCCCTTCCCACGTCCGTACATGCGCTCTCGCTCGGCCTCGAACGCCGCCCTCCCGACCACGGACCGCAACACGAGGTCCGCCTGCTCGAACGTCTCCGCGACCAGATCGAGATCGACATGCGGGCCCGTCCGGCAATCACGCATCGACATGCGGAGACGCCGGACGGAGACGGCCACGTCGGCGACATCGTCGTTGAAGATCGATGCAAGGGACTCGTACGACACGATGCGGCTGTCGATGGAGCACGAACAGGAGGAGAGCCTCGTGCCGATGCCCGAGACCTCGGTCGCGCCGGTGGGCGCCAGCATGTCCCGCACCTCGGAGCCTGTGCGCAGTGCCGCCGACAGCGTCGCGGGCAGACCGGCCTTCGCCATCTCGCGCACGACGGGCTCCGGGTCGTACGCGACGCGGTGTACGTACGTCCCCAGCCATGAATCGGTCGTCCCGATCCGACGCGCTGCGATGTCCTCGGGCACCTCGGCCAGGACCTCGTTCTTGGCGCCGATGATGAGCTCGACCCACTTGGCCCGGGGGTCGCCATCGCGCTGTCTGCCCACCGAACCCGCGTTCACCCAGTGGACGGTGCCTTCGCCGGCGGGGAACGACCGGTGGTACGGGATGTGGGTGTGCGCGCAGCAGACCACGTCCGCGTCGTTATCGGCGGCGATCCCGATCAGCACCGACGGTGGTGTGTCTTCCTGCAGGTCCTCCGCCGTGCGCCGCGGACTCGCGTGGCACAGCAAGAAGCGGGCGCAGTCTACCTCGAACCCGGCGGTCCGCGGAAGCGAGCAGAGATAACCCGCGTCCGGAGGAGTGATGCTTCGTATGGTGAACCCGAACGACTCGGCTCCGTCCAGCATCTCCTCGGGGGTGCGGAACGTGCTTCCGCAATCGCCGAGATGCGCGCCGATCGCGCGGTCCCAGTTGCCCTGCACGACCGGGTCGCCGAGCGACCTCACACATGCGACCGCCTCGGCGGGCCGGGGACCGTAGCCGACCAGATCGCCGGCGCACCAGCGCTCCTCGACACCGTGCGAGGCGATGTCAGCCAGGACCGCTTCGAGCGCGGGCACATTGCCGTGCACATCGCCGTAGAGCGCGATCCTACGCATCGCAGCTACCCCGCTCCCCCCAGTATCCGGCCGATTGCCGCATCGAGGCCGAGAGGCATCACATGCACGCCGTCGGCGATATCCCGGATACTGGCGACCTGCTCGGCGGCGAGCGCTATCGCCGCATCGGCGGGGTCGTGGGCACGTCGGATGCGGTCCGCGATGGCGTCGGGCACCATGAGCCCGGCGAGCTTGCTGTTCACGAAATCGATGACGCGCGGGCTCTTGAGGACGAGCACGCCCGCGATGACCTTCGCGCCAAGAGGTCTCACCGCCTCGACCGCGCGCTGGAGTTTGTCCATGTCGAAGATGGCCTGGGTCTGGAAGAACCGCACCCCGGCCTCGATCTTCTGCTCGATGCGCGCGAGCTGAACGTCCCAGGGCTCGGCCTCTGGGAACATCGCTGCACCGACATAGAAGCCGGTGCCGCCCTTGAGGTCGCGGTCCATCATGTCGTGGCCTTCGTTCATGCCGCGAGCGATCGAGGCGAGTTGCGTCGAGTCGAGGTCGAAGACGCCCTTCGCGTGCGGATGGTCGCCCGCACGCGGGTCGTCGCCGGTCACCACGAGCAGGTTCTCGAGGCCGAGCGACCAGGCCGCGAGCAGATCCGACTGCAGCGCGAGCCGGTTCCGGTCGCGGCAGGTCTGCTGGAAGATCGGCTCGATCCCGCGTTCGAGCAGCGCCTTCGATGCGGCGAGGCTTGAGAGGTGCAGGCTCGCTCCCTGGTTGTCGGTCACGTTGAGGGCGTGGCAGTGCGGCGCCAGCAGATCGACCGCGGCGTGCATGCCGGCAAGATCGGTGCCCCGCGGGGGAGCGACCTCGCCGGTGACGACGAACTCGCCGCCCTCGAGCATGTCGCGCAGGCGGCTCATCGGCTGCCTCCGGACTCGCGGATGTTCACGCCGCCCGGCTTGAGCGCAGTGGAGAAGTCCTTCGGCGCGAGCGTCCGGCGCGTCGTGCGGCCCTGCTCCTCAAGTCGATGGCGGATGCGCACGTGCGTGCACTCGCGATCGGTGAGCACCTCGCACATGCCGTTCCACATGCCGCCGCACGGGCCGTTGAGCAGGCCCTTCGGGCACGTGGTGACCGGGCAGATGCCGGCGGTCTTGTCGAGGACGCAGTCGCCGCACGTCTGACACCGCTCCTCGAAGATGCCGTTGCGGATGACCGTGCCGAGAAAGAGCGACTCCAGCCCGGGGAACACGGGCTTGGCGATCGCGTCGGCGGTCGTCTGGACGCCGGCGCCGCACGCGAGGACGAGCACCGCGTCGGCCGAGTCGATCTCGGCCTGATGCTTGCGGCTCTCGAGCTTGGTGCCGTTGAGGTGGCAGGTGACCTCGCCGACGGTCCAGCCGGTCACCTCGTAGCCCCCGGCTTCGAGGCGGGCCGCCGTCTCTTCGAGCTCCTTCTCGCCGCCGGTGTGCGCCACCGTCGCGCACTGGCCGCAGCCCATGAGGAACACGCGCCTGGCGCCGATGCTTGTGAGATTCTCTTCGATGCGCGCCCAGTCGCGCGGCTTCGTGATGATCATGATGTCCCTTTGCGTGTGGCCAGAGCGCTCCGGACCGCACTCACGCAACCCGGCGCGTCCTCAGAATACCCCGCGCCGAGCGCGTCGGCGAAATCGCGCGTGACGACGGCGCCGCCGACCAGCACCGGCACGTCGGCCGCCTCGCGTACTGCCGCGACCGTCCGCTCCATGTTCGCAAGCGTGGTGGTCATGAGTGCCGAGAGGCAGACCGCGTCGGCCTCGCGCGCCGCATCCGCGAACCGCTCGGGAGACACGTCGACGCCGAGGTCTTCGACCAGGTACCCCTGGCTCTCGAGCATGCTCGCGCAGATGTCCTTGCCGATGGAGTGGATGTCGCCCTTCACGGTGCCGAAGACGACCCGGCCCTCGTGCGCGGCCGAGCCCTCCGGCAGATACGACTTGGCGCGCTCGACCGCCGCCTTCATGGCGTCGGCGGCGGCGATCAGCTGCGGCAGGAACGCCTCGCCGCGGCCGTACGCGTCGCCGAGCCGCTGTATGGCCGGGGTCAGCACGTCGGCTATCACCGACTGGGGGCCCGCGCCTCCGGCCACCAGGACATCGACGAGCCCCGGGGCCGAGTCGGCGTCGCCGCGCTCCACGGCCAGGCCGAGACGGGTGGCCTCGTCGGCGCCCGCCGGGGGCTGCGCCGCGCTCTCCGCACCGGCCGCCGCGGTCGCGAGCGCGATCCAGCGCTCGGCGCGCACGTCCCGGCCGACGAGCACGTCGGTCGCCGCGGCCGCCATCGCGGCGTCAGGCTCGGCGCTCTCGAGCGGGTTCACGATCGCCGCGGCGAGGCCCGCCTCGCGCGCCAGCTCGAGGAACCGCGCATTCAGGAGCGGGCGGCCCGGAAGGCCATGGCTGACGTTGCTCACGCCCGCGAGCGTCGCCAGGCCGAGATCATCGGCCACGATCCGGATCGCGTCGAGCGTGGCGCTCGCGCCGGCCTCTTCGGTGGCCGCGGCGAGGACGAGCGTGTCGGCCACCAGATCGGCGTCGGCGAGACCCGCTCCGTGCGCAGCCTCGCGCACGCGCCGCACCACGTCCACGCGCGCTTCCGCCGCGTGCGGGATGCCGTCGTCATCCAGCGCGAGCACGACCACCGCCGCGCCGTAGCGCGCGGCAAGCGGCAGCACGGCCGCGAGCGACGCCGCCTCGCCGCTCACGCTGTTCACCAGCGCGCGGCCGGGGTAGACCTTGAGCGCCGCCTCGAGCGCCGCCGGGTCGGTGGTGTCGATCACGAGCGGCGCGTCGACGAGCCCCGAGAGCGCGAGTACGGCCTTCGGCAGCATCGCGGCCTGGTCCACGCCCGCCGCGCCCACGTTCACATCGAGGAGGGCGGCGCCCGCGTCGGTCTGCTCGATCGCGTACTCGCGCACGACATCGAGCGTTCCGGCGCGCAGCGACTCGGCCAGGCGCTTCTTACCGGTGGGGTTGATACGCTCGCCGATCACCGCGAACGGATGGCCGCCGCCGATCCGAACGACGGCGCGCGGACCCGCGATCGTGACGCCCGCCGGAGGCTCCTCGCGACGCGCGACCGGCTTCTCTCCGGCAAAGTCCACGATGGCGCCGGTGAACTCCGGCGTCGAGCCGCAGCACGAGCCGACGAGCGTCGCGCCGGCGTCCACGAAGCGGGCCGCGTGCTCGCCCATCTCATCGGGCGTGCCGGGGAACACCGTGCGACCGTCTTCGAGCCGCGGCAGCCCCGCGTTGGGCTGCACGATGATCGGCAGCGACGTCGCCCGCGCCATACGCTCCACGAGCGGCAGCATCTGCTCGGGCCCGAGCCCGCAGTTCATGCCGACCGCGGTCGCGCCGACCGCCTCGAGGATGACCGCGGCCTCCTCGGGGCCGGTGCCGGAGAGATCCATCCGGCCGTTGAGTCCGAAGGTGACGGTGACGAACACGGGCAGATCGGTGACCGAGCGCGCCGCAAGCACCGCGCACCGCGCCTCCGCGATATCGGTCATCGTCTCGATCAGCAGCGCGTCCGGCGCCTCCCCGGCCAGCGCCGCAGCCTGCTCGGCGAACGCGTCGAACACCGCGTCGAAGCCGGCGGTGCCCAGCGGCTCGAGCACGAGCCCCGTGGGGCCGATGTCGCCGAGGATGTGCGGCGCGCCCCCGGCGCGCGCGATGCGCACCGAGGCCCGGTTGAGTTCGGCCACCTGGCCCTCGAGGCCGTGAGCGGCGAGCTTCACCCGGGTGCCGCCAAACGAGTTGGTGGTGGCGCACTCGGCGCCGGCCAGCGCGTACAGGCGGTGGATCTCCTCGATGATCTCGGGCGCGGTGATGTTGAGCTGCATCGGTGCGGTCTCGGGAGGGACGCCGGCGCGCTGCAGCATCGTACCCATCGCGCCGTCGAGGACCAGCACCTCGCGACCGATGCGGCGAGCGATATCGGGCATCAGCGCAACTCCTCTCGTCGGCTCAGAAGCTGAGCGTGATGGCCCGCCTGGGACAGGCTATCACGCACGCTTCGCAGTACACGCACTTGTCCTTGTCGAAGACCAGGGTCTGCGCCTCCGGATCCAGGGTGAGCGCATCGGGCTTGCAGACGGCCGTGCACAGCCCGCAGTCGACGCACTTCTCCGAGTCGAGCACGATGTCGCTCGCCGCTTCGTTGACCGTGAGTCCCTGGCTCTCGAGGAACGCCACACCCGCAGCGTAGCTCTCCTTGTTCCCGGTGACCTCGAGGACCATGCGGCCCTCCTGCGCCGGGTGGATCTGAGCGCGCAGGATGTTGGGCACCAGGTCGTAGTCCTTCACCAGGTGGTAGATGACCGGCTTCAGGGACTGCTGGGGCGGGAACGTGAGATCGAGTCTCTTGCGCGCCATGGCTAGATCGCCTCCCCTGTCTTGATCTGGAGCGGCTTCTGCGACTGGCTGCCGACCTGCGGCAGCAGCTGCAGCGGCTGCGTGATGGCGAAACGTTCCTCGAGGATCCACCGCTTGAGCTCGGCGGCGATCGCCCGCGCCTTCGGCAGCGAGCTGATCGGCCCGGTCGGCACCTTCTTGCCCGAAACCTCGATCTCGCCGCTGCGCAGCTGCTCGAACGTCACCGTCCCGAGCGCCGGGCGCGAACGGTGCTGCACCCCGTAGTCGTAGATCGTCGCGGTGAGGTCGGCGTCGGTGAGTGCGAGCGTCGCCGCGATGTCCTCGTCGAGCACGGGGATCGGCACGCCGATGCCGACGAAGGCCGACGTCCCGTAGCCGGCGATGGTCGCCGCCGAGAAGAAGTCGGGGCTCGCCTGCTTGAGGTCGGCGATGACCGCGAGCGTACCCGCGGGCCGCACCGGGACCCCGTTGGCGTCGCGATCGGTGTGCGGGTTGTGTTGCGTCCCCTCCCAGGCCACATAGCCCGGCGCTCCGGCCACGAAGATGCGCGAGCCGACGCCGATCGTGCGGTACGTCGGGTCGTTCAGCAGCGGCGAGAGCGCGCCGGCCGAGCAGTAGGTCGCGTTGCCGAGCCTCGGCAGCAGCGTCCCGAGGTAGGTATAGAGCGCGCGATCGGTGGAGTTCACGGCCACCGCGTAGTTCTGGTACGCGTTGCGCGGATTGAAGAAGTACGCCTGGTTGAGGTCATCGAGAGTCACCCACGTGTCGATCTCGGTGCGCGGATAGCAGTCCGTGCCCGGGCTCGATGCGCGCAGGCGCACGGCGCGTCCCCGCAGCAGGTCCTCGATCACGTGGGCGCCGCCGTACTCGGCCCCGCGCACCCGGCTCGGCTCGGTGACGCCGAGGTACGTGTCGACCGCGGCGAGACCGCCGTAGGCGGCCACGTCGTTGAGCGCGATCTCGGCCATGCGGATCGGCGGGTCGCTGTGCCCGAAATTGAGCACGACTCCCGACGAACACATCGGGCCGAACGTCCCGGTGGTCACCACGTCGACGCGCTTGGCCGCCGCGCTCAGGCCCTCGTCGGCCGCGAGCGCCGCGAACTCCTCGGCGGTGAACACGACCGCCTCGCCGCTCGCGATGCGCGCGTTTATCTCGTCCCAGCTCTTCGCCATCACATGCCTCCAGACACGAAAAAACACCTCCCGCCCGGACTGTTCGTCAGGGCGAAAGGCGCTGCTTTGGCGTCTTCCGCGGTACCACCCGACTTCGCCGCGATTCCCTCGCGGCCTCTTCTCGAGCACGGGACCGGTGGTGGTTTCCGGCGGGCGGGACTTCGCCGGATGTCCGATGCTCTCGAGCCCATGATAACGGGGGCCTCCGTCCGGCATTACTCCGCGCGATACGCGTTTCCTCCGGATGCCTCCGGGGCCATGTTCCGCGCCTCTTCGGGTACCGGCTCTCAGCTTCTCCGGCTCTCTGTGACCCTACTGGATGCGCGTACTCATCCCCATCGACGGCGTCGTGCTATCGATTTCCCGTCAGGGTACGGGGCAGGTGCCCGCGTGTCAACCCGCGAAGGCCATCGTACCGCTACCGTCGCGCGAGAAGGTCGAGCGCGTCCGCGACGATGAGGTGGTGGTCGAACGCGAGCGGTGGCAGCTCGTCGGCGGCGAACCACCGTGCCTCCGCCGCATCGTCGCCGCCGTGCACCCGCGCTTCCCCTGCAAGCGCAGCGAGGTACACCGCCGAGACGGTCCACCCGCGAGGGTCGCGGCCCGGTTCTCCGTACACGCCGACGAGTTCGAGCACGCCGGCGTACGCGAGACCCGTCTCTTCCTCGAGCTCGCGTCTCGCCGCGTCTTCGGGACGCTCGCCCTCATCCACGAAGCCCCCGGGGAGCGCCCACAGGCCCTCGAACGGCTCGTGGCCGCGCCGGATGAGCAGCACGCACGGCTCATCGCCGGCGACGATCGCAACGACATCGGCGGTGAGAGCGGGGCGTGGATACTCGCAGTGAGGCATGTCCCTGAGTGTAGCGCCTCGGCCACCGACCCGCAGGATGATGACGGCACGCGGCCGCTCGGCTAGACTGTCGCTCTCACCTGAAGAGGAGTGCCCGTGCCGCTCAACCCGCTCCGCTGGCCGCGTCGTGCCAAAGTGGTCCTCGCCTTCGCCGCCCTCTATACCGTCTGGGGCTCCACCTACCTCGCCATTCGGATCGGGCTCACGGCCGATCTGCCTCCCGCGCTCTTCGCCGGTCTGCGGCTGGTGCCCGCGGGCCTCCTGCTCCTCGGGTTCTCCCGATTGCGCGGCATCTCGCTGGCCATCCGCTTCGACCAGTACCGCATCATCGCGGTTGTCGGCATCCTGCTGCTCGTGGGCGGCATGTACTCCACCTTCCTGTCCGAGCGGGTCATCCCGTCGGGGCTGGCCGCGCTCGTCGTGGCGCTGCTCCCGCTGTGGGTCGCGCTCGCCGAGTCGCTGCTCCCCGACATGGACCGCCCCAGCGCACGAGGCTACGTGGGGCTCGTGGTGGGCTTCGCGGGGCTCGCGATCCTCGTGTGGCCGCGACTCACCGGCATCAGCGGCTCGCCCGCGCAGCTCGCAGGAATGGGCATCCAGATGCTTGGAACATGGCTGTGGGCGACCGGCTCGATCATCAGCAAGCGCCGTCCGGTCGCGGTCGACGCGCTGGTGGCCACCGGCTACGAGATGCTCACCGCCGGAGGCGTGCTGCTGCTGTTCGGCACGCTCGCCGGCCAGTGGCCCTCACTGCACTTCACCGCGGCGGGCCTCGGCGCCCTCGTGTACCTGATCATCATGGGCTCGTGCGTCGCCTTCACGGCGTTCGTGTGGCTGCTGAAGCACGTCCCGGCATCGAAGGTGATGACGTACGCGTACGTGAACCCGGTGATCGCGGTCTTTCTCGGGTGGACCGCGGGAAGGCTCGGGCTGGTTCCCCCCGAGCCGATCGACGCCTGGGTGCTCGTGGGCATGTCCGTCATCGTCGCCGGCGTCGCGCTGACCACGAGCGCACCCACACGTACCGCCGTGCGAGACGCCGCGGTGCCCGCCGCGGCTCCGGAGGCGGCGCTCGCCGAGGTCTCGGCCGATATCTGACGCCGCGGGACTCTCCACGGCATCTCCACGGCCTGCGCACCCGGGCGTCACAGGCCCCGGGGATACTCATCTCGTGCCCCACGAAAGGAGACACGAGATGATACAGACATTCGCACCCCGCATGGCGCCCGGCACCCGCGACATGATCGTCGGGACCCACATGGCGGACGGCTTCGGCGGATACGGCGCGCTGTGGATGATCGGCCTGGTGGTTCTGGGCGCGCTCATCGCCGCGCTCGTCATCTGGCTCGTCACACGCGGCAGGTCGCACCCGGTGGCCGCCAACCCGCAGGCGCCCGGCGTCCCCGTCTCGCCCGCCTCGGATACCGCTCTCGACATCGCCCGCCAGCGTCTCGCTCGCGGCGAGATCGATCCGGAGCAGTACACGGCGATCGTGACGGCGCTCAAGTCGTAGCTTCGAGGAACCTCTTCCTCCCCCTCCCCCCTCGCACGCGGAGCGGGACCGGCTCGCCGGTCCCGCTCCGTAGCGTTGCTGGCCGAGAGGAGCCCCCCGCTACCCGAGCAGGAGCGACATCACGTCCCTGCCGGGATCCACGAGCAGACCGGTGGACTGCGCCGCCACTTCGTGGAACGCGCTGCCTTCGTTGGCAGCGACGCCGGGACCGGCCAGCACGAACGGCACCGGCTCGCCGACGTGGGTCTTGAGCGCGATGGGCGTGGGATGGTCCGGCATCGCCAGCACGCGCAGCTCGCCGAGCCGATCGCGAAGCACGCTCACGATCTCGCGGTCGATCGCTTCGATCGCTTCGATCTTGCCGGCGATGTCGCCCGCGTGACCTTCCTCGTCCGGCGCCTCCACGTGCACGATGACGAGGTCGTGGTCATCGAGTGCGACGAGGGCGCCTTCGATCTGCCCGCGGTAGTCGTTGTCGGCGCCATCGGTGACCCCGGGTATAGCCAGACGCTCGATGCCGAACAGCACGGCGAGGCCGTTCAGCAGGTCCACGCCTGAGGTCAGGGCCGCGCGCACGCCGCGCACGTCGGCGAACGGACGCAGTCCCTGCGGCGCGGCGCCCGGCCAGAACGGCCAGATGTCGGTGGCCGGCAGGTCACCCCGCTCGGCGCGGACGGCGTTGACCTCCGAGCGAGCCAGAACCGGCCGCGCTCGCTCCATGAGGTCGAGCAGCACCTCCGCCCCGGACCCGTCAGGGACCTTGCCCTCGATGGACTGGTCGCTGATGTCGTGCGGCGGCGTGTACGCGGCTTCGAGCAGCTCCGGATGTCCCTTCACGACCAGGATATGCCGGTACGCCACACCAGGATGGAAGCGGAACGTGTCGTTACCGAGCGCCTCGCCGAGCTCGGCGACGATCGCGCGCGACTCCTCCGTGCGGATGTGCCCGCACGAGTAGGACGCCATGACGTCGTTCTCGATGTGCACGAGGTTCAGCCGCAGCGCGATCTCGTCGGGTGCGAGCGAGATGCCGAGGCTCGCCGCCTCGATCGCTCCCCGGCCGACGTAGTCGGCGACCGGGTCGTAGCCGAGGATCGACGTGCACGCCGCCGAGGACGACGGCTCCGCGCCGAGAGGCACCGTCTGCGCGAGGCCGAGCATCCCGGCGGCGGCCAGGGCGTCGAGGTTGGGCGTGTGAGCGGCGTCGAGCGTGGTCCGCGAGCCGAGTTCCTCGAGCGGCCATCCCGCGGCCCCATCGAGTATGAGTACCACGTACTTCATGCTCGCCCCTTCCGCCGGCTGCCAGCGGTAGAATCGTACCTGTCGCACCGTGTACGCACAAACCCGGCCGGCTGGAGGCGCCATGGATCTCGACGCGGGACTGCCGACGCTCGAAGGTGAGCGGGTGACGCTCCGCCCCCTCCGCAGGGAGGACGCCCGCGCCGTGCTGACGCTGCTCGCCCAGCCGCGCGTCCGCGAGTGGTTCGGGGCCTACGACACCCTGCGCCTCGAGCGTGACTTCTTCGATCCCGCCTGGGCCTACACATACCTCGTGCTGGTGGAGGGCGAGGTCGCGGGGCTCATCCAGTTCCACGAGGTCCCCGACCCGGACTACAAGAGCGCCGGCATCGACATCCTGATGGGCGACGACTACCAGGACCGCGGCCTCGGCACCGACGCGCTCCGCACGGTCGTCCGGTACCTGATCCGCGTGCGCGGACACCACCGGCTGACCATGGACCCGGCGACGGCGAACGGCCGCGCGATCCGCGCCTACGAGAAGGTCGGCTTCAAACCCGTCGGCGTCATGCGCCGCTACGAGCGAGCCGAGGACGGCAGCTGGCACGACGGACTGCTGCTCGACCTCCTGGCCGAGGAGTTCATCGAGGGATAGGCCCCGCCTACGCGGCCTGTTCCCTCCCGCTTGCTGCCGAGCGCAGAACGAGGTATCCCCCGACCCCCGCGACGACCGACGTCACGAGAATCGCCAGCTTGGCCTCGGTCTGAAGGATCCCCGCCCGGAACGCGAGGCCGCTGATGAACAGCGCCATCGTGAAGCCGATGCCGCCGAGCAGCGCGGCACCCACGATGTGACGCCAGGTGACCCCTCCCGGCAGGTCCGCGAGCCCCAGGCGCACGGCGAGCCACGCGAACCCCGTGATGCCGACCGTCTTGCCCACGATGAGACCGAAGAAGATGCCGAGGCTCACCGGCTCGAGCAGCAGGTCCATCACGTCGTAGCCCCAGAACCTCACGCCCGCGTTCGCGAGCGCGAACAGCGGCAGGATCACGAACGTGGAGATCGGCAGGATGGCATGCTCCATCCGCTGGAGCGGCGCCTGTATCCAGCGCGCCTCGGCCTGCAGCTCCTGCGCGCAGTGCTGCTGGTGCGGCGTCTCCAGGACGTGCGCGCCCGGCACGTCCAGGAGTTCGATCTCGTCGATCTTGGCCCGTGCCCACTCCACGAACGCAAGCGGCTCGATACGCGAGCGCGTCGGGATGGTGAAGGCCACCAGCACGCCCGCGATCGTCGCATGCACGCCCGAGTTAAAGAAGCAGAACCAGACCGCGGTTCCTACGAGGAGATACGGGATCGGTGACTCGACACCGAGGAAGTTGAGCACCACGAGCACGATCAGCAGCGCTCCGCCGATCGCCAGCCACGCCGGGAAGACCTGCGCGGTGTAGAAGAACGCGATCACCAGGACCGCGCCGATGTCGTCAGCGATCGCGAGCGCGGCCATGAAGATCTTGAGCGAGGCGGGCACGCGGGGACCCAGCAGGGCCATCACACCGAGCGCGAACGCGATGTCGGTCGCCATCGGTATGCCCCACCCCTGCGCGGCTTCGCCGCCGTGGTTGAAGGCGGCGTAGATGAGCGCCGGACCGAGCATGCCGCCGACCGCCGCGAGGATGGGCAGGGTCGCCTTGCGCAGCGTCGACAGCTCGCCTACGACGAGTTCGCGCTTGATCTCGAGGCCGACGACGAAGAAGAAGAGCGCCATGAGGCCATCATCGATCCAGTGCAGGACCGACTGCGAGAACTCGGCCTCGCCGAGAGCGACGCTCAAGTCCGTGTGCCACAGCCCGTCCCACCACCCGGCGAGCGCCCCGTTCGCGAAGACGAGCGCGGCGAGCGTCGCGAACAGCAGCACGATGCTGCCCGCGATCTCGAGATGCAGGAACTCGCTGAATCCTTCACGCACGCGCGAATGGAACGCGCGCACGCTGCTGGCGACCTCGCGGATGCGTGCGGACACGGTGGACCTCCTCACGGCCATGTTCCGGCATGATACCCGACGCTCCGGGCCAGCCAAACCCGACGCTTCCGTCCGGGCCGTCCGACGTGCAGACTGGTGCGCACACCGAACGGACGGACGAAACGGCCCATGGAAGACGACCGCGAACAGATACGCCGCTGGCTTGATTCGCTGTACCGCGACTCACGCGTGGTGAGCGGCCTCGACGCGACGCTGCGTGCACAGACCTTCGACCTGCCCGAGATGGCGATGGACATCGTCGAGGGGCTGCCGCCCGGCCGCTACACCCGCACGCGCCTATGCGATCAGCTCAACAGCGCGATCGTCGCCCGCGGCCTGTCGCGCGCGCTCGGCACGCACGACTGACGGCCGGCATCAGCGCGGCTTGGTGGCGGTCACCAGCGTGTGCCAGGGCAGCGCGTCGAGGTTCACGCGAACATCCTCGAAGCCGGCGGCGGCGAGCAGACGCTCGAAGTCCTCGCGGCTCGCCCGCACGGCCTGTGGGGGCCCTTTCGGCGTCTCGCGAGACGCCCAGTCTACCGCCAGGCAGCGCCCGCCGGAAGCGAGCAGCCGGAACGCCTCGGCGTACGATGCGGCCGGATCGGCGAGCTCGTGGTGCACGTTCACCATGTACACCACGTCCGCGATCCCGTCGGCGAGAGGCACGCCGGTCTCGGTCGCCTTGACCGGCACCACGCGACCCGCCGCGACCTCCGGCCGATGCTCGCGCATCCAGACGAGCATCTCATCGGCGGTATCGGCCGCGTAGACGATCGCTTCCGGCGCCCGTTCGGCGAACGCGGCCGCGAAGATGCCCGTGCCTGCTCCGATCTCCACGATGACGCGAGCATCTGCCGGCTCGCCGAGCGCATGCCAGAAGACGTCCGGCGGGAGCGTCTCGAACCTCCCCGGATCGTTCAGCCTCTCGAGTTTGGCCAGGTCGAACTTCAAATGTGCCATGCGTGCGCCTCCTTCTCGCGCGATTCTGCCACACTCGGGCTTCTGCTACGATGCGGTCATGCGGAGCATCTCGTACATAGACACCCGCGGCGCCGACGGTTCGCGTCCCGCGTTCACTCGCGCCGTCGTCACCGGCATCGCCGCGGGCGGCGGGCTGTTCGTCCCCGAGGAGCTGCCGGCGTTCACCCTGCCGGAACTGCTCGTTTTCGCCGATCGGCCGTACTGGCGTCGCGTCGCAGCGGTGTTCTCGCGCTTCGGCGTCGATCTCGATGGCGACCGGATCGACGCGCTTATGCGTGAGGCCTACGGCGTCCAGTGGGACGACGAGCGTATCGCACCGGTCGTCGAGATCGTGCCGGGTACCCACGTGCTCGAGCTGTGGCATGGGCCCACGAGCGCGTTCAAGGACATGGCGCTGCAGTGCATGCCGCTGTTCTTCTCCGAGGCCGTCGACACCATGCAGGCGCACGGCGAACTCGACGACGACTACCTCATCCTCGTGGCCACCTCGGGCGATACCGGCAAGGCGGCGCTGGAGGGTTTCGCCGACAGGGCCCACACCGGCATCGTGGTCTTCTACCCGGACGGCGGCGTATCTGACATCCAGCGGTTGCAGATGGTCACCCAGCACGGCGTCAACGTGGGAGTCTTCGGCGTACGGGGCAATTTCGACGACTGCCAGACCGCGGTCAAGGCCGCCTTCAACGATGAGGTGTTCGCTGCCGAGCTGCACGAGCGGCACGGGCTGAGGCTCTCCTCGGCGAACTCCATCAACTGGGGCCGACTGCTCCCGCAGATCGCGTACTACGTGAGCGCGTACGCGGACATGGTCGCATCCGGCGGCGTGAAACCCGGCGCACCCATGGATGTCTGCGTGCCTACGGGTAACTTCGGCAACATCCTCGGCGCGTACTACGCGAAGCTCATCGGCGTGCCGATCGGTCGTCTGCTGTGCGCGAGCAACGAGAACAACGTGCTCACCGACTTCATCGCCACCGGCACGTACGACATCTCGGACAGGGACTTCGTGCTCACCCCGAGCCCCAGCATGGACATCCTCATCTCGAGCAACCTCGAGCGCCTCCTCTACCATCTCGCAGGCCCCGAGCAGGTGCGCGCGTGGATGTCCGACCTCGTCGGGCAGCGCCGCTTCACCGTCGACCGCGAGACCTTCGCGAAGGTGCGCGAGCACTTCGTGGCCGACTGGGTCACCAACGACGAGAGCCTCGCCACGATCCGCCGCGTGTACGCCGAGCACGGGTACCTCATGGACCCGCACACGGCCGTCGCGTGGGAGGTCGCCGAGCGGCTCCGCGGCGAGGACCCCGTGCTCGTGGTCTCGACCGCACACTGGGCCAAGTTCGGCGCGGACGTCTACCGGGCGCTCGCCGGCGTCGGGTACGGCGATGCGCTTCCCAGCGCCGCTGCCGGCCTGACGGGTCTCGAGCTGCTCGACGAAGTGTGCGCGCTCGCCCCCAACGCGGGGCCGGTGCCGGTGAGACTGGCCGCCCTGTGCGACGCCGAGCCCCGCTTCGCCGACGTCGTCGACGCCGGACGCGAGGGCATCGAGGGCGCCGTCCGCTCCTGGCTGGCGCGCTAGAGTAGCGGCAGATACGCCTCCAGCTCGTACGGCGTCACCCGCGTGTGGTACTTGATCCACTCGGCCTTCTTGTTGCGCAGGATGTACTCGAAGACCTGATCGCCGAGGGCCTCGCGGACGAGGTCGCTCTTCTCCATCTCCACGATCGCTTCGTCGAGGTCGCCCGGCAGCGTGCCGATACCGCACGCGGCGCGCTCGGACTCGCTCATCTCGTACACGTCGTCGGTTACGTCGGCGGGCAGTGTCAGGCCCTTCTCGATGCCATCGAGGCCGGCGGCGAGCATCACTGCGAAGGCCAGGTACGGGTTGCAGGCCGGATCCGGCGAGCGCAGCTCCACGCGCGTGGCGTTCTCCTTGCCCGGCTTGTACATCGGCACGCGCACGAGCGCCGAGCGGTTGCGGTGCGCCCAGCAGATGTACACCGGGGCTTCGTAGCCGGACACCAGGCGTTTGTACGAGTTCACCCACTGGTTCGTGATGAGGCACGTCTCACGAGCGTGCGCGAGGATGCCGGCGATGTAGCTCTTCGCCGTGGCCGACAGGTGGTACGGATCGTTCGCGTCGTAGAACGCGTTGCGGCCGTCCTTGAACAGCGACTGGTGGACGTGCATGCCGCTTCCCGCCTCGCCGTACATCGGCTTCGGCATGAACGACGCGTACACGCCGTTGGCCTGCGCGACCTCTTTCACGACGACGCGGTAGGTCATCACGTTGTCGGCCATGGTGAGGGCCTCGGCGTACCGGAGGTCGATCTCGTGCTGGCTCGGCCCCACCTCGTGGTGGCTGTACTCGACCTGGATGCCGAAGCGCTTGAGCGCCCGCACGGTGTCCTTGCGAAGATCGATCGCCAGATCGCGCGTCGTCTGGTCGAAGTACGTCCCCCGGTCGAGGACCTCGGTGCCCTTGTCGTCCTTGAAGTAGTAGTACTCGAGCTCGGGGCCCACGAGGAACGTGTAGCCCATCTTCGCCGCGCGCTCGAGCTGCCGCTTCAGCACGTACCGGGGGTCGGCCTCGTAGGGCGTGCCGTCGGGCCGCACGATGTCGCAGAACATCGTGGCCACCAGCTGGCCGCCCTGGCGCCACGGGAGGATCTTGAGCGTGGTGGGGTCCGGGTAGGCGATCATGTCGGACTCCTGGATGCGGGCGAAGCCCTGGATGGAGCTCCCGTCGAAGCCCATCCCCTCGCTCATCGCGTTATCGAGCTCCTCGACGTCCATCGTGAAGCTCTTCAAGAAGCCGAGGACATCCGTGAACCACAGATGGATGAACTCGATCTTCTGGTCCTTGATCTTCTGGATCACATCGTGCCGGAGCTCCTGGGGCATGACCTCTCCTCACCGACTTGCCGCCGAATGTTGCGTAGACACTTCCACTGTGTTTCTCAAGCGCTACAATAGCCGAAATCCGAACGGGTTCGTACATCTGAAGGGGGCTTTCCAATGTCAGGTTTCGCAGCCGAGTTCATGGACGCCGTACGCGCCAAGAACCCCGGCGAGCCGGAGTTCCTGCAGGCGGTATCAGAAGTCGTCGACTCGTGCAGCGTCGTGCTCGACCGGCATCCCGAGATGCGCAACGCCCGGATCCTCGAGCGCATGGTCGAGCCGGAGCGCGTCGTCATGTTCCGCGTGCCGTGGCAGGACGACTCGGGCGAGTACCGCGTCAACCGGGGCTTCCGCATCGAGATGAACAGCGCGATCGGCCCCTACAAGGGCGGTCTGCGCTTCCACCCGTCGGTGAACCTGGGGATCCTCAAGTTCCTCGCCTTCGAGCAG
>DCVQ01000007.1:99786-103975 GCA_002328745.1 Actinobacteria bacterium UBA2184
GACGTGCCGGCCGGCGACATCGGTGTAGGCGGACGTGAGATCGGTTACCTCTTCGGTCAGTACAAGCGCCTGCGCAACGAGTTCACCGGCGTGCTCACCGGCAAGGGCCTCTCGTGGGGCGGCTCGCTCATCCGCCCCGAGGCGACCGGCTACGGCTGCGTGTACTTCGCCGCCGAGATGCTCGCCACCAAGAACGACTCCTTCCAGGGCAAGACGTGCCTCGTCTCCGGCAGCGGCAACGTGGCGCAGTACACCATCGAGAAGATCCTCGATCTGGGCGGCGTCGCGGTCACCGCGTCCGACTCGAGCGGCTTCATCTACGATCCGGCCGGAATCGACCGCGAGAAGCTCGCGTTCCTCATGGAGCTCAAGAACGTGAAGCGCGGCCGCATCAAGGAGTACGCCGACAAATACCCGTCGGCCACCTTCACGCCTGTGGATCCCGCCCTCGATCACAACCCGCTGTGGGCCATCAAGGCCGACTGCGCGTTCCCGTCGGCCACGCAAAACGAGATCAACGCCGTTGACGCCAAGAACCTCCTGGCGGGCGGCGTCAAGCTCGTAGCCGAGGGCGCGAACATGCCATCCAGCCCCGAGGCCGTCCACGCGTTCGTGGAGGCGGGCATCTTCTATGCGCCCGGCAAGGCCAGCAACGCAGGCGGCGTCGCCACTTCCGGTCTCGAGATGAGCCAGAACAGCATGCGCCTGAGCTGGTCGCGCGACGAAGTCGACGAGCGCCTGCGCGGCATCATGCGCAGCATCCACACCTCATGCGTGAGCGCTGCCGACGACTACGGCACGCCGGGCAACTACGTCAACGGAGCGAACATCGCGGGTTTCCTCAAGGTGGCCAACGCGATGATGGCGCAGGGCCTCGTCTAGCAGGAGCGGCACCGCGAAGGTGTAGACTCACAGATTGGCGCGACGGCGCCGCTCCCGGACGACCGGGGGCGGCGCTCGTTCGTCGAGCACCACAGACGGCCAGAAACTCACTGCGGACGAAACGGCGAGGATGAGCGACACGGAGACGGATCGGCAGGTACAGCCCCAGGCTCCCCTGCCAACGGAAACCCCCACGCTCGAAGCGGACGCCTCGAGCCCGCCCCGGCGCGTGCTGCTCGGTCTCCGGACGCTCGAGTCCTTCGGCTACCGTGATTACCGTTACTTCTTCTTCGGCGCGCTGCTCTCGAACATCGGGACGTGGACGCAGACCGTCGCGCTCGGCTGGGTCATCTACGCGCTCACCAGGTCCTCGTCGGCCCTCGGCATCGTCAACTTCCTCTCCGGCATCCCGATCGTGTTCCTGGCGCTGGTGGCCGGCACGCTCGTGGATCACACCGACCGTCGCGTGCTGCTCATCCGGGCGCAGGTCCTGCTCATGCTCCAGGCGGTCGCATTCGCCTACCTCAATCACACGGGGCACATCACGATCGGATGGATCTACGCGCTCACGCTGGTCGGCGGGGTCATCGCCGCGCTCATCATGCCCGCGTGGCAGGCGGTCATCCCGAACCTCGTGCCGCGCAGCTCGCTGCTGAACGCCGTGGCGTTGAGCTCCGCGCAGTTCAACGCGGCCCGGTTCCTCGGTCCCGCCGTCACCGCTGCGATCATGGCGGTCTTCGCGGCGAACGAGGACCTGGGCATCACGATGGTGTTCGTCATCAACGCGCTGAGCTTCCTGTTCGTCATCTATGCGCTGTCGGTCATCCGGCCGACGCAGGTGGTCTTCGACCGCGCCGAGGGCAAATCGCGGGGCGCGCTGACGGCGGGACTCTCATACGTGAAGCAGAATCGGCACGTGGCGATGCACCTCATGACCGCGACGGTGCTTGTGATCTTCGGGATGCCGTTCATGACGCTGCTGCCCGCGATCGCGGTCGATGCACTGGGCCTCAGCGGGACCGGGTACTCCGGCCTCATGGGCTCGAACGGGTTCGGCGCGCTCCTCGGCGCACTCGCGGTCGCATCGCTGCCGCGCAGCGTCAGGCGCGAACGCATCATCAGGGACAGCCTCTTCGTCATGGCGCTCGCCGCCATCGCGCTGTCGTTCTCGCGCTCGTACGCGCTCTCCAGCGTCATCCTCGTGATCATGGGCGCGTCGTTCCTCGCGTGCGTATCGAGCATCAACACCAACGTGCAGGTGGCGGTTCCCGACCATCTCCGCGGAAGGGTGATGGCGCTGTACGTCGTGGCGTTCATGGGCATGATGCCGTTCGGTGCTCTCGGCTTCGGTGCTCTCGGGGACCTCATCGGCCCGATGAACGCCGTGCTGGCGGGGGCGATCGTCCTGCTGGGCTGGGCGGTCTACAACGCGCTCCATCCGCGGCTGCTGTGCGCGCCGGACTGTCCGTAAGGAATCCCTTGCAGCATTTGTAACGTCTGTTACAATCCCCAGAGTCCGGCAACTCAGGGAAGGGGTACCGATGGCACAGTTCGAAGGCAAGGTCGCATTCGTCACCGGCGGCGGCTCCGGCATCGGCCGCGAGGCGTCGCTCCGGCTCGCAGCGGGCGGCGCGAAGGTCGTCATCTCCGACGTCGACGAGACCGGCGGCAACGAGACCGTTGCGCTCATCGAGGGCGCAGGCGGTACCGCGATGTTCGTGCGCGCGAATGTGGCCGAGCCTGCCGAGGTCGAGGCGGCCATCGCCGCGACCGTCGAGGCGTACGGCGGACTCAACATCGTCGTGAACAACGCCGGCATCGGCGGCGAGGCCAACCTCACGGGCGACTACTCGCTCGAGGGCTGGCACAAGGTCATCGACATCAACCTGCACGGCGTGTTCTACGGCATGCGCTACGGCATCCCGGCCATCCTCGCCTCCGGCGGCGGTTCGATCGTCAACGTGTCGAGCATCCTCGGCCTGGTCGGCTGGGCATCGGCCCCGGCGTACGTCGCGGCTAAGCACGCGGTCTCCGGCCTGACCAAGGCAGCGGCCACCGAGTATGCCCAGCAGGGCATTCGCGTGAACTCCGTTCACCCCGGCTTCATCGAGACCCCGCTGCTCACCAAGGCCGGCATCACCCCCGGCACCGACGGCTACAACTTCATCGCGAGCAAGCACGCGATGAACCGCCTCGGGGTCGCGGAGGAAGTCGCGAACCTGATCGTCTGGCTGGCCTCCGATGAGGCGTCGTTCGTCACCGGCTCGCAGATGGCGGTCGACGGCGGCTACACCTGCCAGTAGGGCTCGACGCCCGCGGTCACGCCGACGGGCGGATTCACGCCGAACGGGGCCTTACCGGCCCCGTTCGTGCGTTCTTGCGCGGGATTGGCATGCTCATTGCAGACACGCCTGGCAGAGCTGTGCGACCCGCGCCACCCCCCTCGGATGCGGGGAATCGCCGCTCTGACTCGAAACGAGGCGCGCCCCCCAACGCGCCTCGTTCGCTTTCTCCGGACCTATCCGAACCTGCCGGTGATGTACGACTCCGTGCGCGGGTCATCGGGATTGGTGAACATCTTCTTGGTCTCCCCGATCTCCACGAGGTGGGCCGGGGCTTCGAGGCTCTCCCGAAGCATGAATGCGGTCTGGTCCGATATCCGCGCCGCCTGCTGCATGTTGTGGGTGACGATCACGATGGTGACCGATTCCTTCAAAGTGCCGATGGTGTCCTCGATCTGCTGCGTCGAGATAGGGTCGAGCGCCGAGGCGGGCTCGTCCATCAAGATAACCTCCGGCTTGGTGGCAAGCGCCCTGGCGATGCACAGGCGCTGCTGCTGGCCGCCCGACAGCTCGAACGCATGCTTCTTGAGGCTCTTCTTCACCTCGTCCCACAGTGCCGCTCCCCGGAGCGACTCCTCGACTAGCGCGTCGAGCTCGCCACGGCGCCGGATGCCCTGCGTCCGCGGGCCGTACGCGACGTTCTCGTAGATGGACATCGGGAACGGGTTGGGGCGCTGGAAGACCTGCCCGACGCGCATGCGGAGCTCGACCGGGTCCATCGCCTTGCCCATGATGTCCTGACCGTCGAGGTGGATCGTCCCGCCCACGCGCACGTGCCCGATCTCGTCGTTCATGCGGTTGAGGCAACGCAGCAGCGTCGACTTCCCGCAGCCGGACGGCCCGATGAGCGCAGTGACCGCTCGAGGCGGGATGTACATGTCGACGCCCTCGATCACCAGGTCGCGCCCGTAGGCGACCGAGACGTCCGAGAGCGCGAAGCTCCCTCCACCGGCACCCGCGGTCTG
>DCVQ01000007.1:104053-106088 GCA_002328745.1 Actinobacteria bacterium UBA2184
CCACCCGGGAACCGACGTGACCTGCGCGTAGATGTGATACGGAAGCGACATGAACTGCGACGACGGACCCTCGGGCAGGCGGCGCATCTGGAACACGGCGCCGGTGAACAGGATGGGCGCAGTCTCCCCTGCCGCCCGCGCAAGGCCGAGGATCGAGCCCGTGATGATCCCGGGAGCGGCGGCGGGCAGCACGACCGTCCTGATCGCGCGTAGGCGGGTGGCCCCGAGCGCGAGCGCCGCCTGGCGGACGTCCTGCGGGATCTGGCGCAACGCCTCCTCGGTGGCCGTGATGACCACCGGGAGCGTCATGCAGGTGAGGGTGAGCGCCGCAGCCGTGATCGAACGCCCGATGCCCGCGAGCAGCACGAACGCGGCCAGCCCGAACAGGCCGTAGACGATCGACGGCACGCCGGCCATGTTCGTGATGGCCAGCCGTATGCCCCGGGTCGCGAGGTTGCGTGGCGCGAACTCGGCGAGGTAGATGCCCGCGAGCACGCCGACGGGAAGCGTGAGCGCCGCGGTAGCTCCAACGACCCACAGAGTGCCGACGATCACCGGCAGGATGCCGCCTTCGCGACCCCTGTCCTTCGGCACGTCGGTGAGGAACGACCAGTCGATCGCGGCGATCCCGTTCTTGACGATGTAGCCGAGCACGAACAGCGCCACGCCCACGACGGAGAGCGCGGCGGCGCCTGTCGCAAGGCGCGCTGCCAGGTCGAGCGCTCGTGCGCGGCGGATGCGCGTCCGGGCCCTCATCGGCGCCACCGCTTCCGCTGCCGCTCGAGGACCAGGTCTGCCGCCAGGTTGATCGCGAACGTGATAGCGAAGAGCACGAGCCCGATGGTGAACAGCACCGAGTAGTGCAGGCCACCCTGCACTACTTCGCCCATCTCCGCCGCGATGGTGCCGGTCATCGTACGGACCGATTCGAAGACGCTCGCCGGCATGACCGCCGCGTTGCCCGTAAGCATGAGGACCGCCATCGTCTCGCCGATCGCACGCCCCAGGCCGAGCATCACCGCGGCGAAGATGCCGGACGTAGCCGCGGGCACGGTCACCTTGTAGGTCGTCTGCCAGCGGGTGTTGCCGAGGGCGGCAGAACCCCGCCGGAGATCCGCAGGCACCGCATGCAGCGCGTCCTCCGAGATGGAGATGACCGTCGGGATCGCCATGACGCCGAGCACGATGCCGCCGGTGAGGGCGGTCATGCCGCTGGTCAGGCCGAACACGTCCTTCACGAACGGTATCAGCACCGCCACGCCGATGAGTCCGTAGACCACCGAGGGGACGGCGGCCATGAACTCCACGATCGACTTCATGACGTCCTTCACGCCCCGTCCCGAGAACTCCGAGATGAACACCGCGGCCGCGATGCCGACGGGCACGGACACGAGCAAGGCGACGCCGGTGACGTACAGCGACCCGGCGATCAGCGGCAGGATGCCGAACTTCCCCGGCTCCGACGTGGGATACCACGCCGTCCCGGTGAGCATCGCGCCGAGACCGGCCTCGCTGATAGCGCGAGACGCGTTCCAGACGAGGAAGATCGCGATGGCCGCGAGTATGACGATCGCCATCCACCCGCACAGGTAGATGGCGCCTTTGAGGACGGCCTCAGCCGCACGACCGATCGTCGTGCGGCTGAGACTCCGTCCGCGCCGTGTGGGATGCGTCGTCACGTCTGCTAGGGCAGCGGGACGAAGCCCTCATCGGCGACGAGCTGCTGGCCCTCGGCTCCGAGGATCCACTCGAGGTACGCCGCCATGACGCCGGTCGGCTCGCCGTTGCTGTACATGTAGAGGAAGCGGCTGATCGGGTAGCTGCCGTCGGCGGCGCTCTCGATCGACGCCTTCACTCCGTCGATGGCGACGACCTTGACGTCATCGGTCAGGTAGCCGAGACCGATGTAGCCGATTCCCGCCTCGTTTGCCCCGACCTCGTCGGCGATCGCCTGGTTCGACGGCAGCAGCTTGGCGCTGGCCGCATACTCGGCATCCTCGCCCACGACCTCTTCCTTGAAGTACTCGTACGTGCC
>DCVQ01000007.1:106118-106817 GCA_002328745.1 Actinobacteria bacterium UBA2184
CGTCCACGCCGTTGCCGGGGTTCACCACGACCGCGATGCCGTCGATGGCGACCGCATGCTCGACGGGATCGATGCCCTTCGCCTGAGCGTCCGCGATCTCCTCGTCCTTGATCGCGCGGGAAGCATTGGCGAAGTCGACCGTGCCGTTGATCAGCGACGCGATGCCGGTGCCCGACCCGCCGCCCTGGACTGAGATGTCCACGCCGGGATTCGCGTCCATGAACGCATCGCTCCAGGCGGTGGCGATGTTCAGCAGCGTGTCAGAGCCCTGGACGTTGATGGCGCCCTCGAGCTCAGTGCCGTCGCCGCTGCCGGCAGGGTCACCGCTCGCGCTGCAGCCGGCGAGGGCCAGGGTTCCACCCAGCAGCACGACGGCAAGACCCGACGCAACGAACTTCTTGAGATCCACGCTCACACTCCTTGTCTCGGTCGACGAGCGCCGGCAGATGACCGGCCGAGATACACGCTAGGGGGACGACCGCACGCGAAGGTTGCAGCCGTGTAAAACATCGCGCGCTGGTGTGAACTCCGTGTTAAATCAGTGTTCCTCCGCCCGCACCGCCGCTACAATGGCCTCGGACCGGCCTTCAACCCCGGGAGAGTGGACGTGGCGCGGATACTGATCGTCGAGGACGATCCGATCATCAGGCAGACGACGGAGTACGCGCTCAAGCGCGCGGGCTTCGAGACGCTCTCGGC
>DCVQ01000007.1:106859-121035 GCA_002328745.1 Actinobacteria bacterium UBA2184
TGACCGCCCTGGATAGCGAGCGTGACATGGTCCGCGGCCTTGACGCGGGTGCCGACGACTACGTGACGAAGCCCTTCGCGATGGCCGAGCTGCTGGCCCGCGTTCGCGCGAACCTCAGGCGCGTCCGCGAGCGCGTGGTGCTTGAGAACGACACGATCATCGAGACGGGGGACCTCGTGATCGAGCCGGCCGAGCTCAGGCTCACCGTTGCGGGCACGCCGACGCGGCTGCGCCTCAAGGAGTTCGGCCTGCTCGTGGCGCTGGCGTCGAACTCCGGAGGCCTGATGACCCGGCAGCGGCTTGCCCGGGAGGTCTGGGGTTACGACTTCCTCCCCTCGTCCCGGACCATCGACGTGCACATCCGCAGGCTCCGCCAGGCGATCGAGGACCACTCGGCGTTCGAGTACATCCACACGGTCCATGGCGCGGGCTACCGCTTCGACCCGCAGCCCCGTACACGATGAGCGGACTCGCCATGCCCCGCGGCTGGTCGTACCGGACGAGACTCGCCCTCGGGCTGGTGGGCCTCGTCACCGCGATCGCGGCCGTGTGGGCGTGGAGCCTGTTCGACCCGCTCTCCGACGTGATCACCGGCCAGCAACGCACCCATCTGCAGGGCATCGCACAGGCGGGCGCGCTGGCGCTCGAGGAGTCGGATCGGCCGATCACGGTGACCCTCGACACCCTCGTCGCCGACACCGGGTTGCGCCTGACGGTCGTCGCTGCCGACGGGCGCGTCCTCGGCGACACCGAAGAAGACCCCGCGCAGATGGAGAACCACGGCGACCGCCCGGAGATCAGGGCCGCCCTTCGCGGAGCGACCGGCGAGGACGTCCGGCTCTCGGAGACGCAAGGTCTCCAGCGCATGTATGTCGCGGTGCCGGCCCGCTACCAAGGCGAGGCTGTCGCGCTTCGGGTCTCCGAGTCCCTCGGCAGCATCGAGGCGATCTCGGAGCGGGCGCGCACCACCGGCCTCGCCCTCCTCGCGATCACGGTCGCGCTCGCGCTGCTCGGCGCCTGGCGGCTCGCGCATGCCGCCGCGGGCCCGGTGGAGCGGCTCGCCGCGGCGGCCACGGCCATGGCCGATGGCGATCTCACCGCCCCGGTGCCCGCCGACGCCGAGGCGCTCGAACCGCTGTCCGACGCGCTCTCCCGCCTCCGCGAACAACTGCGTGGACGCATCGGCGAGCTCGAGCGGCAGCAGCAGACCCTGCGCCTCGCGCTGAACGGACTCACGGACGCGGTGATCCTGCTCGAGGGCGACCGCGTCTCCTTCGCCAACAGGGCGCTCGGCTCGCTCACGAAGACGCCCCCGGTCGATGTCCGCGGCCGAACGATCGAGTCGCTCGGCCTGCCCGCCGCGGTCTCGGGCGCGATCCTTACCCACCAAGGCGCCACGCCCACGGCGATCGAGGTCGGCCCCGACCCCTTCCGGCGCTATCACCGCGTGCTCATCGTGCCCCTCTCGGGGTCAGGGACGTCGCACACACTGATAGTGGTGGCCGATGTCACCGAGCGCTCGCGGCTCGACGCGATGCGCCGTGACTTCGTCGCGAACGTGTCGCACGAGCTGAAGACGCCCACCGCGGGCATCCTGCTCCTTGCCGAGTCGGCAGAGCAGGCCGCGTCCGATGGCGACACGGCGCAGGCGCTCGCCTTCGTCGGGCAGATCCAGGCGGAAGCCGCGCGTCTGCGGAACATGGTCATGGACCTGCTCGACCTCTCGCGCCTCGACTCCGCGCCGGAGCCCGGGACCGTCACCGACGTGCGCCGCAGCGTGGAGCTGGCGCTCGCCGGCCACGGACGGGCGGCGCAGGAACGAGGGCTCGCCCTCAAGGCGGACCTCTCGGCGGTCGCCGGAGAGGACGTCGCGGTCGTCGCCGACACCACCGATGTCGCCATCGCGCTCGACAACCTGCTCGCCAACGCCATCGCCTACACCGAGGCGGGCCGCGTGTCCGTGAGGGTGAGCGCCGACGATACGTCGGTGGAGATCGCCGTCGCCGATACCGGTGTCGGCATCCCGGCCTCGGACCTCGAGCGGGTGTTCGAGCGCTTCTACCGCGTCGACCGTTCTCGCTCCCGGGACAGCGGGGGGACCGGGCTCGGCCTCTCGCTCGTCCGCCACGCCGTGGAGCGATGGGGCGGAACCGTCACGCTCGAGTCGCCGCCCGGTAAGGGCACCACCGCGATCCTCAGGCTTCGGCGGGCCCGCTGACCTCGTCGTCCTCCGGCCGACCTGCGGCCCAGCGCGCGCCGACCAGCACGACGAACGCCACCCACGCGATGCCGAGCAGCCATCCGCCGACGGCATCGTAGAAGAAGTGCACGCCGAGGTAGACGCGCGAAAGCGCGATGGCGCCCGCCGCCAACACGCACAGCACGAGACCGAGGAACGCCCGCTTCAGGCTCCTGCGATGCACCATCAGCAGGAAGCCCAGCATCGCGAAGTACACGAAGCTCGCCACCGCGTGCCCCGAGGGGAACGAGTACGACTCGAGCGAGGGGATGAGCGCGATCACGTCGGGCCGCTCGCGCATGAACACCAGCTTGAGCGCGTTGGCCACGCCCGCTCCGAGCAGCACCGCGAGCGTGAGCATGATCGCCGTCGTCCGACGTCCCCGCACGAGGTAGACAAGCGCCGTGGCGGCCGTGATCGCCGCCATCGGCCAGAAGCTCCCGACCCAGGTCGCGAACTTCGCGAACGGCACGAGACCCGGCAGGTCGATCGACCTGATCGCTGCCGACGCGGCCTCATCGAGTTCCACGAACGCCGGGATCGCGAGCAGCATCACGCCGAGCGCCACGAAACCCGCAAGCCCCGCGCCCACGACTATGACCAGCGCGCCTGCCCGCGGGTCCCTGCGCCAGCTCTCCTGTCGGCCAGGAAGCATGTCAGCCTCCCGCCGCTTCGAGCAGCCGTCCCGCGATCTGCTTCTTGCGGGAGAGCACGCCGTCCATCCACGCCGGCCCGTCGGCGAGGCTCACGCCCAACGCGCGCTCGGCCACCCGCGTCTTCCCGGTGGCGAGCACGTGGCTGCCCTCCAGCACGACGTCGGTCACGAGCAGCAGCGCCAGATCGAAGCCGCGGGCCGCGCGCAGCCCGTCGAGCGCCGCGGTGAGCTCTCCGACGCGGTCGAGGTAGGCCGAGGCGTCCACCGTCTCGACCTGTGCGACGCCGATCGACAGGTCGCCGACGCGATACTCCTTGAGGTCGGCCGCCACCGCCTCGGCCGCCGAGAACGAGACCCGCGCGGTGCGGGCGCGGAACATCTCGAGGCCGAACTCGATCGGATCCACCCCCACGATGCCCCCCAGGCGCGCCGCAGTCTCGCGGTCGGTGTCCGTGGTCGTGGGCGACTTGAGCAGCACGGTGTCGGAGAGCACGGCCGAGAGCAGCACGCCGGCCATGCCCGCGGGCGGCGTCACGCCGAGCTCGCGGTAGCGCTCCGCCACGATGGTGGCCGTGGAGCCGACCGGCAGGTTGAGGAAGAGGATCGGCGCGACGGTCTGGATGTCGCCGACGCGGTGGTGATCGACGATCTCGACCACCGCGGCGTCCTCCACCCCCGGGGCCGACTGGGACACTTCGTTGTGATCGAGAAGCACCACGCGCCGCCGGTAGCCACGGGCGAGGTTGGTGCGCGTGAGGATGCCCAGCAAGCGCCCGGCGTCGTCGACGACGAGCGCTTCGCGTTGCGCGCTGTCCATCAGGTCCTCGGCCACCTCGGCAAGCAACGCGTCGGGGCCCACCACAAGCGGGCTCGCCTCCATCACGCCGCCGATCTCGTGCCCGAGGTTCACGAGCCGGGCCGTCGCGTAGGTGTCGTGCGGGCTGGTGACGACCGCCGCGCCCCGCTCGCGGGCGAGCGAGAGCACCTCGTCGTCCGGGACGGCCCCGCCGGTCACGACGACGCACGCGGCGCCGGCCTCGATCGCGCGCGGCTGCGTGCGGCGCCGGTCGCCCACGATCAGCGTGTCGCCCGGCGTGATGTACGAGACCATCGTCTCGGGCTCCATCGCCCCGATGAGCACGTGGCCCGTGAGCTCGAGCGCGGGGTCGCCCACGACGACCGACCCGTCGAGGACCGATGCCACACGGCCGGCGGTGGTCGGCCTGGACTGGAAGCCGCGGACCTCGGTCTCGGCCATGTACAGCTCGGCGAGGATGGTCTGATTGATGAGGCCCCGCGCCACGCCGTCGGCCGAGACCACCGGCAGGGCGCGAACGCCGTGCTCGCGCATCAGGCGGCCCGCATGGAGGAGGTTGTCCTCCGGGCGCACGGTGACGACGTCTTCGGACATCGCGTCCCGCACGCGCGTGCGCACGTGCGCTATCTCGTCGGGCAGGTCCACGTCGAAGCGCTCGAAGACCCATGCGGTCTCGGGCGGCACCGGCCCGAGCCGCGCGGGCACGTAGACGTCGTCGGGGTCCGTGACGTTCTTCAGGTGCGCGTACGCCACCGCCGAGCAGATCGAGTCGTTATCCGGGTTGCGGTGCCCGAACACGAGGATCGGTCCCATGGTCAGCCTCTCGCCTCCACCGCGGTCAGCCCTCGACTTTCCGTATCGGAGCGTACCCCAGAAGCAGGTTCTTCGTCCCGCCCGAGCCGAAGGTCACGGTCACCTTGTCGCCCGAGACCGCCTGCACGACGCCGCGGCCGAACACGCGATGATCGACGACATCGCCGGGGGCGAGCACGAGCTTCGCCTCGGGCACGCGCTCCCTGGGGCGCCCGGAGCCGAACACGCGGCCCTCGCCCGCAGCGGGCGCCGCCGGGCGTTCCGAGCCCCACCGCACCGACCCGCCGCGGTCCCCCCTGCCCCGTCCGGGCGCTGCGCCGCCGAAACCGGCGGACCCGACACCCTCGGCGCGCACGTGCTCGTCGGGGATCTCGCCGATGAACCGGCTGGGCGGGTTGTACTGCGTCTGGCCGAAGAGCATGCGGCTCGACGCGTGCATGAGGTAGAGCCGCTCCCGCGCGCGGGTGATCCCCACGTAGCACAGGCGCCGCTCCTCCTCGAGGCCCTTGGGATCGAACAGGGCGCTCGAGTGCGGGAACACCATGTCCTCCATGCCGAGCAGGAACACCACGGGGAACTCGAGCCCCTTGGCGGCATGAAGCGTCATCAGCGTGACCGCCCGATCGTCCTCGGCCACCTCGTCGAGGTCGGTGCGGAGCGCGACCCACTCGAGCAGCGCGTCGAGGTTGCGGAACTCCTCTTCGGGGTGCTGGGCGTCGTACTCCTCCACCACGCCGAAGAACTCGCGGATGTTCTCGACCCTGCCGAGCGACTCGCGCGTGCTCTCCGCCTCGAGCGTGCCCATCAGCCCCGAGCACGCGACGATCTCCTCTACGTGCTCCCGGAGCGATCCGGCCGCAACCGCGCGGGCCGCCGCAAGGTCCTCCGCGAGCGCCGACACGCGCTTGGAGGGGGCCGAGGCGAGCCAGCCCTCGCCTGCGGCGCGCGCGATGGCCTCGGCGAGCGTGATGCCCTCCGCGATGGCGTGTGCGCGCAGGGTGTCGATGGTGGTCTTGCCGATGCCCTGGCGCTTCTCCAGCACGCGGGCGAGCGACTGCACGTCGGCGGGATTCACGGTGGCGCGCAGCCACGCCATCACGTCCTTGATCTCGGCACGCTCGAAGAAGCGCGTGCCGCCGACGAGCCGGTACGGCACGCCTGCGCGGAGGAACATGTCCTCCACCACACGCGACTGCGCGTTGGTGCGGTAGAAGACCGCGAAGTCGGCGTACGAGCGGTGCTCGTCCCGCAGCAGCCGCTCCACCTCCTCGGCGGCGAACCGCGCCTCGTCGCGCTCGTCGGTGGCGCAGTAGCGGACGATCGCCTCGCCGCCGGCGTTCGCGGTCCACAGCGTCTTGGGCTTGCGGCCGCTGTTGTTGGCCACGACGGCGTTGGCCGCCGCGAGGATCGTCTCGGTGGAGCGGTAGTTCTGCTCGAGGCGGATGACGGCCGCATCGGGGTAGTCGCGCTCGAACTCGAGGATGTTGGAGATATCGGCGCCGCGCCACGAGTAGATGGACTGGTCGTCGTCGCCGACCACCATGAGGTTGCGATCGCGCGCGGCGAGCATGTTCACGATCGAGTACTGCGCGTGGTTGGTGTCCTGGTACTCGTCCACCAGCACGTAGCGGAAGCGGTCCTGGTAGAACTCGAGCACCTCGGGGTGCTCTCGCAGCAGCCGGGCCGCGTTCACCAGCAGGTCGTCGAAGTCCATCGCATTGGCGTCGCGCAGGCGCTGCTGGTAGAGCGCGTAGACTCTCGCCGCCAGCTTCTCGGGCGGGATGGTGGCGCGCGACGCGTACTCCGCCGGGCCGAGCAGCTCGTTCTTCGCCGAGGAGATGCGGTTGGCGAACATCTTGGGCGGGTGGGCCTTCGGATCGTAGTCCAGCTCGGCCAGCACCGCGTTGAGCAGCCGGCGGGTGTCGTCCTCGTCGTAGATGGTGAACGACCGCGTGTACCCGAGACGGGCGCCGTCCGCGCGCAGCAGACGGACGCAGAACGCGTGGAACGTGGAGACCCACATCGGCCGGGCCGACGGGCCGATGAGCCCCTCGAGTCGCTCGCGCATCTCACCCGCGGCCTTGTTGGTGAAGGTGATCGCGAGGATGCTCGCCGGCGAGACGCCCTTGTCGCGCACGAGGTGCGCGATCCGGTACGTGAGCACGCGCGTCTTGCCGCTGCCTGCGCCTGCAAGCACGAGCAGCGGGCCTTCGGTGGTGGTCACGGCGTCACGCTGCGCCGGATTGAGGTCGTGGAGGTCGAGAGTCATGGGTGAACAGTGTACCCCGCGAAACGCCCGGGATGAAGCGAAGGTACGCGCTACCGCACGAACTTGATCATAGTGAAGCTGGATCCCTCGCCGAACTTGAGGCAGGAGTCGTGCATCACGGTACGCTCGCCGCGGATGATCTGCGTGTTGCCACACCTCTCGCACACCGGCCCCTCGCACTCCTTGCAGTAGCCGAGGCGCTGCTGGCCCTCCGAGCCACAGTGCGCGCAGATCCTATGCATGGCCGAGTCGGCCACGTTCTCCGCCTCTCATCGAGCGTGCCGCCTCGGGGCACCGGGCCCCGGGCGGTCACCCGCCTGTCGCGATTGTCCCACTGCTATGAAGACGCATCAAGGTTGCCTAAGGTTACACCCTGTTGGGCGGTCGCTCTCGCCCGACGAACGGTCCATCCTCCCCTAAGCAAGTTTCCGGCCGACAGCGGCTGCGACGGGTTCCAGCTCTGCCATCAGCGCACGAAGACCGTCCAGATCGAGCGATTGGGGGCCGTCGCAGAGCGCGTTCCTGGGGTCCGGGTGCACCTCGACCATGATGCCGTCCGCGCCCACCGCGACCGACGCACGCGAGACCGCCGGGACCAGATCGGCCTGTCCGGTGGGGTGCGAGACATCGACGATGATCGGCAGGAGCGACAGCTTCTTGACCACGGGGACCGCGCTGATGTCGAGCGTGAATCGCGTGGCGGTCTCGAACGTGCGGATGCCCCGCTCGCAGAGCACCACGTTCGGGTTGCCGGGGAGCGTCAGATACTCGCTCGCCTGCAGCCACTCCTGGATGGTGGCGGCCATGCCGCGCTTGAAGATGACCGGCTTGCCGCTCGCCGCCGTGACCTGTCCGATCTTCTTCAACAGGCTGAAGTTCGCCATGTTCCGCGTGCCGATCTGCAGGATGTCGGCGTAGGCGTCGACGACCTCGGCGTGCGCCGAGTCGGTCACTTCGGTCACGAAGACGAGCCCGTGCTTGTCGGCTGTCTCGCGGAGGATCTTCAGGCCCTCCTCCTCGAGTCCCTGGAAGGAGTGCGGGCTCGTACGCGGCTTGTACGCACCGCCCCGCATCACACGGATGCCGAGCTCCGCGAGCGCCGCGCCGACCTCGTCCATCTGCTCGCGGGTCTCCACCGAGCAGGGACCGGCGATGATGGTGACCGCGCCGTCGCGCTCGACCGCGCCGATCGCGGAGGCGGAAGCGGCGCTCATCCGCGCATCTCCTTCATCACGTGCAGGATGGCCTCGTAGATCTCGCGAAGGTTCTCCGCGTACAGAGGCCCGTCGTTGCACGAAGCGAGGTTGGCGAAGATCTCCTCCTCGCGCTTCGGGTCGTAGAGGCCCCAGTGGACCTGCGGCTTGAGCGCCCTGATCGCGAGGGACTCGGCCGCGCGCTCGTTCAGGAGCCGCACGAGCTGGCAGTCGATCTCGTCGATGCGGGCACGGTGTCCGGCGATGAGCCCCTGCGCCTGCGTGTCTTCAGTCATGATGCTCTCCTCGTCGACGGCCCCTGGTGCACGGAGCGCCGGTCTCCCGGCGCCCCGATCGGATCCACATGCGTTCTTATTCCCACTCGATCGTGCCGGGCGGCTTGCTCGTGATGTCGTACGCCACGCGGTTGATGCCCTCGACCTCGTTGATGATGCGGTTGCTCATCTTCGCGAGCAGGTCGTGCGGCAACCGCGCCCAGTCGGCGGTCATCGCGTCGGCCGAGGCCACCGCCCGTATGATGATCGGGTGCCCGTACGTGCGCTCGTCGCCCATCACGCCCACGCTGCGGATGTCGGGAAGCACGCCGAAGTACTGCCACACGCTGCGCTGCGTGTCCCACGCGCCGATCTCCTCGCGGATGATGGCGTCTGCGAGCCTGAGCGTCTCGAGCTTCTCGTGCGTGATATCGCCGATGATGCGGACCGCCAGTCCCGGCCCGGGGAACGGCTGACGCTGCACGATCTCATCGGGAAGGCCGAGCTCCGAGCCCACGGCACGCACCTCGTCCTTGAAGAGCGCCTTCAAAGGCTCGATCAGGTCGAAGTGCACGCCTTCGGGGAACGGGATGAGGTTGTGATGGCTCTTGATCTTGGCGGCCGTCTTGTTGCCCGACTCGATGACGTCGGGATAGAGCGTGCCCTGCGCCAGCCACTTCACGCCCTCGAGCGTGGTGGCCTCCTCGAAGAACACCTGCCAGAACTCCTCGCCGATGATGCGGCGCTTCTGCTCGGGATCGGTCACCCCGGCGAGCAGCGAGAGATAGCGCTCCTCGGCCTCCACGTGCACGAGGTCGATGTGGAACTGGTCGCGGAACGTGCGAACCACCTGCTCGGCCTCGTTCAGGCGCAGCAGCCCGTGGTCGACGAACACGCAGGTGAGCTGGTCGCCGATCGCGCGGTGCAGCAGCGCCGCGACCACGCTCGAGTCGACGCCGCCCGAGAGCGCGCAGATGACGCGGTCGGTCCCGACTTGCTCCCGGACCATCGTCACGGTCTCGTCGATGATGTTCACCATCGTCCAGACCGCCGGGATACCGGCGATGTCGTGCAGGAAGGTCCTGATGATCTGCTGACCGAACTCGGTGTGCGCGACCTCGGGGTGGAACTGCGTGGCGTAGAGCTTGCGCCCCGGGTCCTCCATCGAGGCCACCGGCGTGATCGCGGTGCGCGCGGTCACGAGGAAGCCCGCGGGCGGAGCGCCGACGCTGTCGCGATGGCTCATCCAGCACTGCGAGGTCTCCGGCACGCCCTCGAGCAGGCGGCACTCCGGCTCCATCACGACAAGCTCGGCGAAGCCGTACTCGCCGACGTCGGTGTGCGGCACGTCCCCGCCGAGGTCGAGCGCCATGAGCTGCATCCCGTAGCAGAAGCCGAGGATCGGCACGCCGAGGTCGTAGATGCGCGCATCCAGCCTCGGGGCGCCGGGCGCGTACACGCTCGCCGGGCCGCCGGACAGGATGAGCGCCGCCGGCTGGCGGCGCTCGATCTCCTCGGCACTGATGTCGTGCGGCACGATCTCCGAGTACACGCGCGCCTCGCGGACGCGTCTGGCGATGAGCTGTGCGTACTGCGCGCCGAAGTCCAGGACGAGGACGGTCGGCTGCTGCTCGTGGTAGTCGGCCACCGCGCTACCGGCCCATACCGACGCCCTGCGCGTTCTGGAGGGTCTTGCCCTCCGTCTGCAGCGAGGGCGCGACCATGACCTCGGCCTTCTGGAACGCCTTCAGGTTCTCGTAGCCGCACGTGGCCATCGAGGTGCGCAGACCGCCACAGAGGTTCAGCGTGCCGTCGTTCTCGTGCGCCGGGCCGGTGAGGACCTCGGCAAGCGTGCCCTTCTGGCCGGCGAACACGCGGGTGCCGCGCGGAAGATCGGGGTGGAACGTCGCCATGCCCCAGTGGTAGCCACGGCCGGGCGCCTCGGCGGCCGCCGCGAGCGGCGAGCCGATCATGATGCTGTCCGCACCGCAGGCGATGGCCTTGGCCAGATCGCCGCCGGTGCGCATGCCGCCGTCGGCGATGACGTGGCAGTAGACGCCGGTCTCGTCGAGGTGCCGCATGCGGGCTGCCGCGGCGTCGGCGATGGCGGTGCACTGCGGCACGCCGATGCCGAGCACGCGCCGGGAAGTGCACGCGTGACCGGGGCCTACGCCGACGAGCACGCCCACGGCGCCGGTGCGCATGAGGTGCAGCGCGCCCTGGTAGCTGCAGCAGCCGCCCACGATCACGGGGATGTCGAGGGCGGCGATGAACGCGTTCAGGTCGAGCGGCTTGTCGTAGCTCGACACGTGCTCCGCCGAGACCACCGTCCCCTGGATGATCAGGATGTCCAGGCCGCCTTCGAGGGCGGGCCCGATGAACTTCTCCACGTTCTGCGGCGTGAGGGACGCGGCGGCGAGCACGCCACCGGCCTTGATCTCGGCGACGCGCTGCTTCACGAGCTCGGCCTTCACGTCCTCGGCCGCGTAGATCTCCTGCATCTTGCGGGTCGCTTCCTCACGGGAGAAGGAGGCGATCGCGTCGAGCTGGGGACCGGGATCGGCGTACCGCGTCTGGATGCCTTCCAGGTTAAGGACCGCAAGGCCGCCCAGCTTGCCGAGCGTGATCGCGAAGGCGGGGTCGACGACGCCGTCCATCGCGGAGGCGAGAACCGGCAGCCCGAACGAGTAGTCGCGGCCACGGAAGCTGAACTCCCACCCGATGTTGATGTCGCGCGGGTCGCGCGTCCGGCGGCTCGGGACGATCGCGATGTCATCGAAGCCATAGGCCTGCCGTGCCGTCTTGCCGCGTCCGATCTCGATCTCCATGCTGCGCGCCGCCTCCCGTGTTAGATGTCGCGTGGCCTCTCGGCCACGTGTGCCTGACGTCTGGTGCGATGGTGCCGACCGGGGATCCCGTCGGGTACGACAGGACCAGGCTCCGCCGCCGAGTGCCGCACGAGCGTGCCTGGTCCGATGTGAGCTGCGATGGCCGCGCCCCGCGGGGTTCTCCAACGACCCGTTTGCGGCGCTCCCGGTGCAGACATTCTAGATGAGTGCGAGGCGTTCGACTACACGTTGAAGCGGAAATGCACCACATCTCCGTCGGCCATGACGTAGTCCTTGCCCTCGATGCGCAGCTTGCCGGCCGCCTTGGCGGCGGCTTCGCTCTCGAGCGCATCGTAGTCGGTATAGGCGATGACCTCGGCCTTGATGAAGCCCCGCTCGAAATCGGTGTGGATCACGCCCGCGGCCTCGGGGGCCTTCGCGCCCACGCGCACCGTCCAGGCGCGGACCTCCTTCTCGCCGGCCGTGAAGAACGACTGCAGCCCGAGGAGGCGATACGCCTCGCGGATGAGCGCGTTCAGCCCCGGCTCGGCCAGCCCCTCCATCTCGAGGTACTCCGCAAGCTCGTCAGCGTCGAGGTCGGCCATCTCGGACTCGATCTTGGCGCAGATGGGCACCGGCGCGATGCCGTCGATCGCGGCGAGCGACGCTCCGATGGCGGACTCGTCGACGTTGGCGACGTACAGCATCGGCTTCATGGTGAGGAGGTGCAGGTCGCGCACGAGCGTACGCTCGTCGTCGCTCATCGTCATCGTGCGCGCGCGATGGCCCGCGGCCATCCAGGCCTCGAGCCGCCTGGCCACCGCGAGTTTCGCGGCCGCGGCGGCGTCGCGCTTCGCCTCCTTCTCGATGCGCGGAAGCGCGCGCTCGAGCGTGCCGAGGTCCGCGAGGACGAGCTCGGTCTTGATGGTCTCCACGTCGCCTGCAGGATCCACCTTGCCGTCGACGTGGATGACGTTCGGGTCGGTGAAGTACCGCACGACCTCCACGATGGCGTCGGTCTCGCGGATGTTCGCGAGGAACTGGTTGCCGAGGCCCTCGCCCTCGTTCGCGCCGCGGACGAGGCCCGCGATGTCCACGAACTCGACGGTGGCAGGCATGACGCGCTCCGGAGAAACGAGCGAGGCAAGCCGGTCGAGTCGAGCGTCCGGCACGGGCACGACGCCCACGTTGGGCTCGATGGTCGCGAACGGGTAGTTGGCCGCATCCACCTGCTTGCGGGTGAGAGCGGTGAACAGCGTCGACTTGCCGACGTTCGGCAGACCGACGATGCCTATCGATAGCGCCACGGGTGTTGCTCCTCTCAGGCGCGCAGGGGCCCCATGCGCGCTGCGATACTATACCACCATGACCAGGTCGAACACGCACGATACCCCGCCCGCCGCAGACGGCGTCCACCGGTGAGCGGTCCTGTCGCCCTCGGGATCTCGGCGTTCGCCGTCGGCCTCTCCGGAGCCATGGCGCCCGGGTCGTTCCTGACCCTCATCGTCTCCCGCACCATGACCCGCGGCGCTCGCTCGGCCGCGCTCATGCTCGTGGGCCACGCGCTGCTCGAGGGAGTGCTCCTCGTCGGCTTCGCGTTCGGGCTCCACCGGGTGCTGCGGGACCCGCACGTCTCGCGCGCGCTCGCCGTGCTCGGCGGCGCCGTGCTGCTGTGGATGGGATGGGGGCTCCTGCGTGGAGCGGCTCGTGGGACCCTCATCGCCGATACGTCGGTTACCAGCTCCAGTCGCCTCGGAGGGATACTCGACGGCATCGCCGGCAGCCTGGCCAATCCGTACTGGACGCTGTGGTGGGCGACGATCGGCGTCAAGCTCGCGTCCGATGGCCTCGCGATCGGCCCGGGCGGGGTGGCTGCGTTCTTCATCGGACACGAACTCGCGGACATCGCCTGGTACGGTTTCGTGATCGTCGCGGTCTCGCGCGGGCGGAAGCTGCTCACGCCGCGCGTCTACCGGACCATCATCGGCGCCCTTGCGGTGTTCCTGCTCTACCTCGGCGCGCGTTTCGTGTTCGAGGGACTCGGTCTCCCGTAGGCTGGAGCGAGAAGCGGCCGGGGGCTTTGCGGCCGCACGATGCCCGAGTGCATGCTCGCGTACCCTACAGCGACGCGTACGGGTCCAAAGGATCGAACGCCTCGACGGTCCACTCGATACCGAACGCCTTCAGCTTCGCGTAGTACTCCTCCTCGGTGTGCTCCTTGTTGAGGATGTGGAAGCGGGCGCCGTTGAGCCCCACGCAGTACGCGCAGTCACGGCAGTCCACGCACTGGATGCATTCGATGACGCTATCGCAGTTGTGACAGCTGATGCAGCCGCGCGCGTTGTACACGTAGTTGCTGTTGCGGCACGCCTCGACGTTGAAGCACCCGTAGTTGTTCGCGCCATCACGGTCGTGCGTGTGCTCCGCCTTCAGGCGATTCCACTCGGCGATGAAGTGCTCGTTCATGCGTCCACCCTTCGCAGCCGTCACGTGGCCTATTGTACGCCAGTCCACCTGTTCGCCACACGACCGCACCGCGGGCAGTGGGCAGTGGCCGGACGCAGCGAGGCCCCGGACGTTCCCGGGGCCTCGCGACTCGGTACGGTGCGCGACGACAGCCGCGACGACTACATCATGCCGCCCATGCCGCCCATGCCGCCCATGCCCGCGCCCGCGTCGTCCTTCTGCGGGACGTCCGAGATGGTGGTCTCGGTGATCAGGATGAGCGCCGCGATGGAAGCCGCGTTCTGGAGAGCGGTGCGCGTGACCTTGACGGGGTCGATGATGCCCATCTTCACGAGGTCGCCGTACTCGCCGGTGGCCGCGTTCAGGCCCTGGCCCGCGCCGAGCGCCTTGACCTTCTCGACCACGACCGAACCCTCGAAGCCCGCGTTCGCGGCGATCTGCTTGAGCGGCTCGTCCAGCGCCTTCTTGATGATGGTGACGCCGATGGCCTCATCGCCGTCGAGCTTGAGGGCGTCGAGAGCGAAGACCGCGTCGGTGAGCGCAACGCCACCGCCGGCGACGATGCCCTCTTCGACCGCCGCGCGGGTCGCCTGAAGGGCGTCCTCGATGCGGTGCTTCTTC
>DCVQ01000005.1 GCA_002328745.1 Actinobacteria bacterium UBA2184
GACAAGGACGGCCGGCTCATCCTCTCCAAGAAGCGCGCCGCCTACGAGCGTGCGTGGAACGACATCGAGAAGAAGTTCGAAGCCGGCGAGAACGTCGAGGGCGAGGTCATCGAGGTCGTCAAGGGCGGTCTCATCATCGACATCGGCCTGCGCGGCTTCCTGCCTGCCTCTCTCGTGGACCTTCGCCGCGTGAAGGACCTCCACATGTTCCTCGGCGACCGCCTCGAGTGCCGCGTCATCGAGATGGACCGCAACCGCAACAACGTCGTGCTCTCTCGCCGCGTGGTGCTCGAAGAGGACCGCAAGCAGGAGCGCAGCGACATCCTGAACAAGCTGGTCAAGGGCATGATCCTCCCCGGCGTGGTCTCCTCGATCGTCGACTTCGGCGCGTTCGTGGACCTCGGCGGCATCGACGGCCTGGTGCACATCTCCGAGCTCAGCTGGAGCCACGTGAACCACCCGTCCGAGGTCGTCGCGGTGGGCGACAAGGTCGAGGTGCAGGTGCTCGACGTCGACATGTCGCGCGAGCGCATCTCGCTCGGTCTCAAGCAGACCCAGGACGACCCGTGGAAGCAGCTCGTCAAGGAGTTCACCATCGACTCGATCGTCGACGGCAAGGTCACCAAGATCGTGCCGTTCGGCGCGTTCGTCGAGATCGGCAACAACGTCGAGGGTCTCGTGCACATCTCGGAGATGGCGCGCGGCCATGTCGAGAAGCCGGAAGATGTCGTCGCCGTGGGCGATGAGATCAAGGTGAAGATCATGGACGTCGACCTTGAGCGCCGCCGCATCTCGCTGTCCGTCCGGGCCGCGAACGAGGAACTCGGTCTGCCGGACGCCGTTCCTGCCGAGCCCGAGGATGCCGAGGAGTCGGACGAGGACGTTGAGGCTGTCGAGGCCGAAGAGGCCGTTGTCGAGGCCGACGTCGCGGAAGCCGAAGAAGTCGCAGAAGTCGCGGAAGTCGAGGATTCCGAGGAGTCGGACGAGGCCGTCGAGGACGACGACGATGACGACGACGATGATGATGANNGACGACGACGACAAGGATGAGTCCGACGAGGACTAGCCTGACCCGGCGTCGCTAGCAGATCACGGGGCCGGTCTTCGCGCGAGCGCAGGCCGGCCCCGAACCATCGGGAGGTATCCCATGTACGTTCTTGCGCTGACCGGCGGCCTCGGCGCCGGCAAGTCGACCGCCGCAGAGGTGCTCCGCGACCTCGGCGCTGTCGTGATCGATCTCGACGATGTCGCCAAGACGCTGCTCGACGAAGCGCAGGTGGTCCGTGACGCCGTGACCGGGTCCTTCGGCGCCGATCTCGTCGGACCCGACGGCCGCATCAATCGGGCGCTGCTCGCGGAGCGCGCGTTCGCCACGAACGAGTCAGCCGAACTGCTCGATTCGATCACCCACCCGGCGGTTCTTGCCGCCGTCGCTGGCGCGCTTGACACGCTCGCCCTGCAGGGTGAGCCGCCCCGTGCCGTCGTGCTCGTCGTGCCGCTGCTCGCCGAATCGCCGCTCTTCCTCGAGCCGGTCGACGCGGTCCTCGCCATCTCGGCGCCGGAGGACGTCCGCATCGAGCGGGCCGTCGCACGCGGCATGTCGCTCGAGGACGCCGAGCGCCGGATCGCGCGCCAGGCCGGGGATGCCGAGCGGCGAGAGATCGCCGACTACGTGATCGAGAACGACGGCGACCTCGAAGCGTTCCGCCGCGAGCTCGTCGCATTCTGGGAGACCGAGATCGCGAGCCGCGAGGCGTAGGGGGCCTGTGATGCGTCCGCTCACCGTCGTATCCGAGTTCGAACCCGCGGGCGACCAGCCGCAGGCCATCGCCGCGCTCGCGGACGGGGTGCGAAGCGGCATCAAGGACCAGACGCTGCTCGGTGTGACGGGCTCGGGCAAGACCTTCACCATGGCCAAGCTCGCCGAGGCCNNGAGATCCGCGATCTCATGCCCGACAACGCAGTCATGTACTTCGTCTCGTACTACGACTACTACCAGCCCGAGGCGTACGTCCCCACGACCGACACGTACATCGAGAAGGACTCATCGATCAACGAGGAGGTCGAGAAGCTGCGGCATGCGGCGACCGCCGCGCTCCTGTCGCGCAAGGACGTCGTGGTGGTAGCGAGCGTCTCGTGCATCTACGGCATCGGCTCGCCCGAGGACTACGCCGGCATGGCGGTGTTCCTCTCGGAGGCGACCGCGTACGACCGCGACCTGCTCATCCGCGACCTCATCGACATCCAGTACGACCGCAACGACTACGAGCTCAAGCGCGGGACCTTCCGGGTGCGCGGCGACGTGCTCGACATCTACCCGCCGTACGCGGACCAGCCGATCCGGGTCGAGTTCTTCGGCGACGAGGTGGAGTCGATCACCGAGGTGGATCGCGTCACGGGCGAGGCGCTGAACCGTTTCCCGGCCACGCCGGTGTGGCCCGCGACCCACTACGTCACGCCTAAGGACAAGCTGCGCGCCTCGGTGGAGTCGATCCGCGACGAGCTGCGTGAACGGCTCCAGCAGCTGAACGCCGAAGGCAAGCTCCTCGAAGCACAGCGTCTCGAGATGCGCACGTCCTACGACCTCGAGATGCTCGAGGAGATGGGCTACTGCTCGGGCATCGAGAACTACTCCCGGCACCTCGACGGCCGCAACCCGGGCGAGCCGCCGCATACGCTCATCGACTACTTCGGCGACGATTTCCTGTGCATGATCGACGAGAGCCACGTGACCGTCCCGCAATTGCACGGCATGTACGAGGGCGATCGCTCGCGCAAGCTCACCCTCGTCGAGCACGGGTTCCGGCTTCCGAGCGCGCTCGACAACCGGCCGCTCAAGTTCGACGAGTTCCGCACGCGGGTGAAGCAGACCGTGTTCGTCTCGGCCACGCCGGGCGACTACGAGCTGCGCACGAGCGGACGGATCGTGGAGCAGATCATCCGGCCCACCGGCCTGGTGGATCCGCAGGTGGAGGTGCGGCCCACCACGGGTCAGATCGACGACCTCATGGCCGAGGTGCGCGAGCGGACCGGGCGGCACGAGCGCACCCTCATCACCACGCTCACCAAGAAGATGGCCGAGGACCTTGCCGACTACCTGTTCGAGCACGGCATCAAGGTCCGCTACATGCACTCGGACATCGGCACGCTCGAGCGCGTGGAGATCCTGCGCGACCTGCGCGCCGGCGTCATCGACTGCCTCGTGGGCATCAACCTGCTGCGCGAGGGGCTCGACCTGCCCGAGGTCACGCTGGTGGCGATCCTCGACGCCGACAAGGAGGGCTTCCTGCGCGGCAAGACGAGCCTGATCCAGACCATCGGCCGCGCCGCCCGCCACATCGACGGCACGGTCATCATGTACGCCGACGGCATGACGGCGGCGATGACGGCGGCGCTCGACGTCACCAACGGCCGCCGNNGACCATCGGCCGCGCCGCGCGCAACGTGTCCGGCGAGGTCATCCTCTACGCCGACAAGATGACCGACTCCATGCGCACCGCCATCGAGGAGACCGAGCGGCGGCGGACGCTGCAGATGGCCTTCAACACCGAGCACGGCATCGAGCCGCAGACGATACGCAAGGCCATCCACGACATCGCGCAGTATGTGCGCGAGACCGAGGTCGGGCTGGAGCCGAGCGTAGACGTGGCGGCCGAGCTCGGCAAGCTCCCCCGGGAGGAGTTCGCGCGGATCCTCGCCGCGATGGAGGAGGACATGCACATGGCGGCCGAGGCGCTCGACTTCGAGAGCGCCGCGAGGCTGCGCGACCAGGTCGTGAAGCTCAAGGCCGAGGTCGAGTCGACCACCGCCGACGAGGTGCTGTCCCGCCTCAAGCAGGGCGCGCGCAAGGGCTCGTCGCACGGGGTGAAGCGCCGTAAGCGGTAGTGCGCACCGCTTACGGCTCGTAGCAAGGGTCTCTCGGCTGCTCCTCGATGATGGTGATGTAACCACCTTCCACCGTGAACCAGTAGTAGCGGTTGAGCAGGCAGTTCGGGTCGCCCGCCATATAGATCGCATCGTAGAACTCACCGAAGCCCACCGTCTGCTTCGTCATGCCAGGTCCGTAGAAGCCGGCGGGCGGCACCGTCGGGTACGTGTACATCCATACCTTGATGGAGTCGGGCTTGAGCCGATGTGATGTGATGGCGGCGCCGTCGGGTTTCGCATACCAGTAGATGGCGCGGTAGAACGCGGCATCACCTTGGCTGGTAAGCCACTCGAGGGCGTCCTCGCCCGTGAGGAAGACTGCCGTGTCGATATCCACCCACAGCTCGGCCCACGCCCCGCCGCTCTCATCGCGGATGCCCTTGAGCTGCCCGAAGACGCGAGGATCGGCCGGCGGGGGAGTCGGCGCGGGGGCCGGCGGCTCAGGTTCGGCCTCCGCCACCGGAGGTGCCTCGGGTTCGGCGGTGTCGGTTGCCGGCTCGTCCGTGGACGTGGTCTCGGTGGTTCCGGTCGCCTCGCTGGTGTCGCTTCCGGCGTCCGCGGCCGTGTCGGGGCCCGGGTCATCCCCGAGGCTCATGCCGAGCGCGAAGGCACCGGCGATGACGGCGAGGCCGAGCACGGCCGCCCCCACGAGCGCCAGCGTCCGCTGCTTGCGGGAGAGTTCGCTCCACTTCATGAGAGCCTCCTACGGCAGGTACTGCTGTTCTAGACCTACGATGACGTTATCGGTGACCGTGACCCAGTAGAAGCTATACGTGTAGTAGTCGGACAGAGTGCCGGAGATACGCGCGACCCAGTCGTTCAGACCCATCGTGTGACCGTCGGGATCCACCGTGCCGTCATCGTTGGAGACGACCTCCACGGGGATGCCCGCCTGGATCGGGAACTCCCGCAGCCGGGGATTGTCGTTGACGATGTAGTAGTCATTAGGTGGGGGCGATTCGTCGCCGTGCGCTGTGGCGGCAGCAGCCGCCGCACTCCCGGTAAGGAACTGGATGTAGTCCAAGGTCAGGTAGTGAACGCCGCCCGCGGTGCGGACGCTGACGACGTCCGCCGGCACGCGCTCGGTCACTGATTCCGGTTCCTCGGCCTCGGGCTCCTCGGGCTCCTCGGGCTCCTCGGCCTCGGGCTCCTCGGGCTCCTCGGGTTCCCCGGACTCGGGCTCTTCGAACTCGGGCTCCTCCGCGTCGAGTTCCGCCAGCCGTTCCTCGGCTCCCTCGACACGCTCTTCGAGGTCGGCGATCTCGCCGGCGCGCGCGAACCACCCGGCGGCGCCGCCGATGAACAATGCGACGGCCACGATCGCGACGATGAGCGCGACCTGCTTGTTCCGCTGTGGAGCGGACTGCATAACGACCACCTCCCCGTGGACGGTACGTCAAGTATGTCCCCGCACGGACAGCCCGTGAAGCCATTCGTCCGCAGTCGCATACGCGGGGTTTCCTTCGGGTAGTCTAAGGAGAGCGTCACGGAGCCTGTTCACCTCAAAGGAGCGGATGCATGGACGTCATCAGCACTCGGTCGCTCACCAAGTTCTACGGGAAGACGCGCGGTGTGGAGGACCTCTCGATGCGCGTGCCCGAGGGGGCGGTCTACGGCTATCTGGGGCCCAACGGCTCCGGCAAGACCACCACGATCCGGTGCCTGCTCGGCATGCTCAAGCCGACCTCGGGCGAGGCGATGCTCTTCGGCCAGCCGGTGGCGCTGGACGGTTCGGCGGTGCGCGCGCGGATCGGCTACGTCGCCGGCGAGGTGCGGCTGTACGACCGCGAGACGGGTGGGTGGCACCTCGACTACGTCGCCGGTTTCCGCGGGGGCCACGGACGTCTCGAGAAGGATCTGCTCGAGCGGTTCGAGTTCGATCCGTCGAAGCGCGTGCGCGAGCTTTCGAAGGGCAACAAGCAGAAGCTCGCGCTCATCCTCGGCATGGCGCACGATCCGGACCTGCTCATCCTCGACGAGCCGACGAGCGGGCTCGACCCCCTCAACCAGGAAGCGGTCTACAGCGTCATCGACGAGCGCGTGGCCGAGGGCCGCACGGTGTTCCTCTCCAGCCACGTGCTCTCCGAAGTCGAGCGGGTGTGCGAGCGCGTCGGCATCATCCGGCTCGGCCATCTCGTTGCCGAGGAGAGCGTGAAGGAGCTGCTCGGCAAGCGCCTGCGACAGGTGCAGGTGACCTTCGCGCAACCCACGGCCCCGTCCTTCCTGGCGGGTCTGCCGGGGGTCGACAACGTGCTCGCGGTGAGCGAGACGGTCTTCACCGCGCGGGCGCGCGGCGACGCCGTCGACGCTCTGCTCAAGCACCTGGCCACCACGAGGGTCGCCGATCTGAGCATCCAGCAGGCGAGTCTGGAGGACGTCTTCCTGGAGTTCTACCGGGAGCGTGACGCTTCACCGGACGCCGAAGCCGAGAGGGAGGAGTCGCGATGAGCTGGACGCTGCTTCGCGCCACGATCCACCAGCGCCGCACGTCGCTCTTCTGGTTCTCGTTCGGGCTCGTGCTCTACGCCTGGCTGATGACGTGGTTCTGGCCCCAGATGGGCGGCGACAAGTACGCCGAACTCATCGAGAGCTACCCGCCCGAACTGCTGCAGCTCTTCGGCGGCACCGAGGTGCCGATGGCCTCGCTCGGCGGCTACTTCCAGATGGAGTACCTGGGACTCATGTGGATGCTCATCGTGGCCTCCGCCCTCATCATCTACGCGATCAAGGCGTTCGCAGGCGAGATCGGCGCCGGGACGATGGAGTTCACCCTCGCGCAGCCTGTCTCACGCGTGCGGCTCGCGGTGACGCGGGTGATCGCGATGGTGGGCTACGTGGTGGTGCTCGCGATCGCCTCGTTCGTGCCCATCATGATCTTCGGCCCGCGATACGATATCGAGCTCTCCGCGAAGACCTACCTCCTGCTCATGTCGTTCGGCGGGCTGTTCATGCTCGCGATCGGCGGGATCGCCATGCTGCTCTCATCGATGTTCCGCGATGGCGGCAAGCCGGGTTCGATCGCGGCGGGCATCCTGGTGCTGTTCTGGATCGCCGACCTGGTGGCCAACGCTTCCGAGGCCGCCGAGTTCTTCGAGCCGGTGAACCTGGTGTCCTACTGGCAGCCCGGCAAGATCATCAACGACGGCACGGTCGCCGCCGAGGCATGGTGGATCTACGCTGCTGTCGCTCTGGTGACGCTCGTGGGATCCGTCGTGGTGTTCTCCCGTAGGGACGTCGCGTGACCGAGGAGCGCACAGGCTCCGCACGACGGGAGCCGCCTTACGACCTCCGCGGGCTGCTCCCCGGCACGTTCTACTGCCAGGACTGCGCGGCCCGGCTCTGCGAGCAGGTGAGCCGCCTGCCCGGCGTGCTCGAGACCGAGTGCCACATCGACGACGGCGTGCTCGGCGTCACGTACGACCCCGCCATCGCGCGCCCAGACGAGCTCGACTCGGCCGTGGAGCGCCTGGCGTTCGAGACCACCGGGTCCGTGGGGCACGCGGCGTACCGCCTGACGGGGCTCGATTGACCCGACTGCGCGCGGACCGTGTCGAAGTCCGTACGGCAGATCCCGGGCGTGCTTGCCGCCGACGTGAACTTCGCGAGCGGCGTGCTCGTGCTCGAATACGACGCCGAGGCCGACCCGCGGAGCCGCGTGCTGGCTGTGGTGAGCGGCGCCGGCCATACCGCCGAGTCCCTCGAGCCGGGCATCCCTCCAGCGCCGCAGTCGTGGTGGGCCCGCAACCGTGCGGAGGTGATCGTGGCGGTGTCGGGCGCGCTCATCGCGCTCGGCTGGCTGCTCGGCGCGGTCGTCGGCGACCAGGTCGCCGCGTACGCGTACGCGGCGGCGATCATCGTCGGAGGCACCATCACGTGGCGCCGCGCGGCGGTCTCGCTCGCGGCGAAGTCGCTCGACATGAACGTGCTCATGACCATCGCCGTGCTCGGCGCCGCGGCCATCGGCGAGTGGGGCGAGGGCGCCACGGTCATCTTCCTGTTCGCGCTGGGCGGGGCGCTGGAATCGCGCTCGCTCGCTCGCACGAGGCGCTCGATCCGCGACCTCATGGGGCTCGCCCCGCAGCAGGCGCGCGTGCGGCGCGGCACCGCCGAGGTGATGCTGCCGCTCGCCGACGTGCGCGTCGGCGAGGTCGTGGTCGTGCGCCCCGGCGAGCGCGTGCCGCTCGATGGCGTGCTCCTGCGCGGCGTCTCGGCGTTCGACGAGTCGGCCATCACGGGCGAGTCGGTTCCCGCCGACAAGTCCGAGGGCGAGGCGGTCTACGCGGGCACGCTCAACACCACCGGGCTGGTCGAGGTGCGGACGAGCGCGCTCGCCAGCGACGGGACGCTCAGGCGGATCGTGCAACTGGTGGAGACGGCGCAGGCCTCACGCGCACCGGTCCAGCGGCTGGTCGACCGGTTCAGCCGCTACTACACGCCCGCGGTGATCGCGCTTGCGGTGGCGATCGCGGTGGGCGTGCCCCTTCTCGGCTCGCTCGGCGCGCCGTGGGGCGGCTTCGGCGAGTGGCGCGAGTGGGCGTACCGTGCGCTGGTGCTGCTCGTGGTGTCGTGCCCGTGCGCGCTCGTGATCTCAACGCCGGTGGCCATCGTCTCGGCCATCGCGCGGGCGACGCGCGACGGCGTGCTCGTGAAGGGCGGCGCGTTCCTCGAGCTCGCGGGGACGGCTCGCGCGGTGGCGTTCGACAAGACCGGCACGCTCACGCACGGCAGGCCGCGTCTGGTGCGGACTCTCACCTTCGGTGGCAGCGAGCACGACGCGCTGCGCGATGCGGCGGCGCTCGAGGCGCACTCCAACCACCCGCTTGCGCGCGCGATCGTCGAGGCAGCCGCCTCCCGGGAACCCGTGCCCGTCGAGGACCTCGTCGAGACAGCCGGTCTCGGCGTCTCCGGTACCGTGGAGGGGCGGCCGCTCGCGATCGGGTCGCTGCGCCGCGCGATGGCCTCGGGCGGGATCGGACAGGGAGCGCGCGATGCGGCCGACGCGCTCGAGTCCGACGGTCTCACGGTGCTCGTGCTCTCGGAGGGCGATGCGGAGAGCGGCAGGACGGTCGCACTCTTCGGCCTTGCCGATGAGGTCCGCGCCGAAGCGCCGGGAGTGATGGCGGCCCTGCGCGACGCGGGCATCGAGCACGTCGTGATGCTCACCGGGGACAACGAGCGGGTCGCGGCGCGCATCGCCGCGACCGCGGGCATCCGGGAGTACCGCGCCGCGCTGCTGCCCGCCGACAAGACGGACGCGGTGCGCGACATCCGCGAGCGCTTCGGTGGCGTGGTGATGGTCGGCGACGGCATCAACGACGCGCCGGCGCTCGCGACGGCCGACGTCGGCATCGCGATGGCGGCGATGGGAAGCGACACCGCCATCGAGACCGCGGACGTGGCGCTGATGCGCGACGACCTTGCCGCCGTGCCGCGCTTCCTCGCGCTCGGCAGGCGCACGATGGCGATCATCCGGCAGAACGTCGCGCTCTCCATCGGCGTGAAGGCGCTCGTGCTCGCCCTCGCGCTCGCCGGGAAGGCCACGCTGTGGATGGCGGTGTTCGCCGATACCGGCATGGCGCTCATCGTCATCGCGAACGGACTGCGGCTGCTGCGCGACCGGTAGGGGCACGAGAGGGAGTGCGGACCCGGGCGTCGAATCCCTTATCGGGGAACGAAAGCGACGGAGGCGGACAGATGACCGACGACGTGATGCGGTTCTTTGCGGCGTGGATGCTCACCCACGAGGCGGCCGACGAGGGCCTGAAGGCCGCGGTGTCTCGTGGCGACGCGGCGGGGCCGGGCGGCATGAGCGGCGGTCCGGACGCGTTCGTGGACGGCCTGGCGGCGCTCGTGGCCGAGGAGAAGGAGAAGCTCAAGGCGGCGCTCGAGGCCCGGGCGCGCGGCGAGGAGCCTCTCGACACGGGGCAGCGCGACCCGGCGCTCGACGAACTGCGCTTCGAGGTCGGCGAGATGCGCGGGCGACTCGACGCGATCGAGGCCCAGCTTGAGACGATCCTCCGCACGCTGCGCGGGTGAGGGAGGCCGCTATGGGCTCCCGCGAGCGGCAGATCACGCTCACCATCGCGCGCCGGCTGGCGGGCGCGCTCCCGGCGGCGCGCTTCGGGCTCGCCCCCGGGCGGGTGCGGCGCGCGGCATGGGCGCGAGCGCTCCGGCGCTCCTTCGAGGACCTCGGCCCGGCGTTCGTGAAGCTGGGACAGCTGATCTCGGTGCGGCCGGACGAGTTCTCCGACGAGCTGGTCGCCGAGATGGAGTCGCTGCAGGACAGCGTGCCGCCGCTTCCGGCCGCGGCCATCCGCGAGGTGATCCAAGCCGAGTTCGGCGCGGATGCCGACGCGCTCTGGGACGGCTTCGACGACGAGCCCGTCGCCTCGGCGTCCATCGCGCAGGTCCATCGCGCCCGGCTGCGCGAGGCGTACCGGCCGGTGTGGGGCGACGTGCTGCCCGCGGGGGCCGACGTGGCGGTGAAGGTCGTCCGTCCGGGCGCGGAGGCCACGGTCCGGGGCGACTTGGCGATCGCGCGGCGCATGGCCGAAGGGCTCGTGCGACGGCGTCTCGTGCGGCGGGTCGACCCCGTCGCGCTGCTCGATGAGTTCGCCGAGAGCCTGGATCGCGAGCTCGATCTCCGGCGCGAGGGCCGCTTCTCGGACCGCTTCCGCTTCGACTTCCGCGATGACGCGCGGGTGACGTCGCCGCGCGTGGTGTGGAGCCGTACGACCGCGCGCGTGCTCACGATGGAGTTCGTGGAAGGCTGGCGGCTCTCGGAGATCGACGCGGCCCGCGCGGCGGGCGTGGACTGCTTCGCGCTTGCGGTGCACGGGGCCACGGCTTTCATGCGGCAGGTGTTCGTCTACGGTCGCTATCACGCCGATCTGCATCCCGCGAACCTCTTCGTCACGCCCGAGGGCAGGATCGCGTACCTCGACTTCGGCATCGTGGGGTACCTCACGCCGGCCGAGCGCGTGAACATCACGCAGGTGATGGCGGCGCTCGTCTACCGCGACGCCGAGCGCGCGCTACGCTACTCGGACGCGCTCGGGGTGCACGTCCCGGCCGATCGGGTGGAGGCCGTGCGCTCCGGGCTCGGCCGCCTCCTCGACGGCACGACGCGCGCGGACGGCACGCGCGACTTCGCGCACTTCGGCCTCGGCTTCCTGCGGCTGCTCGGCGCGAACGGCGTGGCGGTGCCGTCGGGGTACGGGCTGCTCATCAAGTCGCTTGCGACCGTGGAAGGCGTGGCGCGGGCGCTCTACCCCGAGATCGATATCGTCGACACGGCGCGGCCGTTCACCACGCGCGTTCTGGGTGCGGCGATGGGCGATCCGGCGCGCTTGCGCGAGCGGCTGCCGGCGGCCCTGCGCGCCGCGCTTCGCGAGCTCACCGCGTAGGCGGGCTCAGAAGGCCGACGGCTCCTGATCGGCCCCGTCGCCCTCGCCATCGCCGTCGAGGCCTGTGTCGAACGAACCCGGCCGGTACCCCTCGAGGTCCTGCGCCACGAACGAGAACCCCGCGCGCTTGATGTCGGCGGTGAGCTGGTCGCGCAGCGCGAAGGCGCGGTCCATCTCCTCCGGGTCGACCTCGAGGCGGGCGACATCGCCGTGCGCGCGGACGCGCACCTGCCGCAGGCCGAGCGACCGGGCCGCGGCCTCGGCTGCCACGACGCGATCGATGCCCTCCTCGGTGATCGGCGTCCCGTACGGGAAGCGCGAGGCGATGCAGGCCATCGAGGGCTTGTCCCAGGTGGGCAGACCGAGCTGCTCGGACAGCGTCCGGATCTCGTCCTTGTGGAAGCCGACCTCCAGCAGCGGGCTGACGACGCCGTACTCGCGGGCCGCGCGACGGCCCGGCCGCCGGTCGGCGGTGTCATCCGCGTTGGTGCCGTCGAGCACCCAGGCGATGCCCCGGGCGTTCGCGACGGTTCGCAGCATGCCGAACATCTCGGCCTTGCAGTAGTAGCAGCGGTCGGTCGGGTTCGAGTGGAACCGGGGGTCGGCAAGCTCGTAGGTCTCCACCTCGTAGAAGTGCAGGCCGAGCGCGGCGGCGGTCGCGCGCGCCTCGTCGATCTCGGCGGGGGCGTGCACGTCGGAGACGGCGAGCACCGCGAGCGCGCGGTCGTCGAGGACCGCGTGCGCCGTGAAGGCGAGCAGCGTTGAGTCCACGCCGCCGGAGTAGGCGATCAGCGCGCTGCCGAGGTTCGACAGGCGGTTCCTGAGCACGTCGTACTTGCGGGCGAGGGCGGGCACGGTGTCCTTCCGAACGGATACCGGATAATCCTACACGAGAGCGCCGCAGCGCAAAGGGGGAATAGGCCATAACGACACCGACCTCAAGGAGGCCGATCGATGGCTGACGACGCACGCGCAGGAATCGAGCATCTGAGCGCCGATGTCCGGGTGGTCCCGCCGCCCCCGGGATTCGCCGCTGCCGCGGTCGTTCCCGATGTCGAGGCGTACCGCGCGCTGTACCGGCGGTCCCTGGACGACCCCGAGGGCTTCTGGGGAGATGCCGCACGGGAGGAGCTCGACTGGATCGAGCCGTTCACGAAGGTCACCGAGGGAGACTTCGACTCGCTCGACGTGCGCTGGTTTTCCGACGGTGTGCTGAACGTCTCGGCCAACTGCCTCGACCGGCATCTCGGCACCTGGCGGCGCAACAAGGCCGCGCTCATCTGGGAAGGCGACGACGGCACCTCGCGCACGTTCACGTATCAGCAGCTGCATCACGAGGTGAGCCGGTTCGCCAACGTGCTGCGCAAGAAGGGCGTGGAGCGCGGCGACCGCGTGGCGATCTATCTGCCGATGATCCCCGAGCTCCCCATCGCGATGCTCGCGTGCGCACGCATCGGCGCGATCCACTCGGTGGTGTTCGGCGGCTTCTCGGCGAGCGCGCTGCGCGAGCGCATCCAGGACTGCGGTGCGCGCATCCTCGTGACAGCCGACGAGGGCATCCGTGGCGGCCGCAAGGTCGCCCTCAAGGTCGCGGCCGACGAGGCGCTGTTCGAGTGCCCGAGCGTCCTGGCGTGCATCGTCGTGCGGCGCGGAGCCGGCGACGTGGACATGGAGCCGGGGCGCGACACGTGGTGGCACCAGGAGGTCTCGGCGCCGGAGGTACGCAAGCCCTGCGCGCCGGAGCCGATGGGCGCCGAGGACCCGCTGTTCATCCTGTACACGTCGGGTTCCACCGGCAAGCCGAAGGGCGTGCTGCACACCACCGCGGGCTACCTGCTGTTCGCGGCGCTCAGCTTCAAGACGGTCATGGACTACCGCGACGAGGACGTGTTCTGGTGCACCGCCGATATCGGCTGGGTCACGGGTCACAGCTACATCCTCTACGGCCCGCTCGCCGCGGGCGCGACGTCGCTCATGTTCGAGGGCGTGCCGACGTACCCCGACCCCGGGCGCTTCTGGGCGGTCGTGGAGAAGTATCGCGTCAACACCTTCTACACGGCGCCGACGGCCATCCGGGCGCTCATGCGTCACGGCTCCGGCTGGCCGCAGCGCTACGACCTCTCGTCACTCCGGCTCCTGGGCACGGTGGGCGAGCCGATCAACCCCGAGGTCTGGGAGTGGTACTACGAGACGATCGGCCACGGCGAGGTGCCCATCGTGGACACCTACTGGCAGACCGAGACGGGCGGCTTCCTCATCACGCCGTTCCCGGGAGCGACGCCGCTCAAGCCGGGGTCGGCATCGTGGCCGTTCTTCGGCGTGGACCCCGAAGTGGTGCGTGAGGACGGCAGCCGCGCGGAGCCGGGCGAGGGTGGTTACCTCACGGTCCGCAAGCCGTGGCCCGGCATCCTGCGGGGGACCTGGGGCGACCCGGACCACAGCCGCATGCGCGAGGTGTACTTCACTCGGTTCCCGGGCCGCTACTTCACCGGCGATGGCGCGCGGGTGGACGCGGACGGCGACTACTGGCTTCTCGGCCGCGTCGACGACGTGATCAATGTGAGCGGTCACCGGCTCGGCACCGCCGAGATCGAGAGCGCGCTGGTGAGCCACGACGCCGTGAGCGAGGCGGCCGTGGTGGGCTTCCCGCACCCGGTGAAGGGCGAGGGCATCCACGCGTACGTGGTGCTCCGCGACGGGTCGGTTGCGAGCGACGATCTGTCGACCATCCTCGCCGGACACGTGCGCAAGCTCATCGGCCCGATCGCCAAACCCGACCGGATCCAGTTCGCGCACGATCTGCCCAAGACGCGCAGCGGCAAGATAATGCGACGGATTCTGCGTAAGATAGCAGCAGGGGAACGCGACCTCGAAGCGTTCGGGGACCTCTCGACGCTGGGCGACCCGAAGGTCGTGAAGGACCTGCTCGGTGGAGCGGGAACGTAAGGGGGACATCGTGAACGACGAACCGACACTCGACGGACAGGACATGGATTCGATGGGCGATACCGCCGTGATGCCTGCGGTGCCCGACGGGGCGGCTGCGCCCGCGGAAGCTGCGGGTGGACCGGTGTCCGGCGTACCCGGTAAGAAACGCATCCCCGTATGGGCGTACGTCGTGGCGGGGGTCGCGGTCGTCGGACTCGCGCTCGGCGCCGGACTGCTCGTGGGCGGACTCGGTGATGACGGGGAGGCCGATACGACAACCGTAGCGGAGGCCGACACCGAGGCGGAAGCTGACACGACGATCGCGGTGCCGGATCTGCGCGGGATGACGATCGACCGCGCCACGTCCGATATCACGGCCGCCGGCCTGGCCGTGGGCGAAATCGCGTATGTGGTGGCCGAGGACACGGTGGCGCCGGCCGGGACCGTCATCAGTCACGATCCGCTCCCGGGAGCCGAGGTGGAGCCGGGTTCGTCCGTCGCTCTCGTGATCGCTCTGGCTCCGGTGGTGGAGGACGACGACGCGGACGACGACAGCTCGTCGGGCGGGGGAACCTCGACCGACCCGCCGGCGGCGCCCGAGGACGTCACCGCGGATGACTTCGAGCTGCTGCTCGTGCAGCCGAAGTTCATCGCTCCCGAGCTGATCGTGCTGCCCCAGTGGCAGACGGTGCTCGAGCACACCGGCGCGGAGGCCGAGTGGACGAGCGGTGCGATCACGCTCGGCTCCGGCGAGAAGCGGATCATCCTCACCGGTGACGGCCCTGCCGGCTACCTCGTCGGCGTGCATTCGTGGGGCGCTGGCGATACCGACTGGCATCTCCGGTCCCTCGTGGTGTCCGCCCCCGGAGGCGCATCGTTCGAGACGGAACTCGACGTGGCTGCCGGAACCCACACGTTCCGCGTGAAGTCGCAGGACACCTCCGTGCTCTGGACGGTGACCGTACAGGAGAAGAAGTAGCGCGACCGGCCCGTCAGGGCTAGCGGGCCGCGCGTCTCGGATCGGCGCTTGACGGTGCCCTTGCTGCGGCCAGCAGCGAGGGCACCAGCGTCTCCGCGAGCGTTTCGGGCGACGGCGGCCGGCCGTAGGCGTCCACGACCTCGAAGACGTCGTCGGCCACTCCGGCGGTCGTCGTGACGGTGGCGCGCCGGATGTCGAGCGAGGCCGCCTGAAACGCCCGGGCGAGGTCGTGCAGCAGCCCGACCCGGTCGGACGCGCGCACCCGCACGGGCGTGTGGTAACCCCCCGGCTCTCCGACCTCGACCGCGGCCTCGGCGGGCCGGCGCCGCGCGCGCGACGGGTAGTGGCGCCGACGCTCCTCGAGGCGCTCGTTGAGGGGGAGCGCCCCGCCGAGCGCCGAGCGTAACGTGCGCTCGAGCGTCTCCCAGGTGGCCGCGCCCACCGCGGCGAGCGTGACGGGCTCGACGATGAACGTGTCGAGCGCGATGCCGCTTCGGTCGGTGAAGGCCTCGGCCGAGAGCGCGCCAAGCCCCGAGAGTGCGAGCGCGCCGCTCACGGTGGCGAAGAGCCCGGGCCGGTCGCGTGCGACGACGTCCACGAGCCAGGTGCCGGCAACGCGGCCGGCCTCGACGCCGATGGCAACATCGCCGAGTGCCGAGGGGCCTGCGAGCCGCTGCACCAGGCGTGCGTCGCGCAGCACCTCCTCGGGCGTTCTGCGCTCGAGGTAGCGGAGCGGCGCGCCCTCGATGAAGCGAAGCTGGGTGCGCGACGCCCCGACCGCGAGCGCGCGGCGCGTTGCCTCGGCTCGCACGGCCGAGGCGCGGGCCACGATGTCGGCCCCGTCGGTCTCCGCGGAGAGCGCGGCGTCGATCTTGCCGGCCAGCTCGGCGACGAGGGCCGCGCGCCAGGGCGTCCAGACGCCCTCGCCGGTGGCGCGCATGTCGGCCGCGGTGAGCGCGAAGAGCGGCGCGACGAGCGCCGGGTCGCCGATGCGGGCCGCGGCGTCGAGCACCACGTCCTCGTCGGTGAGGTCGCGCGTGGCGGTCTCCGAGAGCAGCAGGTGCTCGCGGACGAGCGCCGCCGCCATCCCCGCCGTCTCCGCGTCGAGTCCCAGCCTGCGGGCCGCCACGGCTGCTGCTCCAGCGCCCCGGCCCGAGTGGTCGGGGGCGGGCTCGGCCTTCCCGGCGTCGTGGGCGAGCGCAGCCACCACGAGCGCGTCGCGGACGTGCCCGGCCCCGGGGAGCAGCCCGGCCGGCGTGCCGGGGTCGAGCGCCGCCACGAGGGCACGCAGGCAGTGAGCGCCCACGGTGTAGCGGTGGGAGAGTCCCGGCCGCCGGAGCGTCATCAGCGCGCCGAAGCCCGGCAGGGCGGCGTCGAGCCGAAGCGCGTACGCGGCCCGCTCGAGCGCGTCGAGGCCCTCGTCGCCGCGCACCGCGAGCGCATCGGTCTCGCGGAGCGAGAGGGGTGTGGCATCCGCGCGGCCGCCGCCGCCGTTCGCGCGGCTTCCGGCCCGACCGGCGCCCCGAACGGCCGCCCGCTCCCGCACGGCGAGCAGCGTGTGGTGCACGCGCTCGAGCGAGCGCTGCACCGCGTCGGCGTCGAATGCCGGGTCGAGCGCGTCTTCGAGGTCCATCGCGTTGCGCGCACCGCGGTGCGCGCGGTGCAGCAGCCAGCGAGCCGTCGTGAGCACCGCCTGGGCGTCGCGGAGCCCGAGCAGCTCATCCGACCGGAGCGCTCCGGAGCCGACGAGCCCGCCCGGCGTCTGCGCGGGGGCGCCGCTTGCGATGGCGGCGCGCCACACCAGCTCGTCGATGTCGCGCTGGCCGCCAGCGCCGTCCTTGAGGTCGGGCTCGAGCAGGTAGGGCGACCCCGGCCGGTCGCGCGCCTCGATGGACGCCAGCAGCCGTGTCGCCTCCTTCCGCACGCGCCGGAACACCTCGGCGAGCGCGCGGTCGGCGAGCGTCTCGTCGCCCGCCAGGAACCGCGCCGTGAGGAACGCCGTCGCCGTGGGCAGGTCGTCGCGCACGGCGCGCGCCTGCTGCGCGGGCGTGCGGATCTGGTGGCCGAGCTCGAGCCCCGCGTCCCACAGGGGGTAGAAGAGCCCCCGGACGAGCGGTTCGAGGTCGCGTGCGGCGCCCGGCGAGATCACCAGCAGGTCCACGTCCGAGTGCGGGAGCAGCCGCCGTGCCCCGTACCCTCCGAGCGCGAAGAGCGCGAACGGCGCTCCGGCGCGAGCGGAGGCCGCCCTCGACTGTGCGAGGACGGCCTCGTCGGTGAGGTCGGCAAGCGCGCGAGCGGCGGTGGGGCCGGGCTCGGCCGTCGCGACGAGCTCCGCGCGCCGCGTGAGAAACCAGCCGAGCGGTCCGACCGCCACTGCCATCGCCGCCTTAGAGTGCGTCCGGACCGCGCTCGCCGGTGCGGATGCGCACCGCGCTCTCGCAGTCGTACGTGAACACCTTGCCGTCGCCGATCTTGCCGCTGCGCGCCGCCTCCACGATGGCGTCTTCGACCTTGGGCGCCAGGTCGTCGTCCACGACGACCTCGATCTTCACCTTCGGCACGAAGTCCACCGTGTACTCGGCGCCGCGGAACACCTCCACGTGCCCCTTCTGACGCCCGAAACCCTTCACCTCGTAGGCGGTGAGCCCGGTGATGCCGAGCGCGTGCAGCGCTTCCTTCACGTCGTCGAGCCGGTAGGGCTTGATGACTGCTTCGATCTTCTTCATGTCGTGCCTCCTCTCGTGCGGCCGGTCAGGCCACGGTCTCGGTCTGGACGAAGTCGGGATACGCGCGGTTTCCATGCTCGCCGATATCCAGGCCCTCGAGCTCTTCTTCCTCGCTCACGCGGACACCCATGATCGCCTTGATCGCGAGCCACATCACCAGCGAGATCGCGAACACGAACGCGCCGACCGCCGCGATGCCCGCGGCCTGATTGCCGAGCAGCTCGAACCCGCCGCCGAAGAACAGGCCGTCGCCGGTGGTGCCGGGGGCGATGGCGTCCTGTGCGAACAGGCCCACCGCGAGCGTGCCGAAGATACCGCCCATGCCGTGCACTGCGATCGCGCCCACCGGATCGTCGAGCTTCACCCTGTCCAGCAGCAGCACGCCGAGCACGATGAGCACGCCGGCCACCGCGCCGATGACGAGCGAGCTGCCCACGCTTACGAACGCGCAGCCCGCCGTGATGCCCACGAGGCCGCCGAGGGCGCCGTTGATCGTCATGCCGAGGTCGGGCTTACCGAGCAGCTTCCACGCGAGCGCGGTCGCCGCAAGCGCGCCCGCCGCCGCTGACATGCTCGTGGTGACGATGATGTGCGAGATAGCCATCGGATCGGCTGCCATCGTGCTGCCCGGATTGAAGCCGAACCAGCCGAACCACAGGATGAGCGCGCCGGTGAGGGCCGAGGTCATGTTGTGGCCGGGGATGGCGCGCGCCTTGCCGTCCTTCCCGAACTTGCCGATGCGCGGGCCGAGCACGAGCACGCCCGCGAGGGCCGCCCACGCTCCCACCGAGTGCACCACCGTCGACCCGGCGAAGTCCCAGAAGCCGAGCGAGGCGAGCCAGCCGCCGCCCCACACCCAGTGCCCGACCATCGGGTAGACGAACGCCACGAGCAGGAACGAGAAGACGATGAACGACGCGTACTTGATGCGCTCGGCCACCGCGCCGGAGACGATGGTGGCGGCTGTGGCGGCGAAGACCAGCTGGAAGAAGAACTTCGCCATGAGCGGCACGCCGGTCCAACTGATCGCCGAGTACACGCCCTCGTAGGCGTCGCCCACCGCGGGGCTGTTATCGGCGCCGCCGAGCGCGAAGAGCCCCTTCATGCCGAGGAACCCGTTGCCGTCGCCGTACATCAGGCCCCACCCGATGGCGAAGAACGCGATCGAGGCGATGGCGAACACCACGAAGTTCTTGGAGATGATGTTCACGGTGTTCTTGGCCCGCGCGAAGCCGGACTCGACGAGTCCGAAGCCGAGGTTCATGAAGAACACCAGCATGCCCGCGACGAGCACCCATACGGTGTCGAGTGCTATCTGGACGTCCATACGCTTCCCTTCCTCCCGGTCGTTGTGGCTGGATGCCCCCCACATGCGCCGTTGCTGCAGGGGGCATCCCTCATCACCCAGGGTGGGGGCGGGATGTTTCGGTGGTGTGTCGCACCGGTGAAGGTTGCGCGGCACACGCCCCCTCGCGCCGCCGCGTATAATGAGAGTTTGCGAAAGTCCGGCCCTGTTCCCGCTACGGAAGGTCACTCCCGAATGTCTCTGGACCGCATCTCCATCCGCGGCGCACGCGAGCACAACCTCAAGAACATCGACCTCGAGATCCCGCGCGACCAGCTTGTGGTGATCACGGGGCTTTCGGGCTCTGGCAAGTCGTCGCTGGCGTTCGACACCATCTACGCCGAGGGCCAGCGCCGGTACGTCGAGAGTCTCTCGGCATACGCGCGGCAGTTCCTCGGGCAGATGGACAAGCCCGACGTGGACCACATCGAGGGCCTGTCGCCCGCGGTCTCGATCGACCAGAAGACCACGAGCAAGAATCCGCGCTCCACGGTGGGCACCGTCACCGAGATCTACGACTACCTGCGGCTGCTCTTCGCGCGCGTGGGCATCCCGCACTGCCCGGTCTGCGGCCGCCGCATCGAGAAGCAGACGCCCGAGCAGATCGTCGACGCCATCATGGAGCTGCCCGAGGGCACCAAGTTCCAGGTGCTCGCGCCGGTGGTGAAGGGGCGCAAAGGCGAGTACGGCAAGATGTTCGCCGATTTCAAGGCCGAGGGCTTCACGCGCGTGCGCGTGGACGGCGAGGTGCGCACCCTCGACGAGGAGATCGTGCTCGACAAGAAGTTCAAGCACACCATCGACGTGGTGCTCGACCGGCTCGTGATGAAGGGTTCGCTCGGCACGCGCCTGGCCGAGAGCGTCGAGATGGCGCTTCGGCTCTCCGGCGGCACCGTGAGCGTCGCGATCGCCGACGGCGAGGAGCTGGAGTTCTCGCAGGCGCTCGCGTGCCCGGAGCACGGCTTCTCGATGGACGAGCTCGCGCCGCGCGACTTCTCGTTCAATGCCCCGTACGGCGCGTGTCCCGAGTGCCTCGGGCTGGGCAGCCGCCTGGAGGCGGACCCCGACCTCGTGGTGCCCAACCAGGACATGACGCTCGCCGAGGGCGCGATCAAGCCCTACTCGGGCAACCTCAACTACTACCCGCAGCTGGTGGAGGCGGCGGCCAAGCACATCGGCGTGAGCATGGACACCCCGTGGGGCGAGCTGTCGGAGGATGCGCGGCACAAGCTGCTCCACGGCCTCGGCGACGAGCGCATCCGTCTCGACTACATCACCCGCGACGGGCGCGAGACGTACTGGTACACCAAGTACGAGGGCGCGCTCGCGAGCGTGACGCGGCGCCATGAGGAGACCGAGTCCGAGAACAGCAAGGAGAAGCTCGAGGAGTACATGGCGATCATCCCGTGCGCGACGTGCGGCGGGACGCGCCTCAAGCCCGAGATCCTCGCGGTGACGGTCGGCGACAAGAACATCCACGAGGTGACGCACCTCTCGGCGAAGGACTCGCTCGCGTTCTTCGAGGCGGCCGAGCTTCTCACCGAGCGCGAGCGGGTGGTGGCGGGCCGCATCATCAAGGAGATCAAGGCGCGCCTGCGGTTCCTCGTGGACGTGGGGCTCGACTACCTCACGCTTGAGCGCGCCACGGCCACGCTCTCGGGCGGCGAGGCGCAGCGCATCCGGCTCGCCACGCAGATCGGCAGCGGCCTCGTCGGCGTGCTGTACATCCTCGACGAGCCGTCGATCGGCCTCCATCAGCGCGACAACGCGCGCCTCATCGGCACGCTCGAACGGCTGCGCGACCTCGGCAACACGGTGATCGTGGTCGAGCACGACGAGGAGACGATCCGCGCCGCCGACTTCGTGGTGGACATGGGACCGGGCGCGGGCGAGCACGGCGGCGAGCTCGTGTGCGTCGGCACGCCCGAGGCGCTGCTCGCGTGCCCCGAGTCGCTCACCGGCCGGTACATGTCGGGCGAGGTGGCGATCCCCGTGCCGCCGTCGCGACGCGTGCCCGAGCGCGGCTACCTCACGGTAACCGGCGCCCGCGAGAACAACCTGCGCGGCATCGACGTGGCCGTCCCGCTCGGCTCGCTCACGGTCGTCACCGGCGTCAGCGGCTCGGGCAAGAGCTCGCTCGTGGCCGACACGCTCGCGCCGGTGCTGTCAAACGCGATCTATCGCACGCACCATCGCACCGGCAAACACGGCCGGGTCGAAGGCCTTTCCATGGTCGATAAGGTCATCACCATCGATCAGAGTCCGATCGGCCGGACGCCCCGATCGAACCCGGCCACCTACACGGGTGTGTGGGACGACATCCGGTCGCTTCTCTCATCCACCAACGAAGCGAAGGTACGTGGCTACTCACCGGGCCGATTCTCGTTCAACGTGCGGGGCGGCCGCTGCGAGGCGTGCAAGNNTTCCTGCCGGACGTCTACGTGCCCTGCGAGGTCTGCAAGGGCAAACGATACAACCGCGAGACGCTGCAGGTCAGATACAAGGGCAAGAACGTTGCCGATCTCCTTGAGATGCCGGTGGAAGAGGCGCTGTCCTTCTTCGAGAATATCCCGTCGATTCGCCGCAAGTTCCAGACGCTCTACGACGTTGGCCTGGGCTACGTCAAACTCGGGCAGCCGGCCACCACGCTCTCTGGCGGCGAGGCCCAGCGCGTCAAGCTCGCTTCCGAGCTGCAGAAGCGCTCCACGGGGCGCACGTTCTACATCCTCGACGAGC
>DCVQ01000016.1 GCA_002328745.1 Actinobacteria bacterium UBA2184
ACCATCCAGGCGCAGATCCTGGAGCTCATGATCGAGATGCAGCAGCGCACCGGCGCGGCGATCATCATGATCACGCACGACCTCGGCGTGGTGGCCGACATGGCGCATGGCGTCATGGTCATGTACGCCGGCAAGCAGGTCGAGTACGCCTCGGCCGACGGCATCTTCTACGAGCCGCTCCACCCGTACACGTGGGGCCTGCTGGACAGCCTCCCGCGGCACGACGTGGATGAGAAGGGCTCGCTGCTCCCCATCGAGGGACAGCCGCCGAGCCTCATCGACGTGCCCTCGGGCTGCGCGTTCCATCCCAGGTGCCCCTTCGCGCAGGAGATCTGTCACAAGGAGAACCCCGAGCTGCGCGAGGTGCGGCCGGGTCATCTGGCCGCGTGCCACTTCGCCGGCGACCCGGGCTTCGCGCGAGGCGAAGCGTCACCGACCGGAGAGGCGGTGTCGTGATGAGCGAGCTTCTTCGCGTTGAGGGACTGGTCAAGCACTTCCCGGTCGAGCAGGGGCTGATCGCCTCCCGCCTGAGCAAGAAAGTCCACGCAGTCGACGGCGTGTCGTTCTCGGTGAACAGCGGCGAGACCCTCGGGCTGGTCGGCGAGTCGGGCTGCGGCAAGTCCACGGCCGGGCGCTGCATCATCCGGCTGCTCGAGCCCACCGACGGCACGATCACCTTCGACGGCCAGGACGTCCGGGCCCTCAAGGGCAAGGACCTCCAGGCGTTCCGGCGCGACGTGCAGTTCATCTTCCAGGACCCGTACGCTTCGCTGAACCCCCGCATGACCATCGGCGAGATCGTCAGCGAGCCGCTCGTGGTCCACGGCGTGGGCACCAAGCTCGAGCGCCGCGACCGCGCCAAGGAGCTGCTGGACGTGGTCGGCCTCAACCCCGAGCACATCAACCGCTACCCGCACGAGTTCTCGGGCGGTCAGCGGCAGCGCATCGGGATCGCCCGTGCGCTTGCGCTTCAGCCGCGCCTCATCATCTGCGACGAGCCCGTCTCCGCGCTCGACGTGTCCATCCAGGCGCAGGTCATCAACCTGCTGGACGAGCTGCAGGACAGCTTCGGCCTGACGTACGTGTTCATCGCCCACGACCTGTCGGTGGTCCGGCACATCTCGGATCGCGTCGCGGTCATGTACCTCGGCATGATCGTCGAGGTGGGCGACTGGCGCGGCCTGTACGACGAGCCGCATCATCCGTACACGCAGTCCCTGCTCTCCGCGGTGCCGGTTCCCGACCCGCAGAAGCAGCGCACACGCCAGCGCATCATCCTCGAGGGCGACGTCCCGAGCCCGATCCACCCGCCGACGGGTTGCCGTTTCCACACCCGGTGCCCCATCGCGCAGTTCCCGATCTGTGCCGAGGAGACGCCCGAGCTGCGCGAGATCGCTCCCGGACACGAGGCGGCGTGCCACTTCGCGCGTCCGTTCCCGATCACCGATGAGGCGATCGCGACCTCGAACGGGACGCGTTCTGTGGCGGTCGCGGAGACAGCCTAGCCAGGCTGCGGAGGTCTTGGTATACTCTCGTCCGCTGCCTTCAGGGGCGGCCGAATGTCCGAGTGGCGGAATGGCAGACGCGCTAGGTTGAGGGCCTAGTGCCCGCAAGGGCGTGCGAGTTCAACTCTCGCCTCGGACACCAGCTGTGAACAGCGGGTCTTCTCTTCGGAGGAGGCCCGCTTTGTCGTGCCAAAGGACCGCGTACGGCCGGCTTCGCCGATAGCGGGTCCGGTCCGCGCGACCGCTATACTAGAAGCGACCGGTCGCAGGGGGAGGGCGAATGCTGGAGTTCGCGCACGTCGAAGTCGCCGAGGGCACGGGGCTCGCCTGCGTGCGCTGCGCGCGCGCGGCCGCGACGCGACCGCTTCCGGCCGCCGAGGTCATCGAGCGCGTCGAGGCGCTCGTCGGCGCGTGGGAGTCGGCTCCCGGGCCGAACGTCCTTCTCGCAGGAGGCGAGCCCTTCGATCACCCGGAGCTGCCGGCGATCGTCGCGGCGTGCGCCCGTCTGGGCGTCGAACGGATCGCGATCGAGACCTCGGGGGTCGCGCTGGCTGCCCCGGGTCTTGCCCCGGCGGTCGTCGAGGCCGGCGTGACGCACCTGCACGTGCGCGTGCTCGCCGCCGACGCGTCCGCGGGTGACGCGCTCGCGGGCCGGGACGTCACGGCCGGAGCCGAAGCGGGCGTGGCGGCCTTCCGCGCGGCCGCCGCGGGAGCGCGCCAGCCCGTCATCGTGACGGCCGTCGTGCCCGTCTGCGCTCACACCGTCGCGCTCTTGCCCGCCACGGTCGCCGGGCTCGCGGTCCGGGGCTTCGACGCCGCACGTCTCGTCTCGGCAGGCCCGGCGGGTCCGGGAACGGCCGCGCTCGTGTCCGCCGCGTGCGACACCGGGATGGTGAACCACCTCTGGGTGGAGACCGACGGGGCCCTCCCGCTGCCAGATTCGCATCGGCTCCACGCGGTGCCCGAGGGTGGTCACGATGACTGAGCCGTTGAAGGTCGCGCTTCTCGCGCTCAACGCGCCCGGGTACCAATCGCTGGCGCTCGGCTACCTCCGTGCGTTCGCCCAGGCCGACGACCGCCTACGCGGCCGCGTGGCGTTCCAGACGCTCGACCTCTCGGCGGATGACGAGGCGTGGTGGGTAGCGTACCGCATCATCTCGATGCAGCCGGACGTGCTCGGGGTCTCCGTGGTCTGCTGGAGCGCGCGGACGGCGTTCGACGTGTGTCGCATCGTGCGCGAGGCGCTGCCCGACATCCGCATCGTGCTCGGCGGCCCCGAGGTCGGTCCGATCGCCGAGGACGTGCTCCTGAGGCATCGCGCCGTGGACGCGGTCGTGCGCGGCGAGGGCGAGGAGGCGTTCGCGGACGTGCTCGATCTTGCGCGGCGCGACAAGCCGCTCTCGCGAGCGGACGGCGTGACCGCGCGCAATGCCGCCGGCGAGCCGGTCGCGGCGCCCGACCGGGCGCTCATCGCCGATCTCGACAGCATCCCGTCGCCCTACCTCTCGGGTGCGCTGGAGCCGCGCGAGGGCGTGGCGTACATCGAGACGTTCCGGGGCTGTCCGCACCGCTGCGCGTACTGCTTCGAGGGCAAGGGCTACGGTCGCATCCGCTCGTTCGGGAAGGGGCGTGTCGCGGATGAGATCGCGCACCTTGCGGGCGAGCGCGGCGTCACTTCCTTCTCGTTCATCGATCCCGTCTTCAACCTGACTCCCGAGAGACTCTCGTGGCTCTCGGACACGCTCGCACCGTACGCGGCGCGCGGCTTGACGCTCCACACCGTGGAGGTCGACATCGAGCGCATCGACGACGCGGCGGCCGCCGAGCTCGTCCGCGCGGGCGTCCGCTCGGTGGAGACGGGCCCGCAAAGCATCGGGCCGGCGGCGCTCGATGCGTGTCATCGAGGCTTCGATCGCGAGCGCTTCGCCTCCGGTGTGGCAGCGCTGGGGCGCGCGGGCATCTCGGTGGAGTGCGATCTCATCGCTGGACTGCCGGGCGATACGGCCGAGGACTTCCTCGCCGGCATCGGCTTCGTGCTCTCGCTGGACCCCGGCAAGCTTCAGACCTCTACGCTGCACGTGCTTCCGGGCACGGAGCTCTACGCACGGGCGGCCGAACTCGGCTTGCGCTTCGACCCCGAGCCGCCGCACGAGATCGTCTCGACCGCGACCATCGGCTTCACCGACCTCCGGCGGCTCGAGGCCCGCTCGGTCTACCTGTCCCGGCTCTACGCAGCCCGCCGAAAGGAAGCCTGATCCCGTGTCCGACGTCTCCCGCCGGGCCGAGGCCATCCGCCCGTTCATCGTCATGGACGTCGTCGCCCGGGCCAAGGAGCTCGAGGCCGAAGGCCGCGACATCGTGCACTTCGAGATCGGCGACCCCGACTTCCCGACGCCCGATGTGATCGTGAAGGCGGCCGAGGCCGCGATGGATGCGGGGGACACCGGCTACACGCAGTCGCTCGGCCTGCCCGATCTGCGCGTGGCCATCACCGCGCACATGCGGGCCGCGTACGGTGTGGACGTCGATCCCACGTGCATCGTCGTCACGCAGGGCACCTCACCAGCCATGCTGCTGCTGTTCGGCTCGCTCCTCGATCCGGGTGACGAGGTCATCATGGCCGACCCGTGCTATCCGGCGTACCCCAACTATGTCGCCTTCCTCGGCGGGGTGCCGGTGCCCGTGCGTGTGCGTGCCGAGGACGGCTTTCGCTTCCGCATCGACGAGGTCGAGAGGGCCATCACGTCGCGCACCAAGGCCATCATGGTCAACTCGCCGTCCAATCCCACCGGCGGCGTGCTGGGCGCGGCGGATCTCGAGGCGCTTGCGGCCCTCGCCGAGAAGCACGGCCTGTGGCTCGCAAGCGACGAGATCTACCACGGGCTGCAGTTCGAGGGCACGGAGCACACGGTGCTCGAGTTCACCGATCGCGCGTTCGTGCTCAACGGTTTCTCGAAAGCCTACGCGATGACCGGCTGGCGGCTCGGCTACCTGATCGCGCCGCCGCAGTTCGTGCGTCCGGCCGAGAAGATCCAGCAGAACTTCTTCCTGTGCGCCAACCATTTCGTCCAGGTGGCCGGTACGACCGCCCTCATGCATGCGCAAGCAGACGTCGCTCGCATGCGAGGGTTCTACGACGAGCGCCGCCGCTTCCTGGTGCCGGCGCTTCGCGATGCGGGCCTGACCGTCGCCACCGAGCCGCTCGGCGCGTTCTACGTGTTCGCCGACGCGCGTGCCTGGGGGAGCGATTCAGTCGCGCTCGCGAGCAGACTGCTCGAGGAGGCTGGCGTGGCCGTGGCGCCCGGGGCCGACTTCGGAGGGGGCGGAGAGGGCTTCTTGCGGTTCAGCTACGCGACCTCCCTCGATCGCATCCGCGAGGGCGTGACGCGACTGGCCCGGTGGGCAGGTAATCTGTGACAGTAGTCACATTCCGACGAACGGCCGTTCACTTCGGTACCCGAGTCTCCGATACATACAGTACAGACATGTAGCGCAGCAACACCGGAGCCGGAGTCGCAGGTGAAGGTACGGCATTTGCTACACGTGACCGGAATGCGTCACCGAAGAGGGCGGAGCACGCGTGAGCACCGAGATCTGGAGCAAGGCCGATCTGCACATCCACTCCAATCACAGCGATGGAGTCGCAAAGATACCCGAGATCCTCGAGCACGTGGCCAACAACACGGACCTCAAGGTCATCGCCATCACGGACCACAACACCATGGAGGGCGCGCTCTTCGCCAAGGAGCTCGAGGACATCTACGGTGTCGAGGTCATCGTCGGTGAGGAAGTGGCCTCTACCGAAGGCCACATCATCGGCCTGTGGCTCACGGAGGAGATCCCTCCCGGGCTCACCCCCCTCGAGACCATCGCGCGCATCCGCGCTCAGGGCGGCATCGTCGTGATCCCGCATCCCTTCTCGAAGCGCGGCGTTTTCGGTCCCTTCGGACGCAAGAGCTTCCTCTCCTCGCTCACGGAACTCGCGTTCCACGCGGTCGAGGTCTACAACTCGGTGCCGTACCTCGGCTGGGCCAACCGCGTCGCCGCCAAGATGTTCACGGGCGGGCAGGGCATCGCGGCCGTCGGTGGTTCGGACGCGCACCTGCTCCAGGGCATCGGTCGCGGCTACACTCTCTTCCGGGGAACAACAGCCGATGATCTTCGCGCCAGCATCGAGGCGCTCGAGACGCGCGCGGAGGCAGCTCCCGGCGGCATCTCGCTGGTGTTGCGCTATCTCGTCCGCATCCCACAGATCCGCCGCCGTGGAGCGTGGAACTGGGAGCGGTGCAGGGACGGGCTCGCCTAGGACCCGTGTGTCGCGTCGCGCAGCCCGGGCGCCGTCACGCCTGCTCGATCCCTGCCCTCGGCTCGAGCTGGGCGCTCCTCAGGACCGCGTGCACGAGAGATTCGTCGTCACCCCATGCCGGAAGAACCAGCACGCGCGCGCTGCTCGGCAGTCGTGCCATCGTGACGGCGTGCCGAAGGTCGATCGAGGTCTCCAGGGTGGGAAGCGCAACGGTGGACGGCGCCACGACGATGGTCGAGGATCCGAGGGCTGCCAGGTGCCGCAAGGCGTCGCTCACCTCGGGCACCTGCCAGTCGATCCACGCGACCCGCACGGCGCCTTCCTTAAGTCCGGCGTCCGCCAGGAGCATGCGGACGCGCTGGTTGAAGTAGTTCTCTTCCTCGGCGCCGGCCGGATGCCGCTCGAGCCACGCAGGCGGCGCGCCGGCGCACGCGAGAACAACCCCCGCGCTCGAACGGTCCGTGTCGCCGAGTGCGGACAGGATGCGCTCGGCGAGACGCTCGGCGAGCGCGGTGTCCTCCCACAGGGACCGGCCGAATTCGACACGGATCCCCGCTTCGCGGTGCCCGGTCTGTGCGAGCGCCTCCGTGGCGTGAGCTACCGCTTCCGAGTCCCGCGTGCCGAGCACGACGACGATCGCCCGGTCGGCCCCCGCTGCGGCACGTCGAGCGATGGCGTGCGCGAGGCTGGCGGAATCGTGGCTCCATGCGATGTCGGCCGCAGGGGATTCGCCGAGGTGCTCCCGGATGCGTCCGGCGAGCAGTCGCGCGATGGTCGGACCCGGAGCGCGGCCGCCGACGGCGCGGTAGCGGGCCTTCATGGAGAGGAACATGAACGGCGTCGCCTGAAGCGGGACATCGACGCCTGCGTTGATGGTGAGCTCGTTGTGCAGCCGGGCGACCGTGGCCGGCGAGTAGCGCTCGGGGTCGGTGCATGCGAGCAGCACGAGCGCCCGGCCAGTGCCCATGGCGTGGCGGGCGATGCGAGGCAGTCGCGGGCGACGCGCGACGTAGGGAAGGGCGGCCGCCACGAGCGAGTAGCCGGTGGCGATGCTGGCGAGCAGGATGATCACCGCGGAGCCGGTCGCGGCAGTGGTCGCGTACAGGTCGACGATCGCTCCGAGCGATCCGAGTGCCACGATGAGGCCGGCGGCGCCGATGATGAGGGCTGCGCTTCCCATGATCCCGGGAAGCGCCATCGCGGCGGCGAAGCCGGCGCCGAAACTGAAGCTCCCGGCGAACACTCCGATCCAGGCGGTCACGGCAGACGGTCCTCCTCCCCGGGTGTGACGATAGTGCATCGACCGATGCGTTGCCACAAGTCGCTTGACACCGATACCCCATGGGGTATAATTGCGTGCATCAGGTAACCCTGCCAAGGAGGAGATGCAGTTGAGCGCTGCTGTCCGCGAGATCAACGAAAGCGAATTCCAGGCCGAGGTCCTCGAGGCCTCCGGCCCCGTCATCGTCGACTTCTGGGCGCCGTGGTNNGCGACGTTCGTGAAGGTGAACGTCGATGAGGCGCGAGATGTGGCTATACGCTACGGAATCATGAGCATCCCGACCATTGCCAAGTTCGAAGGTGGTACTCTTGTTACGCAGGTCGTCGGCGCGAGGGGCGCTGATGCTCTGGGCCGCGAGTTCGGGTTGGTCTGACCGCCCAATGCCCACGTACGAACTGCACTGCAAGGAGTGCGGGCACCGGTTCGACCGGTTCCTGATGCGGTTGATCAGGGAGTCGGACAAGGTATGCCCGGAGTGCGGATCCACGCAGGTTGCACAGGGTGTTGGAGGCGGTTACGTCGCCACGAGCTCCGGTTCGAGTGCGTCAGCGTGCGTGCCGAGAGGCGGGTTCTCTTGAGGGTAGCCCGCCGTGTCCGGGAGACACGCAAGCTTGGCGGTGGCGATGGAGTTCACGTATAGGCGAGAGGGCTCGAAGAGCTTCCTCGAAACGGTTGAAGCCGTGGAGCGGTCTGTGCGCGCCCACGGCTTCGTCGTGCTCCGCCGTCACGACCTTCAGTCGACGCTCGCGTCGAAGGGCTTCACGATCCAGCCGCTGATGATCCTGGACGTCGCCCACGAGGATCAGAACGCGGATCTCTGCAAGCTGCACATCTACGCGGACCGGGGAGCGGTGTGGGTTATCGCGATACGGCCGAACGCGCTCGTCGAAGACGGTGCGCACAAGGCGCGGGGAGCGGCCGAGCTCGAAGCGAACCTGACGGCGCTGGTGGACTCCGCGATCTCGAGCGGGTAACGCGCCTACTGCACGCAGCTCGAGTACTTGAGGAACACCTTGATGGCTTCGTCGATGAGATCGTCACGGTTCGTGACGTCGTCACTCACCAGGCACGTCTTCATCGAATGGCCGATTATATGAAGTCCGACCTGGTTCAACGCCGACTTAGCGGCCATGATCTGCGTGAGGACGGCCTCGCAGTCCTTGCCCGACTCGATCATCGTCTGCAGGCCGCGGATCTGGCCCTCGAGACGCTTCAGCCGGTTGACTATCTTCCGGCGCTCTTCCTCGGTCGTCACCATGGCGGTGGGCGCGGTCTCGTCCATTGTCGCGGCTCCTTGCGTCAGCACGGGGCTGACGTACAATCGAATGGTTTCTGCACGTCAATATACCCCTCGGGGGTATGAAACGGCAAGCAGGTGCGCATGGGGTACACGAGGGTTCGGCCGGGACGCACCGAGCGCACGCGCTCGGTGCGGCGCGTGCTGTGGTGGGTTCTCGGACTGAACATCGCGGTAGCCGGCGCGAAGCTCGGCTATGGAGTGTTCATCGACTCCATATCGGTCACTGCGGACGGGTTCCACTCCCTGTTCGACGGCACATCGAACGTCATCGGGCTCATCGGCCTCAGCGTCGCCGCGCGTCCCGCCGACCGCGACCATCCGTACGGGCACACGAAGTACGAGACTTTTGCCTCGGCGGCAGTGGGCGCGCTGCTGCTGTTCGCCGCGTGGGAGGTCGGGTCTTCGGCCGTGGAGCGGTTCGGCAACCCCGGGGCGGGGCCTACGGTCGACGCCGTCAGCTTCGTGGTCATGCTCGCGACGCTTGCGGTCAACGTCGCAGTGACCACGCTCGAACGCCGTGAAGGGAACAGGCTTGGCAGCGAGATCCTGCGTGCGGACGCAAGCCACACCGCGAGCGACGTATTCGTGACGGTCGGCGTCATCGTCGGGCTGGCCGCCGTGCGGCTCGGCATGCCGCTGGCAGACCCCATCCTCGGCCTGGTGGTCGCCGGGTTCATCGTCCGGGCGGCCTATCGCGTCCTGCACTCCGCGGGGGCCACGCTGTCGGACACGGCGCGCATCGATCCAGCGGAGATCTGCGTTGCGGCGCTTGCGGTCGAAGGTGTGCTGGGCTGCCACGACGTGCGGACGCGCGGGAGTTCGGACGAGGTCTACATGGACCTCCACGTGCAGGTGGATCCGGCTGCCACGGTCGCCGAGGGGCATGCCATCGCCGAGCGGGTCGAGAAGGCGGTGTGCGCGGCCTTCGACAACGTCGTGGACGTCATCGCTCACCTCGAACCGCTCGACGACTACCAGCTGCGCAAGACCGCCGCGCAGGAGCGGGGAGGGATGCTCTGATGCCCGCTCCCGAGCGGGCGACCGGCGCGCGGCGCGCCGAGGGTTACGCGCTCGTGCTGCTGGCAGCCACGCTGTGGGCGGGCGGCGGGCTCATGGCCAAGTGGTTGTTCAGCGCGGCGGGACCGGCGACAGCCGATTGGCCGTTTCCTCCGCTCGGCATAGAGATCGACCCGATACTGCTCTCGTCGGCGCGGGCGCTGCTGTCGTTCGGTATCGGCCTGGTCTACCTTCTGGCACGCAGGCGCGAGTCGTTGGTGGTCCCGGCGCGGGACCTGCCGTTCCTCATGGGTTTCGGCGTCTTCGGGCTCGCCTTCGTGCATCTCGCGTACTTCAAGACGATCTCTCTCACCGGCGTGGCGGCGGCGATCCTGCTTGAGTATCTCGCTCCGGTGATAGTGCTGGTGTTCTCGGTCGCGCTCCTGGGCGAGCGTCTCACCCTCGCGCTGCCGAGCGCGGTAGCGCTGGCGGTGACGGGATGCGCGCTGATGGTCGGCGCGATCGGCGGTGAGGGCCTCAACCTGCCCGCCGAGGGCCTCGCGTGGGGCCTTGCGTCCGCGGTGTTCTTCGCGGGCTACGCGTTGATGGGCAGGTATGCCGCAGGACGGTTCTCGCCGTGGACCATGCTGGTCTACGGGCTGGGCTCGGCATCGCTGTTCTGGATGGTGGTGCTCGGCGGACCCGGCAGCACCCTGAGAGTGCTGGCCGACGGCAGGACCCTTGTGGCCGTGCTGGTGATGTCGGTGGTGAGCACGGTCATCCCGTTCGCCGCGTTCTTGAAGGCGCTGCATTTCATCGAAGCGACCAAGGCGTCGATCACCTCGACCATCGAGCCGGTGATCGCCGGGCTCGCGGCCTGGTTCATCTTCGAGGAGCGGCTCACCGGATTACAGCTTCTGGGCGGCGTGCTCGTGATCGGCGCGGTGGTGCTCTCGCAGGCCCGCACGCGGGTGCCTCCCGAGATGCCGGTCATCGATGAAGAGTTAGATGGGGCCGCCGCGGGTGCATAATGCAAGTGGTACGTTGTTTGCTTGTGGCGCCCACCCCCGGGGGTTCCAATGGAACTCACGCACAGGACAGAACTCAGACAGAAGGTCACCCTCTCGCCTCAGGTGTACCAGGGGTTGAGCATACTCGCGATGCCTGTGGCCGAACTGCAGCAGCTGATCGAGATGGAGCTGCTCGAGAACCCGGTGCTGGAGCTCGAGGAAGAGGAGCCCGTCACCGACGTCGAGGGCGAAGACGATCGACGCGAGACCGACGAGGAAGACCGCGCCTGGGACGAGTGGCTCGATCAGTACGAGGAGCTCGAGCGCATGGATGGAGCGGCGCCGAGGGACCCCAACGCGGAGGACGTGAACGCGGAGGAGTTCGTCGGAGGCGTGCAGACGTTCAGCGATTATCTCCTGGAGCAGCTCACGCTTCTGGATATCACCCCCGAAGTGGAGCTTGCGGCGAAAGCGATCATCGGATCGCTGGACGGCGACGGGTTCTTCGTGAGCAGTTGCGACGAGATCGCCGCGATCACCGGGCTGGATTCCCACACCGCCGAGCAGGCGCTGCTCGTCGTTCAGCAGCTCGATCCGCCGGGCGTCGGAGCTCGCTCGGTACGCGAGGCCCTGATGCTGCAGGCGCAGATCATCGGCGTCGCGACGCCGGTACTCGCACAGATCATCGAGCATCATCTCGACGACGTCGCCGTCAATCACTATCGCAAGATCGCGCGAGCGCTCGGCACCGACGAGACATCGGTGCGTGGGATCGTCGAGACCCTCAAGATGCTGAATCCGCGCCCCGCCGGGGCGTTCTCGCCCGGCCACTCGCCCGGATACGTGGTCCCTGATGTGGCGGTGCGGCGCTTCGACGACGAATGGCTCATCATCCCCAACAGCGACGCGGTCCCGGTCTTGCGCGTCAGTCCCAGCTACCGGACCATGCTGCGGTCCGATTCTCAGGCGGACGCCGAGACGCGCCGCTACCTCAAGGACAAGATCCGTCAGGCGGAGTCGTTCATGCGAAACGTCGACCGGCGCCGCGACACAGTGAGCCGTATCGCCGGCATCATCCTGGAGGTCCAGCGCGACTTCTTCGAAGACGGGCGAGGGGACCTGCGGCCGCTTCGGCTGGAGGACGTAGCCAGCGAGATCGGCGTGCATCTGTCGACCGTGAGCCGCGGCGTTACCGGCAAGTACATGGCTACGCCGTACGGGCTGTTCGAACTGAAGCACTTCTTCTCGGGCGGCTATCGCACCGCGACGGGGATGGACGTCGCGTCCACCACGGTGAAGCAGCGGATCCGCGACCTGTTGCTGGCCGAAGACCCTCTGCGGCCTCTCTCGGACCAGCGCATCGCCGAGGCTCTGGCCGAGGAGGGGGTCGACGTCGCGCGCCGGACCGTGGCAAAGTACCGCGAGGAGCTGGGCATCGAGCCGTCGTGGGCGAGAAAGCGCCGATGAGCCGACCGCCGACAGACGCCGGGCATGGCGCGGCCGCGGCCCTGCCGCCCGAGCGGGCGACCACCGGGCGGGACATCGCGCTCATCGTCACGCTCCTGACGGTCATCTCCGTGCTGCACTACGTGACGGTGAACGCCGGCAGCCAGGCGGACGCGATGCACCTGCTCTACCGCAAGCTCTACTACCTGCCGATCGTCTATGCGGGGTTCGTCTTCGGGCGTCGCGGCGGGCTCACCGTGAGCATCGCGGCGGTGCTGCTGTTCGTACCGCACGTGTACGAGCAGCTTGGCGGGCTGACCGGCGCGGGTGCTGACAACCTGTACGAGATGGTCATGTACGTGGCGATCGGACTGCTGTTCGGCTGGATGCGGGACCTGGAGGAGCGCAAAGCCCTCGACCTGCGGCAGATGAGCGAACGGCTCGAAGGCGCGTACCGGACCCTCGAGGAACGCGCGATACAGCTCGTGAACATCCAGGACTACACCCAATCGATCCTCCGCTCCATCACCTCGGGCGTTCTGACAGTCGGCCCGGACGGATCGGTGGCGACCGCCAACCCGGCCGCCGAGCGTATCCTGGCGATCCGCGAGGCCGAGATGGTGCCCCGCCGGCTCGGTGCGCTGTTCACGGACGACGGCGGCATCGACGCCGCCATGGAGCGCATCCTTCTCGGCCGGATGCCGCGGACGCTGCTCGACACGGTCGCGGTGACGCTCGACGGCACGACCGTGCACGCGCGCGTGGCGATGTCCCGGATGCGTGACGTGGGCGGGCGCGTCCTCGGCGCCGTGGTGACCTTCGACGATGTGTCCGAGGTGAAGGCGCTCACCGACCAGCTCATCCGGGCCGACCGGCTCGCGGCGATGGGAGAGCTCACCGCCGGCGTGGCGCACGAGGTGCGCAACCCGCTCGGCATCATCCGGGCGTCGGTGCAGCTCGTCGAGGAGATGGGCGCCGACCCCGCCCGGGTGCGGGATGCGACGGCTGTCATCAAGCAGGAGATCGATCGGCTCGATCGCGTGATCAAAGCGCTTCTGGACTTCGGGCGACCCTCGGCGCCGACGCTCAGGCCTACGAACGTCGAGGACGTCATCGCCGACGTCGTGATCTTCACGCGGCGGTTCGCCGGACAGGCGAGGGTCACGATAGACACCGAATACGCTGCCGGCGTGCCTCTCGTGTCGGCCGACGTCGACCAGCTGAAGCAGGTGATGGTGAATCTCATCTCCAACGCGGTCCAGGCGATGGAGGCGACCGGCGGCACGATCCGCATCCGGGTGTGGGACGATGATGAGATGGTGTTCTGCTCGGTGGCCGACACGGGACCGGGCATCGCAGCGGATGAGCTGCCGAAGGTGTTCGACCCGTTCTATTCCACGCGCGATGACGGCACCGGTCTCGGCCTCACCATCGTGCATCGCATCATCGATCAGCACGGCGGTCGTATCGAAGTGAACAGCACACCCGGCGCCGGAACGCGTTTCACGTTCGCGCTGCCGGCGGCGTCCGCGGGAGAGGAGTCTCGATGAATCGGCGGATCTTGATCGCGGATGACGAGAAGAACATGCGTTGGGTCCTTCGCGAGGCGCTCGAGCCTGTCGGCTACGACGTGGCTGAAGCGAGCGACGGCAAGGAGGCGCTCTCGGCGATCGCGGAGCAGGAGCCTGACCTGTTGGTCCTCGACCACAGGATGCCCGCGCCCGACGGGATGGAAGTGCTGCGCAGGTTGCGCGGGAAGGGGTACCGGTTCCCCGTGATCATGCTGACGGCTCACGGCAACGTCCAGACCGCGGTAGAGGCCATGAAGGCGGGCGCGAGCGAGTACGTCACGAAGCCGTTCGATCTCGAGGAGCTCAAGCTCGCCATCGAGAAGGCGCTTCGGATGGGCGAACTCTCCGCCGAGGTCGAGCGTCTGCGCGAGGAGATCGACCGCGACTGGGACATCGACGGCATCGTCGCGACCGACCCCAAGATGCTTGAGGTGCTCGACGGGATCCAGAGGGTCGCGCCGACAGGCGCCACCGTGATGCTGTACGGCGAGTCGGGCACAGGCAAAGAGCTTGTCGCCCGGGCGCTGCATCGCCTGTCTCCGCGCGCTGCGAAGCCGTTCGTGTCAGTGAGCGCGGGCGCGCTGCCCGAGACGCTGCTCGAAAGCGAGCTGTTCGGGTACGAGAAGGGCGCATTCACGGGCGCGATGACCGCCAAACCCGGACGATTCGAGATGGCCAACGGCGGCACGCTGTTCCTCGATGAGGTCGGCGACATCTCGCTGGCGGTGCAGGTGAAGCTGTTGCGGGTGTTGCAGGAGCGGACGTTCGAGCGACTCGGAGGGACGCGCAGCGTGGAGGTGGACGTGCGCGTCATCTCCGCAACCAACCGGGACCTGCAGCAGCTGATCGCCGACGGGACGTTCCGGGAGGATCTCTACTACCGCCTGAACGTCGTGCCGGTGACGATACCGCCCCTGCGGAAGCGGACCGCGGACATCGCGCCGCTCGTGGCGCACTTCCTGGAGAAATTCGGGTCGAAGGGCCGTGCGATCGCGCCCGAGGCGATGCAGGCCCTCGTGGAGTACCAGTGGCCGGGCAACGTCCGCGAGCTTGAGAACACCATAGAGCGCGTGGTGATCCTCTCGCACGGGGACCTGATCGAGCTCGACGATCTGCCCGCCGAGGTCCGTGCGGGCGTGAGCGTGTGTGACGCGGGGTCGCGCTGTTTCGTCCTGCCCGAGGACGGGATCGACCTCGAGGAGGTGGAGCTCGACTTCGTGAAGCAGGCCCTCGACCGGGCGGGCAGCAACGTGCCAAAGGCGGCGAAGCTGCTGGGGCTCACCACGAAGACCCTCGAGGCGCGCATGCACCGGTTCGGGCTCTGAGGGGGCTTGGCATATGGCTTGCACCCGTGTTCGGGGTCAAGAGCATCGTGAACGGAGCTTCAGGTGAATCGGCCCCACAGACTCGTGATCATAGTGGCGATGGCGCTTCTCGTGCTCGTCGCCGTCACGGGTACGACGCTCCTGGTCGTCGGGACGAACGATAGGGCGGCCTCCGCGCGGTCGGAGTGGCTCGGCCCGATCGCCACCGTCGCGGTGCTGGTCGGCGCCGCAGCATTCCTGGGAACGAGCGGCCATCATGATCCCAGCACCCCGCACGGCGTCGTGTGCGATTCGTGCGGCCGTGAAGTGCTCGCCCACTGGCGAATGTGCCCTTACTGTGGCGCGATGCTGGACGGGTCCGTCACGGGTACATCAACAACGTCATGATCTGCCGGTAGTGCGGGGCGCAGCCCGTGCGATATCGCCCCGGATCCCGCGACTCAAGGAGGACGCATGGCTATCGTCACTCGCCGGTTCGAAACCACCGGGATGCACTGCCCTTCGTGCTCGATGCTCATCCAGATGGACGTCGGCGATCTCACCGGCGTCGAATCCGTGTCAGCGGATCACCGCACCGGCAACACCCTGGTCACCTATGATGACGAGCGGGTGGGCCCCGCCGACATCGTGGACGCGATCATGAAGGCCGGGTACGGGGCGACCCTCATCGAGGACTAGACTCGTTCCCGGGGTCGCTGTTCTCGCGTCAGCGCTGGACAAAAATACCCCTGGGGGGTATAAGGGAGCGACGGTCGTACGGCGCGCGACGCGCCGAGTGGAGAGGACGGGAACATGGTCAGTCTCGGTGAAGTGCTGACCGCGCTCGGCGCGGGAGTGCTCACGTTCCTGTCGCCGTGCGTGCTTCCGCTGATCCCCGGCTACATCGCGTTCATGACCGGCATGACCACGGCACAGCTCGCCGAGCCGGACCGCAAGACCAAGTCGGTGCTCGTGCCCTCGCTGCTGTTCGTTCTCGGGTTCAGCATCGTCTTTGTGGCGCTCGGGGCATCGGCGTCGGCTGCCGGCGCGTTCCTGACGCAGAACCAGGCGGTTTTCGAGAAGGTGGCCGGCCTGATCATCTTCCTGCTCGGCTTCTTCATGCTCGGCATCATCAAAGTGCCGTGGCTATACGGAGAGGCCCGTTTCGAGATGAACAAGGCCCGGCGCTTCGGCGGACTGGCCGCGCTCGTTATGGGCATGGCGTTCGCGTTCGGCTGGTCGCCGTGCGTCGGCCCGATCCTCGGCGGCATCCTCATGATGGCGGCAAGCACCGCCGAGGTCGGCAGAGGCGTGATCCTGCTGGGGGTCTACTCGCTTGGCATCGGCATCCCGTTCGTCCTCGTGGCGCTCACCCTCGGCCACGTGAAGCCGGTTCTCAACTGGCTCAATCGCCGGACGCTGATCATCAATCGCGTCGCGGGTATCGTCCTCATGGTGCTGGGCGTGCTCATCGCCGTGGGGTGGATCGACGAGGTCGTCGGCTGGCTGAGCGCGTTCATCCCCAAGATCGGCGGCTGACGGCTGCTGCCGCGTGCGGCGGCCGGACCGGCACCGCGCAATCAGAGCCGGTCGCTCACGGCCGCTTTCGTTGCCCCGTCACCGGGCGTGCTCTAGGATGAAAGTCCTGGGTACGCCCGGCTTTTGTATCGGCAGGTCACGGGATGCGACAGCGACAGCGCACGCGCTTCACGCTCGCCAACAGGCTTCTCGCCCTGTCGGCGCTGATCGTGCTCGCGACCACGCTGCTGCTGTCCGCGACGACGTTCGTCGGCGTCTACGCGATGGCGAACCGCCAGGTGTCGGCGCGGCAGTCGGCGTATCGCGATATCCTCATGGCCGAGATCGGTGGTCGCCTCAACATCTCGTACGGCGTCGTCTGTACGACTGCCGAGCAGAAGGGGATCAAGGGCGACGAGGTTGCCGAGTACCGTCGCGTCCTGTCGGCATCGGGTCTGGAGAACGCTCAGCATCTTCACGGCTTCGCGCTGGTGGGCGCGGACGGCACTCTGCTGCAGGAGTGGCCGAGCGGGATAGGCGCCGACATCCCCCCGGGCAAGGGCGTCACCGACGGGCCGTTCGTATGGGACAAGCCGAGTGCCGCCTCGCGGACGGGCACGCTCTGGATCGCCGCACCCGTCGATGCAGCGGACGGAACGGTGCGCACGCTGTGGGCTCGGGTACGCGTCGAGTTCGTAGGGCAGGAGCTCGCGCACATCGCGATATCTCCGGGCGCTCCGATCGCGCTCGTCTTCGATGCCGGTGGCACCCCGGTCTTCGCCGGGGGCGTCTTCAGTCGGATAGAGGGAAGCGTTTTCGAGTTCCTTCCCGACGAGGAGCACGGCGCCAGAGGAAGCGTGCGGGCGATCGGCGATTCCGCGTACACGGGTCACTACGGCGACCTCACGACCCCGCCTGGACTCGGCTGGCGCGTGGGAGTGATGGAGCCCTCCTCGAGGGCCATGACCGAGGCATGGCAGGCGATGCAATCGGGCGTGCTCGGATGGGTTCTGGCGCTCGTCTTCGCGACCGGCGCGTCGCTGGTGATGGTCGGACGGGTCACGCGGCCTCTCCGGGAGCTCGAGCAGCGCGCACGCGCGCTTGCCTCGGGCTCATCTCCCGAGCAGGAGACGGTGGACGAGTACGATGAAGTCGCGCGCCTTCTCGACGCGGTGAACACGCTGGGGCGTCGGCTGGACCGCGTGAGGAGTATCGCCGAACTGCTCGCGCGCTCCACGGACCTCACGCAGGTGCTCGAGGGTGTCACGACTTCGATCGCTCACATGCTCGATGTCGAGGACGTCGATGTGCTCCTCCTGGCGGATGACGGGCAGCTCGAGCTGGTGGCGGCGCAGGGGTCGCTGGCCGACCGTCTCGGCATCCGCGTCGAGCTCAGCGACGTCCCCTGGATCAGCCGCTCGATCGCGGACGGGCAATCCATCGAGGTGCCGGGCGATGCCGCGGACCCGCTGCTGGCGCTCCACGACGCCCCGGGCGCCGTGGCAGTGTCGACACCGCTTCGTGCGGGGGAGGACATGATCGGCGTCGTGGCGGTCCTTCGCCGCGACGGGCGGGCGTTCACGACAGCCGAGATCGAGACGGTCCGGTCGTTCGCGGCACAGGCCTCGGTCGCGCTGCGCAACTCGCGCCTGTTCGAGCGCGAGCGCAGGTCGCGACGGGACGAAGCCGCCCTGAACGCGATCGCCGGCCGCGTGACGTCACCGGTGGGTCTCCAGGACACGCTGTCCGAGGTTGCGACCACCGCCGCGGCGCTGCTCGGCTACGATGCGGGCTTCGTCGTGCTGAGCGACCGCTCCGCCTTCGGCCTGCCGCCCTCGGAGAGCAGCGAGAGCGACGCCTTCTGGTTCGGCCTCTGGGAACGCCAACACGGCGGTGATGAGGCGGTGCCGCTCGTGATCGGCATGGGGGAGCGGGAGGCGCAGGCGGAGTTGCCCGACGGCAGGCCCGCCGAGCTGTGCATGATCGTTCCGCTCAGCCGGGGCGGCGTGCTGGCGGGGCTGCTCGTGCTGCTGTCGGTCCGCGACCGCATGGTGACGGGGGAGCGCACGATCGCGCTTGCCGATACGGTCGGGAAGCAACTGTCGCTGGCGCTCGACAACGCGTACCTGTACGAGGAGACGCGCAGCCGAGCGGACAACATGGAGACGATCTTCCGCATCAGCCATGCGGTCGCTTCCTCCCTGCAGAGCCGGGTCGTGCTCAATCGCGTCCTGGACGTGGTCCAGAAGATCCTGTCCGCTGACGCCGTCATGCTCATGACGTACGACGCCGCGCGCAAGACGATGACCGTGCCGATGGCGCGCGGGATCCTGCACCGCGACATGCTCGAGGCCACCTTCCGGCCCGGCGAGGACGTCCCCGGACGCGTGTTCGAGACGCGCGAGCCCGAACGGTTCGACCGCATCGCGTCCGCTGACACGCGCCTTCTGAACGCGGCAGCCGCGCAGGGGCTGTCGTCGTTGCTGGCGGTGCCGCTTCTCGCACGGGGGAAGAGCATCGGCGTGCTCGCGGTGTTCGCGCGCGCCGAGGCCGCGTTCTCGACCGACGAGCTCGACTTGCTGCGGACGTTCGCGTCGCAGGCCGCGCTCGCGATCGACACCGCCGCCCTGTTCAGCCGCGAGCACCACGTGGCTACGGTGCTGCAGGAGAGCATCCTGCCCTCGCGCCTACCGCGGGTGGAGGGGATCGAATCCGCCAGTGTGTATCTCCCGGCCGGCACCGACGTCGAGATCGGCGGGGACTACTTCGATCTGTTCGAGGCTCCGGACGGCAGGGTCGTGGTCTCGATGGGCGATGTCTGCGGCAAGGGCGTCGAGGCCGCCACGAAGACGTCGATGATCAAGTACGCCATCCGCGGCATGGCGGTGGCCGGACTCGGGCCGGCGAGGGTCCTCGAGGAGCTTAACCGGATGCTCGTCGCGTCTGGCGACGCCATGAGCATCGTGACGCTGTGGCTCGGCTACCTCGACATCGGCACGCTCGAGCTGCTGTACGCGGATGGAGGGCACCCTCCCGGTCTGTTGCTCCGGGCGGACGACCGGCGCATCGAGCGCCTGTCCACCACGGGTGCGCTCCTGGGAGCGGTGGGGGACGCGACGTGGAGCGAGCATCGCGTCGCGATACCGCCCGGTTCGACGCTGCTGCTCTACACGGACGGCGTGACCGAGGCACGCAGCGGGGGCCGCTTCTTCGGCGAGGGCCGCGTCCGGCGGGCGCTCAGGGCGGGCGGGACTGCCGGCGAGCTCGCCGAGCGCCTGATAGCGACGGTCAAGCGGTTCTCGGCGGGAGAGCTGCGCGACGACGCGGCGATCCTGGCGCTGGTGTGCGGAGAGGCTACCGGGCCGGCAGCACGGGTTACGCCGCCGGCGAGCAGTGGTATGTGACCCGTGGACAGCATCGGGACGCGGGGAGAGCGATGAAGATAGCGACGGAACACGAGCACGACACGCGTTCGTGCGTCGTGCGCCTTGGTGGTGAGATCGACGCAGGGAACGTAGGCGACGTGCGCCACGCGCTCGAGAACGCGCTCAATCGCGGGTGCATGAACGTCGTGCTCGACCTCTCACGCGTCACGTACGCCGACAGCTCGGCGCTGGGTCTCATCGTGTGGGCGGACAGGCTCCTGGTGCCGAAGGGCGGTCGGCTGGTGCTCGCGGGGGCTAGCCGTCACGTCGGCCGCATCCTGGAGCTGTCGGGCCTGGTGGGAGCGGCGCCGACTGTGTCTGCTTCGCCCGACGTCGACGACGCTCTCGCGGGGCTCGAACTGCCGACCTTACCGGCGGAACCGCTCTGGACTCGCAGCTTCGAAGTCGTCGCCGACGCGACCGCACTGGCGGACATCAGGAATACGGTGTGCGAGACGCTCGAGCCGCTCGGCATGGGCGAGTCCGCGCTCTTCGACGTGCGGGTGGCGGTGGGCGAGGCTCTTTCGAACGCCGTCAGACACGGTTCGTCGGGCTCGGGCGACGAGATGGTGGGCATATGCGTGACCGCGCATCCCGATCGTGTGGTCATCGAGGTCTCCGACAGCGGAACCGGGTTCGACGGGCAGTCGTTGGCCGGAGCCGATCCCTACGCGGCGTCGGGTCGCGGGGTGCTGTTCATGCGCGCGCTCATGGACCGCGTCGAATTCTCCGCGACCTCGTCGGGAGGAACCGCGGTGACTCTGGTGAAACACCTGGAGGGCCAGGACACCTGAACGACCGGTAGTGTAACCGTGCGCCGGGAGCGGTATCCTCTCACCGAGAAGACTACACAGGGAGGCGTTCGATGGAGCTCATGCAGGCTATCCGCGGGCGGCGGTCGATACGCGTCTTCGACGGTCGGCCGATCGATCGGCCGGTGCTCGAGGAGATCGTCGGCGCCGCGTCGTACGCACCGTCTCGGATGAACGTCCAGCCGTGGCACTTCCATGTGGCCACGGGCGAGGCACGCCAACGCGTGGCCGCCGTTATGGCGATGACGACCGCGTATCTGCAGGAGTATGTGGATGTTCTCGGCCCCGAGCATGTCGAGCATGCTGCGCGCTTCTACGCTGATCTGGGCGGTGCGCCGGTCATCATCGGTATTTCCTCGCCCCGTGACGATGACGTGTTCGAGGCCCGCGATTTCGCGATCAGCGTGGGCGCCGCGATCCAGAACCTGTTGCTCGCCGTGGAGGACAATGGGCTCGGCGCGTGCAGCCTGTCGGTCCCCGTCTGGATCCGCGACCAGCTGGCGGAGGTCTTCGAAGTCGATGCTGAGTGGGAGATCATGTCCCTCATCGTGATGGGCCATGCCGACGAGTCCCCGCATCCCAGGGACAGGCACACCGATGTGGTGACGTTCCTCACGTGATGGACCTGCGCGCCGTCTTCTTCGATGTGGGCAACACGCTGATATTCCCTCACCCGAGCGTGTCCGAGGTGTGTCGAGAGGTGTTGGCCGCCGCCGGTCACGACCACGACCTCCAGGCGATCGAATCGTACATGCCGCTCGTCGACGCGTACTACGAGGAGCGGTACGCCGAGGACGACGCTTTCTGGACTTCCGAGGACCGTACGTCCTCGGTGTGGGTCGGCATGTACTCGCTGCTGTGCAGGGAGCTCGGCATCGAGGGCGAGGCGTTGGACATCGCCCGTCGCGTGTACGAGGAGTTCGGCAGGCCCGACCGCTGGGCGCTGTACGGCGACGTCCTGCCTGCGTTCACACGGCTGCGGGCCAGAGGGATCGCCGTCGGCATCATCTCCAATTGGGACTCCCGGCTGAGGGGACTGCTGGAGGGGCTGGGCCTCGGCACCCTGCTCGGCGATGTCGTCGCGTCGGCCGAGGTAGGGCTGCACAAGCCCGACCCTCGCATCTTCCGGCTCGCGTGCGAACGCCTCGGCGTGGAACCCGGTCAGGCCGCTCACGTCGGCGACCATCACTACGCCGACTACCTGGGCGCCTCAGCGCTGGGGATGACAGCCGTTCTCATCGATCGCCATGGAGTCGATGCCGATCATGGCGTGTTGCCGATCGGCACCCTGGACGTGCTCGACGAAGTCCTGGGTATCTGATGGGGGGCAGGGATGGACCGTTACACCGTCATCATCACCGGGGCGTCGGGCTCGGCGTACGGATTCAGGCTCGTCGAGCAGCTTCTGAGGGCCGGTGAGGTCACGCTGATCTTCACGCGGAGCGGCGCGGACGTGACCGCTCACGAGCTCGGCTTCACCGTGCCCGAGACCGCGGCGCGAGAAGCCGTGCTCCGCTTCCTCGACCTGCGCGGCGACCTGCCGCTGCGGGTCGCGTCCGATGACGACCTGTTCGATGCGGTGGTTTCGGGGACCAGCACGGGCGACGCGACCGTGGTGGCCCCGGCGTCGATGGGGTTCGTGGGCGCGCTCTCCTCGGGGGTGGGCGGAGGTCTTGCCCGCAGGGCCGCCGATGTGGCGCTCAAGGAACGTCGGCCCCTCGTGGTCGTACCGCGGGAGACTCCGCTCAGCCTCATCCACCTGCGCAGCCTCACCGCGCTCGCCGAAGCCGGCGCGATCGTCGTGCCGGCGATGCCGGCCTTCTACCAGCGTCCCGTATCCATCGACGATATGGTGAACTTCGTGGTCGGCAGGGTCCTCGATGTGCTCGGTGTGGAGCACGAACTCTACGTGAGGTGGCGGTCATGAGCGACGCGGACAAGACGACGCCGGCGGGCACGGATCGCGGGAGCACCCGGTCGCGTCGCGCTCTCTCCTACAGCCGGTTCGTGGTGCTCATCCCCGTCATCGGGCTGTTCGCGGGCGCGGTGACCCTGACGGTCCTCGCGGGAGCGCAGACGGTCACCACGATTCTGCGCACCTTCGAAGGGGAGTACGCCAAGTCCGATGCCGTGCTGCACTTCATCGAGCTCGCCGATGTGTTCCTGCTGTCCACGGTCCTCTACATCATGTCGCTGGGGCTCTTCGAGCTGTTCATCGACGACACGATCCCCCTTCCGGCTTGGCTCGTCATCCACGATCTCGATGACTTGAAGAAGAAGCTCGTGGGCGTCATCACAGTCGTGCTGGCGGTGAGCTTCCTCGGGGCTGTGGTGAAGGGTGTGGAACCCCTGTCGTTGCTGCATGAGGGCGTCGGCATCGCGGCCGTGGTCATCGCTATGGGGTACTTCCTCAAGGCGAAGCATCACGGGTGACCCTCGAGCGGCACTTGACGGTTTGGTCTCACGGGAGCACAATCTGCGTGACGGATCGTTCCACCAGTTGCAGCAGTCATCGTAGAAGGAGTCGTGGCCATGACCGTCAGCGAAGCGCGCAAGCGCTATCCGTTCGTGCCGCGCGAGATCCTGAAGTGGGCTGTGGAGAACATCCGCGACCCCAGGGACCTGGAGCGCGGCCTTTCACGCCTCGACCAGGCGCGCCGGATCCAGATCAAGTACGGCGTCTAAGCGCACACGCAGAAGGCCCGCCTCGGATGAGACGGGCCTTCGGTCAGCGCTGGAGGCGACGCCCGGATTCGAACCGGGGATAAAGGCTTTGCAGGCCTCTGCCTTGCCACTTGGCTACGTCGCCCTCATGAAGGAGCGCATGGGCTCCGCTATCAATGAAGGCCGGCCGTGTGGGCCGTGTTACCTGCCCTTCGGGCCGACCTCCGAAGTGTCGATGGAGCGGACGACGGGATTCGAACCCGCGACCCCAACCTTGGCAAGGTTGTGCTCTACCAACTGAGCCACGTCCGCGCGCAAGGGGTAGACTACCATCCCCCCATCGGGCGCGCAACAGCATTTTGGGCCTCCCCGAACTTGGGTCTGGCGCATCGTCGGGAGCCTGTTACAATAGTCGTCGCTGCTCACGGGCAGGCACGGGCGCTTAGCTCAGGGGGAGAGCACTTCCTTGACGCGGAAGGGGTCAGAGGTTCAAATCCTCTAGCGCCCACCAGCGACGATCGAGGCCTCGACGGGACACCGTCGGGGCCTCGTGCTCACTCAGTCAGCAGCTCGGTCTCGAACGGGCACTCCTCGCCCACGATCAGACGGGCCGCGCCCGGCAGCACTCGCGCCTCGATCGGCGTCATGCGCGTGTAGGTCTCGCCGTCCGACTCGATCGGCAGATCGGGACGGGCCACCACCCGGACGCGCGTGGCGCTGTAGGTCTCCAGCCCGGGGCGGTGGGGGAACGGCACGACCTTATCGCGCATCGCCGCGAGGACCGTCGGCAGAAGGCCAGCGGCCGAGCGCGCGCGCACCACGATCACCTCGAGGAGGCCGTCCTGCGGACTCGAGCCGTGCGTGAGCGCCAGGTCGAACTGGATGTGGCCGAGGTTCACGATGAGCACCGCGATGCCGTCGGTGAGCACGGTCCGGTCTTCGAACTCGAGCATGAACTCGGCAACACGAGGTGCGAGGTTCTGGAGCGCCGCCACGATGTAGGCCGTCTCTCCGATCGCGCCTTTCATGCTCGCAGCGCTGTTCATGATCGACGCGTCGAATCCCGCACCGGCGGCGACCGCGAAGCCGAGCCGCTGGGCCGGCTCCTGGCCCGCGGAAGGCAGGAACAGTTCGCCGAGGTCGATCGATGCGGTCCGACCCGCGATCGTCAGGCGGGCGAGAGCGACGGGGTCCACAGGGAGGCGCAGGTTGCGGACCAGCAGGTTGGCGGTGCCTGCCGGGTAGGTGAGAAGCGGCACCCGGGTATCGCGTAGCGCGTACGCAATCGAGGAGACGGTGCCGTCGCCACCCACCGCGACGACGCGGTCGTAACCGCGCGCATCCCTCAAGAGATGGTCGAGGTTGCTGGTGCTGTCGAGGAAGCGCATGGTGACCTCCGCGCCGTGCGCGCCGAGCTCCGCCACGTAGTCGTACAGCGAAGGCTCTCCGATACCGGCGCTCAGGTTGTTCACCATCAGGATGTTCACGCGCTGCTCCTCGTGTGCGGGTCCCCGTTGGGCTACACTCGAACGGCCGTCGTCTGCCCGTCTGCTCGCCGGGCATCTCCCGGAGGTCAATTGTACATCCGAACCGCACCAGAACTTGACTGTGCCATCGAGTCCCTGCTCGCGGCTCCGGTCGTCGCGATCGACACCGAGTTCATGCGCGAGCGCACGTACTTCGCCCGGCTGTGTCTCGTGCAGGCGGCGACCGCCGAAGAGGTGTTCCTCATCGACGCGATCGAGCTTGGCGACGCGATCGCGCCGCTTGCTCGGGTGCTCGAGGCCCCCGGTATCGTGAAGGTCTTCCACGCGGCGCAGCAGGATGTCGAGGTGCTCCTCCGTGCAACACGTACCGCACCGGCGCCTCTCTTCGACACGCAGGTCGCCGCCACGCTCGCCGGCTTCCCGACCCAGGTGGGATACGGGCAGCTCGTGAAGGACCTGCTCGGCGTCACGATCGACAAGTCGGACACGTTCACCGACTGGGCGGCACGGCCGCTCTCCGAGACGCAGCTGAGCTACGCGGCCGCCGACGTGCGCCACCTCATCGTCGCGTACGAGATGCTGCGTTCGCGCCTGGAGCGCGAAGGCAGGCTCGGCTGGCTTGCCGAGGACTTCGAGCGGCTCGCCGATCCCGCGACGTACGCCGCCGACCCCCGCGAGCAGTGGCGTCGCGTGAAGCGCGCTTCGTCGCTCGACGCGCGCAGTCTCGCGGTGCTCCGGGAGGTCGCCGCGTGGCGCGAGACCGAGGCCCAGAGGCGCGATCTGCCGAAGCGGTGGCTCATCTCCGACGAGAGCCTCATCGAGATCGCACGGCGCCGTCCGCGCGACGCGGCCGCGCTCTCCTCGATCCGTGGGGTGAGCGATCGCGTCGCATCCCGCAACAGCGGCGGGCTGTTCGACGCGATAAGGGCCGGAGAAGGCATCCCCGACGATCAGTTGCCGAAGCTGCCGAAGCGCATGCGCATGCCCTCGGACGCCCAGCCTGTCGCGGACGTTCTCTCGGCAGTCGTGCGGCTGCGCGCGAAGGAGCACGGCGTCGCGCCGACGCTCCTTGCCTCTCGCGACGAGCTCGAGCGCTTCGCGTCCGGCGACCGGGAGGGCCATCCGCTCTCGTCGGGCTGGCGGCACACGCTCGTCGGCGCCGAGCTCGAGGCGCTGCTCGACGGGCGCACCGCGCTGCGCATCAGCGGCGGCCGGGTGGTGCTCTCCGATCTTCCGGCCGCGACGCCGAAGGGTGCTCGCGATGACGACTCCTGATCGCTCGCTGAGCGTTTCGGACGCGATGCTCCTCGCCAAGGGAGCGCTCGAGGGCATTCGCATCAAGGTCGTAGGCGAGGTCTCCGAGGCCACGATCAAGCCGGGCTACAAGGCCATCTACTTCTCGCTCAAGGACGCTGCCTCTGTGATGCCGTGCCTGATGTGGCGCGACGCCTACGACGCCGCGGGCGTTCGCATCGCCGACGGCCAGCTCGTCGAGGTGACGGGCTACTTCACGGCCTACGCCGCGAAGGGCAGGCTCCAGTTCCAGGTGCGCTCCGTGGCCGCCGCCGGCGAAGGGGTGCTGCGCCTGCAGGTGGCCGAGCTTGCCCGCCGGCTGGAGGCTGAGGGGCTCATGGACGCGGGGCGGAAACGGGCGTTGCCGCTGTTCCCGCGCGCCATCGGACTCGTCACCTCGCCGCGGGGCAAAGCGGTCCACGACGTCATCCGCACGCTGGCGCGCCGGTATCCCTTCGCCGAGCTCGTGATCGCAGGCGTGCAGGTCGAGGGGGACGGGGCTGTGGCCGCCATCGCGGGCGGGATCGAGGCCCTCGGGCGGGTCCCCGGGGTCGATGTCGTGATCGTCGGTCGCGGGGGCGGCAGTTACGAAGACCTGATGCCCTTCAATGCCGAGGCGGTCGCGCGTGCCATCGTGGCGTGCCCCGTACCGGTGGTGACGGGTATCGGGCACGAGCCCGATACCAGCATCGCCGACATGGTCGCGGACGTTCGGGCTTCGACGCCGACGGCGGCAGCCGAGACCGTCGCTCCCGAGCGGGGGGACGTGGCGCGGCGGCTCGACTCGCAGGAGCGCCTGCTTGGCCGGGCGCTCTCCCACGTGGTGAGAGACGCGGGCCACCGCCTCGCTCTCGTGGCGGCACGGGACGTCATGCAAGAGCCGAGCGTGCTGCTCGCCGGACGGCTGCAGGCGCTCGATCTGGCTGCCGGGTCGCTCAGGGCGGCTCTGCCGGAGCGGCTATCGCGGCAGGACGAGACGGTGGGACGAGCCGGTGAGGCGCTCGCGAGGCGCGGTCCGCTGCTCACCGGGCGCCACGAGGAGCGGGTCGCTGATATCGCCGACCGGTTCCTCTCGGCGGGCGGTTCGCTGCTCGAAGATGCCGAGCGACTTGCGGCAACGGCGGCGGCGCGACTCGAAGACCTGTCGCCGCTCGCGATTCTCGGCCGCGGATACGCGGTATGTTACGAAGAGGGGGGCGCTGTCGTGCGGTCGTACGCGCAGGCGTCCTCCGGGCAGCGCGTGCGTGTTCGCCTCGGCGACGGGCACCTGGGGTGCATCGTCGAAGACACCGGACCGGAGGACTAGATGGCTGATGAGATGATCGCTCCCGACGAGTTGAGCTTCGGCGGCGCGCTTGCCGAGCTCGAGCAGATCGTGCGAGCGCTTGAAGGAGGACAGCTCGAGCTCGAGGACTCGCTCGCGCGCTACGAGCGGGGCGTTGCGCTGCTCCGCGCGTGTCGGGGGAAGCTGGAGGAGGCGCGCCAGCGGGTGACCATGCTGATGGGCGAGCTCGAGTCCGAGAGCGGCGCGTCGGAGGCCGGGGAGGAGGCGTCGTGAGCGACTGCATCTTCTGCAAGGTGGCAGCGGGCGAGATCCCGGCGACGCTCATCTACGAAGACGATCATGTAGTCGCCTTCGACGATATCGCCCCGCAGGCACCCGTCCACTCCCTCATCATCCCTCGGGCGCACTACCGCGATCTGGCCGACGATGTCCCGGCCGAGGTCCTCGCGGCGCTGCTCGGCGCCGTTCCGCGCGTCGCGGCCGCCAAGGGCGTCGACGCGAGCGGGTACCGGGTCATCATCAACACCGGCGAGCACGCCTCGCAGACGGTGAAGCATCTGCACGTCCACCTGATGGGCGGCGCGCAGATGGTGCACGGGATGGTCACCTTCGCGGAGGGGGAGTGAGGACATGAGAGAGCCACAGGGCGTCTGCATCATCACCGATTCCACTTCGGACATGACGCCGGGTCTCGCCGCCGATCTCGGCGTGACGATCGTGCCGCTCAACGTGAGCATCGACGGTGAGACGTTCACCGACGGCTCGATCTCGATGGCCGAGTTCTTCGAGCGCATGAACGCGTCGAAGAACCTGCCGAAGACCTCGCAGCCTTCTGTGGGCGCGTTCGTGGAGGCGTTCGAACACGCGCTTGAGCGGTGCCATGACGTGGTGTGCGTGACCATCTCGAGCAAGCTCTCCGGGACATTCGAGTCGGCGATAGAGGCGGCACGTCACGTCGGCGAGCGCGTCCATGTCTTCGACTCGCTCAACCTCTCGTGGGGCGAGGGCTACCAGGCGCTTGCGGCGGCCCGCGCCGCGAAGTCGGGCGCCACGCTCGCCGAGATCACGCGCGTGCTCGAGGACACCCGGGACAGGATCCACATGGTCGTCGGGCTCGACACGCTGGAGAACCTCGCGAAGGGCGGGAGGATCGGCAGGGTGAGCGCGCTTGTCGGCGGCCTGCTGAACCTCAAGGTGCTGCTCACTGTGGACAAGAACGGGGAGTTCGAACCGGTCACCCGCGCGCGGGGCACCAAGGCGGCCATGCAGGCCGGAGTGGACTGGATCGGCGAGCGCATCGACCCGTCGAAACCGGCGATGTTCGGGGTCCAGCACGCCGAGTCGCCCGACAAGGCCTCGTGGCTTGAAGCGGCCATCCGGGCGCGCTTCAACGTGGCCGAGCTGTTCGTGATCGAGACGGGGCCGGTCATCGGGACGCACACCGGCACCGGGTGGGGGCTTACGGGCATCCAGCTGGGCTGAGGCTCCGATAGCAGGGCGCTCGATTGCTGAGAAACGGGAACGGCTCCGACCTTCGGGTCGGAGCCGCCCTAGTCCTTCCCTCATTACCCCTGAGTCTCAGGCGGCTACAACGACGCTGATCGCATCGCCCATCGGGATGCCGGTCACCAATGGAGCCGCAACTGCCCCGAGGCGGATTCCCCGCGTCGAGACATGTTAGGGAAGGGAAACCTGTCAACGCATCTGAAAGTAACGCCTCCGTGACAAGATTGCAACCCGGCTTCGAGCGATACGCGACGAGCGGTGTCTCCCGCTGAGCACGGTCTCGCTCGTCGCCTGACGCTCTCACAGACCGTCCACCGACCCGCCGCCGCCGTTGACCCGGTGGCGGCGATGGCGCGGCGGTTCCGTCGGCTACCATGTGCGCATGCACCGTCGTGTCCGAGCATGACCGCGATTCCATCAGGATCGCCGTCCGCGCCGCCGAAAGAGAGGAGACGCGCCGATGACGGAGTCTAACGCCATCGAGTCCCTGTCGCAGGAGTACCGGGTCGTTCCGCCGCCCGCGTGGGTGACCGAGCGGGCCCACATCAAGACGATGGAAGAATACGACGCCATGTACCAGCGCTCGGTGGAGGATCCCGAGGGTTTCTGGGGCGACATGGCCACCGAGATGATGCACTGGGAGAAGCCCTGGGACAAAGTCCTCGAGTACGACTTCACCAAACCTTCGATCAAGTGGTTCGCAGGCGGCAAGACCAACGTCACCTACAACTGCATCGACCGGCACCTCACGAGCTGGCGGCGCAACAAGGCGGCGCTCATCTGGGAGACCGATGAGGGCCGCACGAAGATGTACACGTACCAGTCGCTCTACTACAAGGTGTGCAAGTTCGCCAACGTCCTCAAGAAGCACGGCGTGAAGAAGGGCGACCGCGTCGCCCTCTACCTGCCGATGATCCCCGAATTGGCGATCGCGATGCTCGCCTGCGCCCGCATCGGCGCGATCCACTCCGTCGTCTTCGGCGGGTTCAGCTCCGCGGCGCTCCGCGACCGCATCCAGGACTGCGGCGCGAAGATGCTCGTCACCGCCGACGAGGGCATCCGTGGCGGCCGCGTGGTTCCGCTGAAGGCGGAGGCCGACGCCGCGCTCAACGAGTGCCCGTCGATCGAGGCCTGCATCGTCGTCTCCCGCGCGCGGACGCGCGTGGACATGGAGCCGGGTCGTGACTTCTGGTACCACGAGGAGGTTCGCGCCGAGGACATCAGCCAGCACTGCGACGTCGAGTGGGTGGACGCCGAGGACCCGCTGTTCATCCTCTATACCTCGGGTTCAACCGGCAAGCCGAAGGGCGTGCTGCACACCACGGGCGGCTACCTCCTGTATGCGGCCACCACGTTCAAGTACGTCTTCGACTATCACGATGAAGACGTCTTCTGGTGCACCGCCGACATCGGCTGGGTCACGGGCCACAGCTACATCGTGTACGGCCCGCTCGCGGTTGGCGCCACGTCGCTCATGTTCGAGGGCGTGCCGACCTATCCGGACGCCGGCCGCTTCTGGGAGATCATCGAGAAGCATGGCGTGAACCAGTTCTACACGGCACCGACCGCCATCCGCGCTCTGATGAAGTCCGGCGAGGCGTGGCCGGCGAAGCACGACCTGTCGACGCTGCGCGTGCTGGGCACCGTCGGCGAGCCGATCAACCCGGAAGCGTGGATGTGGTACTACCGCAACATCGCCAGGGAGAACGCGCCGATCGTGGACACGTACTGGCAGACCGAGACCGGCGGACACATCATCACCAACCTGCCGGGCATCACGCCGATGAAGCCCGGGTCTGCCACGAAGCCGTTCTTCGGCATCGTACCGGAGATCCTGAACGAGGACGGGTCCCCGACGCCTCAGGGCAGCGGCGGCCGCCTGTGCATCAACAAGCCGTGGCCGGGCATGATGCGCGGCACGTGGGGCGACCCCGAGAACGAGCTCATGAAGAACGTCTACTTCACCTCCTTCCCGGGCCGGTACTTCACCGGTGACGGCGCCAGGCAGGACGAGGACGGCTACTACTGGCTGCTCGGCCGCGTGGACGACGTCATCAACGTCTCCGGGCATCGCATGGGGACCGCCGAAGTGGAGAGCGCGCTGGTCAGTCACCAGGCTGTCGCTGAGGCGGCCGTCGTGGGTTATCCGCACGAGATCAAGGGTGAGGGCATCTATGCGTACGTCATCCTGAAGACGGGCATCGACATCCCCGATGGCATCGAGAAGATCCTGCGCGGTCACGTCCGCGAGGAGATCGGACCGATCGCCAGCCCGGACTTCATCCACATCGTCCCGGAACTCCCGAAGACCCGTTCGGGCAAGATCATGCGGCGTATCCTGCGCAAGATCGCCGGTGGCGAGCGTGACATGGAGAACTTCGGCGACATCTCGACACTCGCGGATCCGTCGATCGTGCAAATCATCGTCGACACTGCTCCCAACGTCGGCTAACCGCGATCATCCAGCGTGAACGGCGGGCCCCGCGCATACGCGCGGGGCCCGCGTCGCATCCCGTCCCGCGTCGGTTCGGCGGGGGCTCGCGTCGGCCGTCGGCCTTGATTCCGCTCGGGAATGCAGCATTATTGAAGGTGGACGGGGTCCTACCGATACCGGGAGGTCATCTGATGTCAGACAAGGGAACGAAGAAGAAGCTGACGAGGGTCGAGGGCGGCGCGGCGAAGTCCGGCGCGGAAAGACCTGCATTCACCCCCACCGATGAAGCCAAAGGCAAGGCCAAGCAGTTCCGGATCTTCGCTCTGCTGAGCTTCCTGGTCGCCATCGGTCTCGAGGTCGTCGCGATCCTCCAGCTGAACGCCGGCGCCGAGATGTGGATCCTCATCGCGCTGATCGTGGGCATCATGGTCTTCGCGATCGTGGGTTCGCTGTTGTGGAAGAAGTCGAACCGATTCGATCCTGCCTCGGAGAAGGACAAGTTCAAGTTCTTCGTGCAGAACCAGCTCGGCGCGATCTTGAGCGTGATCGCGTTCCTGCCCCTGGTGATCCTCATCCTCACCGACAAGGACCTCAAGGGCAAGGAGAAGGGCATCCTGGGCGCGGTGGCTGGCGTGGCCATGCTGATCGCCGTGTTCTCCGGTGTGGACTTCAACCCGCCCTCGGCGGAGGAGTATGCCGAGCAGACCGCCCGCGTGGAGGAGCTCACCGGCAAGAACTTCGTGTACTGGACGGAGCACGGCACCGTCTACCACATCTACTCCGACTGCCGGTACATCAACACCGACCGCACCGACGAGATCTTCGAGGGCACGGTCGCCCAGGCGCGCGAGCTCAAGAACATCACCGATCTGTGCTCGGTCTGTGAGACCCGCGCCGAGGAGGAGTTCGACGTCGAACTCGGCGAGGAAGAGGAATCGACAGAGTAGGGCAGCCGTCCCGGACCCTGCTACTGCAAACGACAGGCCCCGCGCGCCCGCGGGGCCTGTCGCGTTCCCCGGGTCTATGACGGTTGCCGTCAGAGTGCGTCGGCGGGTGTCGGCAGGCCGGGCCCGGCATGGTAGTATGCACTTCGGCGATTCTGGCACCCGAAGCGTAAGGACTCACCCCCTATGGCGATGAACGATCTGTTCCTGCGCGCCGCGCGCAGAGAGGCGACCGAGCGGACTCCCGTGTGGATGATGCGTCAGGCGGGTCGCTACATGGAGGAGTACCGCGCGATCCGCGCGAAGCACGGCTTCCTCGAGATGTGCCGCACCCCCGAGCTGGCCGTCGAGGTCACGATGCAGCCGGTCGACATCGTGGGCGTAGACGCCGCGATCCTCTTCTCCGACATCCTCGTGGTGTTCCCCGGCATGGGCCTCGACCTCGAGTTCGCGAAGGGCGAGGGCCCGGTCATCCACAACCCGGTGCGCACCGCAGCCGACGTGCGGAAGCTCCGCATCTCCGATCCGCTCGGCGATACCGGCTACGTGATGGAGACCATCAAGATCCTGCGCGGTGAGCTGGAGAACAAGGTCCCGCTCATCGGCTTCGGCGGCGCGCCGTTCACGCTGGCGAGCTACATGATCGAGGGCCACGGCACCCGCGACTACGAGTACACCAAGGCGCTCATGTGGAGCGAGCCCGCCGTCTGGGACGAGCTGATGACCAAGATCACCGAGACGGTCATCGCGTACCTCTCGGCGCAGATCGACGCAGGCGCACAGACGATCCAGGTCTTCGACAGCTGGGTTGGCTACGTGGCGCCGCGCGACTACGAGCGCTCGGTCCTGCCGTACACCAAGCGTGTGATCGACGCCCTGACCGAGCACGGACGCAAGGTCGTGCCCGAGGGCGTCCCGATCATCCACTTCCCGAACGGCGCCACCTCGATGCTCGATCTGGCGCAGCAGGCGGGGGGCGACGTGATCGGCGTCGACTGGAGGCTCGACATGAAGCACGTCGTCGAGCAGGTGGACGAGCGCTTCGCGATCCAGGGCAACATCGATCCGGTCGCCCTGTTCGCGCCGGACGACGAGCTCGAGCGCATGGTGGTCGAGATCCTCGAGGCCGTCGGCACGCGCCCGGGGCACATCTTCAATCTCGGCCACGGCATCCACAAGACGAGCGACCCCGAGAAGGCGCGTACGATGATCCGCTTCGTGCACGCGCACTCGGATCGCATCCGCAGCGGCGCGAAGTAGGCGGCGGACAGTGGCCGCACGCACCGGAGTCCTGCTCACCGCGTTCGGCGGCCCCGACTCGCTGGAGTCCGTGGGCCCCTTCATGGCGCGGTTCATGGGCAGGGAGCCGTCGCCTCCGGTCGTCTCGGCCGCGCAGGACAAGTATCGCGCTATCGGTGGGTCGTCGCCCCTGCCGGGCATCGCGGCCGCGATAGCCGCCTCGCTCGAGCATCACCTCGTCGCGCGCGGGCACGATGCCGTCGTCGCGGCAGGCATGCGCTACTGGGACCCCTCGATCCAGGAGGGCATCGACGCGCTGGTCAAACGCGGAGCGGAGCGCATCGTCATGGCGTCGCTCTCGCCGTTCGAGTCGCGGGTCACCTGCGAGGCGTATCGCTCGGCGGCGCACGACGCCGCCGGCGCGGTCGAGATGCTCGACGTCTGCGAGGCCCCGATGCTGCACCTGGCGCCGCAGTTCCGCGACTTCTTCGGCCACGCGTGCTCGCATGCTGTGGCGAACACCGGCGCCACCCGGCCGCTCGTGCTGATGACCGCCCACAGCCTGCCCGTGGAGGACCTGCAGGACGACGACCCGTACGTGGGCGGCCTGCGCGAGGTGGCCGACGCGGTGGCGGCGATCGCCGGGCTGGCCGAGGGCGGGGACTTCGATGGCGATCCGCGGCTCCCGGCGGTCGCGTCGTACGGGACGCTCGAAGGGCCCGTACCGTGGCTGCTGGCGTACCAGTCGAAAGGCGCGCGGCCGGTGGCGTGGCTCGGGCCCGATCTCGAGCAGGTCATGCGCATCGCCGCGGAAGCGGGCTACGACGGCGTTGTGGTCGTGCCGATCGGGTTCGCGACCGACCACATGGAGACGCTCTGGGACCTCGACCTGCACGCCGCGGAGCACGCGGTCGCCCTCGGGTTGAGTTTCGTGCGCACGGCGGTTCCCAACGACGATGACGAGTTCGTCGAGGCGCTCGCCTGGGCGGTAGAGCCGTTGCTCTAGGGTCGCAACCGGGCGCACGGGCGGATCGCCTTGTGCGGCACGCCGGTCACACGCAGCACACGGGAGGCGGCCGGCACCGCCCGCGAACGATGGGAGTCAGGCGATGCACATCGTCATCATCGGAGGCGGGATCGCGGGACTCGGAGCGGCCTACCGGCTGCGGCGGGTCGCGGATGCCGGGCACGACGTCACGTTCACGCTGGTGGAGCGCGACGATCGGCTCGGCGGGAAGATCTTCACCGACGTCGCGCCCGATCCCGATGGGGGCGCGTACATCGCCGACGGCGGGTCCGATTCCTTCCTCACCGACAAGACCGCCGTGCACCGGGTCGCGAAGCTGCTCGGCATCTTCAACGAGGAGACCGGCACTCTGGACGAGACGAAGAAGACGTTCATCGTCAAGCGTGGCCGGCTCGTGGAGATGCCCGACGGCATGATGATGTTCGCGCCCACCAAGCTCGTTCCGCTCGCCACCACGCGCCTGTATTCGTGGCCGGCCAAGTTCCGCATGGCGCTCGACCTCATCATCCCGCGGAAGGTCCGCTGGGCCGAGGGCGAGACCGCGCAGCAGCACGATGAGACCCTCGAGCGCTTCGTCGTCAGGCGACTCGGCAGGGAGGCGCTCGACCGTCTCGCGGAGCCGCTCGCCGCGGGGGTCAACGGCGACGACCCGAAGGACATGTCGGTGGCCGCCCGCTACCCGATGCTGCTCGACATGGAGCAGCAGCACGGCTCTCTCATCCGCGGGTTCCTCGCCCAGCGCAAGAAGGTCGAGGAGATGCGCAAGAAGTACCCTCAGAAGCCGGGAGGCAGGCGCCGCACGATGTTCTCCTCGTTCAACGCGGGGCTCCAGTTCGTCGTGGACCGGATGGCCGACGCGGCGGGGCGCGAGCACATCCGCACCGGCGTCGGCGCGAGCGCGATCGGGCGGGCGGGGGACGCCTGGCGCGTGAGGCTCACCACCGGCGAGACGCTTGAGGCGGATGCGGTCGTGGTCGCCACCGAGGCGTGGGCCGCCGCGGAGCTCGCGGCGGGCGTCGATGCCGGTATCGCGTCGCTGATCGAGACGATCCCGTGCTCGTCGTGCGCGACCGCGCTCATGGCATTCGACGTGGCCGACTGCCCTTCCGACCTCGCGTGGCACGGCATCCTGTCGCCGATGGTGGAGAAGCGCGCGCTCACCGGCGTGACGCTCATGAGCTCGAAGTGGCCGAACCGCGCTCCGGAGGGGCGGGTGCTCGTGCGCGGGTTCCTCGGCGGGCCACGCGACCAGGCGGTGCTCGAGAAGTCCGATGCCGAGCTGCTCGAGCTGGCGCGGACGCAGCTGGTGGAGCTCATCGGCCTTGCGCCCGACGCCCGGCCCCGCTACGCGCGGCTCTTCCGCTGGGAGCGTGGCATGCCGCAGTACACGCTGGGGCATCTCGACCGCGTCGACGAGATCGAGCGGCTCGAGGCGGGTGTGGCGGGTTTCGCGCTCGCGGGCAACGCGTACCGCGGCGTCGGCGTGCCCAACGCCCTCGAGAGTGGCGAGCGCGCGGCCGAGAAGGTGCTCCGCGATCTGGGCCTGGAGCCTCCGGCCGACCCGGTCGAGGAGCGGCGCGTCTACTAGACCAGGCGCGTTCGGGTAGCATGACCACGGCAGACGACGCGCGCAGCCGCGCGCTTGAGACGAAGGATGCGCACGTGAAGAAGGTCATCATCATCGGCGGCGGCGTGGCCGGCCTCGGGGCGGCCTACAAGATCCGGCGGGCGGCCGCCTCCGGGCACGACGTGGACTGCGTGCTCATCGAGAAGGGCCGCCTCGGCGGCAAGCTCGCGACGGACTTCGTGCCCGACTCCGAGGGTGGGGAGTACGTCGTGGACGGCGGGTCCGACGCGTTCGTCTCCACCAAGCCGGCGGTCGCGCGTATCGCGCGGATGCTCGGCATCGGCGACGAGATCGTGCCTGCGCGCGAGGAGAACAAGAAGACGCTCATCGTGAAGGGGAAGCGCCTGATCGAGCTCCCCGACGGCATCATGATGTTCGCGCCCACCAAGCTCGTTCCGCTCGCCACCACGCGCCTGTACTCATGGCCGGCGAAGTTCCGCATGGCGCTCGATCTCGTGATCCCGCGCAAGACGCGCTGGGCCGAAGGCGAGACCGCGCAGCAGCACGACGAGACCCTCGAGCAGTTCGTGGTGCGCCGCATGGGCCGGGAGTCGCTCGATCGGCTTGCCGAACCGCTCGTGGGAGGCGTGCACGCGAGCGACCCGTCGCAGATGTCGCTCGCGGCCACGTTCCCCGACTTCCTCGAGATGGAGCAGAAGTTCGGCTCGGTGATCCTCGGCTTCCTCGACCAGCGCAAGAAGCGCGAGGAGATGCGCNNGGCATGCAGGCGCTGCCCGACGCGATGGCCGCCGCCGTGGGCCCCGAACGCATCGTGAGCGGTGAGGTCACGGCGGTGGCGCGTACGGACGGCGGCTGGCGGGTGACGCTCGCCGACGACACCGTGATCGACGGCGATGCGGTCATCGTCGCCACCGAGGCGTGGGCCGCCGAGCCGCTCGCGCGTGGCGTGGACGAGCGCATCGCCGACCTGCTCGCTCAGATCCCGTGCTCGTCATCGGCCGTCGTGCCGATGGCGTTCCGTGCCGAGGACTGCCCGTTCGACACGAAGTGGTTCGGCATCCTGTCGCCCGTGATCGAGGACCGGCCGCTGCTCGCGGTCACGCTCTCGTCGTCCAAGTGGCCGGACCGCGCGCCCGCCGGCCGCGTGCTGCTGCGCGGCTTCGTGGGCGGGCCCCGCAACCAGGGTGTCATGGAGCGCTCGGACGAGGAGATCATCGAGATGATCCGGCGGCAGTTCGTAGACCTGCTCGGCATCCGCGCCGATGCGCAGCCGGTGTTCGCGAAGGTCTACCGCTGGACCGGCGGCATGCCGCAGTACACGCTCGGCCATCTCGACCGCGTCGACGAGCTCGAGCGTCGCGCCGCAGCGATTCCCGGCTTCGCGCTCGCCGGCGGCGCGTACCGGGGCGTGGGCATCCCCAACTGCATCGAGGGCGGGGAGCGCGCGGTGTCGCGCCTGCTCGGCGAGTGGGGCATCGCGCTCGAGGAGGATTCCGCTCCCCAGCCGCGCACCCGCTAGCGAGCGCGATCGGCCTCCGCGAGGGCAGCGAGCAGGGGGCCGAGCAGGGTGGCGTTCGCGGAGGCCACATCCCGGGTCGCCGGCGTCCACGGCGGGCCCGCGAAGTCCGCGACCGCGCCGCCCGCCTCGGTGACCACGAGCACGCCGGCGGCCATGTCCCACACGTTGAGGCCCGTCTCCCAGAAGCCGTCGGTGCGGTTCGCGGCCACGTGGCACAGGTCGATGGCGGCCGAGCCGTCGCGACGCACGTCATGCACATCGGCAAGCATGCGCTCGAGGAGCCGGAGCTGGCGTGAGAGCGGCGCGCCGCGGTCGTACGGGAAGCCGGTGCCGAGGAGGGCGTGATCGAGCGTCGCGGCCCCCCGGCACTCCAGCCGGACTCCATTGAGGGCAGCGCCCTCGCCGAGACCCGCCGAGTACATCTCGTCGGCGGGCACGTTGAAGACCGCGCCGGCGACCGGCTTGCCCGCGTGCAAGCACGCGACGCTCACCGACCAGCACGGATAGCCGTGCACGAACGACGTCGTGCCGTCGAGCGGGTCGATCACCCAGACCTCGGCATCCGCGAGCGACCCTGGGCGGACGCCGGCGAGCTCGTAGCCCTCGGCCTCCTCGACCACGAACCGCGCATCAGGGAGCGTGCCCGCGATCGCGCGGCAGACCGCGACGCCCGCGTCCACGTCCGCCGCGCTCACCATGTCCGCCGAGGCGGTCTTGGTGCGCAGGCCGGTCACCCGCCCCGCGTGTCGGCGGAGCGCTGCTCCTCCCGCTCTGGCGGCGGTTTCGGCGATCGCGCGAAGGTCGGGCATCGGCGCTCCTCGAAGGGGGGTTCGGGTATCCTTGAGTGTAGCGGTTTCGCACCGCGCCGGAACGCGGCGCATGGGAGGAGCGGGTAATGCTCGAGCGTGGATTCCGGGAGCCGGTGCTCGACGAGGCAAGCGCGGCGGATCTCGAGGCCAGGGCGGTCGCGCTTCGGGGGGCGATCCTCACGATGACGACGCTCGCCGCGTCGGGACATCCGGGCGGTTCGATGTCGTCGCTGGAGACGTATCTGCTGCTCTACCACTTCGCGGACCTCGATCCGGTGCGTCCCCATCGTGACGACCGGGACCGGATCGTCGTCAGTCACGGACACACCTCGCCCGGCGTGTACTGCGCGCTTGCCGACGCAGGCTTCTTCGCGCTCGACGATGCGGTCGCGCACTTCCGGCAGACAGCCAGCGTCTTCGAGGGTCACGTGGAGCGTTCGGTCCCCGGCGTCGAGTGGGGGACCGGGAATCTCGGCCAGGGCCTGTCCGCGGGGGTAGGCTTCGCTCTCGGCGCGCGTCTGACCGGGCGCGGGTACCGCACGTTCGTCGCGATGAGCGACGGCGAGCAGCACAAGGGCCAGGTCGCCGAGGCGCGGCGCCTCGCGGTGAAGGAGCGCCTGAGCGGCCTCACGGCGATCGTGGACTGCAACGGCATCCAGATCTCGGGCCGCACGGCCGACGTGATGCCGGTGGCGATCGCGGCCGACTTCGCGGCCGACGGGTGGGGAGTCATCGAGGTCGACGGTCACGACGTCCGCGCGCTTTACGCCGCGATCGCCGAAGCGGTCGCGGACACCTCGCGTCCGGTGGCGGTCATCGCGCACACGGTGATCGGCAAGGGCGTCTCGTTCATGGAGGACCGTGCCGAGTTTCACGGCCGGGGCCTGAGCGGGGATGAGTATGCCCGGGCGATGGCCGAACTCGGCCTGGCGTCGAGCCTCGAGGCCGCACGGGAACGCCGCGGGGGCGTCACGCTCACGCCGGCCATCCATGCGGGCAATCGCGTGCCGTCGCTCGTGACGGGCGAGTCCCGTACCTACACGCGCGAGAAGGACGCTGACAACCGCTCGGCCTGGGGCACGGCGCTCGAGGAGCTGGCGGCGCTGAATCCTGGCGTTCCGATGGCCGTGCTGGACTGCGATCTTGCGGCCTCCGTGAAGACCGAGGGATTCGCTCGGCTCCGTCCGGACAGCTTCATCCAATGCGGCGTCGGCGAGCATAACGCCGTCGCTGTGGCGGGTGCGCTCTCGGCTTCCGACGTGCTGACGTTCTTCTCGGACTTCGGCGTCTTCGGCATCGATGAGGTGTACAACCAGCAGCGCCTGAACGATATCAACGACGTCCCGCTCAAGCTCGTCGTCACCCACTGCGGGCTCGACGTGGGCGAGGACGGCAAGACGCACCAGTGCATCGACTACGTGGGGGCATTCAGGTCGATGTTCGGCTGGCGGGTCGTCGTGCCGGCCGATCCCAACCAGACCGACCGCGCCACCCGCGCGATCGCGGCCATGCCGGGGCGGGTGGCGCTCGCGATGGGCCGCTCGAAGCTGCCGGTGATCGAAGACGCCCGGGGAAAGCCGCTGTTCGGCGAGGGGTATCGCTTCGAGTACGGCAGGGCGACGTGGGCGCGCGAAGGCGCCGACGGGACGATCCTCGTGATGGGCACCGTCGCGGGAGCGGCGGTCGATGCGGCCGACGACCTCGCGCAGCACGGTCTGCGTGTCGGCGTCTGCATCGTATCCGCCCCGCTCGATCTCGACTCAGACGCGATGGAGGCGGCCACGCGCACGCCGTGGGTCCTGGTGGTCGAGGACCACGCGGCGCGCACCGGGCTGTGGGCGTCCGTGGCCGAGTGGTCGCTCGCGCACGGAATCGCGGCGAACGCAACGTCCCTGGGCGTCGAGGGCTACCAGAGCTCCGGGGCGGCGCGCGAGCTGCTCGCGCGCGTGGGGCTGGACGCCGCGGGCATCGCGGCGAAGGTGCGGACCCTTGCGCACGCGACCACCTGACGCGCACCGGTCGTTCACACGCTCTTCACGGGTGTCCGGTACGCTGCGAGCGGAGGTGGTACGCGAGTGAGCCGCGATGTGCTGGTGGTCGATGATAACGAGAAGATCGTCGAGGTCCTGACCGCGTACCTCGAGCAGGCGGGCTTCGAGGTCCGCGTCGCGTTCGACGGGCCTTCCGCCGAAGCCGAGGTGGCGCGCCGGGTACCGGCGATCGCGCTGCTCGACATCATGCTGCCGGGGGTCGACGGCATCGAGCTCACCAAGCGCTTCCAGCGCGATCACGACCTCCCCGTCATCCTTGTCACGGCCAAGAGCGAGGAGATCGACCGTCTCGTCGGCCTGGAGATCGGGGCGGACGACTACATCTCCAAACCGTTCTCTCCGCGCGAGGTGGTTGCGCGGGTGAAGGCCGTGCTGCGCCGCGCCGAGCGCGCATCGGGACCCGATGAGGCCGTGGTCCGCGTCGGCGAGCTCGAGATCGATCGTGGCCGCCGCGCGGTATCGGTCGAGGGGGCCGCGGTCGACCTGACACGCACCGAGTTCGACATCCTGCTCACCATGGCCCTCCATCCCGGGCGCGTGTACACAAGGCTCCAGTTGCTCGAAGCCGCGACCGGCGATGCGTTCGAGGGCTACGAGCGCACGATCGACGCGCATATCAAGAACCTGCGGAAGAAGCTGGGCGAGGACCCCAAGCGGGCCGGCTACGTGCAGACGGTATTCGGCGTGGGCTACAAGGTCGAGGAGCCCTCATGAGGCGCCACGGACTGTTCTTTCAGACCTTTCTGTCGATGCTCGCCGTCTCGCTCACGGCCATCGCCGCGAGCGCCCTGCTCGCCCGGGTCGTCATCGATACCGCATTCACCGACTACGTGTCCATGCTGGGTGGCGGCGGACGCATGGGTCCGGGCAGCGGCGTGGGGCGTGAGGCGCTGATCGGCTCGGCCGAGCAGACGTTCCTCGCAGGGCTGGATCGCGCCATCCTGTTCGGCGCGCTTATCGCGATCGTTCTCGCGGCGGTCGCCGCCTGGCTGCTGGCGCGTCGGCTCACGAGCCCGCTCCGCGCTCTCACGGTCGCGTCGCGCGCGCTCGCGGCGGGGGATCTCTCGCACCGGGTTGAGGTGACCGGTTCGGACGAGGCGAGCGAGCTCGCCGAGGCGTTCAACGAGATGGCCGCGTCGCTCGCCGAGGGCGAGGTGCTGCGTCAGCGCCTGGTGAGCGACGTCGCTCACGAGCTCCGCAACCCGGTGGCGGTCTTGCGCGCGCAGATCGAGGGGATGGCCGATGGCGTGCTGCCGGTCGACCAGTCCCGCCTCGGCTCGCTCGTGGACGATATCGGGACGCTGTCACGGCTGGTGGACGACCTGCAGGAGCTCTCCATCGCCGAGGCCGGCCGGCTGCGCTACGAGCGCCAGCCGTTCGATCTTGCGGCGGTCCTGCGAACGGAGGCCGACCGGGCGGCCATGCTCGTGCGGCCCGGAGTGACGACGCGAGTCGAGGGGCCCGGAGTCCCCGTAATCGTCGACGGCGACGAGTTCAGGGTCGGCCAGGTCGTGCGGAACCTGCTGTCGAACGCCGCCCGCCACACGCGCCACGGAGAGATCGTGCTATCGGTGGCCGTCGAGGGGCCCGCCGCCCGAGTCGCCGTGAGCGACACGGGCGAGGGGATCGCGGCCGCCGACCTGCCGTACATCTGGGAACGTTTCTACCGGGCGGACGCAGCCCGTGCGGCCGAGACCGGCGGCGCCGGCGTAGGGCTCGCGATCTCGCGCCGCATCGTCGAGGACCATGGCGGGGCGGTGTTCGCCTCGAGCGCGCCGGGTTCCGGCAGCACCGTCGGCTTTACTCTGCCGCTGCCTGCCGCTTCGTGACGTCGGCGAGTTCGGCCGCCACGCGCTCCTGGAACGCCGGGTCCGAGTCATCTCCCGTGGCGGGTTCGAACGACACCCCGCGCTCCCGCAACACGTAGAGCACCGAGGCCACGGCACGCGGGATCGCGGCTTCGACGGGCTCGGACAGCCCGATGTGAAGCTCGCTCGGGCTCATGTTCTCCACCTGCACGCCGATGCAGTCGGCCTCGGGCATGATGCCGATGAGCGTGGCCGCCTGGAGGACGTCCACGAAGCGGACGTCGTGCAGCGAGTGCATCACCTGGTTGGGTGCGAAGTCCACGGGCGGCACGCGGAGCACCGTGCCCGGCGGGTGTCCCGTGTTGTCGCACGCGTCCGCGAGCAGCAGGAACTCAATGCCGCGGAACAGCGACATCATCCCGTACCCCATCGTCCCGCCGTCCATGACGCGCACGTCGGCGGGGAAGACGTAGTTGCGTGCGATCTCGGTGGCGATCCTGTTCCCCACGCCCTCGTCCATCATCAGGATGTTCCCGATGCCCATGACCAGGACGCGCGGGTTCTCTTCGAGCATGCTCTGCCTTTCGGGGGTATCGGGGGCAAGAGACCGGGCCCTGGAGCGCCGCTCCAGGGCCCGGTGTGCTCCGAGTGACAGTACGCCTGTCACGGAAGGAGGGAGACTAGTGCTCCGTTTCCTTCCACAGGAAGATGATCTTGCTCGGGGCGAAGTTGTACACGTTCGCGAGGTAGGCGTGGATCATCGTGAACACGATGAACACCCACATGATGAAGTAGTGGATGATCCGCATGTTCATCTCGCCACCCACCCATTCGGTGCCGCCGAAGAAGAATCCCCAGTCGGCAGTCGGGCCGTAGAGCGCGAAGCCCGTGTAGGCCTGGATGAAGGTGAGCGGGATGGTGGCCAGGTACGCGATCTTCTGGAGCGATCCGTACTTCGCCGAGATGACGCCTTCCTTGCGCATGAACAGGTAGTACTTGACCGTCTCGAAGAACTGGTGACGGTTCTTCGCCTGCGGCAGCCAGTTCTTGATGTCCGTGTCGACCTCACGCGAGCCCAGGTCCACCGCGGTCTTCACGAAGAAGGCGGCGATGATGCGAAACACGAGATTGATCAGGATCACGAACATCGCGACGAAGTGCATGCCGCGGGCCACACCCATGAATCCGTCGAAGAACGGATAGTGGATGTAGAAGCCGGAGAAGGCGAGCATGATCATGCAGATGAGATTGATCCAGTGCGTGATCACGAACACGAGCGGATGCGCCTCGCGATAGTGCGCCTGCGACGACATCTACATCACCCCCATCCGGGAGGACATGACGGTCGCTTCCTTGCCGGTTTTCGGTTCAAACACGTGAACCGCACAACCGATTCAAGGATCGAAGCTGTGCGCGATGCGCAGCAGCTCGAGCGGACGCTCCGCATCGGCGACCGGTGCGCCCATCAGGGCCTGCTCCATCGGGCCAAGCGTGCCTTCATCATCACGCGGCGCGATGTCCCAGGTGGTGGGAGCGACGACCTGGTAGTGGTCGATCTTGCCGTTCTTGACACCGATCCAGTGCGCGACCGAACCGCGCGGGGCCTCCCAGGCGCCGACACCATCGCCGGAGTCCTTCTCGGCGGCCTGCCAGAACTTCGCGTCGCCGCCCTTGAGCGCTTCGACGAGCTCGCCGACGTACTTGAGCGCGAGGTCGGCGACGTAGGCCGCTTCGAGGTTCCGGGCGGCCACGCGGCCGAGGAGCGACAACAGGTCGGTCACCGGGATGTCAAGCGTGTCGAGCGTGAAGTCGATGAGCGTCGCAGGGGTGCGGATGCCCTCGTCGGCAAGCTTGCCGATGGCGTGGCCGCTCTTCTCGGCGAGATACGCGACGACCATGCGGGCCAGAGGACCGGACTCGGTCGACTCGCCCTTGCAGCGGACGGCCTTGCCGTACGAGTACTTGTCGGCCGTGTCGTACTTGGTGAACTTGACCTTGGTCTCGCCTTCCTTCGGGTTCTTGCCGGTTGCCGACGAGTACCACGAGTGAAGGACGTCCTCGGTCACGTCGTCCGGGCTGACGCCTTCGAGGCTCAGGCCGCGAGCGAAGCCACGGGGGAGGTGACGGTCCTCAGGAACGAGGGACGCGTCCTCGAAGACACCCCAGCTGATGAAGTTGCCCACGCCGCCACCGTACTTGAGCGGGTTGGCCTCTGCCGGGAGACCGGCGAGCGCGGCGCCGACAGCCAGAGTATCCGGGATGAGCGCCGTGTCGATGAACTCCTTGACGCGGACGAACCGGAACAGGATGTCGTCGAGCTTCTCGACGGTCGGGACGAACGCGGTGCCGCCCGGGACCGACGTCATCGGGTGAGAGAACTTGCCGGCGATGATCGCGACGATCTCGTTGGCCACGGCCTGGATCTCGAGCGCCTCGAGGTAGTGCGCGGTGGCGATGAGGTCGAGCTCCGGCGGAAGTACGTAGCCGGGGTGCTTCCTGTCGCCGACGCCCCACCAGCCGGTGTGTCCGCTGAAGATCGAGAACTGCCCGTTCTCCACGAACGCCGCAAGCCTCGCAGCGACCGCGCCGAAGTCGGCGACACGGGTGCCAGCGGCCTGCGCGAGCGCGTAGGTGTCGGCGATATCGGCCGAAAGGGCGTTCACCGGGTTGACGTAGTCGAGCGCCGTCAGGTGGTAGAACCACAGGATATGGCTGTGCAGGAACTGCGCGCACTCCAGCAGGTTGCGGACCAGCCGGCCGCCCTGCGGGATCGTGATGCCCAGCGCGTTCTCAGTGGCCTGCGATGATGCATGGCTGTGAGAGATCGGGCAGACGCCGCAGATGCGCTGGGAGACGTAGAACGCGTCTTCCGGGGAACGGTCGAGAAGGACCGTCTCCATACCGCGGTACAGGGCGCCGGAGACCCATGCATTGGTAACCTTGTTGTCTTCGACCTCGCACTCAACGCGGAGGTGACCCTCGATCCGGGTAACCGGGTCGATGATTACGTTCTCAGCCACTACTTGTCGCCTCCCTTCTTAGCCATCTTCTTGCGGTCGTAGGCCTTTGCGGTCTCCATCGGGGGCCCGTCGCCGATCCGGCCGGCAGCCTTCATGCCGAGGCCGTGAGCGAGAAGCCCTGCGGCGGCGACGCCGCCGACGATGGCACCGACGGTGCCGGGCTGCACGTTACCGACGCCGCCACCGAGCTGCATGCTGGACAGCCGCTTGAAGAACGGGGCGTTGTTGTCGACCCAGTTCAGGCTGCCGCAGCCGATGCACGGGGCACCGGAGTTGACGCACCAGCTGACCGAACGGTTCCAGCGGGTGATTGGGCACTGGGTGTACGTCTGCGGGCCCTTGCAGCCCATCTTGTACAGGCAGTAACCCTTGGCTTCTTCCTCGCTGCCGAACTCGGTCACGAACTCGCCGTTCTCGAAATGACCACGACGCGGGCAATTGTCATGGATCGTCGAGCCCACGATGTACGCGGGGTAGTTGAGCGTGACGTTGTTGCCGGTGACCGAGTCCTTGTAGGTGCGGGTCTTGAGTTCGGTCTTGGCGAGGAACGTCGCCGGATCATCCTCGGCCACGAGCAGCCACTGGACGACCATCGCGACGATCCATTCCGGACTTGTCGGGCAGCAGGGGAGGTTCACGACGGGAGTCGCGACCTTGACCGTATCCAGGTAGGACTGCACGCCGATGCCGCCGGCGGGATTCGGGTGCGCGTACACCCAGCCACCATCGACCGCGCATGCGCCGACCGCGAGGATCGCGTCGGCCTTCTCGGCGGCCTTCTGCAGGATGTCCTTGCCCTTCTTGCCGTTGATGAGGAGCGTGTTGCCGTCCTCGCCCGTCATGACGGCGCCTTCGTAGATCAGCAGGTAACCGCCGGCTTCGATGGTGTCGTCCATAGCCTTCTCGGCGTGATCGCCCGCGGCGGCCATGATCGTCTCGAAGTAGTTGACGGACAGCAGTTCGAGAACGACCGTGGCGACATCGGGAGAGTCCACCTGCGCCATCGATTCGGTGCAGCCACTGCACGATCCACCGTTGAGCCAGAGCGCGGGCTTGAGCTTGCCCCTCGCGCCGGCTTCGACTGCGGCGGCGATCTGCGGAGCGGCAGCCTCGGACAGTCCGAGCATCGCAGCTACGTAGCTGCAGTACTTGAGGAAGTCCCGGCGGCTTACGCCGCGTACCGCGAGCAGGTCATAGATCGCACCGTGCGCCTCTTGCGCCATGCCATACACCTCCTTGGTGTTGGACCGGAGCTGACATTGCGTCTAAACCGTGTTGCCGGGCCCTTAGCCCGGCGCGCGCAGTCGACACCCCCTTCCCCCTGTGCGCGCGTACGAGTGTAGCCCCACGCATGCATGACCCAAGACGCACACGACGCGTCGTGGGGCGTGCGAGGCTTTCTGGGGAGTTGTTCCCCCATTACGGGGAGAGTGTGTCGGCGTGAAGGCGTCGGGCAGACCTGCCCGGGCGGACGATCGACGCGACGGAGACCAGAGAGGGAGGGCGGCGTACCCGTACCGGGGTCGGGTCGGCTGAACGCGCCCAGAGGTCTTGCCAGTCCTGGCGGGTCGCTCGGAACCTATGGCGTGCATAGCTCTACACGGAACCGGGCTGGTGTTCATCGTCCCCTCGGATGCCACGACGAATCATGGTGAATAGCATACGTGATGCGGTAGGCACCGTCCATGCATAAAGGCACGGACGCGCCGAATTGTGACGGGTGGAACAACTGCGCGACGAAAGGCAGGAATCCGTCCCGGCGCGGCCAATCAACCCGATGGGGGAAGTGTCTTATCGAGGGGGCGACGCAGATGGCGCGCGACGCGAACGGGCTCGTGCTCGACGTCAGGGGGGTCACGGCCGCCCTGCGGCGGTCTGTCGTCCTCGGTGTCGTCGATGCGGTGCTGAGCGCCGGTTGTGACGACCCCATCGTCGTGGTGTGCGACCACGATCCGTCCGGCCTGGGCTACGAGCTCGATCTACGGCGGGAGACCCGGGGCTGTTACGAGTTCGACTGCGACCGGCGCCTCGATGGCGCGTGGGTCGCCCTGCTCCGAAGGAACGTTCGCTAGCTCCCCGTCATGAGCGGGAGCGCGTCGGCGAGATCGTCAAGGTCGCCCCGGCCGTCCGCGTAGGCAGCCTCGTCGTCTCCGACGTAGAAGGTGCGCATGCCGATGTCCGCGGCGGGCATGTCGAGGCTCCGGTCGTCGCCCACCATCACGCACTCGGCCGGCGCGACGCCGAGCATCGCCGCCACTTGCCGGTAGTAGCCGGGCAGGGGCTTGGTGGCCTCCATCACCTCATACGTCGTCACCACGTCGACGGGGAGGTCGAGGACGCCCGCCCAGTCCATGCGCTGCTCGATGGCCGCCCTCGGGAAGATCGGGTTCGTGGCGATCGCCACGCGCAGCCCAAGACCCATCGCGGTCTCCACCGCGCGCCGGCCCCCCTTGGCAGGGCGTGCCGTGTCGCGCAGCGTCGGGAAGACCTCGGCGTAGAAGTCCCCGAACACCGGCCAGTGCTCCGCGAGGTCGATGCCTGTATGCGCGAGGAACTCGCGGTAGAAGACGGCCTCGTTCGTCTCGCCGGCGTGGGGCGCCGTCATCGCACGTACTGACGCCCCGATCGAGTCCATGACGCTCTTCGTGCCCCTGGTGTGCCGCGCGAGCGGTGCGGCCGCGGTCTCGAGCGCAGAGAAATACCTGTCGAGAAACGCCTCGAGGTCGAGATCGAGGAGGGTCCCGTCCAGGTCGAAGAGGATCGCACGCATGAGACAGCCTTCCGAAGCGGGGCGCAAGGTCGCGCGCATCATAGCATGCCGTTCACCGATGAATCGTTGACCGGCTATACGGAGGGGGGTATCCTGGCTCGGGAGTTGCTATACCCGAGTGGGTATTACAATTGCCGGGCAGGCGTCCGGCGTGTGAAAGGATCTGGCATATGGCTGCGGTGGATTCCCGGATAGAAGCGGCGTTGCGCGAGATCGTCGGTCCCGACCGAATACGCACGGACCGCGTGGAGCGCAAGCTGTACTCATCGGACATCGGAGCGATGCCCAAGCTGGTGAAGCCCCTGATGCCCACCGGAGTGGCGGGCGCCGTGGTGCGTCCGTCTTCCGAAGACGAGGTCGTGCGGCTCGTCAAGCTGGCGGTCAAGGAGAACATCAAGCTCGTGCCGCGTGGCATGTCCACGTCCGGGTACGGCGGAGTCCTGCCGCTGCCGGGTGCCGTCGTGGTCGACATGTCGGCCATGGGTGCGGTGCTCGACGTAGATGCGTCGGCCAAGAGCGCGCGTGTCGAGGCCGGCGCCATGTGGGAGACGCTGCAGAAGCATGTCAATCGCCAGGGCCTCGACCTGAGGCTGTACCCGTCTTCGCTCCCGTCGTCCACCGTCGGTGGCTGGTTCGCCCAGGGCGGCGCCGGTTTCGGCAGTTTCGAGCACGGGTTCTTCAAGGAGAGCGTGCTGGGAGCGCGCGTCGTCACTCCCACCGGTGAGGTGCGTGACTACACCGGCGCGGAGCTCGAGACGCTCGTTGCGGACGCGGAAGGCATCACCGGCATCATCACCGAGATCACCCTGGCGCTGCGGGACCTCGAGGCAGAGGTGCACCGCGTCATCGCGTTCCCGACGGCGGAGCAGCTCACGGCGGCGCTTCGGGCCGTCACCGTCCAGCAGCTGCCCATCTGGTCGATCACGTTCCTCAACCCGGAGTCGGTGCGTCTCAAGAAGACGCTGCCGCACCGGCACGGCCACCCCTACGAGCTGGCGCACGAGCACTACGAGCCCGTGCTGCCCGAGGCGTACCTCGCCGTCATCGCGTATCCCGAGTCGCGTAGGGCCGCCATCGACACGGCGCTCGCCGCGATCCGCGACGCAAACGGCGGCACGGAGCTCGAGGCGGAAGCCGCCGAGCATGAGTGGGAGCAGCGTTTCGCGCCGATGCGGCTGAAGCGTGTCGGACCCTCGATCGTCCCGACCGAGGTCATCGTCCCGCTCGGCGAGCTTGACGCGGTCCTGGGCGACATCGCCAGGCAGCTCAAGCAGCCGTTCGTGCTCGAGGGCATGGTCGGCAAGGGCGAGAAGGTCGTGCTTCTGGGCTTCATCCCGCACGACGAGCGGACGCTCGCGTTCAACCTCGCCTTCGCGCTCTCGCTCGTAGTCATCGGCATCGCCCGCAAGCACCGCGGCGGGGCGTACTCGACCGGTCTGTTCTTCCGCCAGGAAGCCAAGAACGTGCTCGGCGCCGAGAAGTACCGCGCGCTGGAGGAGTACAAGCGCTCGGCAGACCCCGGCGACATCATGAATCCCAAGAAGATCCTCGGAACGGGCGCGATCAACGCGCTCATGGGCATCGCCGGCGCGATGATGCCGCTCGTGCGTCCGATCGCGAACGCCGCCAAGGCCCCGTCCGGCCCGCAGAAGCTCAAGGACCGGCGTGGCGTTCCGGGCGAGGTCGCGTACTACGCCTATGCCTGTGCACAGTGCGGCTACTGCGTGCCGACGTGCGAGGAGTACAGCGGGCGCGGCTGGATGAGCCATTCGCCGCGAGGCAAGTACTCGTATCTCAAGGAGGTCATGGAGGGCCGCGAGAAGATCGACCAGCACATGGTCGACACCTTCCTCGTGTGCACCACCTGTGAAGTGTGCAATACGCGCTGTCAGTTGCAGCTCCCCGTGGAGCACTCCTGGATGGCCATGCGTGGCCGCCTCATCCACGACGAGAAGCGCATGACCTTCCCGCCGTTCGAGATGATGGCCGCCTCGCTTCGCGGCGAGCGCAACATCTGGGCCGCGAAGAAGGAGAAGCGCGCCGACTGGATGCCCGAGCACATCAAGGACAAGATCGATCCGACCTCGGACATACTGTACTTCGCCGGCTGCACCGCGAGCTTCGTGAACACCGACGTGGCGAAGTCCTCGGTGGAGCTGCTCGATGCGGCGGGTGTGAAGTTCAACTACATGGGCGAGGAAGAGGCCTGCTGCGGTATCCCGATGAAGGTCTCGGGCAAGTGGGACGTGTTCGAGGAGATCTACCTCCACAACACCACCGAGGCCCGGAAGCTCGGCGCCAAGACGATCGTGACGTCATGTCCGGCGTGCGGCCTCGTGTGGAAGGAGCTCTACGCCAATCTCGCCGCCGAGCGCGGCGAGGCGTACGACTTCGAGGTGAAGCACTATTCGGAGCTTGTCGCGGACGCCATCGCGGAGGGGGCGCTCACCTTCGACCATGAGGTCAACAAGAAGCTCACCTTCCACGACTCGTGCCACATGGGCCGCGCCCAGGGCAACTACGAGCCGCCGCGGGAGATGCTCAAGGCGATCCCGGGCGTCGAGCTCGTCGAGATGGAGCACAACCGCGAAGAGGGCCTGTGCTGCGGCTCGGTGCTGACGCTCATCGGCGAGACGCCGGTGGCGCCCGTGCTCGGCAAGATGCGCCTCGATGAGGCCGTCGACGTGGGCGCCGACGCGGTCGTGGCGCTCTGCCCGTGCTGCCAGGTGCAGCTGCGCGACTCCCGCGACAAGAAGGAGATCCCGGTCGAGGTCATCGACCTGGCGCATGTAGCCATGGACGGCCTGGGCATCGCCCACGAGGACCCGTCGCCATATGCTGCCGAGATGTGGGGCTACTTCGAGAAGTTCATCTACCTGATGAAGCCGGAGTCGATCACCGACATCATGGTGACCCTGCTGCCGGACATGATGAAGGCGATGCCGGCTGGCATGGTGCCGATGATGAAGGCGGCACGGGCGATCCCCGGCGGTCTTGCGATGATGGGCAAGATGATGCCGATGATGATGCCCGGCATGATGCCCGCGATGATGCCGAAGGTGATGCCGGCCATGCTCGCCGAGGTCTCGCGTCGCGTGGGGCCGCTGCCGGAGGACATGGAAGAGCTCATGCCCGACTTGCTGCCGAAGACCATGGACGCTCTGCTGCCGAACATGCTGCCGCTGATCATGGATGACTTCGTGCCCAAGATGCTCGCGTACATCAAGACGTGCCTCGGCACGGAGGGCGATGCGGACGCCAGCGCCCGCTGCCGCGAGAAGATGGCGAGCAAGACGGCGTAGTCTCGACCGGCGGATGATGACACAAAGCGTGAGGGCCGCGGCATGGACGTGCCGCGGCCCTTCATGTCACACTTGTTACAAGGCAGCACTCGACCGATAAGTGGAGTATGGCAACCGCATCACAGGACACGATTCTTGCGAAGCTGCGCACGTTCGCGATGTTCGAGGGCATAGCCGAAGAGGATCTCGGCATCCTTGCGGGCCTTCTGACGTACCGTGAGTTCCCGAAGGGCTCCTTCATCGTCACCCAGAACGATCGGGGATCGGCGATGTACTTCCTTCTCGCGGGCCGCGTGAAGATATCCGTCGCATCTCCCGAGGGCAAAGAGCTCGCCTTGAGCTATCTCGAGGCGCCCGCCCACTTCGGAGAGATGAGCGTCGTGGACTCGGAGCCGCGATCCGCCGACGTCATCGCGATCACCGATATCGAGACGCTCATGCTGGAATCGTCCGATCTTGCCGAGGCCATCCAGATGAGGCCTCAGATCGCCCTCACTCTCATCAGCTCGCTCTCCCGACGCGTTCGCTCGCTGATCGACCGGCTGCAGGGCATGGCATTCCACGACGCCACCCACCGCGTGATGCGCGTAGTCCTCAATGTCGCGACCGCCTCGTATGAGGCGCGTGGTGTCCCGGTGATCGAGGGACTCACGCACTACGAGATCGCCACGCTCGCCGGTACCTCGCGCGAGACCGCCAGCCGCGTGATCTCCAACCTGTGCCGCGACGGCGTCGTGGCGACCAAGGGCCGCAGGATCGTCGTGGACCTGTTCCAGCTCAGGGACGCCATAGAGCGCGCCTGAACGCGGGTGGCCGGAAGAGGCGCTCACCCGGCGTACCGGGTATGAACTTCTCCGAACCGCAGCGCTTCCCATCACCGGAGGAGGACTCATGACCGAGTTCACGCTCGACGACCTCAAGCAGTACGACGGCCGCGACGGGCGTCGCGCCTACGTGGCGTACGAGGGCGTGGTCTACGACGTGACGGACAGCTCGATGTGGGACGGTGGCGACCACGTAGGCGCGCACGAGGCGGGCGCCGACCTCACCGCGGCCCACGATGACGCGCCGCACGATGTGCACATCGTCGACTTCCCGAAGGTCGGCACGCTCGCCTGATCACTCGAGATCGAGCACCGCTACGGTCTCGATGTGGTGAGTCTGAGGGAACAGGTCGACCGGGATGAACGTCCCGGGGACGTAGCCCTCCGCGACGAAGCGAGCGACGTCGCGCGACAGCGTGGCCGGATCGCATGAAACGTACACGATGCGCGGTATGCGGGCGCCGAGGAGCGCCCGCATCGCGTTGTCGGAGAGTCCCACGCGCGGTGGGTCGACGATGGCGGCATCGAGATGCCCGAGGTCCGCGAGCGCGTGGGCGGCATCGCCCGGGACGACGTCGGCGTCGAGGCCTGCCGTGTCGAGATTGCGCCGCAGGTCCTGGAGCGCGAAGCGTGACGACTCGACCGCGACGGCCTCGCCGGCGGCGCGCGCCAGCGGCAGGGTGAACGTGCCGACGCCCGCGTAGAGGTCGCCGACGCGCATCGATCCGTCGGGAGCCACAGCCTCCAGCGCATGGCGCCTCAGGTCCGAGGCCGCAGCGGTGTTGACCTGGAAGAACGAGGTGGGTGACACCGTGTAGCGGTCGTCGTCCAGCGATTCGGTCCAGGTGCCGCCTCCCGAGAGGACCTCGACGCCCGCGATGTCACGGCGATCGAGTTCGCCGCGCACGAGCACGCGCGTGACCGTCGACGCGCCGGTCGACTCGGCCACAACGCGCGCCACCGCCGCGCGCGGGAAGGGTCCCGGTCGCGTCCACAGGTCCACCGCGACCGCACCTGATGAAGCGACCCGAAGCGTGGCGCGCAGCACGTCCGTGGCCCCGCGCGACGACAGGAACGTGAGCGCGCCCGAGAGCGCCTTCGGCAGGCGCTGCGCCTTGCGGGGAAGCAGCAGGCACGAGTCGATGGGAAGGATGTCGTGCGTGCCTGCGCGCGCGAATCCGAACGCGGGCCTGCGACCGCCCGTCGCGGCGGACACCTCCACCCGGTTGCGATAGCCGTACGGCGATGCCGAAGGCGTGACCGGAGCGACGACGGGATCCGCAAGATGACCGATGCGGGTCAGCGCGTCCACGAGCGACTGCCGCTTCTCGGCGGTCTGCCGCGCGTACGAGACGTGCTGCCACTGGCAGCCGCCGCACTCGCCGAAGTACGGACAGGGCGGGGTGACGCGATCGGGTGAAGGCTCGGCTATCTCGGCGATCGTTCCGCGCATCCAGCGGTCGTGCGTCTCCGTGACCGTGACCAGCGCCACATCTCCCGGACAACCGCCGCGGACGAACATCGTTCGGCCATCGGGATGCCTCGCCACGCTGTCTCCGCCGTGTGCTAGGCTCTCTATTGTCACGCGCACCTGGTCCACGCACGTCCTCTCGTTGTCTCGCTCCATCATATATGGCTGACGTACGTGACGTACGCATAGCGCAGCGGGAAGATGTAACAAGCGCATGACGGCTCGCGCGATGAGATCGGTTTGGCTCCGACGAGGAGGTCGTGCACAGGTGGCTGAAACACGCGTGCTCATCGTTCATGACGATGCGGGGTTCGTCGACCGGGTGCGCACCGCGCTCATGGTGGCGTTCCCGGGTATCGAACCGATCACGGCGATCTCGGGACCGCGGGCCCTGGGAATAGCCAAACAGCAGCGGCCGGACGTGGTCATCGCCGACGGGGACCTCGTCGGTTTGGACGGCTACGCTATGACCACCGAGCTCAAGGGCGATCCGGACCTTGCGGATATCCCTGTCGTCATCGTGACGGCGAACCCGACCGAGGCGAGCGCCCTCAAGGCGCGCCAGGCGGGAGCCGCCGCGCATCTGCCCGTCACCGTGGACGTACAGACGCTGGTCGAGAAGGTGGCTGCGCTTGCGGCGGCGGCGCCGTCGAACAAAGGGGGCGACTCGACAGGCGTCCCCTCGGCCGTCGCGGAACCGGCAGGCGTCGCCCGGCCTGCCGCCGCTCAGTCAGATGAGCCTGCCTCCTCTCCAGCGGGATACAGCGGGTCTGCCGCCACTCCGGCTGGGTATGGCGTGCCCGAGCCGTCGTCCGCAGGGTACGGAGCGCCGCAAGAACTTCCGGCGCAACGGGCCCCCGGTGTTGGCGGGGCTCCGTCCGCCGACGATCTGCCGCACGTGGACGACCTGCTGCGGCTTCTGATCGATCGGGGCGCATCCGACCTGCACATCACGGTCGGCAGCCCTCCCGGCATCCGTCTGAGGGGCGAGATCATGGCGGTGGAGGGCATGAGGGTCCTCACACCCAAAGACACGCAGGAGATGTTGCTGAGCCTTCTCTCGGAGGAGCAGCGCCGGCGCTTCGAGACCGAGCTCGAGCTCGACTTCGCGTACAGCATCCCGGGCCTCTCCCGCTTCCGCACGAACATCTTCCAGCAGCGCAACTCGATGGGCGCCGTCTTCCGCGTGATCCCGCTCAGGATACCGACGCTCGAAGATCTGGGCCTACCGCGGGTCTGCAAGTTCTTGTCCGAGCGGCCCCGGGGTCTCGTGCTCGTGACAGGGCCTACCGGCTCGGGCAAGTCCACCACGCTGGCAGCGATGATCGATCACATCAACGACACGCGGCCGGTGCACATCATCACGCTCGAGGACCCGATCGAGTTCATGCACAAGAACAAGAAGGCATACGTCAATCAGCGCGAAGTGGGAGAGGACACCCACTCCTTCACCTCGGCGCTCAAGCGCGTGTTGCGACAGGACCCGGACGTCATCCTGGTCGGTGAGATGCGCGACCTCGAGACGATCTCGGCCGCGCTCACTGCGGCGGAGACCGGCCACCTGGTGCTCGCGACCCTGCACACCACCGGTGGACCTGAGACGGTCGACCGTATCATCGACGTGTTCCCGCCGCATCAGCAGACGCAGGTGCGCATGCAGCTCTCCACCACGCTCGAAGGCGTGCTGTCGCAGACGCTGCTCCGCTCCACGGACGGGCGCAGCCGGGTCATGGCGATGGAGATCATGCTGGGCATCCCGGCCATCAGCAACCTCATCCGCGAGGGCAAGACGCACCAGATGGCCACGATCATCCAGGGCGGGGCGTCGCTCGGGATGCAAACGCTCGACCAGCACCTGAAAGCGCTGCTTCAGGCGGGTAAAGTCACCTATGAGGAGGCCATCCAGAAGGCCAAGGAGCCTCGCGAGCTCGCGCAGATGCTCGGCCGCAAGATCTGACGGCCCGCAAGTCGGCGAATCTCAGGCGGGGCACACGTGGCCCCGCCTGTTGCTTTGAGAAAGGAGCACGGCGAGATGGACACAGTGCGCGTGAAGTGGAACGGGAAGCGGCGCTTCGTGGGATGGGACGACGCCGGTCACGGGATCGTTATGGATGCCAAGGAGCAGTACGGCGGCGACGGGAGCGGCGTGCGCCCCGTGGAACTCGTCCTGTACGGGCTGGCGGGGTGCACGGCGATGGACGTCATCTCGATACTCGAGAAGAAGCGCCAACGCGTCACGGATGTCGACCTGGTCGTGACCGGTACGCCGCGCACCGACGACTACCCGAAGATCTACGCGCGCATCGAGGTCGAGTACGTCGTGACCGGCATCGGCGTGAAGCCCGAGGCCGTGGCGCGCGCCATCGAGCTCTCGGAGGAGAAGTACTGCTCCGTCAAGGGCATGCTGGGACCTCAGGTCGAGGTGGTCACGAGCTACCGCGTCATCGAGGCGGAGCTCTAGGTGCCGCCCCTGACCCGGCCCTGCGTGATCCTCCCGGTCTATAACGAGGGCGAGACCGTCGGCGCCGTGCTCGACGCGGTGCGCGCGGTGTTCTCCGGACCGGTGATCGTGGTCGACGACGGATCGTCGGATGCCACACCCGAGGTTCTCGCGTCGCGGCGCGACATCGCGGTCATCACGCACGAGGCGAACGCCGGTTACGGCCGTTCGCTGCGCGACGGGTTCGCCATGGCGCTGGCACGCGGGTACGACGCGGCGGTGACCATGGACTGCGACGGGCAGCACGAGCCGGCGCATATACCTGAGTTCCTGTCGGCGCTCGAGTTGTGCGATATCGTGTCCGGCAGCAGGTATCTCCCGGACAGTCCCGCGTGCGGCGTCGCTCCGCCCGCACGCCAGGACGTGAATCGGCGGGTGACCGCGGAGATCCGCTCGGTGACGGGCTGGCAGATCACGGACGCGTTCTGCGGCTTCAAGGCGTACCGCACCGAAGCGCTCGAGAGGCTGCGCCTGACGGAGGACGGCTACGCGCTCCCGCTCGAGTTGTGGGCCGAGGCGTATCACGCCGGTCTGCGCGTGACCGAGCGCCCGGTCGACCGCATCTACTTCGAGGGCGACCGGTCCTTCGGCCAGGACCTGGACGATCCCGAGCATCGGCTCGGGTACTATCTTCGCGTCTGGCGTGACGCGCTCGCGAAGGAGGCGTGATGGCGGATATCGTGTGCGTCGGCGCGCATCCTGACGACGTCGAGATCGGGATGGGCGGCACCATCGCTGCGCTTGCAGCGGCGGGCGCCGACGTGCTCATCGTCGACCTGACGAACGGGGAGCCCACGCCGTACGGGTCGCCGGAGATCCGCGCCGTGGAGTCGGCCGAGGCGGCCCGCATCCTCGGCTGCCGGCGCCTCACGCTCGGCCTGGAGAACCGCTATCTGTTCGACACTCGCGAGGCGCGTGAAGCACTCGCGGTCGTGATCCGCCAGGAGCGTCCGCACGTGCTGTTCGTGCCGTATCCCGAAGATGCGCACCCCGATCATCTGGCGGCATCGTCGATCGCCGAGGCGGCCAGGTTCTACGCGAAGCTCACCAGGACCGAGATGGCGGGGGAGCCACACTACCCCGCCCGGGTGTACCGGTACATGGCGGTGCACGCCCGGCTGGTTCGCGAGCCGTCATTCCTCGCCGACATCAGCGCGACCCTCGACGCGAAGTCGGCCGCGCTGTCGGCGTATCACTCCCAGTTCGGCGCCAACGAGGCCAACGCGGGTCTCATCGCCGCGGTGGAGCGGACCGCCCGGCACTGGGGCGACGTGGGCCGGGTGGCGGCGGCCGAGCCGTTCTTCGCCCCCGAGCCGCCGGTCGTGGCGTCCGTGCTGGACCTCCGGTAAGGGCCCCGCGATGTCGGTACACGCCCGACAGGTGCCGCCCGCGGGCCACGGCGAGGTGCTCTGCGAGCCCCGGTTCGAGGAGTGGGATGCCACGGCCCGGGCCAACGCGGCCGCGGCCGCCGGCTGGCCGTCAGCGCTCGCGGCGCTCAGGGCAGAGGCCCGGGCCGAGGCGCTCGATCGGGCCGCGGCGTACAGCGAGAGCATCGGCAGCTCGGCTGCGAAGCGGGAGGCAGGCGGCCTGATCGTCGCGACCGGGCATCAGCCGACGCTCTTCCACCCGGGCGTGTGGGTGAAGCATCTTCTCATCCAGCGGTTCGCCGAGACCTACGGCGCCACGGGCATCGATGTCGTGGTCGACACGGACGCGGCCGGGCGTGTGGAACTCACGGTGCCCTGCCTCGAGCCCGAGGTGCGCACGTGCGGCATCCCGCTGGTGGACGCTCCGGCACAGGCCGCCTACGTGCAGGTGCCCGCGCCCGGCCCGGACGAACGCTCGGCGTTCCGCGCCGCCGGCATGGCCGCTCTCAGCCGCCTTCCCGCTCCGGCGCTCGGGCGGCACTTCGACGCGTTCTGCGACGCGCTCGACGCATCGGCGCCGGGAGTGTCGGACGCAGGCTCGCTCGTGACCGCCGCACGCAGACGGTACGAGCGCGCCGCCGGCACCGACTACCTGGAACTCCCCGTGTCGGTTCAGGCACGGGGTGCGGCGTTCCGTCGGTTCGCGGCGGGGTACCTCGCGGACGCGGAGGCCGTCAGGAGCGCCATGAACGCGGCGCTCGGCGCGTACCGCGCGCGCACCGGCACGCGGTCGCTCGCGCAGCCGTTTCCCGATCTGGCTCGTGACGGAGGCGTGACGGAGGCACCGTTCTGGGTGCTCGTGGACGGTCGTCGCGCTGCCGCAGGCGTGGACGATCACGGCTCGCTGTGCGCCGACGGCGTCCCGATGCTGCACCTGGGCGGCTCCGCCGAGGAGGCCTCCGCCGCCCTTGCGCGCCACGACGTCCTGCTCGCGCCGAAGGCCATAGTGCTGACGCTGTTCGAGCGTCTCTTCGTGGCCGACCTGTTCGTGCACGGAACCGGCGGCGGCCGCTACGATCGGGTGACCGACGAGTTCATCCGCGCCTATCACGGCATCGAGCCTCCCGCTTACGCGGTAGCGTCTATGACGCTGCTGCTGCCGCTCGGCGGTCGGCTCACGACCGATGCCGAGGTCAGCGCGCTCGAGGAGCGGCTCAATCGCTGCACGCACAACCCGGACCGGATGCTGGGTGAGATCGAGTTCGACAGCATCGAAGAGCGGGAGGCCGCCGAGGCGCTCGCCACGCGGAAGAAGGAACTCGTGGAGGCGATCGCGGTCGCGGGAGCGGATCGCAAGGAGCTCGGCCGGGAGATCAGGGAGACCAATCAGGCGCTGGCGTCGGCCATCGAACCCGTCCGGCGCGAGATCGCCGCCGAGTTGGAGACCGTCCGGGCGGCGCGCGCCGCATGCGCGGTCCTGACCGATCGAACGTACCCGTTCTGCCTGTGGGACCCGCGTGAGGTCATGGACAAGGTGCGCTAGCACGCAGGCACGATGCTCGCTATCATGAACGTCACCGCTCCTCACGGGTGCGGTACGCCCGTTGCGTGGAAAGGAATCACATCATGGGTAAGCCGGTCGTCGACCCCGATCTGTGCACCGCCTGCGGCATCTGCGTGGACGAGTGCCCCACAAGCGCGCTCGATCTCGAGGACATCGCTGTCCTCGCGCGTCCCGATGATTGCACCGAGTGCGGTACGTGCGAGGCCGTGTGCCCGAACGGGGCCATCGAGCTGAAGTAGCACCGCGCGCTGACGCATGAACGGGCCGGGTCCGGTGACGGGTCCGGCCCTTCGCGTACCAGGGGGTCAGCCGCGCGGGCCGTGATCGTCGATATACAGCTTCGGTTCCCGGCCGCGGAGCATACCGACGAACCGGCGGTGATGGGCGGAGTAGACCAGCACACCGATGGCCAGCGCGAACGGCCAGTCGGGCGACCGGAGGACGAGCGCCGTGACCGGCAGGGCGACGGCGGCCACGACCTGTCCGGCCATCATGTAGCGGGTTATCGCGATCGTAGCGAGTCCCACCACGAGCACCACCGCGAAATATCGCCAGTCGTAGGCCAGAAGCGCCCCGGCCCCCGTCGCGAGACCCTTGCCCGTACGGCTGAAGCGGCGCTTGATGAGGGCCATCCAGAGCGAGTAGTTGTGACCGAGGACGACCCCGGCGACCGCGGCCATCGGCACCAGCACGAGCGATGGCGGGCCCAGTGCGCCGTCCGCCAGCAGGCGGCCTGTCGGTGTGATGACGTCGCCGAACGCCTGGATGCGCGCCACGAGGACGGGAACGAGACCCTTCACGACGTCCGCGAGCATGGCCACCGCGAACCATGCCCAGGAGCCGGTCGTGCGCCGGACGTTCATGGCGCCGACGTTGCCGCTTCCGTGAGCGGTCACGTCCTCGCCGGTGACGCGCCTGACGATGATATACGCCCAGGGCACCGAACCGACGAGGTAGGCCCCGACGAGTGCGGTCGCGACGCCCAGCGCGAGCGGGGGTGTCATGCCGTCGAACACGCCTTCACGTCCTCGGGACGATGCACTCGATGGCGCGGGGGAGGATCGAGATCTCGAAGCGGCTGTCCACCTTCACCTCTCCGTCGACCTGGGCCGGCATCGGCTCGTCGCTCTCGATCACCAGCGAGCGCCGACGGGACATGTGCACGACCTTGAATCCCGTGTGCTTCCCGAAGATGACGAATGGAAGGCGCATCAGCGCGCCCGGCAGCGACAACGGATCGATGACGCACACCTCGAGCAAGCCGTCGTCCGCGACCGCCTCGGGGGCGATGAAGAACCCACCTCCGTAGGTCGGCCCGATGGTGGTCGCCACGACGAGCAGATCGGCCTCGACGGGCTGCTCGCCGTCCCAGCTGATGCGCACGTGGTGCGGGTACAGCTCGTGCAGGAGCACGTGAAGGAGCGCGGTGAGGTACAGCCAGAGGCCCGAACGCTTCGTGGTGACCTTGTACTCGACCGCTTTGGCGGTGACGCGGGCGTCGAGCCCGGCGGCGAAGGAGTTGTTGAAGTGCACGCCGTTGCACACGCCGACGTCGAAACGGCGTCTCTCTCCCGAGACGAGCGCAAGCGTGGCTTCCGAGACGTCGGTGGGGACCCCCAGAGTCCGGCGGGTGTCGTTGCCGCTGCCCGTGGGGATCAGGCCGAGCGCGGGCCGCGATCCTTCGGGCTTCTGCATGATGCCGTTCAGCACCTCGTGCACGGTCCCGTCGCCGCCCACGGCGACGAGTACGTCGTAGCCTTCGGCGGCCGCCGCGATGTCGGCGGCGTGGCCCATGTGTGTGGTGAACACCGTGTCGTGCTCCGCGCTCTGCAGCAGCTGCTCGATGGCGGGGACCAGCGGCGCGGTCTCGCCGTGCCGCGCTTCCGGGTTGACGATGAGGAGCATCTTGCCGGGGGACATCGCTACCACCTGTCAACGGGGCCGTTGCTGGCAAGGATAGCCGCCCCGGGGCCGTATTGGAATCACGTAGGCCCGTGTGCTACTGTTCACGGGCGGTATCCCCGGATCGCCCTCTTAGCTCAGGGGATAGAGCGTCTGCCTCCGGAGCAGAAGGTCGTAGGTTCGAATCCTACAGAGGGCGCCATACAAGCAACGAGAGAGGCCGACCCGTCATCCGGGCCGGCCTCTCGTGCGTCGTTGCCGATGCACGGCTTCGAGCTGGTACGAGCGCGGGCTAGTGGCCCTCCGCCCGCTCCTTCTGGAAGGCCTCCACGAGCTTCTTCTGTATGTCGCCAGGCACCTGCTCGTAGTTGTCGATGCTCAACGCGAATGAGCCGGTGCCGCTCGTGATGGAGCGCAGGTGCGGGGAGTAGTGTACGACCTCCGCGTAGGGCGCCTGCGCGCGGATGACCTGGACGCCGGCCTCCGATGAGTCCATGCCGAGGATGCGACCGCGCAGCGAGGAGATGTCGCCCATGACGGCGCCCGCGTGCTCGTCGGGGACCTCGATGGTGAGCGTGGCGATCGGCTCGAGGATCACCGGGTCGGCCTTCTCGACGGCTGCGCGGAACCCGATGCGCGCGGCGGTCTTGAACGCCATCTCGTTGCTGTCGACGGCGTGCATGGACCCGTCGTAGACGGCCACCTTCACGTCGACGACGGGGTACCCGGCGATCGCTCCCGAGGTCATGGTGTCCTGCACGCCCTTGTCGATGGCGACGATGAACGGTTTGGAGATCCTGCCGCCGACGATCTCGTCGACGAACTCGTACCCGGCGCCGTGATTCGGCTCGACCCGCAGCCAGCAGTCCGCGAACTGGCCGGAGCCGCCGGTCTGCTTCTTGTGGCGGCCCTGCGCCTGAGCCGACTTGCGGATCGTCTCGCGGTAGGGCACGCGCAGGTCCTCGAGCTCGGCCTCGACATGGAACCGGTCGTGGAGGCGGTTGATCAGGACGTCGATGGCCGCATCGCCGTAGGCCTTGATGATCGTCTGGTGGGTCTCGTCGTCGCGCTTCAGCACGAGCGACGGGTCCTCCTCGACGATCGACTTGAGCGCCGAGCCGAGCTTGTCCTCATCGGCCTTCGTCTTGGCGATGATGGCCACCGGGTAGAGCGGGTCGGGAAGAGGCAGCGGCGCGAACGCTATATCGCCTTTCGCTGACAGCGTGTCGTTGGTGAGCGTGTCGGCAAGCTTTGTGAGCACGGCGATGTCTCCGGCGGGCGCACCGTCGATGTCGACGGTCTCCTTGCCTGTCATCCGGAAGACGTGTGCGATGCGTTCCTTCTTGCCGGTGCGCGAGTTGACGAGTTCCTGGCCCGGCTTGAGCGTGCCGGAGACGACCTTCACGAAGTTGATCCGCCCCACGTACGGGTCCGAGAGCGTCTTGAACACGTGCACCGCCACATCGCCATCGACCGAGAACGGCACCTGCTTCCCGTCGGTCGTCGCGAGCGGCCCGTGCGCTGTCGGCTGTGGGAAGAACGACACGATGTCGTCCATGAGGTCTTCGACGCCCTGGAGCGTCGTGGCCGAGCCGACGAAGACCGGGATGAAGATCGACTGGGCGATCGCCTTGTCGAGGAGCATCTCGAGCTCGTCCTGCGAGAGGCGCTCTCCCTCAAGGTACTTCTCCATCAGCGCGTCGTCGGCCTCGGCAACGAGCTCGCAGAGCTGTTCGCGTGCGGCTTCCGCAGCGGGAGCCAGGTCAGCGGGGATCTCGACGACCTGCTCTCTATCGCCCTCGTGGTGGTACGCCTTCATGCGGATGATATCGATGACGCCGCGGAATTCCTCCTCGGCGCCGAGCGGGATCTGGACCGCGCCGACGCGATGGCCGAACGCCTTCGCGAGGCCGTCCATCGCCGCTCGGAAGTCGGCGTGCTCCTTGTCCATGCGGTTGATGAAGACGGCCTTGGCGATGCCCATCTGGGTGGCGAGCTTCCACAGCGCACGTGTCTGCACCTGTGGGCCCGCCACGGCGTCGACGACGAAGAGGGCCATCTCGGCGGCCTCCATGCCGGCCACCGCATCGCCGACGAAGTCGACGTAGCCCGGGGTGTCGATGATGTTGACCTTCACGCCATCGTGCTCGACGGGAGCGAGCGCGAGGTTGAGGGTGATCTTTCGGCGGACTTCCTCGGACTCGTAGTCGAGGTTCGAGTGTCCTTCCGCGACGCTGCCGAGGCGCTTCGTCTGTCCTGCCATGAAGAGCATCGCCTCGGCGAGCGATGTCTTGCCCGCGTCTCCATGGCCCAGCAGGACGACGTTGCGGACCTTGTCGGTGCTAGGTGCTCCCATGAGCATCGCCTCCTCGCGAAACAGTGAATGTCTCTGCGCGGGCCGACCTGCCGGCTGATGCGTCGGATAGCGGCGCGATGGGGGTCCGGCCTGGGGCCCGTTCAACGCGGTCCGCCGGTCGCCCGTGCGGGCGGCGGCGTGATGCACACGATAGCACACCGCCGCGCCCGCACGGATGGACTTCGGACATCGCTGACGGCGTCATCGGTCACTGCTAGAATGGGACGGTTCCGTCGTCTGAGTGGACCGGCGTCATGCCGGAGATCGGGGTCGGTTGATGGATCGTCTGTTCCGGCTGTGCGCCGCGGCGGCGCTTTCGCTTCTGGTGGTCGTGGCTGTGCCCGGTTGTGAGGGCCTTGGCGCGTCCGATGGCAACGAGCCCGATCAGATGCATGGCAACGCGACCGCCCCGAGCGCCGATTCCACGCCTGCCGTCACTTTGCCCGAGGGGGTAAACATGCTGCACGTATCACCGGTCGTCGTGACCGGCACCGAGAAGGCTGTCATGGTCACGTCGAAGGGCACGATAACCCTGGAGTTCTACCCCCAGGACGCGCCTAACACGGTCGCGAGCTTCATCGAGCTTGCCGAGTCAGGTTTCTATAACGGGCTCAAGTTCCACAGGGTGATCGCCGGCTTCGTCGCTCAGGGCGGCGACCCGCTGACACGGACGATGTCCGCGGACGATGTCCGCGCCGGCGTCGGCGGTGTGGGCACGGGGGACCCGGGCTGGAAGCAGAAGGCGGAATTCAACAGCCGGAAGCACGAGACCGGCACGCTCGCCATGGCGCGAGCGCAGGCGTATGACTCGGCGGGATCGCAGTTCTACATCTGCCTGGCGCCTCAGCCCAACCTGGACGGCCAGTACACCGTCTTCGGCCAGGTCGTGGACGGTATGGATGTCGTGCTCAGCATCGAGGTCGGCGACGTGATCGAGTCCGTCACCATCACGCGCTAGAAGGGGGATCAGCGTGGACGAAAGCCGGCTGGCCACAGCTGACGCCGCGTACGCGATGGAGGATTGGACGACCGCGGCACGCGAGTATCTCGCAGCCGCAGCGGGGAGCGGTGAAGGCACCGGTTACGCCTATCACCGCGCCGGCAACGCGCTCATGCGTCTCAAGCGGATCGAGGATGCTTGCGGCGTCTACGATCGGGCGCTCCAGGATGCCTCGTATGCCGACAACGCTGCGGTCGCCTGCAATCTGGGGACCGCGCGAGCGTCTCTCGGCTCGACGCAGGAGGCGGCACGAGCGTTCGAGCGCGCCCTGGTCGACCTCGACTATCCGTCCCGCTACAAGGCGCTGCAGGGCCTGGCCGGGATCCGCTACCAGGAAGGGCGTACCGAGGACGCGGCTGAGGCCTACCGGCAGGCAGCGCTCGACGACGCCAATCCCGACCCGGGTAAGGCGCTGAACAACCTCGGCCTGTGCTTCATGGACATGCAGCGCCCGGAGGATGCCGTCGAAGCCTATCGCGCCGCTGTCGACCTGGAGGGGTATCCCGGTCGCGGCAAGGCGGCGGCGAATCTCGGGATGGCGTATGCCGCGCTCGGCATGTGCGACCGTGCAATAGTTGCATTCGACCGCGCACGAGACGAGTTCCATTTCGAACCCACGCCGGCTGTGGAGGCCGCGTACCGTCAGTGCGTGATGTCGTCCGCCGCTCTGCCGGAGGCGGGCCATGCGATCGGGCGAGATGACGCCGCGCATGCGGCCCTCTCCCCGGAGCGCGCATCGTCCGGAGACGACGATTCGAGGTTCTTCACCATCACCGACGCCGAGATGAAGGTCGCCGATCGCGATGCAAGGCGCATCCAGCGCAAGGAGCATCGGACGCGCCGTCCACTCTGGGTCGGCGCTCTGGTATGGGGTGCGCTCGCGGCGTTGGTGGCCAGCGGGGTCGTCGCCGCCTACCTCCTCGGCTACGGGTATCCGACGCAGCAGATGACGATAGACGGGATGCTCACCGCATACGCCGCTGGCGATCCGGTGGCCGACTACTGGGTCGCGGTTCCCGCAACGGACTTCGAAGAGGCCATGGCACGGAGCATCCCGGAGGGCTGGAAGTCATACGAGATCGGCTCCATCGTCCGCTCGGCACGCACGTCTGTGGCCGATGTGACGGTCACGCTCGAGCAGGGCGGCGTGATGACCTACCGCGTCTCGCTTTCCCGCGAGGGAGTCGGCTGGAAGGTCAACGGCATCAGCACGTCGTTCGATTCGATGGGCGGCGACAAGTAGCCGGAGCAGCCTGCCAGGGTGGTTGCCACTGCGGAGGCCTTGCTGGTATACCTGCACGAAACCTGTTCGCGACCCATGGAGGAGCACGCGTGAGCCAGAAGACCTACTGCATGATCAAGCCGGATGCCGTCGCCCGCGGGCTCGTCGGCCGCATCGTCGGCCGGCTCGAGGACGTCGGCCTCATCGTCGAGCGTCTCGAACTCGGCATTGTCACGCCCGAGCAGGCAGCAGCCAACTACGCCGAGCACGCCGGCAAACCCTTCTACGATGGTCTCGTCGCGTACATCACCTCGGGCCCTGTCGTGAAGATGGTCATCTCCGGCCCCGAGGCCGTCGCAGTCGTCCGCAAGCTCATGGGGTCGACGAACCCGAAGGACGCCGCGCCCGGGACCATCCGCGGCGATTACGGGCTTACACTGGACGCGAACGTGATCCACGGTTCGGACTCCCCCGAGAGCGCTGAGCGCGAGATCGCGATCTTCTTCGGCGCCACCTCCTGATCCCGCCGCGTTCTGCGCGCGCGTGCAGGAAGTCTCGCGCGGGTGTCGAACTGTCGCCAGATACACACGGGGTGGCACGCAGCTCGGGGGAAGGGGTGGTCGTGGGTAACGCGCGGTTCAGGGGCGGAGTGCATCCGCCCGAGCGCAAGGAGGCGACGAGCGGGCTCGCCGTGACCCGGGTGCCGGTGCCGTCACGTCTCGTGATCCCGATGAGCCAGCACCTCGGAGCGCCATGCGCACCCGTCGTCGCGGTGGGCGATCACGTCAGGCGCGGCCAGCTGCTGGGCGACGTGTCGGCGATGGTGAGCGCCCCCGTGCATGCGTCGGTGTCCGGGACGGTCTCGGCGATCGGTCCCGTGCTCACGACGGGCGGAACGCGGGTCGCCGCGGTCACCATCCAGCCCGACGAGGAGCAGGATCTCGAGGCGTACGTCGCAGTCGTCGTGGAGGGTGATGACCGGGACCGCGTGCGCGCGGCAGGCATCGTCGGGATGGGCGGAGCCACCTTCCCTAGCGTGGTGAAGCTGACGCCGCCCAAGGATCTTGCGATCGAGACGGTGCTGCTCAACGGGTGTGAGTGCGAGCCGTACCTCACGTGTGACGAGCGTCTCATGGTGGAGTCTCCCGAGCGGGTGGTCGCCGGCGCCCAGCACATACGCGATATCGTCGGCGCGAAGCGCGTGGTTATCGCGGTGGAGGCGAACAAGCCCGCGGCGGTCGAGGCGCTGAAAGCGCATACGCAGGAGGGCGTCGAGATCGAGGTGCTCCCCACGCGATACCCGCAGGGTGCCGAGAAGCAGCTCATCTACGCCATCCTCGGCAAAGAGGTCCCGCACGGCGCGCTGCCAGCGGCGACGGGCGCTCTCGTGCACAACGTGGCGACGGCCGCGGCCATCGCCGACGCGCTGGAGCATGGCAAGCCGCTCATGGAGCGGATCGTGACCGTCACCGGTGCGGTCGCTCGACCCGGCAACTACCGGGTGCTGATCGGAACGCTCGTGAGCGATCTCATCGAGTTCGCCGGCGGGCTTGTGGGAGATGTCGAGCGCGTGATCGCGGGAGGGCCGATGACCGGCCAGGCGCTCGCGTCGCTGGACGTGCCGGTGACGAAGGGCACGTCGGGTATCGTCGCGCTCGCGAAGGGTGTGGCCGCGCGTGCCATCGATGGCGACCAGCCCTGCATCCGGTGCGGACGGTGTCCCGAAGCGTGCCCCATGGGTCTCGAGCCGTACATCCTGGCGACGTATTCCGGCAAGCGCATGTGGGACGCGGCGGCCGAGCGCAACGTCATCGACTGTATAGAGTGCGGGGTCTGCTCGTACGTGTGTCCCACCAAGCGGCCCCTGCTGCAGCTCATAAGGCTCGGCAAGTCAGCGGCGATGTCGAAAGGGGTGAAGTGATGAGCGACACCGCGCAGCACGTGACGGTCGGGCCGTCGCCGCACATCACCTCGCCGGCCACGTGCACCGGCATCATGCTGTGGGTCGTGGCCGCTCTCGTTCCCGTGAGCGTCTGGGCGGTCGTCTCCATGGGATGGGTCGCGGCGCAGCTGCTCGTGGTGTGCATCGGCACGGCGCTGGCCACCGAGGCCGCATGGAGCGCGCTTGCGAAGCGTCCCGGGACGCTTACCGACGGGAGCGCCCTCGTGACCGGGCTCCTTCTCGCTTTGAGCCTGCCCCCGAGGACTCCCTGGTGGATGGCGATGGTCGGCGCGCTCGTCGCGATCGGCCTCGGCAAGATGATCTTCGGCGGCCTCGGCCACAACCTGTTCAACCCCGCGCTCGTGGGTCGCGCCTTCGTCACGCTCTCGTGGGCGGGCGTTCTCGCGGGTGGGCAGTGGTTCAAGACGCTCGAGGCGAGCGGCGCCGGCCTGGACGCGATCACGGGCGCGACCCGCCTGGGCATCGCGGCGGCCGACCGGGTGGCATCGGGCGGGTACGGCTTCGACCTGGCCGCGCAGTACCGGCCCCTGCTATGGCAGAACCTCGAGGGGTCGCTCGGCGAGATCTCGGCCGCGCTTCTCATCGCCGGTGGCCTGCTGCTCATCGTCAAAGGCATCATCGACTGGCGGATCCCTGCCGGTTACATCGGTACGGTCGCGCTCATATCGTGGGCGTTCGGGAGCGACCCGGTGTTCCACGTGCTCGCCGGCGGCGTGATGATCGGAGCCTTCTTCATGGCCACCGATTACGTGTCGTCGCCGATGTCGAAGACCGGACGACTGGTCTACGGTATCGGGTGCGGCCTGTTCAACGGGCTTGGGCGCTTCGTCGGATCGATGCCCGAGGCCACCACCTACGCGATCCTTTTCATGAACGGGCTCGCGCCGCTGATCGACCGGATGACCCGACCGAAGGTGTTCGGGGTGGTGAAGACTCGTGCCTAAGTCGTTTCGTCTGGTTCTCTCGGTGCTGGTGACGTGTGTCATCGCGGCCACAGGCCTTGCGCTCACCTACGGAGCGACGGCTCCGCGCATCGAGGAGCAGAAGCGTCTCGCGGAACAGCGTTCGCTCGAGGCGGTCATGCCCGGTGCCACATTCGAGACCGCTGGCGAGGCGGATCCGCTCGTTGCGGCGGCGGAAACCGCAGCCGCCCCTGTCGACTTCGTGGCGCTGTACCGCGCCTTCTCGGACGGGCAGCAGGTCGGCTGGGCGTTGCGTCTCGCTTCTCGCGGTTACGCCGGTCCGATGCAGCTGGTTATAGGCCTGGACACATCCGGTTCAGTCACCGGTGTCAGTATCTTGAGCATGAACGAGACTCCGGGACTGGGCACCAAGGTGAAGAGCGAGGCGTGGTTTATCGAGCAGGCCGGCGAGCTGCAGCCCGGGTTCACGGATGCCGACGTCCGGGGGACCATGGACGCCATCAGCGGAGCCACCCGTTCGTCCAACGGCGTGCGCAACGGCGTCGCGGCAGCGGGTCGCATCTATCTCGAGGTTCTTGCCGGTGAGGAGGGGGAGGCACGATGAAGGAATGGTACGCAGCGTTCCGCCAGGGTCTGAGCATCGAGAACCCGCTCACCGTGCTGATGATCGGTCTGTGCGCCACCCTCGCCGTGTCGACACAGGTGCAGAACGCCGTATTCATGGGCTTCGCTGTGGTGTTCGTGCTGACGATGAGCAACGTGATCGTTTCGGCGTTTCGCAGGCAGATACCGACCGAGGTGCGCATCCCGATCTTCATCGTGGTGATAGCCTCGTTCGTCACGATCGTCGATCTATCGATGAATGCCTTCGTTCCGGGCATCTATCAGGTTCTCGGTATCTGGATCCCGCTCATCGTGGTGAACTGCGTCATCCTCGGTCGGGCCGAGGCATTCGCCTACCACAACCGCGTCTCGCTCTCGATCGCCGACGGCCTCGGCATGGGGATCGGCTACTGGTCGGTGATCGTGCTGCTCGCGGCTCTTCGCGAGCTCTTCGGCACCGGCAGGATCGTGTGGTTCGATACCGCGCTCGTCCAGCTGCCGTCGGGCTACCAGCCGCCGGGCCTGCTCCTGCTGTTCCCCGGTGCGTTCCTGGTCTTCGGATTCATGATCGCGGGGTCGCGCTGGGCCAACGAGAAGCTCGAGGCCCGGAAGGAGGCGCGGGCATGTCGACCGTGAGCCAGATGGCGCTGCTGTTCATCGGTGCAGCGCTCGTCAACAACATCCTGCTGACGCGTTTCATCGGCCTGTGCCCGTTCTTCGGCGTGTCGGGCAACATGGAGACCTCGCTCGGCATGAGCCTTGCGGTCGTTTTCGTGATGACGATGGCGAGCAGCGCCACGTGGGTGGTGTGGCAGTACGTGCTCGAGCCGCTCGGCGTCGGAGAGTTCCTGTACATCCCCGCCTTCATCCTGATCATCGCGTCGCTGGTGCAGTTCGTCGAGATGTACCTGCGCAAGGCGAGCCCGGTGCTCTATCGCGCCATGGGCATCTACCTCCCGCTGATCACCACCAACTGCGCCGTGCTCGCGGCGGCTACTGAGTCCGCGAAGCCCGGCTTCTTCAAGCTGAACATCGCGCTCGGCTCGTCGCTCAGCCTCGGCGAGGCGCTGGTGTACACCCTCGGCGTCTCCGTGGGCTTCGGCTTCGCGCTCGTGACGTTCGCCGCGCTCCGCGAGCGGCTCGAGCTCGCCCCGGTCTCGCGGCTGTTCAAGGGCACGCCGATCGCCTTCATCACCGCGAGCCTGCTGTCGCTCGCGTACATCGGGTTCTCCGGCTGGTTCGGTCTGTGAGGGGGATCGTACTATGGACTTCGCTCTCATAGCCAAGGCGGTCGGCGCGCTGAGTGTGATCGGTCTGATCACCTCGGCGATCCTGTCCACCGCCGCAAAGCGCTTCCACGTGGAGGTCGACCCGCGCGTCGAGGCCGTCGCCTCGGCGCTGCCGGGGTCCAATTGCGGCGCGTGCGGCAACCCGTCGTGCTTCGTCGTGGCCGAGCGCATCGTCGGCGGCCAGCTCGAGGCCAACGCGTGCATCGCGGGGGGTCAGAAGGTCGCGGACGCGGTCGGCGCGATCATGGGCCTCGCGTCGTGCGACGTCGTCGCCATAGTCTCGTCGCGTCACTGCGGCGGCGGGACGTTCGCCACGCGCGCCTACGAGTACAGCGGCGTTCCATCGTGCGCGGCGGCCAATCGCCTCGCCGGCGGGCCCCTGTCGTGCGCGTGGGGGTGCCTCGGCATGGGCGACTGTGTCCGGGCGTGCCCGTTCGACGCGATCGCGCTCGACGAGCGCGGGCTGCCCGTGATCGACCTCGAGAAGTGCACGGGATGCGGCATCTGCGTGCGAGAGTGTCCGCGGGGCCAGATCACCCTGCTCGAGATGGTGCCCGAGGGCGCGCCGGTGGTTGTGCGCTGTAACGCGCACGACAGGCCGAAGGAGCGCAAGGCGAATTGCACGATGTGCTGCATCGCGTGCANNTCTGCGTCGAGGTCTGTCCGCAGAAGTGCATCGACTTGTACGGCCGTGGTGCGGATGTGGACGCCGTAGACGCTGACGGCATCGGCCCCGGTGCCGTCGAGCGCCGTGAGGCGGCCGGGGAGGCGTAGCGGCCGAATGACGCGCGCAGACCTTACCCTGATCGCCGTCATCGCGGTCTGCGCGCTCGTCGCGTGGCCGATGGCGGCGGGCGCCTCGAGCGGAGGGTCGGGGAGCGTAGTGGTCGTCGGTCCCGAAGGGGAGACGACCGCGCGTCTCGATGAGAACGCCACTCTGCAGATCGCGGGCACAGCGGGCACGGTGACCGTGGTGATCGATTCCGGGACGGTCAGGGTGACCGATTCGACCTGTCCCGATCGCGTATGCGTGCACACCGGCGCTATCAGCGCGCCCGGTTCGATGATCGCGTGCGTGCCCAACGGCGTCGTGGTTCGCATCGGGGGGGAAGAGTCGGATGGACTCGACGCTCGCGTTCGCTAAGAGCGGAGCCCCCGTCGCGAGCGGTGTCGCGTCTCCGGCCTCCAGAGTCGCGTTCGCCGCCGCGCTCATCGCGCTGGCTACCGTTCTCGGTCTCGTCGAGGCCGCGCTGCCTCCGCTCGCCGTGGTGCCCTGGCTCAAGCCCGGACTCGCCAACATCGCCGTGGTCATGGCGCTCAGCGCTTCCGGGCCGTTCGTCGCGGGAGCGGTCAGCGGCGGTCGCATCGTAATCATCGGGCTGGCGACCGGCACGCTTGCGGGGCCTGCATCGGGCATGGCCTTTGCCGGTGCGGCCGCCTCACTGTTCGTCATGTGGGGACTCTCCCGCGCGTGGGGGAGCCTCTCGCCTGTCGGCTGGTCGGCAGCGGGGTCGGCCGCCCATGTCTGCGCGCAGCTGCTGGCCGCCGCCACGATGCTGGACTCGCCGTCACTCCTCGCGCTGATCCCCGGTTCCGTCCTCATCGCCCTGCCGCTGGGCGCTCTCATCGGGTCCCTCGCCCGGTATCTGGTCTCCCGTCTCCCGTGGAGGCAGGCCTGACCGGAGGAGGGATGCGGCATGGCGCCGCGGTTGCTGGGAGAGCGCGTCAGTGCACGCGATCTCGTGCTGTGGGGACGGAGCGATTCGGTCGCGGACGACGCGCTCGTTGCGCTCGTGCTGGGCGATCCGCCGGGCTCCGTTGCCCGCGAGCTCATCGCACGACACCCGCTCCCCGACGGGTTGTGGCGGCTGAACGCCGAGGATCTCGTGTGCCTCGACGGCGTCGGGCCGGTCTCGGCGGCCCGTCTGCTCGGCTGTCTTGAGCTCGCGAGGCGCGCGGCCATCCGCGACACACCGGCACGTCCCGTGATCGCGAGTCCGGCTGATGTGACGCGACTATGCGCTCCGCAGCTTCGCGGATGCGACCGGGAGCACTTCTGGGCGCTCGCGCTCAATGTGAGGAATCAGCTACTGCGCACCATCGAGGTCTCGGTGGGCAGCCTCAATGCGTCGATCGTGCATCCACGCGAGCTGTTCAAAGACGCGGTGCGGCTGTCGGCGGCGTCGCTCATCGTCGTCCACAATCATCCCAGCGGGGACCCAACGCCGTCGGGCGCCGATATCCAGCTGACGCGGAGGCTGGTGAAAGCGGGAGACGTCCTGGGCATCGAAGTGCTGGACCACGTCATCATCGGCGACGGGGGAGAGCACGCGAGCCTGCGAGACCTCGGCCTGATGTAGCGGATACCCCCGCTGACCTGCGATGTTGCTATACTGATTACCGCGGCGGACGCCCGAGGCCGACCGGCTTCTGCTACACTTCTCGGGATGAACGCGAACGCGGATGACCCCAGGGTCGCCGCGCCGCGTTCGCGCGTCCTCTCTGGGCGAGTGAACGGCGACTCACGTCGCATCGAAAGGAGATAGCGACTTGTCGCTTGTCGATATGTTCTTCGATTCATGGGGCGGGGACATGGCGGTCGATCTCGGGACTGCCAATACGCTTGTATCCGTGCGCGGTCGGGGCATCGTCCTTATCGAGCCGTCCGTGGTGGCCGTGGAGCAGTCGACCAAGCGGGTCCTCGCGGTCGGGATGGAGGCCAAGCGGATGCTGGGCCGAACGCCCGGAAGCATCGTGGCTATCCGTCCGATGAAAGACGGTGTCATCGCCGACTTCGAGGTGACCGAGGCGATGCTTCGTTACTTCATCAACCGGACGCGCGGGAAGCGCTTCCCGTGGCAGCCGAAGCCGCGGGTGGTCGTCTGCGTCCCGAGCGGCGTGACCGAGGTCGAGAAGCGCGCCGTCTTCGAGGCTACCATGCAGGCCGGGGCACGGAGCGCGTACCTCATCGAGGAGCCGATGGCCGCTGCGATCGGCGCTGGTCTGCCGATCCATGAGCCGAGCGGCAACATGGTCGTCGACATAGGCGGCGGCACCACGGAGGTCGCGATCATATCGCTCGGCGGCATCGTCGTCGCGCAGTCGATCAGGATCGGCGGCGATGAGTTCGACGAGGCGATCGTGAGCTACATCAAGCGTGAGTACAACGTGGCGATCGGCGAACGTACCGCCGAGGAGATCAAGTTCGAGATCGGATCCGCATACCCGTTGGCGGAGGAACTCGACGTAGAGGTGCGTGGGCTCGACCTGCTGACGGGTCTGCCCCGGACGTTCCAGATCTCCTCCGAGGAGATCCGTATCGCGATCGAGGAGCCGACGCTGGCCATCATCGCGGCGATCAAAGGGACGCTGGAGCGGACGCCACCTGAACTTGCGGGCGACGTCATGGAATTCGGCATCGTGCTCACTGGAGGCGGCGCGCTCCTGCGCAGCCTTGACGCGCGCATCCGTGCGGAGACGGGGATCCCGGTCCACGTCTCGGAGAACGCGCTCATCAACGTGGTGCTCGGTTCCGCGCAGGCGCTCGAGGAGATCGACGTCCTCAAGAAGGTTCTGACGGTTTCGCGGTAGGGCGGAGGCCTGTCATGCGGATCGGGCAGCCTGAGCCCAAGCGAGGCAACCGTGCGTTGCTCGCGGCACTCATCGCTCTCTCGCTGGTGATGCTCACCGTCTACTTCCGCGAGGGGAACGACGGCATGCTACACAGCACCCGGCGGGTGATGCTCGAGGTCACCGCTCCGATCGCGAGTCTCGGTACCGCCATCACAAGTCCCATCCGCACAGTGGGAGACTTCTTCGACGGGATCACCACGTCCAAGAGCACGCTCGATGCGCTCGAACAGCAGAACGACGAACTGCGGGCCCGACTCGCAGAGCTGGAGGAGGCGCGTCAGGAGAACGAGCGGTTGCGAGCGCTCGTGGAATTCGCCGAGGAGCGCGGTCTGGCCAAACTGGGCGCGCGTGTGATCAGGCGTCCCGTCAGCAGCTGGGAAGGCGTCATCGTGATCGACCGGGGCTCCGACGACGGCGTCGAACCCGGGATGCCGATCATCTCCTCGGAGGGGCTGGTCGGCCAGGTGGCCGAAGTGTCCAAGTCCGCATCGACCGTCCGGCTGATCACCGACCAGCAGAGCGGCGTCGCCGCCATGGTGCAGTCGACGCGCGCGCTCGGCATAGTCCGCGGCGCGGTCAGCGGTGGGCTCACTCTCGACTTCCTCGGTGGCGAGGCGTTGCCGCAGCCGGGTGACGTCGTGCTCACGAGCGGACTCGGCGGCGTCTACCCCAAGGGCATCGTCATCGGCGACATCACCGATGTGGACAGCCGTCGTGGCGAGCTCTACCCGCGAGTGGTCGTACGATCGCGCGTCTCGATCGACACCATCGAGGAGGTCTTCGTGCTGGTTGGCGCGGGGGTAGAGACGGACGGCGGCGTGATCGAGTGAGACGATCGTGGACGAGCATAGGCGCGCTCGCCGTCGCCGTGGTGCTGCAGGTGATGCTCGCACCGCACCTGACGGTGTTCCGCGTGGTGCCGAACCTCTTCTTCCTTGTGGTGATCACCCTGGCCTTCGTCGAAGGTCCGTCCGCGGGCGCTGTCGCCGGCTTCACCGGAGGGGTCCTGCTCGACCTGTTGGGGGCCGGACCGGTCGGCGCGTGGGCGCTGGTCCTCGCCGTAACCGGTTACGTCGGCGGCATGCTTCAGGAGAACCTGTTCGCCGAGGGATGGCTGGCGCCGGTGACGGTGGCGATTATCGCTGGCCTGCTAGCGGACACATCGTATCTCCTGCTGCTCCTGATGCTCGGTGAGGCGCCGGCGTTCTGGGCGTCTCTCGGCGGGCTGGTTCTGCCGCGCACGTTCTACAACGCGGTTCTCGTCCTGCTTGCCTATCCGTGGTTGGCGCGCTTCTTGCGCACCGACCGCTCCATGAAGTCGTTCGGCCGCATCGGATAGAGGCGGCAGTCGGCCCCTCCAAAACGGGAGTCTCCACCGGGATGTCACAGTATCGACAGGAACTCAAAGGCCGGTTCGCCGTGCTGGGCATCGTGATCGTCGCGGTCCTGGCGGGGCTGCTGGTGCGTCTGTGGACCATGCAGGTCCTGAACGCCGATGAGTTCCAGGCGATGGCTGAGGGCAATCGTGTGCGGCAGATATCGCTCGAGGCCCCTCGCGGCCGCATATACGATCGCAACGGCGTCGAGCTCGTGACCAATCGCAGCGCGCTCGCGGTGAGTATCGACCCGACTCACGAAGACGTGCGGGTGCTCCTGATTCGCGCCACCAACGGCGAGGACGGCGACGACCCGACGCGCACCGAGCTGGAGGACCTGTTCGGCGAGCTTGCCGGTATGCTCGGCATGACTCCCGAGGAGATCTTCGAGCACGTCACCGACCTGAAGCAGGAAGCGCTCCGGCCGCGCATCGTTGCAGTCGACACGCCGATCGAGATCGTCGCGCAACTGCTGGAGCGGCAGACTGACTTCCCCTGGGTGCGCGTCGAGGAGATCGCGGTACGCGAGTACCCGAACGGGCCGATCGCGGCGCATGTCGTGGGCTACACGGGAGCGATCTCCGAGGAGCAGTTCGCGAGCTCCGACGTCTACGCCGGCTACGAGCTCGGCGATACCGTCGGCAAGACGGGCGCCGAGCGGCAGTTCGAGGGCGTTCTGCAGGGAGACAAGGGCTGGCGGCGGATCGAAGTGAACGCGTCGGGCAGACCCCAGCGCGTGGTGAGCGAGCAGCCCGCACGGCCCGGTAACGACATACGCCTCACGATCGATATCGAGGTGCAGCGCGTCGCCGAGGAGCAGTTGCGTGTGGCCATCGCGGAGGCTCGGCGTCAGGGCTACGGCAGCGCCAAGGCCGGCGCCGCGGTGGTGGTGGACATCCAGACGGGCGAGGTGCTCGCGATGGCGAGCGCCCCGACGTACGATCCGGCCGCGTTCCTGGGCGGCATCAGCACCGTCGAGTGGGAGGCGCTCACCGCGAAGGGGAGCGAGTACCCGCTGAACAACCGGGCGGTCATGGCGGCGTATCCGCCGGCATCGACCTTCAAGGTCATCACCGGAACGGCAGGCCTCGAGGCGGGCATCACGTACGAGAACAAGACGTACACGTGCACCGGCCGTTGGACGGACATGGGTACCCAATGGCCCAAGTGGTGCTGGAAGCGCACCGGTCACGGAACCATCACCTTCCGGACCGGCATGGAGGAGTCGTGCGACACGGTCTTCTATGAGATCGGATACGAGTTCTACAAGCGCAAGAACGAGGAGCTCCAGGCGATGGCGCGATCGTTCGGCCTCGGAGCGAAGACGGGTATCGATCTGCCCGGCGAGGTGCGCGGGCGGATCCCGGACGCCGAATGGAAGGCGGAGTTCAACCGCAACTATCCCGAGTACCAGATGTGGTTGCCTGGCGACACCGTCAATATGGCCATCGGTCAAGGAGACGTGCTGGCGTCACCGCTGCAGATGGCGATGGTCTATGCGGGCCTGGCCAACGACGGCGTGGTCATGAAGCCGTACGTGCTCAAGGAGGTTCTCGATAGCGAGGGCGGCATCGCGCTTGCGACCGAGCCCCAGGTACTCATCGACAGCGGAGTGTCCGATGCGAGCCTCGCGGTGATCGAGCGCTCGCTCGTAGACGTCACAACGCAGGGCACCGGCCGCGGAGCGTTCGCGGGCTTCGGCGTGTCCGTAGCGGGAAAGAGCGGCACGGCCGAGGTGAAGGGCAAGGACGACTACGCCTGGTTCTGCGCGTACGCGCCCGCCAACGAGCCCCGGTATGCGGTTGCCGTCGTCCTCGAGCAGGGCGGCCATGGAGGTGCGGTCGCGGGTCCCGCGGTGCGTAACATCCTCGCCCAGCTGCTCGGTCGTCCGATAAAGACCATCCGCACCACCGACCCCTCAAGGTGACGCCCGTGGACAAGTCTCGCAGCCGTCGCTTCCTCGACGCGGTCAACATCCCTCTGGTCGTGTGGACGATCGCGCTCCTCGCGTACGGCACGGTGATGGTCGCATCCGCCACCTCGGCGATGTCGGACGGTAGCGGGATGTTCACCCGCCACCTGGTGGGGATCGCCGTGGGCCTCGTGCCGCTCGCGCTCGCTTGGGCGTTCGACTACACACGCCTCCGCGGGTGGTTGGGTCCGCTGATCGCGATCGGAGCGTTCCTGCTCATCAGCCCACGCGTCCCCGGTCTCGGCGTCACGGCCGGCGGTGCGACCTCGTGGATCCAGCTGTTCGGCGTGCGTCTGTTCCAGCCGTCCGAGCCGGCCAAGCTGATCTTCATAGTCGTTGTGGCCGCGGCCATATCCCAGTACAAGGGCCGGATCGACAAGCCCGGTCAGGCGGCGACCGTCATGTCGTACCTGATCGGGGCGGTCGTGCTGATCATGCTTCAACCGGACCTGGGGACGGGGCTGGTGTTCGTTGCGATAACGTTCACGATGCTCATCATCGGTGGCATGCGAGGCCAGTTCTTCATCGTCGCGACGATCCTGGCGGTGCTGGCGACGCTCGCGGTGACGCAGTTCCACCTTCTCAAGCCGTACCAGGAGGACCGCCTCCTTGTCTTCATCGAACCTGAGCGCGATCCCGACGGAGCCGGCTACAACCTCTCCCAGTCGAAGATCGCGATAGGTTCGGGTGGACTGACGGGCAAGGGCCTTGGCTCCGGGACGCAGTCGAACCTGCACTTCCTGCCCGCGCGGCACACGGACTTCATCTTCTCGGTGCTCGGGGAGGAGCTCGGCTTCCTCGGGTCGATCCTGCTTCTTGCCGCATATCTCGCGCTGCTGCTAAGCGCGCTTGCGATCTCGACGTCGTCTCGCGATCTGTACGGTGCGCTGATCGCCACAGGCGTGCTCGGGATGTGGTTGTTCCAGATACTCGAGAACGTGGGTATGACGATCGGCGTGATGCCGATCACGGGCATCCCCCTGCCGTTCATGAGTTTCGGAAGCTCGTCTATGGTCACGAACCTTGGCGGAGTAGGACTGCTACTATCGGTCTGGTCCCGCCGTTACGGTACCTGATGCGCAGGAGGTGGCATTCCCTATGGCGCTCCCCATCGATGTGCGGGAAATGATCCATTCGGGCACGCGCTTGACCGAGGAGCGAGAACGCCCGGTCCGACTGATGCTGCTGGTCGAGGCCGACGCCCCTGACGGGCTTATCGACGCGACCGAAGACGCGCTTCGCCCCGCGACGGACTTCGCGGCGCTTCGCATAAAGCTCATCGAGCCCGATGCCGAGGCCGTGGTCTATCCGGGCGCGGACGCAGTCATCATGCTCGCGGGCACGGCATCCGCCGGTCTGGGCGGGGCTCTGGTCGCAGCCCGAGGGCTCGGCGTGCCTGTGGCGGTCGTCGGGATCGGCGACGACGAGTACGCCACTTCGCTCGGCCGCATTCTCATGCACCCCACCCACGATATCGTGGTCCGCGAGAGCGCGGCAGAGGCGCTTGCCGGCCTCGGGCTGTGGCTGGCAGAGATGCTTCCCGAGAAGCGTCTCGCGCTGGCGCACAACTACGCCTTCATGCGTCGTGCGGTCGCCGAGGAAGCGATTCGCATGACGGCGGCGCAAAACGGCATCATCGGCGCAGCCGCGTTCTTCCCTGGGGCGGACATGCCGATCATGACCGCCAATCAGGGAAAGATGCTGCTCCAGATAGCCGCCGCGTACGGTCAGCCGCTCGGTGTGGAGCGAATGCGGGAGCTCGTCGGGGTCATAGGCGGCGGGTTCGTCCTTCGGGGTGTCGCACGCCAAGCGCTGGCGTTCGTCCCGTTTGCCGGCTGGGCGGTGAAGGGCGGGATCGGGTACGCCGGAACCGTGGCGATGGGCAAGGCGGCGCTGACGTACTTCGAGGAGGGCGGCGATCTGACCGCCGTTCGTCGACGCTATGCGAAGCGTCTTTCCGCCCGCCGTGCGGCTCTTCCGGCCGCCGAAGCGGTGTCGACGCCGGAAGGCGGCGCCCGTGCGTGACCTGTGGCCCGACGTCGAGCGGCTTCTGGCTCGCATCGAGCGCCCCGTTCGCTACATAGACCGCGAGTGGGGAGCCGTCCATTCGTCTGACACCGACTACCGCGTGGGGCTCGTCTATCCCGACGCCTACGAGGTGGGGATGGCCAACCAGGCACTCCAGATCCTCGCCGCGCGCCTGCGGCTGCTAGACGGCGTGAGCGTGGAGCGGGCGTTCGTACCATGGGTGGACATGACGCGCGAGATGCGGATCGCGTCGGTGCCGCTGTTCACGCTCGAATCCTGCGCGCCGCTCAAGGAGTGCGACCTGGTCGGCATCACGCTGCCGTACGAGCTCACGTACACCAACATCCTCGAGGTGCTCGATCTGGCCGGGATCCCGCTGCGCGCCGCGGCCCGCGGCGACGGGGATCCGCTCGTGGTGGGCGGCGGTCCGTGCGCGCACAACCCGGAGCCGGTCGCGCCCTTCTTCGACGCGGTGCTCATCGGCGACGGCGAAGAGGCCGCTCTCGAGATCGTCGAAGCTCACCGGCGAGTCCGTGACGCGGGAGGAGACCGCGCGGCGGTGCTGTCCGCTCTCGCGAGGATCGATGGCGTCTACGTGCCGTCGCTGTACGAGCCCGACGATCGCGGCGTGCTCGTCCCCTCCGGAGGCGCGCCTCCCGTGGTGACGCGTCGCGTGCTTGCCGACCTCGACACCGTCGGCGTGCCGATCTGCCCGGTCGTCCCGTACGCGGACGTGGTGCACGACCGGACGACCATCGAGGTGCTGCGCGGCTGCGCCCGGGGATGCCGCTTCTGCCAGGCGGGGATGGTGTACCGTCCCGTGCGGGAGCGCTCTGCCGACGGCATCGTCCGTGACGCGGTCGAGTCGCTTCGGTGCACCGGATACGAGGAGATCTCGCTCACTTCGCTCTCGACGTCTGACCACTCGCAGATCGACGAGGTGCTGCGCCGGCTCACGAGGAGGCTCGAAGGGTCGGGGGTGGCGATATCGGTCCCCTCGATGCGCGTGGACGCGTTCACGCTCTCGCTCGCACGCCTGCTCGGCGAGGGGCGCCGGACGGGTCTCACGTTCGCGCCCGAGGCGGGTTCGCAGCGACTGCGCGACGTCATCAACAAGAACGTCACCGAAGATGAAGTGGTCGCGACGGTCTCCGAGGCCTTCTCGGCGGGATGGCGACGCGTGAAGCTGTACTTCATGCTCGGCCTGCCGACGGAGACCGATGAAGACATGGTGGCGATCGCCGATCTGGTGGGGCGCGTCTTCCGCACGGCGCGCGAGGCGACGCCTCCGGCCGAGCGTGGCGGCATCCGGGTGGCGGTCTCGGTGTCGACGTTCGTCCCCAAGGCTCACACCCCGTTCCAGTGGGAGGGCCAGCTTCCGCAGGCCGAGGTTCGCCGCAGGCAGGCGATCCTGCGCGACGCGATGCCCCGGCGCGGGGTGGAGCTCTCGTGGCACGACGCCAGCGTGTCGCTGCTCGAGGCGGTGCTCGCGCGGGGCGACCGCGCTGTGGCCGACGTGATCGAGGCGGCGTGGCGTGGCGGCTCGGTATTCGATGCATGGACGGAGCACTTCTCGCTCCAGCGGTGGCTCGACGCGTTCGATGCGACGGGTATCGACGCCGCCGCCCGTGCCACGACCGCGCTCGCCCCGGGCGACCCCTTGCCGTGGTCCCACATCGGCAGCGGGCTCACGGAGCGCTTTCTGGCGGCTGAACGCGATCGTGCGTACGCGGGCGTGACGACGCCCGATTGCACGCTCGAGGACTGCACGGGTTGCGGTGTCTGCCCGGATCTTGGCGTCGACAACGTGCTCGCTGGGGGTGGGCGCCGTGGCTGACGGATTCCGCCTGCGCGTGTGCTTCCGCAAAGTCGGGCGCCTTCGGTATCTCTCGCACCTGGAGACGGTGCGCGCGTGCGAGCGTGCTGCGCGCCGTGCGGCTTTGCCGTATGCTGTCTCGCAGGGGTTCACTCCCCGGATGCGCGTCGCGTTCGGACCGGCGCTTCCCGTCGGATACGCGGGCGAACGCGAGTGGTACGACCTGTGGCTCACGCAGTTCGTGCCTGCCTCGGGGGTCCTGAACGCTCTGAAGGACGCGACGGTTGCCGATCTCGCTCCCCTGGAGTGCGCGTACGTAGCGCCGAAGGAGCCCTCGCTTGCAGCGTCGCTGACGATCGCACGGTACGATGTAAGGGTGAAAGGGGGAATCCCGCCGGAGGAGCTCGAGCGCTCGCTCGCCGCGCTCATGAAGACCGGGACGTTTGCAGTCGAACACAAGGGCAAGCAGAAGGTTTTCGACCTCGCCGACGCGCTCCCGAAGGAGCCCGAGGTAACGGTCGTGCAGGGAGCCACCATCGTGCGGATGACCGTCCGCATGGGGGAGAGGGGCTCTCTCAGGCCCGATGTGTTCGTCGCCGCGGCAACAGACGCGGCGCTCGATGTGACGCGCACCGATCTTCTGATCGAGGACGAGGGGGCCTGGCGCCGACCGCTGTAGCGGGGCCAAGCCGTGACGGAGACCACACGCGAGATGCTGATCTCGCACGATACGCACGAGACCCGGGTGGCCATCGTCGAGGACCGCCGGCTCGTGGAGCTCTACATCGAGCGCCCGAAGCGGAGCGTCGTCGGCAACGTCTATCTCGGCCGGGTGCGCGACGTGCTGCCGGGCATGCAGGCGGCGTTCATCGACATCGGCCTCGAGAAGAACGCGTTCCTCTACGTGGACGAGGTCGTGACCCCCGAAGGGGTCCAGGGCGTGCCGAAGCGGGACATCCAGTCCCTGCTGAAGCCAGGCCAGCAGATCATGGTGCAGGTGATCAAGGACCCGATGGGGACCAAGGG
>DCVQ01000013.1 GCA_002328745.1 Actinobacteria bacterium UBA2184
ACTGCCACGACGGCACCGCGGGTGCGTCTACCCAGCCGGCCGAGGTGTGGGCTCCTGCGGGTGTGAGCGGGTCGCTCGTGGGCACGTACACGGTTGCCTACGCGCACGACGCGCAGCCCAGGCATTGAGCACGTCAGATGCCCATCGGTACCGATGAGGACGGACGTGACGACAATGAGGGTCCGCACTGCCGNNAGACCAACTACGCTGCTCAGTCATTCATCAAGCAGAGCGCTGTGACCGACGCGCTCAGCGGTGCGTGCCTCGACGGCGGCTTCAGTTACCCCCACCGCACGCTCGGTAAGGACATGCTGAAGGACGAGTTGTTCGGCATCGATTTCGACGGCACGGTCATCGTTGCGGGCGACGTCCGCACGGCCAACACCGGCGATCTCAGCGCGGGGGACAACTCCGCGACGAGCGACTTCGAGTACTGGATCGCGGAGGACAAGAACGCCACCTCGATCATCCCTGCAGTCCAGACGGACAGCGGTGCGCTCGAACTCGCCGCAGCAGAGAACCTCGACTCCGTGTGCATAGACTGCCACGGTGACGCGACGTACTGGAACGGCGATGATCCGACGTACCAGCTCACGACGACGGTGTCTCCGCTGCCTCTTGGCACGTATGGCTCCGGCACGAGCATGGGCTGGGAGCTGCTGCTCAAGGGTCTGCCGTAGGGCTGACGCTTGTGCGAGTGTGATCTTCACCGATCACGACGGGGCCCGCATCCGCCAAGGGTGCGGGCCCCGCCTCGTTGTCGCAGTGTTCTGCAGACGGTCGCCGCACGGCCTGATACGCTGGCATCCGGCGGCGACGGAGGGGGGGGAGGCATGCGCGGATCGGGATGGTCCACCGTGACGATGCTCGCCCGGATGACGTGTGCGGTCATGGCCGTCTGTGCAGCTGCGGCTTCTGTGGGGTGTAGCTCGACACCTCCGCCGCCCGACGCATCCGCCGCGTCCGCCGGCGCCGTCGGTGTCCCGGTGTCGCCCGCGCCCCGGGATATGTCCACTCCGGAGGCGGCCACCGTCTCGTACCTGGAGTGGGTGAGCTACGCGTACGTCATGGCCGACCCGGAGGCCCCGGTCGCGACCATGACCGCCGAAGAAGCGGTGCGGGTGGATGCGTACATCCAGCTCAATCGCATGAACGGGCAGGGCATCCATCAGACGCTTGAATCGTTTGCGGTCTCGTCCCTGGAACAAGGTCCGGCGGGCGCGACCGTCGCCGCGAGGGAGTCGTGGCGCTACCGCTACTTCTTGCTGGAGACGCTTGAGTACACGGGGGAGTGGCTCACGGCCAGCTACGATGCTACCTACACCCTGGTGCCCGGCCCGGAGGGGTGGCTCGTCGATCGAGTGGACGTCACCGCGCTTGAGCCCGTTCGCTGACCGGCGCGCACAACTGACCCAAAGGGCTGTGCTATACTGCCGCGTTGTTTCGTTTCGGTGCGCCGCCGGCACGCGCGCGCCTCGAGGAGGCCCCACCTGATGCCCAAGGCGGACTTGGTCCTGCTGCACGCGCCGAGCGTCTACGACTTCCGCAAGACCTCGATCATGTACGGTCCGGTCTCGGACCTCGTGCCATCAAGCCCCATCTTCGAGATGTATCCGCTCGGCTTCACCACCATCGCCGAGTTCATGGAGCGTCACGGCCTTCGCGTCCGTCTCGTGAACCTCGCCGTGCTGATGCTCAGTCGCCGTGGGTTCGACGTCGAGCGCGCGATTCGCGAGATGGACCCGGTGGCTTTCGGCATCGACCTGCACTGGGCGCCCCACGCGCACGGATCCATCGAGATCGCGCGCCTCTGCAAGAAGTACCACCCCAACACTCCGGTGGTCTTCGGCGGCTTCACCGCGTCGTACTTCCACGAGGAGCTCATCGGCTACGACTGCGTCGACTACGTCGTTCGGGGTGACTCGACGGAGGAGCCCTTCACGCGGCTCATGTTCGCGCTCAAGCGCGGCGGGAGCGTGGCGGACATCCCGAACCTCACCCATAAGGATGTGTCAGGCGCGATCGTGGTCAACGAGCTGTCGTGGGTCCCGGACACCTTCAATCACGTGAAGCTCGACTACAGCTACTCGATGCGGTCGGTCATCCGCGACCGCGACATGATCTCCGCATTGCCTTTCAAGGGCTGGCTCGGCTATCCGGTCTCGGCCTCGCTGACGTGCCGGGGCTGCACCCGCTCGTGCGTGACGTGCGGGGGTTCGGCCGCCGCGTTCCGGACGCATTACGGGCGCAACCGCGTGGCGTTCCGCGACCCCGAGCTGCTCGTGGCCGATATCCAGCACATCTCACGGCACATCCCGGGTCCGGTCTTCGTGCTCAACGACTTCCGCCAGGCGGGCGGGGACTACGTCAACGCCTTCATCACCGGCCTCAAGCGCATCGACTTCCGCAACCCCATCGGGTTCGAGTTCTTCACGCCCCCGTCGGAGGACTTCTACGCGCTCCTCGACGAGAACCTCAACGACTATTCGGTGGAGGTGTCCGCCGAGAGTCATGACGATGCGGTACGCTCGGTGTTCGGCAAGGGATATACCTGGGAAGCGCTCGGCACCTCGATCGAGCAGGCGTTCAAGCACAACTGCAAGCGGTTCGACCTGTACTTCATGACCGGCATCCCCACTCAGACGGCCGCATCGGTTCTCGGCACGGTCGCCGCGGTCGATGAGCTCTACTCCCGGGTCGGTGACAACCCGCAGCTGCTGCCGTTCATCGGGCCGATGGCGCCCTTCCTCGATCCCGGCTCCATGGTCTTCGAGGACCCCGAGCGTTACGGGTACACGCTGCGCGCGCGCACCCTCGAGGAGCACCGGCAGCTGCTGACGCAGCCGTCGTGGAAGCACATCCTGAACTACGTCCCGGACGCCATGACCGTTGACGACATGGTCGAGTCCACCTACGAGGCCGCGGTAGGCATCAACCGCATCAAGGCGCGCGTGGGCGCCATCGATCCGAAGACGGCGGCAGCCACCGAGAGGCGCGTGCTCGAGGCGCAGATCGCGATGGCGCGCATCGACGACATCATGCTGCACGACGAGCCCGAGCGTGCGAGCCTGCTGTCTGCCTACAAGCGCGAGATCGATGCACTGAACGAAAGCACCGTGTGCGAGAAGACCGAGCTCAACTGGCCAGCGAGCGCGAACTTAGGCCATGTGTGGAACAACATCCGTCTCTGGTTCCGAGTGAATCTGGAGACTCTCTTCCCCCGGCTCGCGGTTGTCGACCGGCGGTTCATGGAGGGTGACTGAACGATGACCACGCGTGCTTCCGGCAGGGATAACGGCCGCCCGACGACCGAGCGGGTGCAGTCCATCTTTGCGACCCTCGCGCCCGACTACGACCGTTTCAACAAGCTCTCGAGCCTTGGGGTCGATCGTTCGTGGCGCAAGCGGACCGTGAGCATGGCGCGCCTCAACCGGAACTCGGTCGTGCTTGACCTCGCGGCCGGCACCGGTGACCTCACCATGGCGCTTGCCGAGCAGGGGAAGCCGGCGAGTGTGCTCTCCACCGACTTCGTGCCGGAGATGCTCGACGTGGCCCGCGAGAAGGCGGCTGCGTACAAGGGTCCCACGCGGATCGACTTCACCGCCGCCGACGCACAGGACCTGCCGTTCGAGGACGAGAGCTTCGATGTGGTCACCATCGGGTTCGGCGTGCGGAACCTGCCCGACCGGGCGGCGAACTTCCGCGAGGTCCACCGGGTGCTGAAGCCGGGCGGCCGCTACGTCGTCCTCGAGATGAGCCGCCCGCCGTTCGTGCCATTCCGGGCCGTCTATCACTCGTACCTGCACAACGTGATCCCGGCCATCGGCGACAAGGTCACCGGCAGACGCGACTCCTTTGAATATCTGCGGGACTCGATCCTGCAGTTCCCCGGCCAGGTGGCGCTCGCAGGTGAGTTGCACAAAGCCGGTTTCCGCGAGGTGACGTGGCGCAACCTCACCTTCGGCATCGTCGCGGTGCACGTCGCCGTCAAGTAGCCGTGGTGGAGCGACCGTGGTCGAGCGTGTAGGATAAGAGGCCACCGCACGACGCCCCCGGAGGTCGCCAGGATGCTGCTTCTCGCACGGTACGTGCTTCCCGTGAACGCCCCCCACATCGAGGACGGCGCCGTCCTCGTCCGGGACCGCGAGATCGTCGAGGTCGGCGCTCGTGCCGATCTCCTGCGCGCCTATCCCGACGAGAAAGTCATCGACTACGGCCTTGCGGCGCTCATGCCGGGATTCATCGACCTGCACACGCATCTCGAGTATGCGGTGTTCCGGGGCGTCGTCGACGATCTGCCGTACACGCGCTGGAAGATGGAGGTCCAGCGGCGTGAGGCACTCTTGGGCGACCAGGACTGGGTCGACTCGGCGGCCCTCGGCGCCGTCGAGGCCATTCGCTCGGGCATCACCACGGTCGCCGACATCACCTCGTCAGGAACCTCGGTGGCCGCGGTGCAATCGGCTGGTCTGCGCGGCGTGCTCTACCGCGAACTCTCGACGATGGACACGTCGGCCATCGACAGCGTTCTCTCGTCCGCGCTGTCCGACATGGCATCGTGGGAGAAGCAGGCCGACCCATCGCGCATCACCATCGGCATCTCGCCGCACGGCCCTTACACGTGCCACCCGTGGTTGTTCAAGGCACTCGCCGATGCCGTCGGCACGGCGGACACGCACGTGGCGCTGCACCTCGCCGGGTCAAGAGACGAGTATGACTTCGTGAAGTACGGGTCGTCTCCGCTCGGCCAGGACTTCCGGACGCAGTCCGGGTGGGCCGACGAGGTCTGGATGCCCACCGGGGTGAGCCCGGTGCGCTACGTCTATCAGTGGGGTGTGCTCGATCTGCCGAACGTGATGGGCGTTCACTGCGTGCACGTCGATCCGGACGATATCGACGTGCTCAAGGCGTGCGACGTCGCGGTCGCGTACTGCCCGCGCTGCAATGCGAAGCTCGGCATGGGCATCGCGCCCATCGGCGACTTCCAGACGCACGAGTTGCGCTTCGGGCTGGGCACGGATTCGCCCGCATCGACCTCGACCATCGACTTCTTCGAAGAGATGCGCGTGGGGCTGCTCATCCAGCGCGGGATCCGTGGCGAGCGGGGCTTCTACAGCGCCAAGACGTTCGTGCGACTGGCCACCATCGAAGGCGCCCGCGCCCTCAAGCTCGACCACCTCATCGGCAGCCTGGAGCCGGGCAAGCGGGCGGACATCATCGCGGTGGACCTGTCCCAGAGCTACCAGACGCCTACTCAGGACCCGTACGGAGCCCTCGTGCACACGTGCCACCAGGAGGACGTGCTGATGACGATGGTGGACGGGCGAATACTGTTCGACCGCGGCACCTTCCACACGGTCGATCCGGAGCCGATGCGCGCACGTGTCGAGGAAATGCGGCTCAAGGTGCGGGGCTAGCGGCTATGCACGAGCGTGGACTCGTGGTGACCGTGCGCGATGGCGCGGTGGACGTCCAGATGGTCGCCTCGGCGGGCTGCAAGGGCTGCAGCGTATGCTCGCATGGGGGTGGGGAGACCGTCATGCGGGACGTGCGCGACACATTCGGCGCGACCGTCGGCGATACCGTGGACGTGACGATCCCCGATGCCATCCGCACCCGCGCCGCGGTAGCCGTATTCCTCATGCCCGTGGCCGGTCTGCTTCTCGGGTACTTGGCGGGTTTCTTGCTTGGAACGTGGCTGGGTTTTGCCCCGGACATCGCAGGTCTCGTGCTCGCACTCGTTGCGGCGAACGTCGCCGTGGTGGGTATCCGGCTTGCTGAGCGTCGGCTGTCGGGCAGCGAGCGGTTCCGCCCGAGGGTGGATGCTATAATCGCGCGTGGCCGTGAGCGTGTCTGAGGCGCCGCGGTATCTGACGGACCATCAAGGAGGTATCTGCACGTGAGCGATCAGGACTTCTTCTTCGACGAGGAGGAAGAGGAGGCCAAGCCGGCCAAGTCTTCGACCAAGCCGGCCGGCAAGCCCGCGGCCAAGGCTGCCGGCAAGCCGGCAGCAGCTGCGCAGGCGCGCCGTGCGCCCGCGGCGCGTGAGACGGCTGCATCGGGCGGCTCCTTCTTCGAGCAGAGCGTGACCATGACCATCGCTTCGCTGATGACGGTCATCGGTCTTCTCATCGGTGTCATCATCGGCTTCGTCGCGGCCCCGAAGGGGGCCACCACGGCGGGCGGCGCCACGGCGACCGACAACGGTGCCGCCGCTGCCCCTACACTGACTGACGAGCAGATGTCGTTGGGTGTTCTGCCGGAGGGTCACCCCGACATCTCCAGCATGGGCGGCGTGGTGCCCACCGGTACCGTGGAGACGACCTCCGCGCAGTAGATCGAACCGACGGAGTCACGGCCCGCGACCGCGTCAGTCGGCCGGGCCGGCTCTTGTTATGGAGGACATGCATGGCTAAGAAGACAACCTCGCGGACCGCGACTACCGCGAAGAGCCCGATGAAGACGGCTCGCGGAGAGCAGCCCGCCTGGGTCCGGGTGACGATCATCGTCGTCGCCGTCGCATTCATCGCGATCTCGGTTCCCGTGGTGCTGCTGGGAGCCGGTGGAAGCGGTGGCGGCACGAACACCACGGCGGCTGCTGATGCCGGACTCGAGCGTATCAAGGCCGCCCAGCGGGTGGTCGACGCGCAGCCCGACAACCTGGATGCCGCTATCGCGCTCGGTCACGCGTACTACGAGTACGCTGTCGTGCTCTACCAGGCGGGGCAGCAGCCCGGCTCCGTGCCCTACTGGCTGAACGCGGTCATCGAGTACGACAAGGCTCTTGCCGCCGACCCGACGAACCCGGTGCTTCTCGGCAACAAGGCGTTCGCGCTCTACTACGCCGGCAGCAGCAACGTCGGGCCGGCGCTCGTCGCGTTCATCGACAACCCGCAGAGCGCCACCCAGCTGCCGCAGCAGGTGGAGACCGCGCGCCAGATGCTTGCGGAGGTCCAGGCGCAGTCTCCGGCCAGCTCGCTCGAGGTCACGACGGCGCCGTAACCCGGACTTCTGCATCATGCGATACGAAGCGGCCGGTCCCTCCGGGGCCGGCCGCCGTCGCTTCAGGTGACGGACGGGCGTCTCTACGTCGCCGCGTCGCCGAGCATCGCGCACGCCTCATCGTGAGAGGCAGCGCACGAGAAGATGCTGGAGAGCCGGGTGAGGGCGAGGATGTTGTCGACTGACTCGTTGGTCACGATCACGAGCCGCCCTCCGTGCGCGGAGTACTCCTTGGAGAGCGAGAGCAACAGACCGAGACCGGAGCTGTCGAGATACTCGAGTCCGGACAGGTCGAGCAGCGTGGAGGGCGGCGCGTGCTTGAGGATGCGGTCGATCGTCGTGCGAAACGCTGCACACTCGCCGTAGTCCAACTCTCCGTGAAGGACGAGGGTCCAGCGCTCTTCGTTTTGGTCGAGGTCGATCCGTAGTCCCATGCACACCCCCGGGAGCCTCGGCATCGTGATACTACCCTCGCCGGCCGCGCTTCACACGACCGCCCGTCGATACGCTGGTCACCCATGCGGCGGGCAGGTACAATCAACGTCGCACGCGTTTCCGGCCGAAGGCGGTGCACACGATGGAGCTCGAGATCGCGATCGACCGTACGGACGAAGGATGCGTGCTGACGCTGTCCGGGGAGGTCGATCTCTACACGGCGCCGAACCTCAAGCAGGCTATCGTCGATAGCGTGGATGACGGCTGCACGTCGCTCGTGATCGATCTCGAGCAGGTCAGCTTCATCGACAGTTCGGGCCTCGGCGTGCTCATCAGCGGTCTTCGGCGCGTCAAGGAACACGGCGGCACGCTCCGGCTCGTGTGCACCAGAGACGGCATCCTGAAGATCTTCCGCATCACGGGCCTCGACAAGGTCTTCCCCGTCTTCGCGACGGCCGACGAGGCGCGCGAGCTCTAGCGGCCGCGGCCGGGCGCGTCCGGGGCGCGCGTGCGTGATGACCTTCTCCGATACGAGGAGTTGAACGTTGTTCGGCATCGGTGGCTGGGAGTTCATGCTCATCAGCGGTCTTGCGCTGCTCCTGCTCGGACCGGAGAAGCTGCCCGAGGTCGCCCGCACCATCGGGCGCTTCATGCGCGACTTCCGCCGCTACCAGGACATGATGCAGTCCACCATCCGCGCGGAGATCTTCGCGAGCACGAGTCCCGCCGCCAAGGACGAGACCGCGACGCCCGCCGACGCGGCCTCCACGAGCCTCGACGACAAGATCGCCGCAAGTCAGGCCCGCGCCCGCGGCGCGTCGGCTGCGGCGAAGGCCCCAGAGGACGCATCCCCGGCTGACGACGCCGCTTCCGATGATGCGCCTTCGGCTGACGGGGCCGCCTCTGACGACGCGCCTTCGGCTGACGAGATTGCGTCCGAGGACGCCCCTGCAGCCGTCGAGGCCGCTTCCGAAGACGATGTGGCGGAGGAGGTGGAGGAGGGCTAAGCGCCCTCGAACCCATGCCTATCGAAGCCAAGCGTATGCCGTTCCTCGCTCACCTCAACGAGCTTCGCAAGCGTCTGACGATCGTCGGTGCCGTGATCGTCACGCTGATCCTGGCGACCTACGCGTTCACCGACCAGATCTACGCGTTCCTGATCAAGCCGATGGAGTCCGTGATCTCGGGTCAGGCGGTGACGCTGGACGTCCTGGAGGGCATGACCAACCGCTTCCGGCTCTCGGTGTGGAGCGCGTTCGTCATCGGCAGCCCGGTCGTCATCTACCACACGCTCGCGTTCTTCCTTCCGGCCCTCAAGCCCAAGGAGCGCCGCTGGTTCATGCTCACCTTCGCTGTCGCCGTGGTGCTGTTCCTCGGCGGAGCGGCGTTCTGCTACCTGCTCATCCTCGAGCCGGGCGCCGCGTGGCTCGCGGGTCAGAACGGCGAGATCTTCTCCTTCATGCCGCGAGCGTCGAGCCTCATGTCGTTCGCGATGTGGTTCATGCTCGGCTTCGGCATCGCATTCGAGATCCCGATCGTCATCTTCTACCTGGTGTACTTCAACGTCGTCCCGTACGCGAAGCTGCGCAAGAACTGGCGTTTCGTGTGGGTCGCCTCGTCCATCATCGCAGCGATGGTCACGCCGGACTGGTCGCCTGTGAGCATGGGCGCGCTTGCCGGCGCGATGATCGTGCTCTTCGAGATCACGATGCTCGTGCTGCGCATCCTGCTGTCGAAGAAGATCCGGGAGCAGAAGCTCGCGGAAGCCGCCTGAGGCCGCGCGAGATGCACGAGCTGGGCATCGCATCCGGGATCCTGTCCTCGGCCATCACCGCGGCCGAGAACGTCGGCGCCACCACCATCTCGAGCGTGGACGTCTCCATCGGCGTGCTCACCGAGGTGATGGAAGACGCGCTGCAGTTCGCCTGGGACGAGTTGCGGCAGGGGACGATGGCCGAGAACGCCGCGCTCACCGTGACTATGCTGGGCGCCCGGTCGCGCTGCGCCGACTGCGGTCACGACTACGAGCACGGACGGTACGATGCCGCGCGGTGCCCGTCGTGCGGCAGCTATGTCGTGATGCTGCTCCAGGGCCGCGAACTCGATATCAACCGCATAGACGCCGACTAGGGGGCCACGAAGGTGCAGATCGAGATCGAGCAGCGCATCCTCGCCGCGAACGAGCGGCTTGCCGCCGAGAACCGGGCGCGGTTCGACGAGCACGGCGTGTTCGTTGTCGATCTGATGGCCTCACCCGGCGCCGGCAAGACATCCACTATCCTTGCGACCATCGAGGCGCTGCGCGACCGCTACGCGATAGCGGTCATCGAGGGCGACATCGCGAGCAAGGTGGACGCCGAGAAGGTGCGCGCTCACGGCATCCCGGCGGTGCAGATCAACACGGGCGGCGCCTGCCACCTGGAGTCGGCGATGATCCGCCGGGCAGTCGATACGCTCGATCTTGCCGAGCTGGACCTCATCATCATCGAGAACGTGGGCAACCTGGTCTGCCCCTCGGACTTCGATCTGGGCGAACACGCCAAGGTGATGATCCTCTCGGTGCCCGAAGGCCACGACAAGCCCTACAAGTACCCGAACATCTTCCAGGTCTCGCAGGCCGTGATCCTCAACAAGTACGACACGATGAGCGTGTTCGACTTCGACGAGGCCGAGTTCCGCGAGGTGGTCCGGGGCCTGAACGGGCTCGCCCCGATCTTCCCGATGTCCGCCACAAAGGGCGAGGGCGTGCAGGCATGGGCCGAGTGGCTCGCGGGCCGCGTAGAGGACGCGAAGACCGGAAGGGGCGCGTGATGGACCGCCAGGAAGCACTCGAGCTCGTTCGCGAGCGTATCGGCTCGGCCAACCTCGTCAATCACTGCATCGCGACCGAGGTCATCATGGAGGCTCTCGCGAAGCACTTCGGCCTGCCCGACGCCGATGTCGAGCGCTGGGCGCTGGCCGGGCTGCTGCACGACCTCGATTACGCCGAGACGGCCGAGGACTTCGAGCGGCACGGTGTGGTCACCGCCGGGCTGCTCGCCGGGAAGCTCGATGAGGAGTCGATCCACGCGGTGCTCGCGCATGCCGACAAGGCGCCGCGCGAGTCGCTCATGGACCGCGCTCTCTACGCGGCGGATCCCACGACCGGGTTCATCGTCGCAGCAGCGCTCGTGCGTCCCGACAAGGCGCTCGCGAACGTCGAGGTGCGCTCCCTTCTCAAGCGGTGGAAGGAGAAGGCGTTCGCGCGCGGCGCCAACCGGGAGCAGATGGCGGCCTGCGAGGATCTCGGCCTCACGCGCGAGGAGTTCCTCGCGCTCTCGCTTCAGGCGATGCAGGCGCGGGCGGCCGAGATCGGGCTGTAGCGCGCCCTCCGGTACGGGGGTCCGGCGCTTCGCCGGCGATCGGCTGCGATTGCGATCCGGTTTACGCCTGGCTTGACGCGCCATATATACTCGGCAGGAATTGCCCGCCGACCCCCGGAGGCCGCGCACATGCGCCTCGTCATCTCTGAGAAGAACATCGCCGCCCGCCGCATCGCCGAGATCCTGGCAGTGGGCAAACCGAAGGCCGACAAGGTCTACACGACGCCCGTCTATTACTTCCGCCGTGACGGCGAGGACTGGGCTTCCATCGGCCTCAAGGGCCACATCATGGAGGTCGACTTCGCCGAGGAGCTCGCCGCCGAAGGCGTGCGGGCGCTCGCCGCGACGGACCCCCGCGTCCTCACCGGCGGCGTGGCCGACCTGATCTCCGAGGGCCAGCCCGTGGCGCTCAACCGGTGGCGTCTCGAGACGCTGCCGGTGCTGGCGCGCGTCGACGTGGAGAAGCTGCCCAAAGAGAAGGGCATCATCCAATCGATCAAGAACCTCGCGAAGAAGGCCGACTCGGTGATCATCGCAACCGACTTCGACCGCGAGGGCGAGCTCATCGGCGCCGACGCGCGCGACATCGTGCGTACGGTGAACAAGACGGTGCCGGTCACCCGCGTGCGCTTCTCGGCCATCACGAAGGACGAGATCGAGCGGGCCTTTGGCGACGAAGGCACGCTCTCCGAAGAGCTCGCGCAGGCGGGGGAGACCCGGCAGGACATCGATCTCATCTGGGGCGCGGTCCTCACGCGGTACCTCACCCTCGCCCTGCAGCACGTCACCCGCAAGCCGTACGGCGACGTGCTCTCGTCCGGGCGGGTGCAGACGCCCACGCTCAAGCTGATCGTCGACCGCGAGCTCGAGCGGGACGCATTCGTGCCCGAGGACTTCTGGGTCGTCCGGGCCTCCTTCGCCAAGGACGGCGAGGAGTTCGGTGCGACGCACGCCACCGAACGCTTCAAGTCCGAGGCGGACGCGCGCGCCGTGATGGACACGGTCGCGGCGGAGACCACCGGGAGAGTCGAGTCGGTCAAGCGCACGCGCCGGCAGGTTCCGGCGCCCACCCCGTTCAACACGACCGCGCTCATGGCCGCCGCCGCCTCCGAGGGCATCTCGCCTTCGCAGACGATGCGTGTCGCCGAGTCGCTGTACATGAGCGGCTACATCTCGTATCCGCGCGTCGACAACACCGTATACCCGCCAAGCCTCGACCTGCGCGGGCTCCTGCGCTCGCTCACGGAGGTGCCGTTCTACCGCGAGCACGCGCAGAAGCTGCTCGCCAAGGGAGGGCTTACCCCCACGCGCGGAGCCAAGGAGACGACCGACCACCCGCCGATCCACCCCACGGGGGCGGTGGACCCCGACAAGCTCGACCCGCAGGCGTGGAAGCTCTACAACCTCGTCGCTCGGCGGTTCATGGCGACGCTCTCCGAGCCGGCGGTGCTCGAGGGGACCCGCATCGACCTCGGGGTCGCGGGCGAGCGCTTCGTCGCGAAGGGCGACATCGTGGTCGCGCCCGGTTTCAGGGCGATCTACCCCTACGGCCTGCGCAAGGACGAGCACCTCCCCGCGCTCGATGAAGGCGAGAGCATCGCGTTCCTCGGCGCGGAGATGGAAGCGAAGCAGACGCAACCGCCCGCCCGTCACTCGCAGGGCAAGCTCATCCAGGAGATGGAGAAGCTGGGGCTCGGCACCAAAGCCACGCGCCACGACATCATCCAGACCCTCTACGACCGCAAGTACATCCAGAACGATCCGGCCGAGCCCACGCAGAAGGGCCGCGCGGTCATCACGGCGCTCTCGCGCTACGCGGGCGAGATCACCACGCCCGACATGACACACCAGCTCGAAGAGGAGATGGACGCGATCGCCAACGGCCGTGCCACGCTCGCGGAGGTGCTCGGCCACTCGCAGCGGGCGCTTGCGCAGGTCGTCGAGGAGCTGCTGCCGCGCGTGCCCGAGGTGGCCGATCTGCTGAAGGGCGCCATCGACGAGGACGCGAAGGTCGGGAAGTGCCCCGTGTCGGGACACGACCTTCTCATCAAGTTCTCGCCGAAGAACAAGACGTACTTCGTCGGCTGCTCGGGCTATCCCGAGTGCTCGGTGACGTACCCGCTCCCCAAGAACGCGAAGTACCAGGCCGTCGAGGAGATGTGCGAGACGTGCGGCAGCCCGCAGGTACGCATCATCCAGTTCAAGAAGCGTCCGCGCGTGATGTGCCTGAGCCCGGACTGTCCGACGAAGAAGGGCCCCGAGATCGTCATCGCTCCCGGCGGCTGTCCCACCGGCGATGGCGGCGATCTGATCGTGCAGTACTCGGGCGTGGGCAGCCGGTACGTCCGCTGCACCAACTACGAGAACTGCAAGACCTCGTACCCGCTGCCGCAGCAGGGCGACATCGAGCCCACCACCGAGCGCTGCGAATGTGGAACACCCAAGGTCATCGTGCACACGAAGAAGGGCCCGTGGACCATCTGTATCGATCCGGCCTGCCCCCTCAAGCCCGAGCGGCCCGCCTTCCGGGGACGGGGCAGGGGCGGCGCCACGCGTGCCGCGGCTGGCGCTGGCAAGAAGGCCGCGCCTGCGAAGAAGCCCGCGGCCAAGAAGCCCGCGGCCAAGAAGCCCGCGGCCAAGAAGCCTGCGGCACCCCGCAAGCGACCGCCGGCCACGAAGGACGACGCCTGAGCCGTTTCGCGTGAGCGTGCGAGAGGCGTTGGGCATCTATCCGGTAAGTCGCGCGTCCGCACGGAGGCTGCCATGAGGATCGCCGTCGTCCAGCACAGGTTCCGTCCCACGCCAGCCCAGGACCTCGAGGCGCTGGTGCTCGCGGCCAGCCGGGCGGCGGCCGAGGGCGCCGGGCTGGTGCTCCTGCCGGTGGTGCCCGACCTCGACGAGGGCCCGCTCGCCGACGACCTGTGGCGGCGGCTGGCAGCCGAAGCGCCGAACACCCTCGTGCTCGTGCCGCGCGCCGGCGAGGAAGCCGCGGTGGCCGTCGACGACCTGGACGGGCTCGGTCGCGTGGCGCTACTGCCCGGCGACGCGTCGTTCGATCCCGATACGCTCGCGCAGGTCTTCGCCGAGCGGCCCGATATCGCGCTCCTTGCCCCCGGCGCCGAGTCCGAGCTGCAGGCTCAGGCCGTCCTCGAGTTCGCGATCGGCCTGAGCACGTCGCTGGCCTCGGTCGTGTTCATCGTGGAGCCCGACGGGGCGGAGGTCGGGGAGCCGGGGCACGGCGGCTCGGCCATCGTCTACCTCGGCGACGTGATGGCCGAGGCTTCTTCCGGCGACGACGTCATCGTCGCCGACGTCCCCCTGCCCGCCGGCCGGCCGGAACCGCTCGGGGCGCTCCCGGAGGTTCCGCTGCTGCTCGCGCAACGCTTCGCGACCCACCGCGGCCGGAAGCTCGCGGTGGAGTATCCGGCCGATCTCGGCTGACAGGGCTTCCGGCAGCGGATGATAGAATCGCGGTGGCCATTTTCGCCACGTTCCGTTCGCCTTGCGTGGTGCGAGCGTCATCGGGAAGAGGAAGATCCATGGACCAGGCGTCGGATCCGGTCGGATTCCACCGGCAGTCGCGCGGCAAGACCGTTATAAGCTCGAAGGTCCGGTTGGATGCCGAGAATCTCAGCGTCGTCTACACCCCGGGCGTCGGCGAGGTCTCCCTCGCGATCGCGCGGAACCCGGACGAGGTGCGCGAGCTCACCGGCAAGCAGAACACGGTGGCGATCGTCACCGACGGCTCGGCCGTGCTCGGCCTGGGCGACATCGGCCCCTACGCGGCGCTGCCGGTGATGGAGGGCAAGGCCGCCATCTTCTCCGAGTTCGCCGGGATCAACGCGGTGCCCATCTGCCTGGCGACGCAGGACTCCGACGAGATCGTCGCGACGGTGCGCAACATCGCTCCCGGTTTCGGCGGCATCAACCTCGAGGACATCTCCGCCCCGCGCTGCTTTGAGATCGAGCGCAAGCTGAAAGAAAAGTGCGACATTCCGATCTTTCATGACGACCAACACGGCACCGCCGTTGTCACCCTCGCGGGGCTGATCAACGCGCTGCGCGTGGTCGGCAAGAAGAAGGAAGACGTCAAGATCGTCATCAATGGCGCGGGCGCTGCCGCCATCAGCGTCACCAAGCTGCTGCTTTCGGACGGCTTTACCGATGTGACCCTGTGCGACCGCGCAGGCATCATCTACGAAGGCCGCAAAGAGGGCATGAACTGGATCAAAGAGGAGATGGCGCGCATCACCAACCGTGAAAAGCGGCAGGGTTCGCTTGCGGACGCGATGCAGGGGGCGGATGTGTTCATCGGCGTTTCCGCACCCAAGATGGTCAGCGTGGACATGGTTAAGAGCATGGCGAAGGACGCGATCGTCTTTGCCTGCGCCAACCCCACGCCGGAGATCTTCCCGGACGAAGCGAAAGAGGGCGGCGCCGCCGTCATCGCGACCGGCAGAAGCGACTTCCCCAACCAGATCAACAACGTGCTGGCCTTCCCCGGCATCTTCCGCGGCACGTTTGATGTCCGCGCGAGCGACATCAACGACGAGATGAAGATCGCCGCTGCCTACGCGTTGGCGGGGTTGATTTCAGATGAGGAAAGAACGCCGGACTACATCATTCCCAAAGCATTTGATCCGCGCGTGGGCAAGGCGGTTGCCGCCGCGGTTGCCGAGGCCGCGAGAAAGAGCGGAGTCGCGCGCATTTAGGAAACAAAAAAATCCAACCGGGCGGTTGCTGTCTTGCGCTTGCGCGGACGGCTGCCGCCCTTTTTGCGCGGCATTTTCGATCATGCGCGCGGCATAACGCTTGGATAAAAAACACAAATTGGTCTTTCTGTACAGAAAATCCATTCGGAAAAGATGACAAATGCCGGAATAATCGTTATAATTCTTGTAACCATCTGAATCTAGAGTGTGTTTCTAAAATGCGGTGAGTGCAGGCCGAGTGGATTTTTTGCC
>DCVQ01000036.1 GCA_002328745.1 Actinobacteria bacterium UBA2184
CCCGAGTAGGGGAGCCGAACGGATACGAAAGGACGTTTCTAACGATGGCGGATAAGGAACTCATGACGACGGAAGCCGGGGAGCCCAAGGGGTACTCCCGCCGGGAGTTCGTCACCGGCGTCGGCGGCATCGGTGTGGGCGCGATGCTCGGCGGAATGCTGGTGAAGGGCTTCTTCCTCCCCGAGCAGGTGTTCGCGATCCCTGCTTCGGAAGGCTACCTGCTCGTCGACACCAAGAAGTGCGCCGGCTGCGAGAGCTGCATGCTCGCGTGCTCGCTCGTGCACACGGGTCGTTCGAACGTGAACCTCTCCCGCATCCAGATCACGGGCAACCCGTTCGCGGGCTTCCCGAACGACATGGAACAGGTGCAGTGCCGCCAGTGCCCGTACCCGTCGTGCGTCGACGCGTGCCCGACCGGCGCGATGCATGCGGACCCGGACAACGGCTACGTGCGCACGGTGGACGTGGACAAGTGCATCGGCTGCGAGCGTTGCGTCGAGGCCTGCCCGTTCACGCCGTCGCGCGTGCAGTGGAACTTCGAGGACAAGCACGCACAGAAGTGCGACCTGTGCGCGAACGCCCCGTTCTGGGACGAGCAGGGCGGTCCGGGCGGCAAGCAGGCATGCATCGAGATGTGCCCGATGAACGCGATCTCGTTCACCCGCAGCACTCCGGTCCAGACCGACGCCGGCTACATCGTCAACCTGCGCAACTCGCACTGGGGCACGCTGCTGTTCCCCACCACGTGACGCCGTTCCCATCTGACTACTGATCAACCAAGGAGGTATAGCCACATGGCTCAGGGAGGATACGTCGGCAAGATTCTGTACGTGAATCTGACCGACAAGACCATCGACACCATCCCCACGGCGGACTACGAAGAGTGGGGCGGCGGTCACGGAATCGGCTCGGCCCTTTTCTTCGACCGCGTGAAGGACAAGACCATCGACGGGTACCACCCGGACAACCTGGTCACGTTCATGACCTCGCCGCTCTCGGGCACGCTTGCCCCGTCGGCGTCGGGCCGCACCGAGGTGACCGGTATCGGCATCCAGGCGTACCCGATCGCCTGGTTCACCCGCAGCAACTTCGGCGGCCGCTTCGCGGGCCAGCTCAAGTTCGCGGGCTGGGACGGTATCGCCATCCAGGGCAAGTCCGAGACACCGGTCTGGCTCAACATCGTGAACGACAAGGTCACGTTCGAGGACGCGAGCGGTCTGTGGGGCCTCAACACCCACGAGACGCAGGAGGAGATCTGGAGCATCGTCACCGGCTCCGACGACGTCCGTGAGTGGTGGGAGCTCACCGACGCCCGCGACGGCGGCCGCAGCACGCAGAAGCCGGCGGTCGTGGCGATCGGCCCCGCGGGCGAGAACGGCAACCGCAACGGCTGTCTCATCCACGATTCGGGCAACGGGTCCGGGCAGGGCGGATTCGGCGGCATCCTCGGTGCGAAGGGTCTGAAGGCCATCAGCGCCATCGGTACCGGCAGCGTTCCGGTCGCCGATCCGGCGGCCCTCGTGCGCCTGCGCGGCGAGATCATGAACAAGTACGGCTACAACGTGGATGACCCGAAGTTCGAGACGCCGGTCCCGGGTCTGAACCTGTACGGCATCCTGACCCAGCAGCCCGGGTACGGTCCGCTTCTCTACGCTGCCCCCGCGGCTGCGCGGCCTCAGGGCTGCATGGGCTGCTACCGCAACTGCCGCATGAACCACGAGAGCGGCCTGTCCAACGGCGACCAGTGCGTGGAGGCCCTGTACTTCGCCGGTGGTCCGACGACGGTAGACATGATGAAGGCGACGACGCTCCTCGACCAGATGGGCATCAACGTCTACGACGTCTTCCAGCACGCGTACCTGTACGGGCTGTACATGCAGGGCATCCTCGGCCCCGGCAAGCAGATCCACTCGGAGCTGCCGTGGGACAAGTACGGGACGTACGAGTTCATGGAGGCCTTCACGCACGCGGTGGCGTACGGCACCGACATCGGGGCGGACCTCAAGGACGGCATGACCCGCGCGGTGGTCAAGTGGGGCCGCTGGGACGAGGATACCTCCAACGGCACGCTCACGCGGCCGCAGTGGGGCTTCAACGAGCACTACGATCCGCGCCTTGAGGTCGACTGGAGCTACGGCTCGGTCTTCGGCGATCGCGACATCAACGAGCACGACTACAACTGGCACGTGCACTGGATGCCCCTCGTTACCGCAGCGATCGGTCAAGACCCGCTGATCCCGGCGGCGCGTATGGCCGAACTGCTGGGCGAGGCCACGGGCGTAGGCGCCGATGGCTTCGACTACAGCAACGACGGCATCTACAGCGATGCCCGTCTCAGGGCCGTCGAGTGGCACCGCTACTACACGCGTTTCTGGAAGCAGTCGGCGCTGTTCTGCGACTGGGCGTGGCCGAACCTCATCAGCTACAACACCGACGACAACGTGGGTGGCACGCCGACCTACGAGCCGGCGCTGTACAAGGCCGTCACCGGTGTCGACATGACCATGGAGCAGGGCCTCGGACTCGGTAAGAAAATCTGGAACCTCGACAAGGCGATCTGGGTGCTTCAGGGCCGCCATCGCGACCAGGAAGTCTTCACGAACTACGTGTACGACGTGCCGACCTCGGCTCCGTACTTCCTTCTCGCGAAGGAGGACGGCGAGTGGGGCTACAGCATCTGCCTCGGCCGCACGCTGGACCGCGCCCGTTTCGAGGACGTGAAGGACCGCTTCTACGCTATGCAGGGCTGGGACGTGGCCACTGGCTGGCCGACGCGCTCGGGCCTGGAGGCCGTGGGTCTGTCGGCGGTTGCCGACGAGCTCGACAAGGCCGGCAAGCTGGGAGGCTGATGCCGTGATGACCACTGCTACGGTATCAGTGTTGGCTCCGCCTTCGAGCGAGCTGGTGGAGCGCGCGCTCCGCAGCCTGGAGTACGACGAGCGGCTGATCGGTTATGCGATGACGCCGTCCGCAGGCAATGCGGCGAAGGACCTGTACAGTCTCGGAGACGCGGTGCTCTTCGTGCTCGGCACGAAGTGGGACGCCCCGTTGTTCGACCCGAGTTTCAAGGGCGGCATCAACTGGGTCGACCTGTCGCGGATGACCGACTGGGTGCGTGACGTTATCGGCGACGCCGATCTGGCCGAAGCGATGGAGCGGGATGTGCTGCCGCTGTCGTCGTACATGGCGCAGGTGATCGCGCTCGGAGACGTGTTCGGGCACCGCATGGAGCAGTACCGCGCCCTGCGCGGAGAGATCGAAACCGGTGACGCACCGGCGGAGTAGCGGTCGCAAGCGACCAACGGTGGGGCACCGTCTATAGTGAACGGTGCCCCACCTTCTCGTAGGAGGACCGATGCGCATCCTGCTCATCAACTCGCCGGTGTCCCGGCCGAGCCCCCACGCGCGGGTCTCGCCGCCGCTCGGCATCGCCTACCTCGCGAGCTACCTTCGGGAGCGGGGGCACGAGGCGCACCTGCTCGATCTAAACGTGTCGGGCTACAACCCGAAGCGCGTCGACCTCGTGCTCGGGAGGGTTCGTCCTCAGGTGGTCGGCGTCTCCGCGTACACGGAGACCTACCCCAACGCGGTCGCCCTGGCGGCGCAGGCCAAGGCGTTCGACCCCGCCGTGCACGTGGTGCTCGGCGGCCCGCACCCGTCCATCCTGCCCGCCGAGGTGCTCGCGGAGACAGCCGCGGACACCGTCGTTGTCGGCGAGGGCGAGCAGACACTCGCCGAGCTCGTGACCGCCCTTGAGAGCGGCGGCGATCTCTCCGCGATCGCGGGGCTGGCATGGCGGCGAAGCGGGGAGCCGGTCGTAAACGAGCGCCGCCCGCTCCTGGAGGCGGACGCCGTGGGCCTGCCGGCGCGCGACCTGCTGTCGCTCGAGTTCTACCCCGACGCCTTCAACGTGCTCACCGCTCGCGGCGGCTGCCCGTACCGCTGTCCGTTCTGCTCGGCGAGCCACATCTGGGAGGGCCGGCACCGGCCGCGCTCGCCCAAGGCGGTCGTCGACGAGCTCGAGATGCTCGTTCGCGACTACGGCGCAGGCTTCGTGTTCTTCGTCGACGACATCTTCACGCTACGGCGTTCCTGGGTGGAGGAACTGCTCGGGGAGATGGAGCGCCTGGCAGGGCTCTTCACCTGGGCGTGCGGCACGCGCGTGGATCGCGTGGACGAGGAACTGCTTCGCGCGATGGCCGCGCATGGCTGCACCGGCATCCAGTACGGCGTGGAGTCGGGCTCGCAGTCTATCCTCGATTCGGTGAAGGGCATAGAGAAGGAGCGCGCGCTCGAGGCGGTGCGGTGGTCGGTGGCCGCCGGCATCCGCACGACGGCGTCGTTCATGGTGCCGTTCCCCGACGACACCGAGGACACGCTGCGCGAGACGTTCCGCTTCATGGAGACGCTCAAGGACGAGGGCGCCGAGATCCTGATGTCGTACACCACGCCGTACCCCGGGACGACGTTCTTCGATCAGGCCGACGAGCTTGGCCTGCGGATACTCACCCGCGACTGGGGAGAGTACGACGCGAAGCACCTGATCATGGAGACCGCGTACCTGAGCGTGGCCGACATCGAGCTGATCGTCGAGGAGGAGACCGGGCGGCTGGGGCTCTCGAAGAACGCCTGATCTGGCCGCTCGCCGCGTGCTGTCCCATCACCGCAGCGGCGCGGGGTTGGGGCCTCACGGGAGCGCTCCCGAGCCTCCGGTGCGTCGCGATAGGGCCTCTACCTGCGCGTTTGCCCCTCGCCGTTTAACTATCAACTATTG
>DCVQ01000024.1 GCA_002328745.1 Actinobacteria bacterium UBA2184
TGGCCCGACCTGCTGATGGCAGGCATGTCCACCGCAGTCGCCGGTGCCGGCATCGCGATCGGCTGGTACTTCTACGGCCGCCGGTCGAAGGTCATCAACACCCGCGCGCTCAAGCAGCGGTACCCGCATGCGTACGGCGTGCTCAGCAACAAGCTGTACTTCGATCTCACCTACGGGCACTTCCTCGTCCGGCCGTATGGCACGGTCGCCGAGGTGATGTCGGGCTTCGACTCGGCCATCGTCGACGGCCTCGTGAACGGCGCCGGCGCCGCATGGCGCGCTCTCGCCTCGGTATGGTGGCGTTTCGATGCCGTGGTGATCGACGGCATGGTGAACGGTACGGCCACGTTCGTGAGGCGGACCGGCTCAAGCCTCCGGCTGCTGCAGAGCGGCCGCGTTCGCGCCTATCAGACGCTCGTCGCAGGGGCGGTCGTGCTCCTTGCGCTGTGGATCCTCGTGAAAGGGGCCTGACGCGTGATGTTCCCGCTGCTCACGGTCATCGTGTTCCTCCCGCTCGCCGGCTCGCTGCTCGTGGCGCTGCTCGGCAACGCGCGCCCGAACGCCGCCCGGTGGACGGCCGCGCTCGTGGCCGCCGCCGATCTCGCGCTCGTGGGGTGGCTCGTGGCCCGCTTCGACGTGGGTGCGGGCATGCAGTTCGCCGAGAAGGTGGCGTGGGTGCCGCAGGTGGGCATCACCTACCACCTCGCCGTAGACGGCCTGTCGCTCTCGATGCTGGCGCTCTCGGCGCTGCTCAGCCTGCTCGCCGTCATCGGCTCGTGGAAGACCGAGTCCAAACCCGCCACGTGGTTCGCCATGCTGCTCCTGCTCGAGGTGGGCATGAACGGCGTGTTCGTGGCGATGGACTTCGTGCTCTTCTACGTGTTCTGGGAGCTCGTGCTCGTGCCGATGTACTTTCTCATCGGCACGTGGGGCGGACCGCGGCGCGAGTACGCGGCGATCAAGTTCTTCCTGTACACGCTCTTCGGCAGCGTGTTCATGCTGGTGGGCATCATCGCGCTCTACCTGAAGACCGGGACGTTCAACATCCTCGAGATGTCCGGCATGGGCCTCGATCCCACGTTCCAGTGGTGGGTGTTCGCGGCGTTCTTCCTCGGCTTCGCCGTGAAGGTGCCGGTCTTCCCGCTGCACACGTGGCTGCCAGACGCGCACGTGGAAGCGCCCACCGCGGCGTCGGTGCTGCTCGCGGGCATCCTGCTCAAGATGGGCTCGTACGGCTTCCTGCGCGTATCCCTGCCGATCCTGCCCGAGGCGGCGCACCAGTGGAGCGGCTTCATCGCGGCGCTCGCGATGATCTCGATCGTCTACGGAGCCGCGGTGGCCTTCGCGCAGACCGACATGAAGAAGCTCGTGGCGTACTCGTCGGTCTCGCACATGGGCTTCGTGATGCTCGGCATCGCCTCGATGACGCCCGAGGGCCTGAACGGCGCCGCCGCGGTGATGTTCAGCCACGGCGTGGTGACCGGCATGCTGTTCTTCCTGGTGGGCATGGTCTACGAGCGTACGCACACGCGGACGATCGCCGACGTGCGCGGTCTCGCGGGCCGCGTGCCCCGGGCCGCCGGGCTCCTCGCGTTCGCGTCGTTCGCCTCGCTCGGCCTGCCGGGCCTCTCCGGCTTCGTGGGCGAGTTCCTGAGCCTGCTCGGTGCGTGGAAGTCCGACATGTGGCCGGGCTGGGTGCTCGGCGCGGCCGTGGGCGTGCTGCTGGCCGCGGCGTACATGCTGTGGCTCGTGCAGCGCGTGGTGCTTGGCACGCCGTCGGAGAAGGTCGCGGGCATCGGCGATCTCTCGGTGCGCGAGGTCGCGGTGCTGGTGCCGCTCGTGGCGCTCACGCTCGGCGTGGGCATCTACTGGGACGCGCTGCTGCGCTTCACCGATCCTGCCGTAGGCGCGATCCTAGCGCTGATGGGCGGCGCGTAGCATGGGCGACCTCTGGCTGCTGATCCCCGAGTACCTCGTTTTGGGCGGCGCGCTGCTGGCGCTCTTCCTCGACGTGGTGGGCGGCGATCGCCGCGCCGCCGCGCGGGTCGGGGCGGTCTTCGCGGTCGCGGCGGCGGGCGTCGCGCTCGCTCTGGGCCCGGGGGCGACCCTCTTCGGCGGCCAGCTGGTGCTCGACGAGCGCGCGACCTTCGCGCGCGTGGCCATCGCGGCGCTCACGGCGGTGTGGCTGCTGTGGGTGGCGGGGCGCGGCGCGGGCTCCGAGCGCGTAGCCGAGGCCACGTTCCTCGCGCTCATCTCGGCGCTCGGCGGCATGCTCATCGTCTCGGCACGCGACCTGGTGGTGCTCTTCATCGCGCTCGAGCTCTCCACGATGCCCGCGTACGTGCTCATGGGCTACCGCCGCGACGACGCGCGCGGGCTCGAGGGCGCGCTCAAGTACTTCCTGCTCTCGATGCTCACGAGCCTCGTGATGCTCTACGGCCTGTCGTTCCTCTACGGGATCGCGGGGTCCACGGCATACGCCGACCTCGCGTCCGGCGAGGCCACCACGCTGCGCTCGCTCGGCTTCGTGTTCGCGCTCATCGGGCTGTTCGCCAAGCTCTCGGCGGCGCCCTTCCACTACTGGACGCCGGACGCCTATGCCGGCGCGCCCGCGTCGTCGGTGGCGTTCGTCTCCACCGTGCCGAAGGTGGCGGGCACCGTGGCGCTCGTCACGCTCGTGGACGCGCTCCGGGGCGGCGTGGCCGGCATGACGGGCATCCTCGCGGCGGTGGCCGTGGCCTCGATGCTGCTCGGCAACCTCGCGGCGTTCCCGCAGACCGACGTCAGGCGCCTCATGGCGTACTCCGGCGTGGCGCACACCGGCTACATCCTGCTCGCGGTGGCCGCCGGGGCAACCGGCGGGGCGGCCGCGGTCTTCTACACCGTGGCGTACGCCATCCCGTCGATGGCCGTTGTGCTGCTCGCCGCCGAGGAGGGCACGGCGCTCGCCGACCTCGGCGGCCTCGTGGCGCGCCGCCCGCTGCTCGCCTGGGCGTCGGTGGCCTGGCTGCTCTCGCTCGTGGGCATCCCGCCGATGGTGGGCTTCTTCGGCAAGCTGAACCTGTTCACCGCGGCCCTGCAGGCCGACCTGCTCGCGCCGGTGCTCGTGGCGGTTGCGATGAGCGTGGTCTCGGCGGGCTACTACTTCCGCATCCTGCGCGAGTCGTTCTTCGGCGAGCGGCCCGAGGCGGCCGTGATGGCGCCGAGCGCCGGCGCGTGGACGGCCATGGCCGCGCTCACGCTGGCGGTGCTCGCGATGGGCGTGGCGGCATCGCCGCTGCTCGGCTTCCTCGGCGTGCAGTTCTAGTACGCCCATGATGCGCCTCGACATCGTCTGCGTCGGGCGGCTCAAGGAGCGGCACTGGCGTGACGCGGCCGCCGAGTACCTCAAGCGGCTCACGCCCTACGCGCGCGTGCAGGTGGCCGAGGTGGCCGACCGCGACGTGAGCGCCGACGAGGCGCGTGCGCTCGCTGCCGAAGCCGCCGACATCCTGAAGGCGCTGCCCGCCGACGCGCACGTGGCGGTGCTCGAGATCGGCGGAGCGCAGCGCTCCTCGGCCGGGCTGGCCGAGTGGCTCGACGCGCACGCGGTGGGCGGGCGTGGCCGCGTGGCGTTCGTGATCGGCGGCGCGGCCGGGCTGCACCCCGACGTGCTCGCGCGCGCCGACGAGCGGCTGTCGCTCGGCCCGCTCACGCTGCCGCACCAGCTCGCGCGCGTGGTGCTGCTGGAGCAGCTCTACCGCGCGTTCCGCATCAGCCGCGCCGAGCCGTACCACCGGTAGCGGCGATGGGACCCGAAGTCCACTTCCGCCGAACGCGCGACTGGGCGATCGCCGAGGGGTTCTCCGAGGAGGAGGCCGAGCGCATCGCGAGCGCCAACCAGGACGTCGACATGACGTTCCCGTCGCGCGCTTCGTTCGGCAATTCCACGCGTCACTTCCCACCCACGTCGTGGTGGTGGCGGCACCGCTACTTCCGGGAAGCGGTGGCCAGGCGCGACCTCGAGCGGCTGGGGTGGGCGCTCCACACCGTGCAAGACTCGGCGGCGCACGGGCTCTTCGGCTGGACGCACACGCTCCAGCACCTGCATCTGCGCCACAACCCGGACGTGTGGGAACTCGCCTCGCCGCGGCTGCGCGCCCGGCTCGAGCGGGACACGCGGCGACTGCTGGCGCGGTATCGGGCGCGGGTGGGGTAGGGCGGGCGAGGGGGCCGGGGTCCGACGCGCGTCGGGGATTCTCAGTATCGGGCGGTCCGTCGTGAGCAGCCGTCTCGGCGCCCGCTGTAACCAAATGCCGGGCTGAAGCGTCTACACAAGTGACGGTCTGTTCGTCGCACCTGATGAGCGTATCGTCTTGTCTTCACGACCGTCGGTCGTAGTGTCCGCGCCACGCATCACGTGGCGCGGACAGGTGTCGCACATCGGGAGGGTCCGACACGAGGGCGGGGGTATCATGGTGCGAGGGGTCAGGCACGCGGTCGTTCGTAGTCTGTGCGTCGTTCTTTCGGGTACTCTGACGCTCGGTGTGCCGCTCGGCGCACTCGGGAGTGCGTATGCGGCCGAGGCACCGCCGGTGCCAGCTGCGGAGCCAATGGCACCCAGTGCGCCGGGGTCGATCCCGGCGGGTGCCGTGGAGGATGCCTCGCGCCGCGACGAGCACTCCAAACACTACCGGCTTGCTGATGGCAGCTGGATGGCGGTCATCTCCGAAGAGCCCGTCCACTTCAAGGACACGAACGGCGAGTGGGTCGACATCGATGCGACCCTCGTGCCCGATCTGGCGACAGGGCGCGTCCGTACGCGCGCGGCCGAGGTGAGCGCGTCGTTCGGCCCGCAGCAGACCGGGGCATGTCCCGCGCAGGTGACTGTCAACGGCCGTGCGGTGGGGCTCGACCTCCTCGGCGCAACCGAAGGACTCGCCGTCGCCGAAGGCCGCACCGCGCGCTATCGAGGCGTGGCTGTGGCGACCGACCTGCTGTACGAGGCCACCGGGAGCGGCGTGAAGGAGACGCTCGTACTCGCCTCGACAGAGGCACCGGGTACCTTCAGCTTCTACGTCGATTCAGCAGGGCTCCTCGTCGAGGGCGATGACGCGAGCGGCTGGGGCTTGCACGACCCTGAGACCGGCGAGCGCGTCCTCCAGATCGGGGGGCTGGTGGTCTTCGACTCGAGTGCCAACGAGCTCGGTGATCCCGCGTACTGTACAACCGCGACGATGATCGTCGAGCCGGCCTTCGGCGGCGCGCGGGTGACCTACGACGTCCCGCGGGGATGGCTGGACGATCCTGCACGCGTGTGGCCCGTGTACGTGGATCCCACCCTCACGGCGGCGGCCACGCAGGACACCTACATGACATCGGCCGCCCCCTACACGGCGTACGGTTCATCGACGGAGCTGCGGTGTGGGTACTATGACTCCGTTACCGGCCACAACCGCGCGTACGTGAAGTTCGTCGTCTCCTCGATACCGTCGTACGCCCGCATCGACAGTGCGACCTTCTCGATCTACCAGTATCACACGTACTACGTCAGCGCAGCGACGACCACGTATCTGGCAAGGGTCACCTCGTCCTGGACGGAGTCGACGAGCTGGGCGTACCGCCCGGGCCAGGTGATACTGGCGAGCCAGTCCGTGGCAGGCCGTGGCGTGTGGGTCAACTGGAGTCAGACAGCGGTCAAGAACACCGTGGCGGGTTGGGTCGCAGGCACCGTGGCCAATAACGGCCTCGTCTGCTACCAGGCGGAGGACGGCTCGCAGAACACGACCCACTGGCGGCGGTTCTACTCGAGCGAGTATGCGGGCACAACGCTGCGCCCCAAGCTCGTCGTGAACTACACGACTGCGCCCGACCCGGTCACCGATGTCTCGGCGAGCACCTACTCCGCGCTTGACTGGTACCGGGAGGTCGACACCGACTCCGATGGCTTCGCCGACGGCGCGAACGACACGCCGCTCCGGGGACGCGGACGCGTGCAGCTCTCATGGGTTCCGACGGCGCGGGCTGATGGCTACACCATCATGGCGTGGGACGGCGACAGCTACCAGCAGGTCGGGCGCGTGCTGGGGAACGCCACCACCACGTGGACGAGCGAGGCGGGCGGCATCTACCCGAAGGGCTCCACGATCGCTGGCTGGATGCCTGCAGCACGGAACGCCTTCGCAGTCGCCGGCTCGCCTTCTGCGCCCAACCGTACCGCGCAGGTGAGCATCGAGGGAACGGCGAGCGACGTCGGCGTCGTCGTGACCGACGGTACCTACCTCTATACACGCGGGTGGAACTCACCGCGCTACCCCGGCTCGACTTCATGGCAGCGCGTCGGCACGGGCTTCAACGGCACCGAAGCGGGCGGCGAGCCCGTGCAAGTGGGGCGCTTCTTCACCGACCAGCCTATCCTCTCGGCGTTCTATCTCGACGGCGTTATCTACAGCGGGTACGCGACATCTCCGACCACCATCACCGGCGTTCCGAAGACGGCGTCTGCGGATGCCACCGATGACGTCATCCTCACCTTCACGGTGCCGCTGCTCAACCTCGCGACCGGCTCCCCGCTCACAGGGCCGAGCGGGGGTGTCATGCTCGCGAGCGACGGTGAGCGCATCTACAGCGTTGCGAACGACATCCCGGGCGGCGGCTCCTACGATGGCTGGACGATCCGGGTCTACGACCGTGCCGGGACCTGGCTCTTCGACCGTACCGTCCCGCGCTCCTACTACACCGACGGCGTGATCGCCGACGGACAGGCGCTCTACATGATCGAGTGGACCGCGTCGGATGCCGCACGCGTCACCAAGGTCCGTACGAGCGACTTCGCGGTCGTCAACTGCTGGACGCTCGATCAGGGCTATACGGGTGACATCAACGGCTGCTACGACGCGGCGACCGGGAGCTTCTGGCTCGGCTCTCTCACGCAGAGTGTCGTGCACCGGTATGACGGCCCCGGGCTCGACTTGCTCGATGACCCCGAGGCGCTCTACGAGAAGGGCGCGAACGCCGCGTACATGGATTCGCACAAGTACTGGTTCCGCGTCGTGCCGTTCAACGTTGCTGGCGAGAGCGCCACGCTCTCCTCGTGCACGCCATATATGCCGACGCTCGAGAATCGCACCGTCCGCGTGAACGATGAGGACCGCGATACCGTCCATGAGATCGGCGAGATCGCGGGTCACTCGCTGTCGGCGGTGCTGGATGAAGGCGCGCTGCAGGCGGGCGTGACCGACCTGGCGGTTGCGAGCTGGGGTCCGGCCGCCGAGCTCGCGCGGTGGTACTCGAGCGAGACTACCGCACCCGGGCTCCTTGCGAATGCTCCCGGCTGGCGATTCGGCTTCGAGCGCACGATCGAGGCCACTTCCACCGGCGCAATCCTCACCGATGAGACCGGCACCACGAGCGCATTCGTGCTCGCCGGAGGCATCTACCAGCCGCCCGGCGGGAGCTACGACCGGCTGACACTGGAAGCTGGCGGGACCGAGTGGATGCTCGCGTTCAAGGACCGCTCGTACGAAGTCTACGATGTGGCGACGGGACGTCTGTTGCGCGTGACCGACAAGAACGGCAACACGGTCACGAACGAATGGACGAGCGGCTCCATCAGGATCGTCGCGGCCAACGGCAAGCAGATCGTGGTCGCGCTAGACGCGCAAGGGCATGTATCCGGAGCGGTCCAGGCGACCGCCGATGGTACCCGTGAGGTCTCCTACAGCACCACCGGCACGCCGGAGGTCACCTACTTCCCGGGTGACGCGGACTGCGAATACGCGGTCGCCTACCGTTACGACGCCGGGGGGCGGCTCGCCTCGGTGACCGTCCCGGAGTGGCCGACGCAGGCCGAGCAGGCGTCCTGGCAGTTCGGCTACGAGCCGGCAAGCGGGCGTCTTTCGACCGTGGCCTCGCCGCTCGCGGTCTCGGGTGACGATCCCCACGCGACCACCACGATCAGCTACGAGGCCGGGACCGAGACGGTGGATGATGACGCAAGTGCCGTCGTCTCAACCGGCAGCTGGGTCACGGGCACGCTCACCTCGATGTACGCCGACACGTACCGCTACTCGTACTGGACGGGCGCCGAGACGTCGTTCACCTTCACGGGGACGAGCGCAACGTGGATCGGTTCGCGGGGCTCATCGTACGGTATCGCGGAGGTGTACGTAGACGGCGTGAAGGCCTCCACCGTCGACACCTATGCGGAAACCTACTCGCACCAGCAGGCGCTCTACACCGCAAGCGGTCTATCCCCGGGTACGCACACGCTCGAAGTGCGCGCCACCGGCACGAAGAACCTGTTGAGTGAAGCCGCGGTCATCATTGTGGACGCATTCGCCTACACGCCCTACCCGGCGGTGGAGGCCGCCACGGTAACGACCTACGGGGACGTGGGGACCGCCGCCGCCTCACTCACCGAGGACGCGGCTATCCATCAGCACTACACGATGAACCCGACCGGCACGATGGCGACGATGACCGACCCGCATCTTGCAGGAGATGCCACGCATGAGGTGTGGCGGTACACCTACACGCCCACAAACGAAGCCATCGTCGAGGTCGCTCCGGTGGGGGCGAGCGTGTCGCGCACCCTCGACGGGCGCGGCAATGTGACGGCGACCTTCGACGAAGAGGGGCACCGCACCACCTACGTCTACGACGAACTCGACCAGCTCCTCCGCGAGACGGATCCCCGAGGCTGCACCACCTACTACACCTACGACAGCGGCGGCAACCTCACTGCCGAGGACAAGCAGCTCAACACCACCGAGCGCTCGCACGTGGCCTACGCCTACGATTCGGCCGGCCGGGTGACCCGGCAGGAGGAGAGCATCGACACCAGCACTACCGCGGTGACCGAGTACGCCGAGTTCGCGCCGTCGGGCGAGGCGACCCGGATCGTCCAGAAGGACGTGGTGCTCGCATCGGGCACCACCGGCGTCGAGCTTGTCGAGACCAAGTCGATTGACGCCTTCGGCAACACGACCGAGGAGCGCAATGCTGCCGGCGAGGTCGTGAGCCGCACCGCCTACGACCTTGCGGGACGCTCGGTGGTTGCGACCGATGCCGCCGGGGTGGCGACCGTCACGGAGTACGACGCGCTCGGCAACGCGATCGCCTCGTACCGCAGGAGCGCGGACGGCAGCATCATCGACCGGGCGACGCACGCCTACGACCTCGCGAGCCGGGTCGCGACCGACACCTACATGCTCGACGCCGTGGTCGACCGCACCGTCCACCACACCTACGACGCCAGCGGGCGCGAGGTCGCGAGCGATGACAGCAGGGTTTCCACAGCCGACGGCGATCGCGCGGTCACCTACTATGACGCCCGCGGCACCACGGTGGCGGCGTGGGGCGAGGGCGCCGCGCTCGGCAATCCGACCGCCGCGACGCGGTCGGCCTACAACGTCTACGGTCAGCTCACCTACGAGTGGGCTTCCGGCGAGACGACGGCCACGATGTACGCGTACTACCCGAACGGGCTCACGCAGAAGGTCACCGCCCCTGATGGAAGCTGGACGAGCTACACGTACGACGACGGTGGCCTGAAGCTCACCGAGACGGTGCCGACCGAAGCTGACGAGGCCACCACCGGCTACACGTACGACATCGGCGGCAGGCTCGTGTCGAGCACGACCGCGGACGGCGCGACCACGAGGTACGTCTACGACCTCGCCGGCCGCCAGGTCTCTGCGGGTGCGGAGGAGCAGGCCGCGTCCACGACGACGTACAACACCGCGGGCTGGGAACTCAGCTCGAAGGACTCCGATGGGATCGGCAAGGCGAAGACGTACGATCGCGCAGGACGGGTGCTCACCGACACGGATGCGGGGATGGTGACCACCACCGCCTACGACGCGGCTGGCCGCATGGCGACCGTCATCAATCCCGACCTGGCGGTCACGACGTACGACTACGACGCCTTCTCCCGAACGGCCACGGAGAGCGCCGAGACCTCACAGGGCGTGAACCTGAAGACCACGGTGACCGCCTACGACGCCCTCTCGCGCCCGACGACCGTCCACGTGGTGCAGGGCGCGGGTGCATCTGCGATCGAGCGCATGACGACGGTCACCTATCCGGCCGGAGGCGCCAACCAAACGGTGCTTCAGATCGCCTACCCCGGCGCGACCACCACGGTCATCTACGATGCGGGTGGACGCGAGACGAGCCGGAGTTCGGTTACTGCGGCGGGAACGCTTCAGTGGAATGCGACGAACTACGACGTCGCCAATCGCCTGAGGGCATGGAGCTTCGCCGGTGCTGTCTCGGGTCGTACCTACGACGAGGTGAACGGCCGCCTCACCGGCCAGTCCGGCGCGGGCTTCGGGGCTGAGGCGACCTACAGCTACGACGCCGCGACCGGCCGCAAGAACGCCGAGACCTTCGACTTCGCCTACGGCGCGGACGAGGCCAACGCGTACGCCTACAATGACACCGGCAGGCTCGTCACCGCGACGGTCGCGGGCGCGACGACCGTCTACACCTACCAGTCCGGCAGCGGCAACCTCGAGACGGTCAAGCCGAGCACCGAGGCGACGCGCACGTTCGCGTACGACGCCGCCAACCGCGTCTCGAACGTGAGCGTGGCGGGCTCGGTCGAGACGACCTACACGTGGGACGCGGCAGGCAGGCGCATCGCCGAGGGCCCGCTCACCGACCCCGATCGGGTCACCTACGCCTACGACGCCGCAGGACGCCTCGCGACCTACTCCGACACCGCGGCGGGTGTCACCGCCACCTACACCTACGACGCGCGCGGCCAGCGCACGCAGATGACGGTCACCGAAGGCGGCGTGACCACGACCTCGACTTACACCTACGACGGCCTCACGCTCCTTTCCGTCGCGACCGCGTCCTCCGACGGCACCACGTCTTCCGTCACCTACCTCGCCGACTCCTCCGGGCGTCCCTACGGCGGCGTCTACGCCTCGTCCGAGAGCACGGCGGTGGCATTCGGCATCGTGACGACCGACCGCGGAGATGTCCGCGCGCTCACCGACGCGTCGGGTGCGGCCTTCGCCTTCTACGCGTTCGACGCCTACGGCAACCCGCGTGATGCGCAGAGCCGCGCCACGGCCTCGCTCGACGCCACCACGTCCGCTGAGGTCGCCGGCGCGAACGTCCTCCGCTACGCGGGCTACGCCTTCGATGCGCACTCCGGCCTCTACTACTGCTCGGCCCGCTACTACGACCCGTCAACCGCGAGCTTCATCACCAAAGACCCCGCCAAGGCCGACGGCGAGGAGAGCGCGTACCAGTACTGCGGCGGGGACCCGGTCGGGAAGGTCGATCCGAGCGGGGAGTGGAAGAGGAAGATCGCCTTCAACGAGAAGTCCGATAGGACGTACTTCCTGAAGGTTCTGAAGACCAACGGCGGATACGTTCATCGGCAACTGATGCTCTTCACCCTCGCGGGGCCTGTCGGCATCGTCGGGTTCTGGGCATGGCTGTACCGCAGCGTGAAGCCCGGCGGGCAGTGGGACTTCAAGAGGGCCTACACGACGAAGGAAGCGAACAAGGACAAGTACTGGATATCCTCTTCGAAGAAGATATCGGTCGACGACTTCGGCAACATCCATTTCGGCTATGTGTTCGCCGCTGCAGCAATACACCCCGGTATAGCGATAGTTGGTGCAACGTTGAAAGGTTGGCTCAAGAACAAGACGCGCGAGCAGTTCGAGTGCGAGATGGAGAACAACACGTGGATCGCGTACGGATACGCGCTGTACCTCAAGCATCCCGCTGGGCTCTCATTCAACCGATACGTGGCTGGGAAGAAGCGGTGATGGGTTCCGAGGAGGCAGGCACATGAAGGGAAAGCGTCTTGTTGTCGGTCTCCTGCTGCTCGGAATCAGCAGCCTATGCTTTGGCTGGTTCCTGTGGACGACGCCGGCGCAATACATGAAGCGAGACCGAGCGTACTTCGAGGAGCACCGCGAGGCGCTGCAGGACGCGGCCGATTGGGCGGTTGACGCGGTCGAGAGCGGTGACGCAGTGGACTACGGAGTGCGCCTGCCGCGCGAATGGAGAGGCCTCTCTGCAGGGGGCGAGGTGGACGTGTTCGATTGGCCCGAAGGCGAGGGCACCTACGTGGTGGTGTTCTACCGTGATGAAGGAGCACTGCTGAGCGGGAGGCGAGGATTCGCGTACTACTACCCCGGCGAGGCGCTCAATCTCGACGCGGAGGTCGCGGAGGACTTCAGCGAGGCTGTCTCGCTCGGTGGCAGCTGGTACCGCTTCTTGAACTACTAGGGTCCGGAGTCGCGGGCATACCGCTCCGCATCCGGGACCTATTCAACCAGAAGTCGGGAGACTCCATGTGGTGGGCTCGGTGCCCCCGTACCTTGACATCGACTACATGGCGGTCAGGTAGGCTAGCCTCCAGGCGCCCTCACGCTGCTTTCCGTCGCGAGCGCGGCCTCGGACGGCACCACCTCTTCCGTCACCTACCTCGCCGACTCCTCCGGGCGCCCCTACGGCGGCGTCTTCGCCTCGGGTGAGACCTCGGCGGTCGCCTTCGGGATCGTGACGACGGGTCGCGGCGACGTCCGCGCGCTCACCGACACCTCAGGCGAGGCCTTCGCCTTCTACTCATACGACGCCTACGGCAACCCGCTTGCCTGCCAGACCCGCGCCACCGCCTCGCTCGACGCCACCACGTCCGCCGAGATCGCCGGCGCAAACGTGCTCCGCTACGCGGGCTACGCGTACGACGCGCACTCCGGCCTCTACTACTGCTCGGCTCGCTACTACGATCCTGCGACCGCGAGCTTCATCACCAAAGACCCCGCCAAGGCCGATGGCGAGGAGAGCGCGTACCAGTACTGCGGCGGGGACCCGGTCGGGAAGGTCGATCCGAGCGGGCTGAGGACTAAGAAAGGGAAGTGGCACCTGACGAGCTGCAAGCTCACGGTTGTGTGGACCGTATTGAACTACCGGGACACCTTGGGCACTGTGCTGGGGTCATGGTGGCTGACGTACATAAGCGGGAGCTCGCCCGGCGGCGGGGAGTTCGACGTGTTCGTCTTCTGGACGGTGGCGCTCAAGGTGGAACATTCACAGTGGCGAGACGTCAGTGACACGAAGACGAAGTCGAGTTGGCGTGAGTCAAAGTGGAGTTCGTACTATCGGGTGACGACGCCTATCGTCAGCGGGTCTCTGTCCAACCTGCGCGGAACCGAGCGTGCTGCGATTGCCAAAGCGAAGTCCTTGCATCGCGCGAGCGACAAGTGGCGGTTCAAGGTCGAGAAAGGGGCATTCAAGTGAACGAGACGGCGTCACGCCCAAGCGTTCCGCACCTTCTCGGGGCGTGTGCTTTCAACCCGGCGGCCTTCCTTCTGCCTCTGGTCTGGGGGGCTCTCTTCGGCGTTCCGGCCGGAGTATGGGTCAGCGTCTGGAGTCTCGCGGTCGGTCTGGCGGCGGGCGCATGGGAGTCTCGCGCGCTCACCCATCCTCTGGGAGTGAGAATCCTGTTCGAGGTCGCGCTGGTCGCCGGTCCTGCGTGGTTCGCATTCGTCGCGGACTCCAAAGCTTGGGCCAAGCATGTTCATGAATGGACTCCCAAGCAGTACCGCACGATGCAATTCAAGTGGGCGGTCGGTGCGGTGATGTTCTGGGCACTGATTGCCTGGCTTGCTCACATCGGCATGCTCTCGTGAGTCGGTCTAGTGTCCCCGCTTGATCGGCCGCGGATGGGGACTGAGCATCAACGTGGGCGGGTTCGAAACGTGCGGCACCTTGAAATCGAGCACATGGTGGGTTGGGCAGTGTTGCCGATCGGGGCCTCCGATGCCCTTTCCGCGGTATCGGGGCTGAACGACAGCCTTTCTCTCTGGCTCCTGCTTGCTGGAGAGGTGCTCGCAGGGGTCTTGATCGCGAGAAGGCTCAAGCGGCGCGCGCATAGAGTGGCGATGCTCGTCGGCATCTGGGCATTCAACGTCGTCGGCAATGTGGCCTTTCTTGCCTGGGTGTTCAGCGACTTATCGGTGTAGAACGGGGGTGCGGTGCGAGCATAAGGCAACTTGTGGTAGCAGATCACCTACCTCGCCGACTCCTCCGGACGCCCCTACGGCGGCGTCTTCGCCTCGTCCGAGAGCACGGCGGTGGCATTCGGCATCGTGACGACCGACCGCGGGGACGTCCGCGCGCTCACCGACGAGCTCGGCGTGGCCTTCGCCTTCTACGCATACGACGCCTACGGCAACCCGCGTGCCTGCCAGACCCGCGCCACCTCGCTCGACGCCACCACGTCGGCTGAGGTCGCGAGCGCAAACATCCTCCGCTACGCGGGCTACGCCTACGACGCGCACTCCGGCCTCTACTACTGCTCGGCCCGCTACTACGATCCTGCGACCGCGAGCTTCATCACCAAAGACCCCGCCAAGGCCGATGGCGAGGAGAGCGCGTACCAGTACTGCGGCGGGGACCCGGTGGGGCGAGTCGATCCGAGCGGGGGGAAGTGGCACCTGTTCAAGTGCGTGCATATCGGACCGCAGACGGCGCGCTCAAAGAACCTCGTCAGAGCTGCCGTTGGCGGGATTGGCGTGACCGTGACCACGCTTGCTACCGGAGGCATCGGCACGGCTACAAAGGCGGCACTGTACGTGGGCGGTATGCTGAAGTCCGGAATCAGTGGCTTCGGCACGTTCAAGAGCGGCGACATCATCTCGTGTTTGTACGAGGACCACGCGCATTTGCGGCCCCTGACCTGTCACGATCAGAACGCCCCGTGGATTCCTAGGAAGTATTCGGTGAGAATGCGCGAGATTCATTGGCGATGGAACGGCGAGTGGTACGTGAAGAGCGACACCCTTAGCTTCAAGAATCCACTTTCCCCCATAGTCCTCTCTCTTCGCGGTACACCGCCGAGCAGCGGAGTCGTTCTCCTGAAGAGGCCGCAGTCCCGCTGCATCTACACTCCCTAAGGAGGCTACTATTGGCCACATCGCCGGAGAGTTCATCGTCAGCGTCTGCGCTGGCCTCACGGGCGCGTAGGCGGCTGGTCATTGCTGCGGCGCTTGTTTCGCTCGCACTCGCAAGTTGGTCGTTCAGACTGATCTCTCTGCTGAGCTCGAGTGATGAACCTGGGCCGGTCTTGGCCATTTCACTAGCCGACCCCGGAGTTCGAGCGGTTGCGCTGATCTCTCTTGGCGTCGCGCTAGTTGCGACGTGGCGCCGCGCCGAACCCGCCCCGTCGCGTCTGGTCGCTGCATTTGCGCTCATCGAGATCATCCGGTCTCTCGACCCGCAGTGGACGGCATCGACCGACGTGACGCCAATTGTCTCCGGCCTTCTGTGGAGCACTTGCCTCGCAATTGTGATGCTCGTGAGTCGGCGCGGCGGAGAGTCCCGATCACAAGTCAGCGGTGGACCGTGACAATACGCGTATTGCGTCAACTTGCTCGGGCACATTCGCCTGGAAGGCGCGTCATAGCCTCGCCGTCTGCGTGAAGAGCTGGCCGGACTACCAAGGGCGATCGGTGCAGCAAGCCGCCCGGACGGGCAGTGACGGCTACCTGAAGCGACAGACCGCGCGAGCGTTCCGTACTCGCACCTTGACATCACCTACGAGGGCGCTCTGCGAGCGCCGATAGGGCACTAACCGTCAGAGATGAACCCTGGTCAGGATGATCTGGAAGGAAGGGCGATGGTTGCTCATGGTTCGCGAACCGCAGCGGGGCGCCGAGCGGTCTGCACGCTCGTGGTGCTGGCGACAGTCTCGCTCGCATCGGCCTGCACCTCAGTGACGGATACTGGGACGGTGTCAGACAACGCCCCGCCTGCGCAGGTGCCGGTGCGACGTGGTGCTGCGAGCGTAGAGGAAGCGTACGAGGGATTCATCTCCGCAACCTTGCGTGGCGATGACGCTGCTCTCAAAGAGCTAACCGAGCCTCCGGGCAGCTTGACCAGTCAGGGTCTCCGGGCCGACCACTTTGGACTCGGGGAGCCGCTCACTGAACCGGTGTCCATCGAGGTGAGTGAGGTACTCGAATCCGGAGACATCCCCGCCAGTGACACGGTATTGCGCCTGGAGGTCGTGCGCTCGGACACGGGTTTGAGGGTCGGAGGCATCATCTTGTACATCGGCACTCGCAGTGGGGAGTGGGTGGCCGACGGCAGATACTACATTACTGGAGTCGGCGCGAGCGACTAGGCGAGACGGGCTTGCACGGCATGACTGCACTGCGTAGTAATATGACTGCATAGTGCAGTCATTGGAGGCAATGGTCATGACCCCCGTTCTTGAAGCGGTGTTCGGGAATCGCTCTGCTGTGCAGGTTCTGCTCTTTCTCGAGGCCTACGGCTCGGGGCATGCCCGCCGCATCGCGGACACGTACGAAGTCCCGCTGCGGAGCATCCAACGGCAGCTGCAGCGTCTAGAAGCGAACGGCGTCCTTGTAAGTCGCGCGGTCGGGCGCACTCGGCTCTTCGAGTTCAATATGCGCAGCCCGAGCGTGCGGAACCTCCGGGTGTTCCTTGCCGCTGAACTCGACCTGTTGCCTGAAGAGGACGTCAAGCGGTACTACCGCCAGCGCCAGCGGCCGCGCCGAACCGGCAAGGGGGCATAGCGAGGGGCGATCGCAGCCGCGCAAGCGCAGGCTGACTTCGCCCGTTTCGCTCCCGTCTGCCGCCCCTGACCGGCCAGCGGCATCCTGAGTGCTCGGTATCCACCCGCCTTCCCGAGGAGTCCCGCGTGCGCGACACCCTGAACGCCGCCATCGCCGACGCGCTGCAAGCCGCCATCGCCGACGGTCGTCTGCGGCGACCCGCGTGATGTGCAGACCCGCGCCACCGCCTCGCTCGGCGCCGCCACGTCCGCTGAGATCGCGGGCGGAAACGTGGAGAGCGCGTACCAGTACTGCGGCGGGGACCCGGTGGGCAAGGTCGATCCGAGCGGGGAGACCGGACGCGTTCCACCGCCGGATGGATTCCAGCACGAGACGTGAGTCGCCACCCACCGGCCTTACCAACTTGACTCCATAGTTGTGGTTAGGATATAAACCTAACTATGGAGGAATGTCCGAATGGCCACACTCAAGCAAGCGCGATGGGTCGCGGACGCCGTATCAGGCGTCCCTCGCGCTGATCGCCGCTCCTGCGAGTACAGCGCGTATCTCCCGGACCCCCTGGCCGATTGCTCCGTCACCCTGAGCGGCGAGGTGGCGGCTGACGTCGCAGACGCTGAGACCGCTCTCGCCAGGCTGGACGTCCGGGCGGGGGCCCTGACCTGCACCGAGGCGCTGGCCCGCCTGCTGCTTCGCGCCGAATGCGTAGCCTCGTCCCGAATCGAGGGGCTGGAGATCGGACCGCGGCGCCTGCTGCGAGCCGAGGCTGCACGGCAGATGGGTGAGCCCCCAGCAGACCTCAAGGCAGAGGACGTTCTCGGTAACATCGATGCCATGCGCGAGGCGCTGGAGTCGGGAGAGCGAGACGAGGTCGTGAGCCGGGAGACGATTCTCGGCATACATCGAGCCCTGTTGAAGGGCACCCGGCTGGCGCAGTACGCCGGACGAATGCGGCAGGGACAGAACTGGATCGGCGGCAGCCCGCACAATCCATGCTCGGCGGTCTTTGTGCCTCCGCCGCCGGAAGCGGTTCCGGATCTCTTGGACGACCTGGCTCGGTTCTGCAACGGCGACTCGCTGCCGGCAGTCGTACAGGCAGCCATCGCTCACGCGCAGTTCGAGACCATCCACCCGTTCGCCGACGGCAACGGACGAACCGGCCGCGCTCTCGTGCATCTGATTCTCAGTCGCCGGAGGCTGTCCGGTCATGTCCAGCCACCGATATCCCTCGTGCTGGCCACAAGAGCTGCGGACTACATCCGAGGCCTGACGAGCTACCGGTACGTCGGTCCGCCGGACAGCGAGGCAGCGCGGGCGGGACTCAACGAGTGGGTGGGCATCTTCGCCGCTGCCTGCGTGAGGGCGGCCGGCGATGCAGAGGCGTTCGAGCAGCGTTGCCAGGAGATCGAAGCAGGGTGGAGGGAGGGCGTCGGCCCCATTCGCCAGGGGTCCTCCGTCGATCTGCTGCTGCGCCTCTTGCCTGGTACGCCGATCCTCTCCGTGAAGACCGCGGTGGCGATGCTCGGCAGAAGCAAGCCTCAAGTGAACAGCGCCGTTGCCCGACTGAGGGATGCTGGCGTGCTCACGCAGGTGACCGTGGGTCGCCGGAACCGTGCGTTTGAAGCGAGGGGGGTCATCGACGCGTTCACCGATCTCGAGCGTCAACTCGGAAGTCCCGACGGTGATACCGCGGTCTCACCGCCGAGCCGGCCGGTTCCGGCACGTGTGAATCGAGGATGATCGCGATGTTGAGGGTGGGGTTCGCCTGCGACATCCCGAGGGGTGTCAGTGCTTTGAGCATCGTTATAGGGTCTCGATAGCGCCTCCAGTCCTCAGTTTGCCGCCCCTGACCGGCCAGCGGTATCCTGAGTGCTCGGTACCCACCCGCCTTCCCGAGGAGTCCCGCGTGCGCGACACCCTGAACGCCGTCATCGCCGAAGCGCTGCAAGCCGCCATCGCCGACGGTCGTCTGCCGCTTCCGGAGGCGCCTGCGGTGGCTGTCGAACGTCCGCGCGACCCCTCCCACGGCGACTGGGCCACCAACATCGCGCTCGTTTCGGCCAAAGCCGCCGGCATGCCGCCGCGGCAGGTCGCCGAGATTGTGGCCGCGGAGCTCCGCGAGCGACTCGCGGAGGTGGCCGACGCGGTGGAGATCGCCGGCCCGGGCTTCATCAACATCCGGCTGCGCCGCGGCGTGCTCGCCGACGTGGTCTCGCGCGTGCGTGCCGAGGGCGACGCGCACGGTGCCGGTGAGCGCACTGGCAGCCGCGTGCAGGTGGAGTTCGTCTCGGCCAATCCCGTGGGGCCGATGCATGTGGGCCACGGCCGTTGGGCGGCGCTCGGCGACAGCATCGCGCGCATCCTCGAGCATGCCGGCGACGACGTGCAGCGCGAGTTCTACGTGAACGACGCGGGCGTGCAGATGGACATCTTCGCCGCGAGCGTGTCGGCGCGCTATCTCGAGCTTACCGGCCGCGAAGTCGAGTTCCCCGAGGACGGCTACCGCGGCGCCTACATCACCGAGATCGCGCGCGAGATCCTCGCCGACGAGGGCGAGTCGTGGGCCGATGCGACCGCCGACGCGCGCGAGGCGCACTTCAAGGAGAAGGCGTACGCCCAGGTGCTGGCGCACCTGCAGCACGTGCTGCACGGCATGGGCGTGGACTTCGACGTGTGGTTCTCGGAGCGCACGCTGCACGCCTCCGGCGATCGCGGCGCGCCCTCGGCTATCGAGCGCGGCATCGAGCGGCTGCGCGAGGCAGGCCACGTCTTCGAACACGAGGGCGCGGTGTGGTTCCGCTCCACCGCCTTCGGCGACGACAAGGACCGCGTGCTCAAGAAGGCCGACGGCAGCTACACGTACTTCGCCGCCGACGTGGCCTATCACGCCGACAAGTACGACCGCGGCTTCGACCTGGTGATCGACATCTGGGGCGCCGACCACCACGGCTACGTGAAGCGCATGGAGTCGGCCGTGGCCGCACTCGGCCACCCCGGCAAGCTCGAGGTGATCATCGGGCAGCTGGTGAACCTCTTCCGCAACGGCGAGGTGGTGCGCATGAGCAAGCGCACCGGGGAGATGGTCACGTTCGAGGACCTGCTCGACGAGGTGGGCGCCGACGCCGCGCGGTACTTCTTCCTGCGCCGCTCCACCGACCAGCCGCTCGACTTCGACATCGGTCTTGCCAAGCAGCGCTCGGCCGACAACCCCGTCTACTACGTGCAGTACGCGCACGCCCGCATCTGCTCCATCCTCCGCAAGGCATCAGGCGCCGACACCGCCGACGAGAGCGTGGACGTGGCCGCCGTGGCCTCACGCATCGCCGCCGACGAGGCGGCGCTCGCGCTCCTCGGCTCCGAGCCGGGCACGCTTGCCGGCGAGGCCGAGCTCGGGCTCCTGCGCAAGCTCGCCGAGTTTCCCGAGATCGTCGCCGTGGCCGCGCGGCAGCGCGCGCCGCACAAGCTCACCACCTACGCCGAGGACCTCGCAAGCGCGTTCCATCAGTTCTACACCCACTGCCAGGTGGTGGTGGACGACCCGCAGCTCAGGAGCGCCCGTCTCGCGCTCGCCGACGCGTCGCGCCTCGTGCTCGCCCGCGCGCTCGGCCTGCTCGGTGTGAGCGCCCCGCAGCGGATGTAGGGGAGCGCGGGCCGCTGGCGGTTCCCGCCGCGCGAGCTCGTCCCGCCCGGCGCCCTGCCGGACCGTCTTGCCGCGCTCCGCGTCCCACGCTATGCTTGTCTCAGCGTTGCAAACGGTTTGAAACGAGGCATGCT
>DCVQ01000032.1 GCA_002328745.1 Actinobacteria bacterium UBA2184
ACTCGACGCGCTTGACGCCGCACTCCGGGCAGAACTTCGGCTCGCCCGAGATCGCCGCGCCGCACTCGGAGCAGAAGGCCTTCTGCGCGAGCTTCTCTCCGCACTCGGGGCAGAACTTGGCGCCCTTCGTCTCGGCACCGCACTTCGGGCATACCAGCTGCGCGCGCTCTTTGACGTCCATGTGCTTTCCCTCGTGCGTGCCGTGCAGCGCGGCCTTCTCGCCCGCCGCCTGGGCCTTGCCGGCCGCGAAGGCCGACTCGATCTCAACGGCCGCGGAAGGCGCATCGTTCAGGCACAGGCCCGCATCCGCGTTCCAGCAGCTGTCGCAGAAGTAGTCGGTGCACTTGGGGCAGCGGTGGAAGTGTTCCTCGGCTGCCGCTATGGCCTCCTGGAAGGCCTTGTCGTGCGCTTCGCCGTACGCCTTGTCGGAGATGCCGTCGGCGACATCGCTCACGTTGCCCAGCAGTCCGCCGAAGACGCCGGCCGCCTTGCCCACCCACTCGGCGGCCTGCCCGGTCTTGAACGGCACGAACTCGGACCGCCACGCGTCGCGGCAGCGCTCGCAGTAGAACTCGAACTGGAACCCGGCGCGGACACCTTCTTCCTCGCTCAGGTCCTTGTAGTTGTCCGAGAACTTGAACTCGCCCATGCGTCCTCCCCGGTGACGGCCTCCTGGCAGTTCTTGATGCTAGGCCGACGCCACGCCGAGCGTCAATCGGCGGCCCGCGTGAAGCTCAGTAGCGCAGCAGCGCCACCGCGTCCTTCCCGTGCGGGATCTCCCCGGCGGACAGAGCGATGACCTCGCCGCCGTTCGCGAGCGTGTCGGCGGTCGCCCGGTCGAGCAAGTCCTCGTCGCCCGGCTCGGCCTGCGCGTGGAACTCGACGCGGCCGGCGTCCGGATCTAGGACGCCCCACCAGTGCGCACCCGGTGAGGTGATGAGCGACTCGACGCGTCCGTGGTGAGCGGCGAGCACGATGCGCTCGGGGTCCGGCGTGGTGCGTTCGGACGCCCAGCGCTCGTCGATCTGCGCCGCGAGCTCGCGGCGGGCGGCTTCGATCGTGTGTTCGACCAGCGCCCACGCGTGACCGTGCAGGTCCTCGGGCGAGTACGCGTCGGGGTTGCCGATCACCGCGTCGTTCGCGAGATGCGGGTAGGTGTTGACGTCGTGGTAGAGCGGGACCAGATAGTCGACGCTGGCGAGCACGAGCGGGGCCGTGCTGCCGGCGAGCAGGTCGCGGATGCCGCGGTCGATGTTCCGGAAGTAGCGCACCAGCTCGTCCTTGACGTCGACCTCACCGGTGCCGTGGAAGACGGCCGGCCGCCGGCCGCCGGTGCCGGTCGTGCCTGTGTGGAACTGGAGCGACGTCTTCTCGAAGTCCTCCCAGCGCATCGCCTCGGCCAGACTCACCGGGATCCCGGCCGAGGGCACCTCGTCGAACGCGTCGCGGGTGCCCCGGAGAAGCCGGACGCGCTTCTGGCTGAGCGCAAGCAGCCAGAAGTCTCCCTGCGAGCCCTCGGCGGTGAGCAGCGGCCGGATGTGGTAGCGTGCGCCCACCGTCACGCTCTCGTCGGGTGCCATCGGCAGCCGGTACGTTCGGAGCTCCTCCGCGCCGATCAGCACGCCGAGTCCCTCGGTTGCCCGCAGCCAGAACGGCCGGTCCTCGATGAGCGCGCGCGCGGGCGCCAGAAGCGCCGACGCCTCGCGCTCGCGATGGCCGAGGTCCAGCAGCTTTTGCTCGGCTACGCGCAGCAGGTTCCGCAGGCGCGTGGCGTTCTCCTCGTATCCCGAGGGAGTGAAGCGCAGCGTCGGCAGGTAGATCGATACGAGCGGGCCGGCGTCCTGCAGCGCGAGTTTGGTGATGAGATCGGGGGTAAGCGTGTCCATACGCCCTCCTCAGCCAGTGGCGGTCGGACCCGACGCGAGCGAGGTGGGACGGGTCCGGAACCCGATGCGGCGCGTACAGGTGATATACCCACGCGGCGAACGGGCGTGGCTTGCGGCCCGGCGGCGCGCTTCCGGGAGACCGGCGGCGCACGACACAGCAGCGGCCGCCCGCGCGCTGCGGACGGCCGCTGCCGATTCCGTTGACGTGCTGAGGGCTACTCGAGGATGCCGAGCTCCTCGAACAGATCCTCGATGTTCTTGAACTCGACGATGACCCACACGCCGTCACGCTTCTCCATGCCGAGCACCCACTCGATGGTCTCGTCATCGTCTTCGGGATTGTCGGCGGTGAGTGTCACCTCGGCGGTGCTGCCGCTGATCTCGACTTTCTTGACCTTGTAGTTGGCGAAGGGCTCCTCGCCGTCCAGTCCGAACTCGCCCGACATCTCGTCCGCGAACTGGTTCTCAGACATCTGGCTTTCAATCAGCCCGCGTGCCTCATCCTCGCCGTACATCTCGATGACCTCGGCGAAGTCGGGCATCTCCATGATCATGTCGACCATGATCGGATACATGTTGCGGGCGACTTCCTCGATGTCGATGTACTTCTCGACTTCGTCTTCGTCCTCATCGAGGGCGGCCTGGTTCAGCAGCTCGATGGTCTTGGCAGGCCCTGCCCCGCCGAGCAGCAGGAAGGCGGCGATGCCGGCCCCGATCAGGCCGAGGACCACGAGGCCGATGACGACCCACAGCATCGTCTTGGACTTCTTGGGCGCCGGCGGCGGATACGCGCCCGGCGCAGGATACGCGGGCGGGACGGGCGGCGCGGGCGGCGCCGGCGGCGCCTGGTAACCGGCGGGCGGCGGTGGCGACCCGGCGGGCCCAGAACCCTGGAAATCACTCATTGTTCCTCCCTCGATCGACACGCCCGGCCACCGGACGCTCACTAGATTGTGCGCCCGGTCATGCCGGTCGTCAAAGCGGTCCGTACCGGCGCGCCGTTCAGCCTCCGAGCAGCGCCACGGTCACCTCGTGGGTGTCGCCGTCGTCGGCCAGCGGCACCCACGGGTCGTCCAGCCGCCGCCCGTCGAGGGTGATGTGCGCGACGCCCCGGTTCACGCCCCGCGGGTTCTCCACGGCGATCCGGTAGACGCTCGTGCCGAAGCGATAGTCGATGCGGTACGAGCCCCACTTCTTGGGGATGCACGGATCGATCTCAAGGGTGCGCCCGCCGTCGCGCGCGACGGTTCGCAGGCCGAGCACCTCGCGCACCGCGACGCGGTAGAACCAGGCGGCCGACCCCGTGTACCACGTCCAGCCTCCCCGGCCGGTATGCGGATCGCCGGCGTACACATCGGCGGCTATGACGTACGGTTCGACCTTGTACCGGGCGACCGCCTCGGGATCCAGCGCGTGACCGATCGGATTGATGAGATCGAGCAAGGAGACGGCCTCGTCTCCGTCGCCGAGCCGTGCGTACGCGAGCGCGACCCAGATGGCGGCGTGCGTGTACTGGCCGCCGTTCTCGCGCACTCCCGGCACGTAGCCCTTGATGTAGCCGGGATCGTGCTCCATGCGGTCGAACGGCGGCGTGAGCAGCTTGATGAGGCCGTCGTCCCAGTGGACGAGATGCGTCTCGACCGACTCCATGGCGCGCCGCGCCCGGCCCGCGTCGCCCGAGCCCGACAGCACGGCCCACGCCTGCGCGATGGCGTCGATGCGGCACTCCTCGGCGTGTGCGGTGCCGAGCGGGGTGCCGTCGTCGAAGTAGGCGCGGCGGTACCAGGCGCCGTCCCAGGCGCTCTCCTCGACAGCGGCGACGAACGCGGCGGCGCGGCCGCGAAGGTCCTCCGCGGCCTTGCGATCGCCGCGCGCCTCGCACAAGGCCGCGAACGCGCGCATGGTCACGTCGAGGAACCAGGCGAGCCACACGCTCTCGCCCGAGCCGCCGACGCCCACGCGGTTCATGCCGTCGTTCCAGTCGCCGCCGCCCATCAGCGGCAGGCCGTGCGGGCCTGCGGGAGAGAGGCCGAGCGCCGCGAGGCAGTGCTCGTAGAGCGTGGCCGTGACCGACGATGGCTGCGGCTGCAGGTAGAGGTCCTCCCGGCCCTCGGGAACGGGCGACCCGTCGAGGTAGGGCGTCACCACATCGAGGACTCCGGTATCGCCTGTGGCCTCGACGTACGCGGCGGTCACGAGCGGGAGCCAGTGCCGGTCGTCCATGAAACGGGTGCGGACCCCGCGGCCCGAGAGCGGCTGCCACCAGTGCAGGACGTCGCCTTGCGGGAACTGCCGCCGGGACGCCTCGATGAGATGCTCTCGCACGATGTCGGGGCGCACGTCCATGAGCGCGAGGCAGTCCTGGAGCTGGTCGCGGAAACCGAACGCCCCGGAAGACTGGTACACCGCGGTCCGGCCCCACACGCGACACGCGAGCGACTGGTACAGGGCGCCACCGTTGACGAGACGGTCGAGGGCCGGGTCTGGCGTCTGCACGACGATGGTTCCGAGCAGCTCCCGCCAGTACGCCTTCGCGGCCAGGAGCGCGCTTTCGGCCGAGCCGGGCTCCCGGAACCGGCGCACGAGCGTCCGGGCCTCGTCCGTCGTCTCCGTCTGGCCGAGCAGGAAGGTCACCTCGGCGGTCTCGCCCGGCGCGATCTCGATCATGCGCATCAGCGCGCCGCAGTTGTCGTGGAAGCGTCCGGTCTCGCCGCCGAGCCCCCGTCGGCCGAGCGCCGCGGGATGGGTGGGCGACCCGTTGCGGCCGATGAACTCGGTGCGGTTGGCGGTGAACGAATGTACCGGCCCGTCGCAGGCGAGGAACGCGGGCCTTCCGGGGAAGTCCGGGTTGAACCAGCTGTGGGCGAGGAGCGCCTGCGCCTCGTCGTCCCAGGCGGTGACCACGCGCTGCTGCGCCTTGCTGCGTGAATCCCCCAGGCTCCACTCGACGAAGTGCGTGACCGAGAGGCGCCGCGTGCGCGAGCCGCCGTTGGTCAGCCTGAGGCGTGCCACGCGGACAGGGGCGTCGACGGCGACGAACCACTCGAGCGCGTGGTCGATCCCGTGGCTCGCGTGCTCGAATGTCGAGCAGCCTCGCCCGTGCCGGATCACATAGGTCCCCGGCGAGCGGATCGGCAACGGGGTCGGGCTCCAGAACTCGCCGGTCTCCTCGTCCCTGATGTACAGGCACTCGCCCGTACCGTCCGAGACGGGGTCGTTGTTCCAGGTCGTGATGCGGTTCTCGTGGCTGTTGCCGGCCCACGTGCAGCCGATGCCTGCCTCGCTCACGAGGGTGCCGAACCCGGGCGTGGCGATTACGTTCGCCCAGGGCGCGGGCGTGGTGGCGCCGTCCGAGAGTACGATCACGTACTCGTCGCGTTCGGTATCGAAGCCGCCGAGGCCGTTGTCGAATTGCAGCGCCGGGCGTTCGAACGGCGCCTCGGGCCACGGCTCCGCGTCGCGCGTGGGCACGTGCGGGTCGGGCGGCTCGGGATGGCGCGCGCGCAGGGCCAGCTGCAGCGCGATCGGGCCCCCGTCGCCGGTCACCACCACGCGCGCCACGCTCTCGAGCAGGTTGCGCACGGCAGGGTCGATGTGGTCGGCGGTCCGCAGGTGCACGCCTGCCGGGCGGTCGGCGAGCTGCAGTGCGTGGCCGGTGCGGAGGAGCATCCGGAGCTTTCCGTCGAGTTCGGACGCGTACGCGCTCGGCTTGGTGTTGAGCACGACCAGGTCGCAGCGGAAGCCCTTGCTGCGCCAGTACTGGTGCGCGAGCAGCAGCTGTCGTACAAGCGGCGCCTCCTCCAGGCGCTCGATCTTCGCGAGGAGGATCGGGTGGTCGCCGGATATCCCGATGCCCCAGAGCGCCGACAGCGGCAGGCGATTCTCCTCCGCGGTGTGCACCTTGAGGCGGGAGTGCGGGTCGGTCAGCAGCAGGCGTGACGCGAGCCGCAGGAACGTCACCGACTCCTCTGGCGTGATGCCGAGGTCCCGCAGCTCGATCTGGGCGGTGGACCACGCCAGGTCGGCCGCCCGCTGCGTGTTGCCGTACTCGCTGTACTTCTCGGCGAGCGACAAGATCGCCTCGCGCGAGTCGGCGGCGCCGGTCACGTACGCGAGGTGCGCCGAGCCGCCCGGCGGCACCACGACCGGCTGCCTGATCGCGCAGATGGGGTCGAGCACCGCGCCCACGGTTCCCGAGAGCGGATCGCTGAGCGTCATCGCCTGCGCGTCGTACGGCGTGCGGTGCCTGCCGAGGAACCTCGCCCGGTCGGTCTCGTACGTCCAGTCGCAGCGGTCGCGGAGGTCGCAGGTGAGGAGGTGGAAGCCCCAGTAGCGTTCCTCCTCCGCGGAGCGCGGCCGACGGGTGAACAGCAGCGCGCGGTGCTCGTCGATCGCCTCGGTCTCGACGAACAGGTTGCCGTACGCTTTGTGCGCGTGGTCGGCGCCGTGCGGTGCGAGCGTCACCTCGAGGTACGACGTCA
>DCVQ01000027.1 GCA_002328745.1 Actinobacteria bacterium UBA2184
GCGACCCCGAAGACGCGGAGTCCGCAGCCTGATGACAGCCGACCTCGAGAACACGAAAGGAAACATGATGGCAGATAACGACAAGAAGGAAGTCGGAGCCACCGCCGAAGGACTGTCGCGCCGCCAGTTCGTCACCGGCGTCGGCGGCGCTGGCGCCGGTCTCGTCCTGGGAGGCATGCTCGTCAAGGGCTTCATCCTCCCCAGGGACGTCTTCGCGGTCCCCGCGTCGCAGGGTTACCTGCTCGTGGATACCAGCAAGTGTTCGACGTGCACGTCGTGCATGCTCACGTGCTCGATGGCTCATTACGGGCGGTCGAGTCTGTCGCTGTCGCGCATCCAGGTGCTCAACAACCCCTTCGGCAAGTATCCGGATGATGTGACGCAGTACCAGTGCCGCCAGTGCCCGTATCCGGCGTGCGTGGAGGCGTGCCCGACCGGCGCGAACCACATCGATGCCGAGAACGGCAACATCCGCACGGTGGACGCCGACAAGTGCATCGGCTGCGAGCGCTGCGTCCAGGCGTGCCCGTTCACCCCTTCGCGCATGCAGTGGAACTTCGAGGACAGGCACGCCCAGAAGTGCGACCTGTGCGCGGACACCCCGTTCTGGGACGAGCAGGGCGGCCCGGGCGGCAAGCAGATCTGCATGCAGGTGTGCCCGCACAACGCTATCTCGTTCACGAGCGAAGTGCCGCTCCAGAGCCAGAACGGGTACGTCGTGAACCTGCGCGGCGAAGACTCGTGGGGCAAGTTCGGCTTCCCGGTCTCCGATGACGGCATGAAGCTGGCGCCGAGTGCGGCGCCAGCCGCAAGCGCGCACTAGATGCCCGCAGTCGCATTTCGCAACAACCGCACGTCGCGACCGATGTCGCGATCGTAGGAAAGGACAGACATGGCAGACGGATACGCGCCTCGGATCCTGAAGGTCGACCTGACCACGAAGGAGATCGAGGTACTGGACACCAAGGACTACAAGGAGTGGGGCGGTGGCGAGGGCATGGGCGCCAAGCTCTTCTGGGACTTCTGCGAGGACAAGACCGTCTCGGCCTTCGACCCCGGCAACGTCATCGCTCTCGGCGCGGGCGCGTTCGCAGGTACCCCGATCCCGTCGTCGGGCCGCACCGCGGTCACGGGTATCGGTCCGGCCGCGTACCCCCAGGAATGGTTCACGAGCTCGAACTTCGGCGGACGCTTCGCCGGTATGCTCAAGCTTGCCGGTTGGCAGGCGGTCGCCGTGGTCGGCAAGGCCGACACGCCGGTGTGGATCGACATCCGCGATGACAAGGTCGAGATCCGTGACGCCGGCGAGAGCGGCGACAAGCTGTGGGGTCTCGACGCACACGCGGCGCAGAAGGCCATCTACGAGATCCACGGGGCCGATGGGTCCTGGCGGAGCGGCGGGGAGACGCGTGATGCCGGTCGGACCACGCAGCACCCGGCAGTGGTCACCACCGGCCTCGCCGGCGAGAACATGACCCGGATAGCGAGCCTCGTGCACGATGGCGGGTCCGGCGCGGGCCAGGGCGGCTTCGGCGGCGTCTTCGGCTCGAAGAACCTCAAGGCGATCAGCGTGATCGGCACCGGGTCGATCGAAGTGGCCGACCCGGCCGAAGTGCTCGCGACGCGTCTGTGGGCTGCGGACACGTACGGCTACCAGCCGGACAACCTGAAGACGTTCCCCATCAGCGCGACGGGCATGGTGTTCTCCGGGCTTCCCTCGTCGATGACCGCGTTCGGTCAGCCCTCACGGCCGGAAGGCTGCATGAACTGCCACAAGTCGTGCCATGGCGTCCGCACGGCGAACGGTGTCGGCAACGGCAGCCACTGCTACGACACCCAGATCTACCAGGGTCCGGAAGCGGGTGCGACCGGTCGGGTCACGGGCGAGACCCAGGGCCGTCTCGCCGATCTGCTGCAGGGCTACTCGATCAACACCATCCAACTGGACACTGCGGGGTTCTGGCTCAATCAGCTGCTCAAGAAGGACCTCGTCGGCACCGGCAAGCCCGTCGACACGGACATCTTCGAGAAGCACACGTTCGGAACGTACGAGTGGGCGGCGGAGCTGCTCGCGCGCATGGCCGAGAAGCGCGAGATCGGCGAGTTGCTCGCCGAGGGAGTCGCGCGTGCGGCGGCCGCGCTCGGGCGGTACGACGAGGACGTGAAGAGCGGCGATCTGCCGCTGCAGGAGTGGGGCTATCCGCACCACTACGACGGTCGCACCGAGGCCGAGTGGGGTCTGGGCAGCCTGCTCAGCAGCCGGGACATCAACGCCCACGACTTCAACTGGATCTGCATGTGGACGGTCACGCTGCACACGCTATACGGCCTGCCGATGCCGATCGAGGCGGAGGACATGGCGAACGTCATCGGAGGCAAGCTTGCGCCCTACAACGACCCTATGATGATCGACTACAGCGACGAAGGCATGTACAGCGAGTCGATGGCGAAGCTGGTCTCATGGCACACCGCGTACTACATGTACTACAAGAACTCCCTGGGTCTGTGCGACTGGGCGTACGCGGACTTCGTCAACCCCAACACGGAGGACAAGGCCGGCCTCACAGGCCTGGCCGAACCTCGCTACGTGAAGGGCGTCATCGGTCGCGACGAGTCGTTCGCCGAGGGCATCGCGCAGGGAACGCGGATCTGGAACCTCAACCGCGCGATCTACATCCTCCAGGGCCGCCACCGCGACCAGGAGGTCTACGGCGACTACATGTACGAAGTCCCGTCGCTGCCCGTGCAGGGCTACATGCTCCTGTCCAGCCCACAGGTACTGCCCGTCTTCGAGGACGGCCAGTGGAGCTACAAGATGGTCGCGGGACGGATGTGCGACCGCCAGAAGACCGAGGACTGGAAGACCCTCTACTACGAGTTCGAGGGCTGGGACCCAGCCACCGGCTGGCCGAAGCGCGAAACGCTCGAGAAGATGGACATGAAGTTCGTCGCTGACGAGCTCGACCGTGCCGGGAAGCTGGGGGCGTAAGCGATGGCTCTCAGCACGCCCGGTATCGAACAGGCCCGGCGTTCGGTCAGGACGGTGGACAGCACGCAAGCGTTCGTCGCCACCATCATGTCGCCGAGCGCCGGCTCGCGGGCAGCCCTCCTGCCCAGTCTTGAGGCGGTCGACCGCTTCCTGGAGGCGCGCACGATCGAGGACTTCCATGCGGCAGGCCTGCGCCTGGACATCCACTACGTCGATTTCGGCTTCCTCGCGTCATGGCTGGACGAAGTGATCGAAGACGTGGAACTCGCGCAACTGGTGAGAGATCTCTACGACACCGGACAGGTTTTCGGCGATCTGGTTCCGCAGGTGAAGGCGATCGTGCGGGAGCGCATCGACCAGTGCGACGCGCAGCTGGCCGCGAACGGCGAGAGCCGGCTGGTACCGGCGGGTTCATGACACCTTCCGGCAGGCGCTGGTGGACCTGGCGCCCACCGGATGTTCCCGACAAGCACGTGAGTGATCGAGAGAACACAGGAAGGAGTTGGTGCGTTATGAGAACCATGGTTCGCATGTTCGCGGTCTCCGCCGCCGCTTTCTCGCTGGTTGCCGCGCTGTCGCTCGCCGGCGGATGTGCATCGAAGACAAGCACGGAGTCCGAAGCGCCCGCCGAATCACCGGCAACCTTGGAGCCCGCAGACGGTTCGACCGGCGAGGGAGTGTCCGGCGAGGCCGTGCTGGCTGGCGCTTGCAGCGAGTGCCACGAGCCCGATCGCATCTTCGTGCAGGGATACGGTGCGGACTGGAGCGCGATCGTCTCCGAGATGACAGAGGCGCACGGTGCCGTGCTGACCGATGCCGAGAAGGCCGCGGTCGTCGAGTTCCTCGGCAGCCGTGAGCTTACCGAGGGCGAGAAGGTGGTCGCCGGCAAGTGTGGCGACTGCCACGATGCACAGCGCATCTACGAACAGGGAGACGCGGCCGACTGGGCCGCCATCGTCCAGCAGATGACCGAAGTCCACGGTGCCGTGCTGACCGAAGCGGAGAAAGCGGCCGCTGTCGAGTTCCTCGAGGGACTGTAAGCAAGTCGGCCGGATGGCGGCGCCCGTGCGGGTGCCACCATCCGGCCATAGAAGTCGGGCCGATACCGCGTCGGCGGTCCGCGACGTGACCGGACCCGTCCAGGAGCCACCTCGCCCTGAAGTCGCGACCCGGAAGCCGAGTGCCATCGAACACGAACTCATGCCGGAGAGCGTGTACATCTCCTTGGGGCACTCGGGCCACACCCCTTACCCGCGTGATGGGTCTGCCGACGAGGGCATGTGGGGGGCCGGGCCTATTCAGGCCCGGCCCCGCTTATCAGTGCTTCAGGTGCCCGGGCGGTTCGCTGCGATGAGAAGCATCAGGCGGGATGCCGCACCACCATGCGCGGACACCGGCCCTAGCCCACGCCGTGCTTCTTGGCATGTGCCCGGCCGCCGACGATCAGGCGGTCGTTGCGGAGGTGCTCCTTCTGGGAGGCACGCGCTATCGCCCGGGCGTTCTTGCGCTCGAGCGCAGCACGAAACTTCGCAGCCTGGTCATCTCCGCCGGTGCCTTGCTGGAACGGCCAATGGCCGGACGTCTCCTTCTTGTCTGACATGACACTCGCCTCCTTGTCGTGGCGCGTGCTACGCCGGTACCGGGTATGTACCCGCCCTCGGGGCGGGCCCTCGCTTCGGCCGTGTTCACGCGGGGCAGGAGGGTGCCTGCGGTTCTAGCCGAACACCACGCCCAGGTAGTACGGCCACACGAGCAGGCCGAGCACGCCCTGCCAGAAGCCGAGGTTCGCGAACCCGATGGTGAACAGCCAGCCGATGAACCAGATGATGCCCATGCCGGTGTCGACCTTGACCTGCGTGCTCTGCGGTGCCATGGAATCCTCCCTCGATCGGTCAGTACACCCATACCCCGCAGCCCCCGAACCCGGGGGCGCGTCGTCCTCTCAGGCGCAGAACACCCGGACGTTGTCGCCGTTTGCCGCCTGAACGTTGACCTCCATCTCCCGGAGGCTCGTGATGATCTCCTCGATGTCTTCCGGCTTGAGGTTGTTGAAGTCGATGGACATCCCGTGCTCGCTCATGGACCTGTTGATCTCGTCCATCGCCTGCGACGGGATGAGCGACGTGAGCTTGAGCCCCGCCCGAAGAAGGGAGAGCGGCACCTTCACGTCCACCGTGTCCTTGCCGGTGACTTTCACGTACATGAACTTCGGCGCGCCGCTCGCCGAGGGCCCCTTCGGCCAGCTTGCGCCGGGCGCCGGTGCCGTTGACGGCTCCTCGGCCGACCCGAGCGCATCGAGCAGCGTCTCGGCGTCGGCCGGCGTGATCTTGCCGTCGGCCAGCATCTCGAGGATGCGCTTGCGTTCCTCACCCATCGTCGGGCTCCTCTCTCTAGTGGATCTCGATGTCGACGAGCTTCCGGTTCCTGTTGATGCGCGCGCTCGTCCCGCGAACGTCGGCGAGCAGGCGGAGCGAGTGGAGCAGCAGCAGGGAGAAGCGGTGATAGCGCGCACCCGCCAGCAGGAGCACGAAGTCGGCGAGCAGCGTGAAGAGCAGGGCGAGCAGGGCGAGTACGAGCAGCAGCGGCCACAACAGGAAGAGCGGCAGCGGCACGTGCACGTCGGGGGTTTCGGCGCTGCGAACGCGCACGTTGATGAAGGCCGGTGGCAGTACCATGTCAGCCCCTCAGTCTCTCTGCGGCCTCTGCGGCGGTGATGTCGCCGGACTCGAGCAGGTCGAGGATCGCCGACGGGTCCTCGGGTGTGGGCTCCACCTCGATCTGCACCACCTGAAGCTGGTCTGCGATGCGGTTGAGACGGTTCTTGATCGTGGGGTAGCTCACGCCGAACGCCTTCTCCATGTGCTTGATGGAGCCATGGCAGCGGACGAACTCACCCACGAAGATCTGGTCCTCGGAACGAAGCCCGGCGAGGAAGGGGAGTTCGAACTCGCCCTCGATGGCCACGTCGCTCTCCTTCAGGCGGACTCTCGTGACCACGAACTCACGGTCTCCCGTGAGGTCGGTGAGGTTGTGCCACTCATGCGTCATGTGAACCTCCTTCTTGATTCTGACGAACATGATGTACCCAGAAATCAAGAAAATCAATACGTCAATCAAATAAGTCAAGAGCGGGGGCATGCTCGCCGATTCGAGAGCGGTCGTCGCGGTGACCGGACTGATGCGGCGGGGGGCGGGGCGGATGCGGCGGACCGTCCGCGGGCCCTATACTCGGGCGTAGGCGGGACGGTCACGGTCGGACTCGCGGAGGGCGGTCACAGTGCAGAGCGCGGATGCGGCGTCTCCGGTCAAGGCGAAGGCGCTCATCGTGGATCCGGAGTCGATGACGGTGCTGTGGATGAACGAAGCGGTCGCGCAGTCGCAGGCGGGCGCCGGGAGCGGTCCCTCCGTCGGCGCGGCGCTCACGGAAGTGCTCCCGGTCGCGGTGACGCTGGGCGTCCCCGATGCCGTTCGGGCGGTCGCGGCTACGGGGAGCGCGCGGCACCTGCGCGCCGACCTCGTCTCGACCTCGGAAGGGAGCATGGCGCTTGCGGCCTCGGTCTATGCCCTGCCCGACGGCACCGTGCTCGTGCTGATGGAGAACTCCTGGCGTTCGGGCCGCTGAGGGACGGGTATAGATAGGTGGTTGCCCGCGAGCGATCTCGCGGGTCAGCGAGGGTGCCATGAAACGCCGGGCTGAATCGGTCACCTGATGACCCGGCGCGGAGCGAACGGTGAGACCGGCCTCAGGGCCGGTCTCACCTCGTTTCGGGAGGGAGCGTGCAGCGATGAAGGCCGCTGCGATCGTGGTGTTCGTGTTCGTGGTGCTGTTGGCGGGCGTCGCCATCGGACAGGAGTACGTGCCGTGGGAGACCGGGGGCCAGATCTGCCCCGACCGGGTGCTCGCGGAGCGTCTGAGGTGCGGACTCGTGGTGGACGGGTCGTACCTTCCGTACTCGCCCGACGCCGAGTACGCGTTCGGCTGCATGATCGGCCAGATCTGCCCCGAGCGGGCGCTCGCCAGCCGGCTTGCCGCGGGCCCGGAGTACTTCGCCGAGTACCTGCCGTACACCGCGTACACCCACTACGCGCCGGATTGCGTGACGGGGCAGGTGTGCCCGGAGCGTGCGCTCGCCGAGCGCGTGGCGTGCGGGATGTGTGGACACTAGGCCGTGAGAGCGACCGGAGCATGCGTTACGGGATGACGCCCATGCGCTTCCCGACGCGCGTGAACGCGTCCACGGCGAGGTCGAGCTGCTCGTCGGTGTGCGCCGCCGAGATCTGCACGCGGATGCGCGCCGCTCCCTTCGGCACGACCGGGTAGCTGAAGCCGATGACGTAGATGCCCTCGGCAAGCAGCTCGTCGGCCATGCGGTGCGCGAGCGCCTCCTGGTAGAGCATCACCGGCACGATCGGGTGCTCGCCGGGACGGATGTCGAAGCCCGCCGCGGTCATCCGGTCGCGGAACGAGCGCGTGCTCGTCTCGAGCCGGTCCCGGAGTTCCGTCGTCTCCGACAACAGGTCGATCACCGCGACCGTCGTGGCCGCGACGACCGGCGCGAGCGTGTTGGAGAACAGGTACGGCCGGCTCTTCTGGCGCAGCCACTCCACGATCTCGGCCCGGCCGCTGAGGCACCCGCCCGACGCACCGCCGAGCGCCTTGCCGAACGTGGTGGTGATGACGTCCACGCGGTCGGCGACGCCGCAGAGCTCGGGCGTGCCGCGGCCGGTGGGCCCCACGAAGCCGGTGGCGTGCGAGTCGTCCACCATCACGAGGGCGCCGTACTCGTCGGCCAGGTCGCAGATCGCCGCGAGGTCGGCGATGTCGCCATCCATCGAGAAGACGCCGTCGGTGGCGATCACCCGGAAGCGGGCGTCGCGGGCCTCCGCGAGCTTGGCGCGCAGGTCGTCCATGTCCGAGTGCGCGTAGATGAGGCGCTTCGCCTTGGTGAGCCGCACGCCGTCGATCACCGAAGCATGGTTGAGCGCGTCGGCCACGATCGCGTCCTCGGGACCGAAGAACGGCTCGAAGAAGCCGCCGTTCGCGTCGAAGCACGACGAGTAGAGGATCGTGTCCTCCATGCCGAGGAACTCGCTCATGCGCCGCTCGAGTTCTTTGTGCACGCCGAATGTGCCGCAGATGAACCTCACCGAGGACGTGCCGAATCCCCAGCGATCGAGCGCCTCGTGCGCCGCCGCGACCACGCGCGGGTCGGCGGCCAGGCCCAGGTAGTTGTTCGCGCAGAAGTTGACCACCTCGCGTGGCGCCCCGGCGCCCGGCACATCGACGTGGATGTCCGGTCCCTGCGGCGAGACGATGACTCGCTCGGCTTTGTAGAGGCTCGCCTCGTGGAGCGCGTCGATCTCGGCACGGAGCGTCTCTCTCATGTCGCGAAACATCACTGGCCTCCGATTCGTGCGGTCACGCGTGTCAGTCGTCCGGCGCAAGCTCCAGCAACACCTTGCCGCTTTGCCCGCTGATCATCGCCTCGAAACCGGCCTCGTACTCGTCGAACGGCAGCTCGTGAGTGATCACGGGCGAGATGTCGAGACCGCTTTGCAGCATGGTCTGCATCTTGTACCAGGTCTCCCAGATCTCCCGGCCGTAGATGCCTTTGATGGTGAGGCCGCGGAAGACCACCTCGTCCCAGTCGATGCGCACCGGGCCGGGCGCGATGCCGAGCAGCGCGATGCGGCCGCCGTTGTACATGCTCTCGAGCATCGTCTCGAACGCGTCGCCGTTGCCGCTCATCTCGAGTCCGACGTCGAAGCCGATCATGCCGAGCTCGTGCATCACGTCGGCCACGGACTCGCGCGTGACGTTCACCGTTCGGGTCGCGCCCATGCGGGCGGCAAGGCCGAGGCGGTAGTCGTTGACGTCGCTGATCACGATGTTGCGCGCCCCGACATGCCGGGCGATGGCCGCCGCTATGATGCCGATCGGCCCGGCTCCGGTGATGAGCACGTCCTCGCCGACGAGATCGAAGGAGAGTGCGGCGTGGGTGGCGTTGCCGTACGGGTCGAAGATCGCCGCGATCCGCGAGGGAATCGAGTCCGTGATGTGCCACGCGTTGGCGGCGGGTATCGCCAGGTACTCGGCGAAGCAGCCGTCGCGGTTCACGCCCACGCCGATCGTGTTGGTGCACAGGTGGCGGCGTCCCGCCCGGCAGCTGCGGCATACCCCGCACACGATGTGGCCCTCGCCCGAGACGCGCTCGCCGAGCGCGAAGCCGCTCACGCCCTCGCCTATGCGGGCGATGCGGCCCACGAACTCGTGGCCGAGGATCTGCGGGGGCCTGACGGTGTGCTGCGCCCATTGGTTCCACTCGTAGATATGGACGTCGGTGCCGCAGATGGCGACCGTGTCGATGGCGATGAGCAACTCGCCGGGACCGATACGCGGCACCGGCACCTCGAGGAGCGAGACGCCGGGCGCTGCGGTACTCTTCACCAGGGCCTTCATCGTGTCGCGCATCGCACCATCCGTTCCGGGAGCATGCAGGGCCTGCGACAGTGAGATACCCGGAACGCCCCATCAGGCGACGGCCGTTGTGGGCATAACCATCTGGGACGTCAACATCGGATGCGGGGGAGACGCCGTGGCAGCGGTACCGTCCGACATGCCGGTCGTGAGGATCCGCGACCTCGTCAAGGTCTACGACACAGGAGAAGTGCCGTTCACCGCGCTCAAGGGCGTGGACCTCGACGTGTACTCGGGTGAGTTCATCGGCATCATCGGCAAGTCGGGGAGCGGCAAGACCACGCTCATCAACATGATCACCGGCATCGACCACCCCACCTCGGGCGAGGTCGTCATCGGCGACACGCCGGTTCACGCGCTCGGCGAGAACGCGCTCGCCAAGTGGCGCGGGCTCAACGTGGGCGTCGTGTTCCAGTTCTTCCAGCTGCTGCCTACGCTCACCATCCTCGAGAACGTGCTGCTCCCGATGGACTTCTGCTCCACGTACCCGATGCGCGAGCGGGTTCCGCGTGCGATGGCCCTCCTCGAGGCCGTGGAGCTGGCCGATCAGGCCAACAAGTTGCCGGCGGCCCTCTCCGGCGGCCAGCAGCAGCGCGCGGCCATCGCGCGAGCGCTTGCCAACGACCCGCCGATACTCGCGGCCGACGAACCCACGGGCAACCTCGACTCGAAGACCGCCGAGGCGGTGTTCGGCCTGTTCGAGCGCCTGGTCGAGCAGCATAAGACCATCATCATGGTCACCCACGACAACGACCTCGCGTCGCGCGTGCGGCGGGCGCTCCACGTGGCCGACGGCGAGATCATCGAGGAGCGCGTGCACCGCGAACGGCATACGGGCTGATGGCATGAGACCGCGCTGGCGCAAGGTCTTCCGCGACCTCTTCTCGCACCGGTTCCGCACGATGCTGGTGGTGCTCTCGATCGCCATCGGCATCTTCGCGGTCGGCGTCGTGCTGGGCACGCGAGAGGTCCTGGTGCGCGAGTTCGATGTCGACTACCGATCGTCCTTCGCCGCGAACGTCACGTACTTCTCGGAGGACTTCGACGAGGACCTCGTCCGCCGGGCGGAGGCATCGCCCGGGGTGGCGGCGGCGCAGGCGCGCCGAAGCGCGACCGTGCGCTACCGATGGAACGGGAGCGCCGAGGATCGCACGCTCTCGCTCGAGGCGTTCAGGGACTACGACGACATCAGGGTGGACAAGGTAGTCCCCGTCGGGAACGCCCAGTGGCCGCCCGGGCGTGGTGAGGTCGTGCTGGAGGCGGCGGCGAAGCAGGTCGGCGACTACGCCGTCGGCGACGTGCTTCGAGTCGAGCGGGCCGATGGCGAGACCGTCGAGCTCCGCGTGGCGGGTTTCGCGCATGACATCAACGCGGTGCCAGCCCAGTTCGTGGGCTACGAGACGGGCTACGTCTCCTTCGACACGCTCGGGGATCTCGGCGAGGAGCCGGTGTACAACAGGCTCTCGCTGGTCTTTGCGGACGAGGACATCTCCTGGGGCGACGCATCGCGCAAGGCGAGCGCGCTGCGGGAGGATCTTTTCGAGTCGGAGGGGCTGCTCGTTCGCTACACGAACGTTCCGGAGCCGGGCAGTCACTTCCTCGGCGACATCTTCAAGGCGGTCTCGCTTCTCCTGCTGGCCCTCGGCGTGCTCGCGCTGGGTCTCTCGGCATTCCTGGTGGTCAACACCATCTCGGCGATCATGGCGCAGCAGGTTCGCCAGGTCGGGATCATGAAGGCCGTTGGAGCGAGCGCGCTGCAGCTTGACTGGCTCTACGTGTTCACGGTTGCGGTGTACGGTGCGGCCGCAGTCGCGGTGGGCCTGCCGGCAGCCGCCGCGGGCGCTCGCTGGTTCACCGACTATGCCGCCGAGATACTCAACTTCCGGGTGAGCAGCTACTGGCTGCCGTGGTGGGTGGTGATCGTCGAGATCACGGTCGGGCTGCTCGTACCGCTCCTTGCCGCGGCCGGCCCGATCCGGCGGGGCGTGCGCATGAGCGTGGTGCGAGCGCTGAACGCAAGCGGCATGAGCGAAGGGAAGTTCGGCAACCGGCTTGCGGACAGGGTGCTGGGCGCGATTCGCGGTCTTCCGCGGCCTGTCGCGCTGTCACTGCGCAACACGTTCCGGCGCAAGGGGCGTCTCGCCCTCACGCTTTCCACGCTCACGCTCGCCTCGGCGGTGGTGATATCGGTCTGGAGCGTCCAGACGTCGATCGAGCGCACGGTCGACGATCTCGAATCGTGGTGGCAGTACAACGTGCAGATCTCGTTCGCGCTTCCGCTCGATGCCGGGGCGGTCGAGGCCGAGGTTGCGGACGTGGCCGGGGTGGCCGAGACCGAGACCTGGCTGGGGGTGGGCGCGACCGTCATCCGGTCGGACGGCAGCGAGAACGAGTCGTTCAGCATGGTCGGGATGGATCCGGCAAGCGAGTTCGTCGGGCCGATCGTGGTGGAAGGGCGTTGGCTCGAGCCGGGCGACACCGATGCGGTCGTCGTGAACACCGACGCGCAGAACGAGGAGCCGTCACTCCGGGTCGGCAGTGTCGTCACATTCGACGTTCAGGGTGTCAGAGATACCTGGAAGGTCGTCGGTGTGGTGAAGGGCCAGCTCGGCGGCCCCGCCGTCTTCTGCGACGCCGGGCAGCTCGGCTCGCTGCTTGGCAATCCGGGCATCACCCGGCTTGTCGTGCGGGGCACGGACCCCGACCCCGACGCCGAGCAGGCCCTTCTGGAGGCGGTCGAGGACAGGCTCGTGGAGGGTGGTTACCAGGTCACCAACGCGCGAACGCGCAGCGGTCTGTCCGATCAGCTGCGCGAGCAGCTCGGGATCCTGGTGGCGTTCCTGGTCATCATGGCGGTTCTGCTCTCGGCCGTCGGCGTGATCGGCCTCACCGGCACCATGACCATCAACGTGCTCGAGAGCACGCGCGAGATCGGCGTCATGCGCGCGACCGGCGCCCAGCATCGCTCCATCTACCAGATCTTCGTGACAGAGGGCATCGTCGTCGGAGCGATCGCGTGGGCGGCCGGGTCGGTGCTTTCGTATCCGTTGAGCCTCGGTCTGGTCCGCATCCTCGCGGAGGCCATCGGGCTCCCTTTGAGCTATGGATTCTCGTGGGTCGGCGTGGCGGCGTGGCTCGGGATGATGCTGGCGATCTCGGGGATGGCGAGCATCGCTCCGGCCTTCCGCGCGTCGCAAGTGAGCGTGCGCGACGCCATCGCGTACGAGTGAGGCATCGTTCGGGAGATCGGCCGCCGGACCGCGCTTCCGACACAGCGAAAGACCCGCCGGGGGCGCTGGGCTCCCGGCGGGTCCTTTCCTAGCGGTAGGCTAGGCGTCGGTGCTCTTGAGGCTCGCCAGCCGCGCTTCCACCTCGACGTCGGTCTCCGCCGACTCCAGGTCCTCGAACTGCGCATCCAGCGAGGACGCCGCAAGCTCGGCCGCACCGCGTGCGCGGGCCTCCTCGCGACGGATCTTGTCCTCGAAACGGCCGATCTCGCTCGTGGGATCCGTGAGGTCGACGGCCTTGATCGCGTCCTGCACCTGATTCTGCGCGTCGGCTACGCGCGCACGGGCGACCAGCTCGTCGCGCTTCGACTTCAGCTCGTCAAGCTTGCCCTTCATGCCGTCGAGACCGGCGCGAAGCTTGTCGACGACCACCGTCTGAGAATCGACCGTCGGCTTGAGCGACGCCTTCTCGTTTTCGAAGTCGATCTGCTTCTTGATCGCAAGGCGCGCGAGATTGTCGAACTTCTCCGCCTCGACGGTCTGCCCGCTCGCGCGCATCTCGTCGGCCTTCGCGCTCGCCGCCTTGGCCTTGCTGCCCCACTCGGCCGCCGCGCGCTCGTCCTCACGCATGTCCTCTTCCATGAGGCGGAGTCCGCCGAGGGTCTGCGCCACCGCAGCTTCGGCTTCCCGGATGCTCTCGGTGTAGTCCCGGATCATCTGGTCGAGCATGATCTGCGGGTCCTCCGCAGCGTCGATCAGGTTGTGGATGTTGGCCCGCGCAAGTTGCGCGATCCTGCCGAGAATGGATTGCTGCGATGCCATCGTGTCCCCTCCGTTTCGTGTCGCGGGGCTGGTGCCCCGTGATCTCCTAGAATCGGCCCTTCCCGCCTCGTCGTCCGCTCGAGGAGCGATTGCTGCTCGTTCTTCTCGAGCCCGACGAACTGCTCGTCGAGCGGCTGGAACCCGACGACCCGCCACCGGTCCGGCGGGACGAGGAACCTCCGAAGCTCGATCCGGCGGACGCGCCGCCGCTCATCCACGCCGCTGGTGGACGGTGCGAGGACTCGGCCCTGCCCGCCGCGGGGGCTACGGTCCCGCCCGACGCCGCGACGTCGCCCCGCGCGTAGCGGAGCGCGGACTCCGCGTACTGCTGAGCGGCCTGCGCCGCTGCGAGCGCGGCGGCCGGATCCGCAGCGATCAGCTGCACCGCCTGAGCCAGTCGCGACCTAGATTCAACCAGGCTCGAGCGCGCCTGGGCGTCCACGGCGCGAGCGCGTGTCGAGATGAACGACTCCGCCGTGACGATGCGGTCGCGCGCCGTCGACATCGTCGCATTCGCCGAGGAACGGGCGGCTGCGGCGCGCTCGGCCTCGTCGCGGGCCTCTGCGAGCACAACATCCACCTTGCCGGCGACCTCTCGGATCTTCGCGAGGTGCGCGGGCGGATCGAGCGGCGGCGACGCGAGCGCGGCGCGGGCCGCGGCGACCGCCTCGCGGGCGCTCGCGACGAGGTCGGCGTGCGCTCCGCCACCGACCTGCGAGGCGGCGGCCTCGAGCTTCGCGGCCTCATCGGCTAGCGCCGTCTGTGCCGCCTTGAGCTGGTCGCCGGTCGTCGCGACCGCTGTGAGCAGCTGCTCCGCGGTGGCGGCGCCCTCCTCGGCGGCGCGGGCCGAGAGCGCCGCGGCGTTGCGGTCGCCCTTCGCGATCGCGTCGGTGCCCTTCGCGACGGCCTCGCGCGCGGCCGCCACGAGTGCGGCCGCCTCCTCGTCGTCATCGGCGACCTCGCCGAGCGCGTCGGCGAGGTACGCCTTCTTGAGCGCAGCGAGCGCATCGCGGGTCTTGGGGACCTCGGCTTCGATCCGGTCAAGGCGCGTGGTTACCGCCGCGAGCACCTCATCCGCGCGGCCGGCGAGGTTGCGCAACCGGGAGAAGTTCTCGGCCTTCTCGTCGAGCCGCGCGTCCGCGGCGCCTGCGAGTTCGATGATCTTCTTGAGCAGGTTCCGACGATCGGCATCGGACTTCGGCTCGGAGTCGTAGAGCTTATGCTGCAGCCGGAAGGCCCCGGCGGCGTCGCGCCGGGACTCCTCCAACGCCGAGCGGAACTCGCCGATGGCCGCCGCGCCGAACTCGGCCTCGGCGAAGCCGAGCTCCTGCTCCGACGTGCGCAGCGCGTCGTCGATTTCCACGAGGAGCTTCCCGGCGGTGGTCTCGAGCTCCTTGGTGCTCGGCTCGCCGGCCGGACCCGCGCCGCCGCCGCGCTTCTTGCGGCGCGAAGCGAAGAAGGCGGCCACGCCGCCGCCCGCGGCGAGAAGCCCGCCGGGGATCAGGCAGCTCCAGGGCGAGGAGCCGCCCGAGCCGTCCGACGTGGAGGCACCGGCACCCTCATCGGCCGCCTCGTCGAGCGCCGTGCGGAAGCCGTCTGCCGCGGCGGTCACCGCACCGGCCCACTCCTCATCGCGGAGCTTCGGTTCGATATCATCGCTCGCGATCGCCGCAAGCTGGCTGTCGGTGAGCGGGAAGTCACCGTCGACCGACCACGCGTACTGCCCGTCTCCCACGGCGACGGCGATCAGCACGTCCTTCACGCCGAGGCCATTGATGGAGGCGGCCTCGTCGGCCCAGTCGTTGGAGTCCATCCCGTCGAACGACCGCACGAACACGACGAAGAGCTGCACGCCGTGCTCGCCCTCCAGGCGTTCGAGCGCCTCGTCCATCGCCTCGGTGTCGCTGCCGAGCACGCCGGCGTCATCGGTCACGAGGCCCGGGTCGAGGGACAACGGAGGCGCCGCGAGGGCCGCGCCGAAGGAGGACGTCCACACGATCGCCGCGCCGCACGCGACCAGGAAGACACGTAGCAGGGCCGCGCGGTGCGGAAGAGCACGCCGTAGCTGCTCCAATTCGAGCCACCTCCGTTGCAGTGAGCGAGGATCACGCGCGGACCGCGTTGTTCGCTTTGTACCCATACGCGCGCTCGCGCGGGCGCGCTCTCGGCCGCGGGCGCGGCACGCACTCGGATTCTGGGCGCGGGGCGATGTTCCCTGCGTCTGGTCGCGTGCTTGTCATGGACCCAAGTCGGGTAACTAGGCGCCGGAGGGATATGCGTGCGACAGGGGGAGGCGATGATGCGTACCTTTCGTACGTTCGCGGTTCTCGTCGTGCTCGGGGGCGTGCTGTTGTTGCCGGCAGCGACCGCCTTCGGCGAGGACGCCGACGGAGCCGGACCGGCGGGCCGGTACAGCGGCTCCGCGGTCGGTGGCAAGGGCAAGCCGTTCGCGGTCACCGTCTACGTCAGCGAGGCAGGTGGTGATGACGTCGAAGTCACCGTCGTCACGCCCAAGGTGCCCATACCGATCAGCGTGACGTCGGAGGCCAAGGTCGTGCCCGGCGGGTTCGATATCCCGGTGAGCATCTCGATCGATGCGGTCAAGCTCTCGGGTGACGGCGTGATCAGGCTGCGCCAGCGTGATGGCGGCGACTGGGTGCTCTACGGCAGCGGCTCCGGAAGCTTCGAGGGCAAGAGCGGCAAGGGAACCGCTTCGGCCAAGCGGACGGGCGCGTCGGCGAGCACGGGCGAGCAGGTGATCGGCGCGATCGAGGGGTTCTTGAGCTTCGGGGAGCCTGCGGCCGAGACCGTCAGGCGTCCAGAGCCCTACGACGAAGCCGACTGGGTCCGGACCGATGACGGCGCGGGCGAGTCGGAAGTGGGAGCCACCGAAGAATCCCAGCCGGTCGATCTCGTCGAACTCGGCATGATCATCGCCAGTCTGATCCTGCTCCTGGTCATCTTCTCTCTCCTGTAAGGAGGTCAGCCGTGGACAACGCTGCAGTCATCTTGTACTGGGTGCGGTTCGGCATCGTCATGCTCGTGCTGCTGTCGGCGCTGATCTCGCTGTTCAGGAGATCGCGCCGCAAGGCCGCCCGCCACGATCTCGTCGTGGGCCTCATCGGCGTTCTGCTCGTCGGCGGCGCCACGTACGTGGGTCGCGCTTCCGCGGACTACGTGCTGTCGGGCATCGGCGCCGGCGTCGGTCTGGTGATCGGGCTCGGGCTTGGCCGGATGCGGCCGGTCGCCGCGCTGCTTGCGGCGCTCGCGTCTGTCTTCGCCGCGATCATGATCCTGTTCGGAGAGCCGGAGGCGGTCGGCGTCGGGCTGGCGGCGCTGGCGATCGCGGCCGTGATACCGCTCGGGCAGGGCATCCGAGGCACCGGCGTGAAGGAGCCGCAGCCACAGCCCGCCCCGCAGCCCGTGCCGCAGCCGCAACCCGCGCCACAGCCCGCCCCGCAGCCCGCCCCGCAGCCGGAACCCGCCCCGCAGCCCGCCCCGCAGCCGGAACCCGCGCCGGAGCCTGTGGCGGAGCCGACGCCGCAGCCGGTGCCGCCGCCTGTGGAGTGACGCCCTCGGGGCGATCCGGGCCGTCCTGCGTCCGTTCGCGGGCACATCCGCCGCTGACAGTCTGCCCTGGCGTGTGGGAGAATATGCGCGGTCGTCCGTCTGCCGTCTGACCCGGGGTTCCCATCGCCGATGCTGTTCCCGACTGCTTCGTTTGCGGTGTTCTTCCTCGCCGTGTTCGTCGGCGGGTGGCTGCTCTTCTCCGGCAGGTCCTCCTGGCGCCTCTTCATGCTCGCGGCCAGCTACCTCTTCTGCGGCCTGTTCGACTGGGACTTCCTGTGGCTCTTCGCCGCCATCACCCTCGTCGGCTGGCTGTGCATCGTCGCGATCGAGACGCTCGGACCGCGCTCGCGCGGGGCGAGCGCGGTCGTCACGCTCGGCGTCGTTCTGCATGTGGGCGTGCTCGTCTACTTCAAGCAGCTCGGCTTCTTCGTGAACTCCGCGACCTCGCTCATGAAGACGCTCGGCGTCGAGACCGGCTGGACCGCGGTGCAGGTCGCTATCCCGGTGGGCATCTCGTATCTCACCTTCCGCGGCATATCGGCGATGGTGGATGTCTACCGCGGCGACGCCCCGGCGCCCTCGCTGATCGACCACGCGCTGTTCATGGTCTTCTTCCCGTACGTCGCCGCCGGTCCGGTCGTCCGGCTCCGGGAGGTCGTGCCGCAGTGGCTCAAGCAGCGCTCCCCGTCGCGCATCCTCGCGACGCAGGGGTTCCTGCTGATCGCCGGCGGCCTCGTGAAGAAGATGCTCATAGCCGACTACCTCGCGCGGGTGGCGGTCGATGAGGTCTTCGCGATGCCGACGCTGTTCGGGTCGGTGGACGTGCTCGCCGGCGTCTACGCCTACGCGGCCCAGATCTACTGCGACTTCTCGGGTTACACCGACATGGCGATCGGTATCGCGCTGCTGCTCGGCATCTCGCTGCCCCAGAACTTCGACGCGCCGTACGCGGCGCTCTCCATCCAGTCGTTCTGGCGGAAGTGGCATATCACGCTGTCGAGCTTCATCCGCGACTACATCTACATCCCGTTGGGCGGCAGTCGGAAGGGCGAGGCCCGCACGTACGTGAACCAGGTGGCCGCGATGGTCGTCGCAGGGTTGTGGCACGGCGCCGGTCTCACGTTCGCGATATGGGGCCTTCTGCACGGGGTCGGCCTGGCCACGGAGCGGTGGCTGCGCGTGCGCTTCGGCTCGAAGGACCGCCCGCTGTTGCCGGGGCCGGTCGCGTGGTTCGTGACGCTGCAGTTCGTCTGCCTGGGATGGATCTTCTTCCGGGCCGATTCGGTAGGGACGGCGTTTGCGGTGATCGGACGGATCTTCACGGCGTGGGACACCCCTGCCCGGCTGCCGGTAGCGGTCTGGGTGTTCGTTCTCGGCGTGGTCGCGGTCCAATTCATCCCCAAGGCTGCGCGTGCGCTTGGGCGCGAAGCGTTCTGGACGATCCGGCCCGCATGGCAAGGACTCGCGCTTGCGGTGGTACTGTTCGTGGTGTCCGCACTCGGTCCCGAAGGCCCGACTGCCTTCATCTACGCGGGGTTCTGAGCATGCCAGAGAGAATGCCATACTCGCGCGAGCCGGTCCCTTCTCCCGGGCCGCGGTCGGCGCGCCGATCGCACAAGACACCCGGCGAGCAGTCGCTCGGCATCGTGCTGAGGATCGTTCTGGTGGCGCTGATCGTGGGCGCGGTGCTCACCGGTGACCGCCTCGGGGCCACTGCCAGGGCGATGGAGTTCGGCCCCGCGCGTACCGTCGCGATGGTGGTGGCCGCTCCGGCCGAGTGGCTGAACCATCTGCTCGGTATCGACCGCATCCGCGTGGCGATCCGCGAGATCGCGACCGCCAGGCTCGAGCCGCAGCAGTCGCTCGGCGGCCGCCAGCCCGGGTCGGCCGAGACGACCGGAACGCCCTCGGGCGAGACCACAGGCACCGCGGGGGACACGGTTCCCGGCGAGACCCCGGCGGCGCCTCCGGTCGTGCCCGCCGGGCCCACGGTCCGCAACCCGAAGCCGACTGCGGAGTACCCGCTGACCGTCATGATTCATGGCGACTCCATGACCGAGGCGTTCGGCAAGTACCTCAAGAACGATCTCATCGCGACCGGGCTCGCGCAGGCGGTGCACGACTTCCGCTATTCGTCGGGGCTCGCGCGGCCGGACTTCTTCGACTGGCCGGGCTACCTCACCCAGACGATGGCCGAGCAGAACCCCGACGTGGTGGTGATGATGATCGGTGCCAACGACGGCCAGGACCTCAAGGTGAACGGCGTGTTCATGGCCTTCGGATCGCCCGAGTGGACCGAGCTGTATTCGACGCGCGTCGGGCAGGCGATGGACATCATGGCGGTGGAGGGCCGGCGCGTGTACTGGATAGGCCTGCCGATCGCACGCTCGGAGACGTACTCGGCCAAGATGAAGACCCTCGACGCGGTGTACAAGGCAGAGGCCGACAAGCGGGACCTCGTCGAGTACATCGACACCTGGGCGCTCTTCTCCACCGCGAGCGGGCAGTATACGGCCTATCTGCCGGACAGCAGCGGCGCGTCTCAGCTGATGCGTCGGGACGACGGCATCCACCTCACCGTGGCGGGGGCGACCTTCCTCACCGAGCACGTGATGGGGATCATCGCCGAGGACTACGACCTCACGCCGTAGGGCGACTCTCGTCAGCGGTGCCGGCAGCGTACGCGCCGGCGCCAGGTCACGTCGTCAGGCGACCGCCACCTGCACGTACGGGCGCAGGTTCTGGAGCAGCATGTGTCCGGGCTGGTCTTTCATGATGTAGCCGTCGGCGCCGCAGCTGCGCGTGATCTCGGCGAGGAACGGCTCCGGTTCGGACGAGTAGATGACGATCTTCATGTTCTGGTTGATGACGTTGCGCTTCAGGATCGCGCACAGGTCATCGCCCTTGAGAGCGGGCATGTTGTAGTCGAGTAGCACGACGTCGGGCTCCTCGTTGCGTACGGTCGTGGCCACGCCGGCCCACTGCTCGCACGTGTGCACCTCGTGGCCCGCGTCGCGGAGCACGCGAGCGGTTGCGGCGAGGATGAAGGGCTCGTCGTCAACGAGAAGGATCTTCGCTTTACCGTTGCGCATTGCAGCCCTCCGTACATCGTCATCGCACGCCGGTCGATGATCGGCTGTCCTATTCTTCGCTCGAAGCATGCCGTCTGCGCATCGGGGTTTCCCTGATTCGGGGGTGAGGGTTTTCCGACATTCGGAGGCAGGTATGCGCGAGCGGACTGCCGAACCGCCCGAGTGTGTTTCTGAGCGCACGCGCTATGCTGTGTCGTGGAGGACGGTGCGGACGCCGTGCGAAGATGAGCATCAGGGTAGTGCTGGCCGACGATCACAAGATCATGCGCGACGGGCTGAAGAGCATGCTCGTCCGCCAGATGGACATCGAAGTCGTGGGCGAGGCGGAGACCGGCCGGGAAGCCCTCGACAAGGCGCGCGAGCTGTCGCCCGACGTCGTTGTGATGGACATCGGCATGCGGGAGCTCAACGGCATCGATGCCACCAAGATCATGACTCGCGACCTGCCGAACGTGCGCGTCGTCGCTCTCTCCATGCACTCCGACAGGCGTTACGTCTCCGAGATGCTCGCGGCCGGAGCAGCCGCGTACCTGCTCAAGGACAGCGCTTTCGACGAGCTCACCGTAGCCATCCGTGCTGTAGCGGCCGGGAGAACGTATCTGTCGGCAGGCATCACCGGCGTGGTGGTGGAAGACTACCTGCGACGACTCTCGGGCTCGGAGGGGAGTGTTGCGCCCGCGGCCGCCCGGGGGCTGTCCGCCCGGGAGCGCGAGGTGCTCCAGCTGATCGCGGAGGGGCTCTCCACCAAGGAGATCGCGGCCAAACTCCACCTGAGCGTCAAGACCGTCGAGACGCACCGGCGACAGATGATGGACAAGCTCGGCATCTTCAACATCGCGGGCCTCATCAAGTTCGCCGTTCGTGAAGGCCTCGCGTCCCTTGAAGACTGATCCTTCCTGCGCAGCAGCGCCCTCCGTCGGCTGGCGTGCGTGCCTCCAGCGCGCGCGTGCTGCCGCGCTGCACCCGCTTGCCCCGTTGGCGGTGGTCGCTCCGCTGATCGTGATCTTCTGGATGACCGAATCCTTCGTGCATGTGGTGTTGTTCGACGCGGACTTCTGGGGCCAGGTCTTCCATCCGGCGCCGCACGAGTTGTGGATGCGCGGACTGATGACTCTGGTGATGTTGCTGCTTGCGCTTGCGGGAAGTGCTCTCTCGCGGGAGCGCGCGCGGCGCATCGAGCAGCTGGAATCGTACCAGCAGCGCCTCCGCGAGCTGACCGCACGTCTGGCGTACGCTGACGGCGACGAGCGTAGGGACCTCGCGAGCAGGCTCCACGAAGGGGTGAGCCAGCAGCTTGCGGCGGCCCGCGTCTACCTCGGGAGCGTCGAGGCGACCGATGGCGAAGGACGCGAGGCGCTCGACCGGGCGGGCACGATCCTGGAGTCCTCCCTCGCCGAGTGTCGCGAACTGGCCGGTGAGATCGCGCCTCCCGGTCTCGAGCACTACGGTCTGGGGGCCGCCCTCGAAGCGCTTTCGGCGCGGGTGAGACGCCGGACCGGAGCACGGGTGGAGATCACGGGAGCGGAGTCCGCGTTCCCGCTTGCGGCGGACGTTCAGCGGGTGGCGTTCCAGGTGATCGCCGAGATCATCGAATCCGCTGTGGCCGACCGGACCGTCCGGGCGCTCGCGCTCGAGTTCCGGCGCGAAGACGGCGCTCTCGCGGTGGGATTCCACTGGGACGCACGAGGGCTCACGGACTACTTCTCGGTGCAGGAGCGCATCGGTGCGGTCGGCGGTCGTCTGTGCCTGGAGCCGTCGGGCCCGGACTCGCGCCTCACGCTGAGGGTGCCGCTCCCGGCCGCCTGAGTCCCGGGCGCGCCTTTCCTTACCACCTCTCGGGGATTCCCTGACGGGGTCGGGGCGTTTTCCGATGCACCGCGCCCGGCCGGGCGCCGACCATCGTAGCGGGGAGACTCACTGCCGGCGTGCCGGCACCGCACACGATTGGACCCGGATGTCCGACCGCACAGCCAAGACGAATGCCTCGCAGCCCGGCGTGTTGCTCGATGCTGCGGCCGAGGCGCTGATCCTTCTCGATACCGGCGACGTCTCGAGCGTGGCCGAGCTCATCGAGCGCGTGGGCGCGGTCGCGTGTGCGTTCGGCGATACCCTTCCATCCGATCATCCTGCCGAACGCGCACGTGCCGCAGCCGCCGCCCTCGCCGACGGAGACCTGTCCGCGCTGGCGCCGCTCGAGGCGGCGCTGATCGCGATCAAGGGCGAGATCGACCGGGCGGCTTCCGGCAAGGGCCGGCCCCGCGCCACGAAGCCCCCTCCGGCGGCCCCGGCCGAACAGGGTGCATCCGCGGCCGATGCCGCGACCGCGGCGACCGAAGCCGGGGCCATGCCGCTCGCCGGCGACGAGGAGCTGCTCCGTGACTTCGGCGTGCGTGCGGCGGAGCATCTCGACGATGCGGACGAGCGACTCCTCAGGCTCGACGCCGATCCGACCGACCGAGAGTCCATCGACGCGGTCTTCCGCGCGTTCCATACGATCAAGGGCATGGCCGGCTTCCTCGCGCTCGACGCAATCTCGCACGTTGCCCACGAGGCCGAGGGGATACTCGCCGCCGTCCGGGCAGAGGGGAACGGTCTCACCGAGCAGGCGGTGCGCGGCCTGCTCATCTCGGTGGACACCATGCGTATCCTCGTCGCCGAGACGAGCGGCGTGGGTCATACGCGGCCCGACGACGCCCCGGCGACCGGCACGGTCCCCGGCGGCGGGAGCGCTTCCGGGGCGCCCGTCCGCTCGGCAACCGGGGGCACGGTGCGCGTTGGAGAGGAGCGGCTGGACGCGCTTCTCGACGCGATCGGGGAGCTCGTCATCGGTGAGTCGATGGTCTCGGCGTCGGTTCGCGGCGGTGCGAGCGTGGCCGAACTCGGGACGCGCCTCGACCAGCTCGACAAGATCACGCGCGAGCTGCAGCAGATGGCCACGTCGCTTCGGATGGTGCCGTTGCGGGCGGTGTTCCGGCGCATGGCGCGGCTGGTGCACGACGTGTCGGACAAGTCAGGCAAGCGCATCGAGCTGGTCACGACCGGCGAGGACACCGAGCTCGACAAGACCGTGGTCGACCGCATCGAGGACCCGCTCGTCCACGCGCTGCGAAACGCCATCGACCACGGCGTCGAGACCGCCGAGGAGCGGCGCGCGGCGGGCAAGCCCGAGGTCGCCCGCATCGAGCTTCGCGCGTTCCACTCGGCGGGATCCATCCACATCGAAGTCGCCGACGACGGGCGCGGTCTCGACGCCGAGCGCATCCGCGAGCGCGCGGTGACCGCCGGCGCCATCTCCCCCGACGACGCCCTCGACGGCAGGTCGCTGCTCGACGTGCTGTGCATGCCGGGCTTCTCCACCGCCGAGGTGGTCACCGACGTCTCCGGCCGCGGCGTGGGCATGGACGTGGTGCGCCGCACCGTCGAGGAACTGCGTGGCCGCCTCGAGGTGGCCAGCGCTCCGGGCCGGGGCACCACGTTCAGCATCCGGCTGCCCGTGACCCTTGCGATCATCGACGGCATGGTGCTGCGCGTCGGCGTCGACCGGTTCATCGTCCCGCTGCTCGCCATCGAGCGCTCCATCCGGCCGACCGCCGCGCAGATCACCACGATCGCGGGTCGCGGCGAGATGGTCGCCGCCGAGGGCGAGCCGCTGCTCCCGCTGGTGCGCCTGCACCGGCTCTTCAGCATCCCCGACGCCGAAGAGGACCCGTCCTCGGCCGTTGTGGTGATCGTCAGCGATGGCGGCGTGCGCGCCGGGCTGCTCGCATGCGAGCTGCTCGGCCAGCAGCAGACCGTCATCAAACCGCTCGGCGACGGGCTTCCGGACATGCCCGGGATCGCCGGCGGTGCCGTCATGCCGGACGGACGCGTGGGGCTGATCCTCGACGCGGCCGGGATCGTGAGATCCGCCAACGATGGAGGAGGTGAGTGAGCGTGATCCAAACGGAGACGGAGACGGGAGCCCTGGCAGGCAAGTACCTGACCTTCGCGCTCGCCGATGAGCACTACGGCATCGAGATCCTGCGCGTGCAGGAGATCGTCGGGCTGCTCCCGATCACGCGCGTGCCGCGACTGCCCGATTTCGTGGCGGGTGTGGTGAATCTGAGAGGCAAGGTCATCCCCGTGGTCGACCTGCGGCAGGCCTTCGGGATGCCCCCGGTCGAGCTCAACGACCGGACGTGCATCGTCATCGTCCGCACGACGCGGTCTGACGGCCGCACTACCGTCATGGGCGCGCTCGTCGACGAGGTCTCGGAGGTCGCCGACCTGCCGTCGTCCGCGATCGAGGAGACACCCGAGTTCGGCGTCGGCGTCGATACGTCATTCGTGAAAGCCATCGGACGGCTGGAGGACCGTGTCGTGCTGCTGCTCGATGTGGACCTCGTACTGTCCGGTCAGCAACTGGAGATCGTCGAGCGCGCCGCAGCGGCCGCCGAACGAGCGCGTACTGAAGGGGGTTCGTGATGATCAAGAACTGGAGTCTTGGGCTCAAACTGGCAGGCGGGTTCGGCATCGTTGCGCTGCTGCTCGTCATCGTCGGCGGCGCCGCGATGCTCGACATGCGCACGATGAGCGGCCTCGCGGCCGAGATCACCGAGGATGTCGACATCGCCGACAACATCATGGAGGCGAAGTTCGAGGTGGAGAAGCAGCGGCTGCTGCTGATGGAGGTCATCCAGTCGTCGGACGCGGCCGAGATCGAGGCGCTCGCGAGCGATCTCGAGGATTCGAACAAGGTGTTCGACGAGCTGATCGATGCGGCCGTCGCGTCGCTCGAAGAGGATGCCAGGGGCGATGAGGTGGCCGCCGATGTGCTCCCGCAGGCGCGCGAGGCGGCAGCGGTGCATGACGACGAGCTCGAACCCGTGATCGCGGAAGCCGTCACGCTCGCGGCGAGCGCCACCACGGAGGAAGCGCGCGACGCTATCGGGGAGCAGCTCGCGGAGCTGGACGAGACGGCCGACGCAGCGGGCGAGCACATGGTCGGCCTGATGGAGGAAGTCGAGCTCGGCACGGACACGATGGTGGACAACGCGTCCGTCGCGCTCAAGGCGACCACGTCCCGCGCGCTTGCGCAGTCCATCATCCTGCTCGTGGCCGGCGTTCTTGTCGCCGCAGGTGCCGCGTGGTTCAACACCCGGGCCATCACCTTGCCGATCAACCGCATCATCGCGGGCCTCACCGCCGGCGCCGAGCAGGTCTCGAGCGCGAGCAATCAGGTGGCCTCCGCAAGCCAGCAGCTGGCCGAAGGCGCGAGCGAGCAGGCCGCCAACCTCGAGGAGACGTCCTCTTCGCTCGAGGAGATGTCGGGCATGACGCGTCAGAACGCCGACAACTCCCGTCAGGCGGACGCCATCAGCCGCGAGGCGCAGGGCGCCGCGCAGCGCGGCGTGGACGCGATGAGCCAGATGTCCGCCGCCATCAAGGGCATCAAGGACAGCTCGGACGCCACCGCACGCGTCATCAAGACGATCGACGAGATCGCCTTCCAGACCAACCTCCTGGCCCTGAATGCGGCCGTTGAGGCCGCTCGCGCCGGAGACGCCGGCAAGGGCTTCGCCGTCGTGGCCGAAGAGGTCCGCTCGCTCGCGCAGCGCTCGGCAGAGGCCGCCAAGAACACCGCGGTGCTCATCGAAGGCTCGCAGGCAAGCGCCGAGCAGGGCGTCAACGTGACCGCCGAGGTCCAGAAGACGCTCGAGCAGATCGTCTCCACCGTCGACCGGGTCACGATGCTCGTGGGCGAGATCGCTGCCGCGAGCCAGGAGCAGGCCCAGGGCATCGACCAGGTGAACATCGCGGTCGCGCAGATGGACCGGGTGACGCAGGCCAACGCTGCCAACGCCGAGGAGTCCGCCTCCGCGAGCGAGGAACTCTCGGCCCAGGCTCGCGAGCTCGGCGAGATGGTGACGCTGCTCATCAAGACGGTCCGGGGCGCCAACGCCGCGGTCGGCACGGGGTCCGCGCGGGTTGCCGCCAGCCCCTCGGCCGGCACGCTCAACCGTGTTCACGCAGCGAGCGCCGGTGCACGCGTGCATGCGGCGGCTGTGGCGCGCAACGCCCGGGCGGTCGACCCCGAAGAGGTCATCCCGCTCGACGATGAGGACCTGGCCGACTTCTAGGCCGGTGGAAGCGACGAGACAGTGCCTGCGATGATGGACATACGGAAGAAGACGTTCGACCGCCTGGTCGAGATCGTGTACGAGACGAGCGGCATCTCGCTCGGCCCGCGCAAGCAGGCGCTCGTGTGCGCGCGCGTGAGCAAGCGCATGCGGGTGCTCGGCATCGGCTGCTTCGACGAGTACCTCGCGTATCTCGAGGAACATCGTGGCGAAGTCGTGGGCCTGCTCGACGCGATCTCGACCAACGTGACGAGCTTCTTCCGCGAGCCGCACCACTTCGACTTCATCGCCGAAGCTGCGGGGCTGTGGTACGAGTCGGGTCAGCGGCGCTTCAGATTCTGGAGCGCCGCGAGCTCGACCGGCGAGGAGCCGTACTCGCTCGCGATGGTGGTGAAGGAGGCGCTGCCGTTCCCGGATGTGGACCTGCGCATCCTGGCGACCGACATCTCCACCGAGGCCCTGGCCGTCTGCGAGGACGCCGCCTACGATCTCGGCAGGATGGAACCGGTGCCTGCCGCGCTTCGGGACCGCTGGTTCTCGCCGGTACGCGGCACCGCGCAGTCGCTGTGGCAGGCGAAGCCCGCGCTGCGCGACGCCGTCGTCTTCCGGCGCATGAACCTCTCGACGCCGCCGTTCCCGATGACGGGGCCGCTCGACGCCATCTTCTGTCGCAACGTGATGATCTACTTCGACGACGTGGTGCGGCGCCGCCTCCTCGAGGAGTGCAACCGGCTGCTCAAGCCCGGTGGGTTCCTCGTCGTGGGACACGCGGAATCGCTTGCGGGCATGATCGCCGACTTCAAGTACGTTCGGCCTTCGATCTATCGCAAGGCATGAAGTGGACGTCGTCGTCGGCATCTCGGAGTACGCGGTGTCGTCCGATCCGGACGACACGCTCATCACGTACTCCCTGGGCAGCTGTGTCGGTCTCGTGCTGCACGATCCCGTGGCGGGCATCGGCGGGCTGCTGCACGCGATGATGCCCGTCTCGACCGCCGATCCCGGGAAGGCCGCGATGACGCCGGCGATGTACGTCGACACCGGTGCCGCCCGCATGCTGCAGGAGATGTTCGACCGGGGCGCGACGCGGCCGAACCTGTCCGCGTGGGTCGTCGGGGCGGCGAACCAGCTCGATTCCGACAACCTGTTCCGTATCGGCGCGCGCAACCACGCCATCGTGCGCAAGGTGCTCTGGAAGAACGGGATCCTCATCGCTGACGAGGAGACCGGTGGGTCGATATCGCGAACGGTCACCCTCGAGGTGGGGGACGGTCGCGCGTTCGTGAAGTCAAGCGGAGGCGTCCGCGAGCTGCGGCCGCCGAGGACGAGATAGGAACGGCGATGAACATCCTCCTGGTCGATGACTCGGACATCATCCGCTCGATGATCAAGCGCACGATCGTGCTCTCCGGCCTGAGCGTGGGCACGGTCCACGAGGCGGCCAACGGCAAGGAGGCGCTCGCGGTCATGCGTGACGAGTGGGTGGATCTCGTGCTGGCCGACCTCAACATGCCGGTCATGGACGGCGCCGAGATGCTCTCGGCGATGCGCGAGGACCCCGATACGGCACGGATGCCGGTGATCATCGTCTCCACCGAGGGCGCCACGCAGCGCATAGACGACCTGTCGTCCCGCGGCGTGTCGGCATGGGTGCGCAAGCCTTTCACCCCCGAGGAGATCCGCGACGTCATCCTCGGCGTGACCGGGTCCTGGGAGACCGACCCTGCAACGGACGAATCGCTCGACCGCATCTTCGGGCACGTGATGGAGACGTTCGCGTACTCGTTCCCCGAACCGCTGAGGAGCGGGGAGACGCCGACGCCGGACGGAGATGTGGTGTGCGCCGAGATCGACTTCGTCGGCGCGATCTCGGGGGCCTTGAGCGTCGCGGCCCCGGGGGCGCTGTGCCGCGACATCGCGGCGGGACTGCTCGGTCTGGAGCCGGACGACGCCGAGGCGGCCACGCGAGGGGCCGACACGCTCGCCGAGGTGCTCAATATCACGGCCGGGCACCTGTGCACCGACATCGAGCCACACACGCCGACGCACCTGAGACCCCCGACGGCCGCGCGCATGGCCCCCGACGAGTGGCAGGCGTTCTGCGAGGCGCCCCGCACCCGCATGTACCTCATAGACGAGCATCCCGTCGCGGTTCGCCTCGATCTGAGACCCACGTCGGCCCGGGCCTGAGCGCTTTCGTGATGTCTCCGACGACACCCGGTGTCGCCCGACCGGCGCGCCTGCTCATCGTCGATGACTCGGCGCTCGTCCGGCAGATCCTCGCGCGCGAGCTCGGCGCCGCGGAGGGCATCGATGTCGTCGGCACCGCGACCGATCCGTACGCGGCGCGCGACCTGGTGGTGGAGCTGCAGCCGGACGTCCTCACGCTCGATCTCGAGATGCCGCGTATGGATGGCATCACGTTCCTACGCAAGCTCATGCGCCACCACCCGCTCCCGGTGATCGTGGTGAGCTCGCTCACCGCGGAAGGCAGCGCGCTGGCCATCGAGGCGCTCGACGCAGGCGCGGTGGACGTGCTCGCAAAGCCGGGGCCCTCGTACAGCGTCGGCGACATGGCGGCGCAGCTGGCCGAGCGGGTCATCGCGGTGCGCGGCATGCGCGTGGAGGCGCGCACAGCTGCACCCGTGCGGCGCCTCGCGATGACGCGCACGACGGACCGGGTCGTGGCGATAGGCGCCTCTATCGGTGGGACGCACGCGCTCCACGAGGTGCTCGCCGCCATGCCGGCCGACGGCCCCGGCATCGTGATCGCGCAGCACATGCCGGAGCACTTCACCGCCGCCTTCGCCGGGCGGCTTCGCGAGACGTGCGCCATCGACGTGCGCGAAGCGAAGGACGGCGACACGGTCACGGCGGGACGGGCGCTCATCGCACCCGGCAACCGGCACCTCGTGCTGCGGCGGCAGGGTGCGGTCTACCACGTCGAGGTGCGTTCGGGTCCGCTGGTGGCGGGACACCGGCCGTCCATCGACGTGCTGTTCAAGTCGGTGGCCCGCTATGCGGGCGCCAACGCGGTCGGCGTGCTCATGACGGGGATGGGTCACGACGGCGCATCCGGGCTGCAGGCCATGCATGAGGCTGGCGCACGGGCGATCGCGCAGGATGAAGCGACGAGCGTCGTCTTCGGGATGGCGCGGGAGGCGGTCCGCCTCGGGGTGGTCGACGAGGTCGTCCCGCTCCAACGCATCGCCGAGCGGGTGCTTGCGGCCGCGCAGGCGTGATGCCTCGCGTTCCCCGCGAGCCTGTTACTCTGGAAGGTAGTCTCGCGCTGATGCGCTAGGAGCGGCCATGGGCCTGAGCGACAAGAAACGCCTCGAGCATCTCGAGTCCATCGTCAATGCGCTCGACGGCGTCGTCTGGGAGTTCGACTGGTCGACGGGGGCGTTCACCTGGGTGAGCGCAGGGGCGGAGCGTCTGCTCGGCTATCCGCTCGCCGACTGGCTGGTACCCGGCTTCTGGACCGGGCATCTCCATGATGAGGACCGCGACTTCGCGGTCTCGTACTGCATCGCGGCCACGGAAGACGGGCTCGATCACGAATTCGAGTACCGCATGTTCCACGCGGATGGCACCATACGGTGGCTGCGGGATGTGGTGTCGGTAGACCCCGTGCTGCGCATGGACGGCCCGCTACGCGGAGTGCTCGTCGACATCACGGCTCAGAAGACCGCCGAGGAGTCGGCGCGGCAGTCGCAAGAGGTCTACCAAACGCTCGTGGAGCTCTCCCCGTACGCGATCTTCGTGATCGACGCGGGCGAGCGCTTCGTGTACGCAAACGACGCGGCGGCAGAGATGCTGTCCGCGCCCGCGCCCGAGGCGCTCCGGGGTATGCGCATCTCGGCGCTCTTCCCCCGCGATGACGAAGGGGCTGCGGCGCTCGAAGAGGCGCGTACCGCCGCTGCGGCGCTGCTTCGGCACACCCCGGGCGACGCGACTTCCCGCTCGAAGACGACGCGTGCGCCGATCCTCACGCTCGCCGGCCGCCGGATCGAGATGCAGCGCACGGCGGCCACCATCACCTTCGCAGGCGAGCCGGCGCTGCTCGTGATCGCACGCGACATCACTCGCGAGCTCGAGGCGGAGCGCGCGCTTCGCGAACAGCACGACTTCCTCGGTCACCTTCTGACGATGCTCGATTCTGGCGTCGTGGTGCTCTCCGGCGAACCACCGCTCGTCGTGCAGATCAACGAGCCTGCCGAGCGGCTGCTCGGCTGGGAGCCGGGCGAGCTCGTCGGCGAGAGCGCGCGGGTCCTGTTCAGCGGCGATGACGACTGGCGCGACTTCAACGAAAGGCTCCGACACGATGACCTGCCCGTGGGCGGCATCGCGGCTGAGACGCCGATGGCGCGCCAGGACGGCTCGTGTTTCGATGCCGAGATCGCGGTGCGCCCGCTCGGGATCAGGCCGGGAGAGTACATCGCCATCTTCCGTGACGTGACCGAGAGGCTCGCGATGGAGCGGGAGGAGCGCGAGCACCAGAAGCGCCTGAGCGCGCTCATGGCCGAGGTGACCGATGCCGAGGACCGGCAGAGACGTCAGCTGGCCGAGGAGCTGCACGATAGGGTAAGTCAACCGCTCGCCGTCTCGCGCCTGCACCTGGCGGGAGCCGTGAAGGACGACGGGTCCGCTGATCCGGCCGCCATCGAAGCGGCATCCGAGATGCTCGAAGAAGCGATCAGTCAGGCGCGCGCACTGACCACGGCTCTCTACCCGCCCGTTCTTCGCGAGCTGGGTCTTGGGCCTGCGCTGGGGTGGCTTGCCGAGGAGCTCGAGCGGACCTACCGGCTGCAGGTGGAGGTGGCCCTGCCCGAGAAGGAGCCACGGCTCGAGGAGGAGGCAGCGTCGGTCCTCTTCCGTACCGCGCGGGAGCTGCTTGTGAACGTGGCGAAGCACGCGGGCGCCACACAGGCGTGGATGAGCCTCGACGTGGTCGCCGGATCGGTGGTCCTCACGGTCGCTGACAACGGCCACGGGTTCGAGTCCGGCGCCGAGACGGGCTTCGGCCTGTTCAGCATCCGGGAACGCCTGCCGCACCTCGGCGGCAGCGTCGAGATCGAGAGCGAGCTCGGTTCGGGCGCACGGATCACGGTGTCGGTGCCCGAGCAGGCTCGGGACGCCTGACGGGACGCAGCCCGTCTCAGTGCCGGATGCGGAAGCCCTGCAGCCCTCCCGGCGCCTCCCACCGCACCTCGACGCTCTCCACGACCGCGTGAGGCGGACCCTCGTGGCACCAGGCGATGGCGGATTCGACCGCCGCCGCCGGGCCCTCGAACACGGCCTCGACGCCCTGCGCGGTGTTGCGGACCCAACCGGCCAGACCCCGCGAGCTTGCTTCTCGCGAAGCGCTCGCGCGGAAGTAGACACCCTGCACGCGACCGCCGATATGCACGCGGGCGCGCACTGTCTCGCTGCCCGAAGGACCGCGCTCCGTCTGTGGCACGATGGCTCCCGCGTCCGAATTGGATATCTACTTCCATGTCTACCCGTCAGCGAAGGAGCGCCGCCATGCAGATCACACCGGACACCAGGATCCACGACCTTCTGCAGGAGTACCCGTCGATCAAAGCATGGCTGATCGCGTACGCTCCCGCATTCGAGAAGCTCGGCAACCCGGTGGTGTACAACACGGTGGGGCGCGTGGCCACGCTTGAAGCCGCCGCGAAGATGGGCGACGTCGACGTCGCCGTCTTGATCGACGCGGTCCGCGAGCGGGTGGCTATGGCATCGATCGCCGCCGAGGAGACCGCGGGCGCGGCCCCGCGACTCGACGACGACGAGCGGGCCCGCCGCCAGCAGGTCCTGAAGGGCCTCATCCGGGAGCTGCACGCGGGCGCCAGCATCGAGTCGGTCAAGGCGCGCTTCGACGAGCTCGTGCGCGATATCGATGCGGCCGAGGTGGCGATGATGGAGCAAGCGCTGATCGCGGAGGGCATGCCTGTGAGCGAGGTGCAGCGCCTGTGCGACGTGCACGTCACCGTCTTCAAGGAGTCGCTTGACGCGGGTGAGGCTGCGCCGGTCGCCGCATCGCATCCGATCGACGCCTACCTGCGCGAGAACGAGGTCGCCTCGGCCGTCGCCGGTGAGCTGCGGGCGGAGCTGGCCGCACTCGCCGCCGAGCCTGGCGCGCTCGCGCGTATCGCCGATGGGCTCGTGCGCCTCTCGGAGATCGCGGTCCACTACCGTCGTAAGGAGATGCAGCTGTTCCCGCTGCTCGAGCATCACGGCATCGAAGGGCCGACCAAGGTGATGTGGGCGCTCGACGACGACATCCTGGCGATGATCGGCCGCGACCGCGAGGCCGCGGAGTCGGGGGACGCGGCTGCCGTCGTGGAGTCGCTGCCCGCAACGCTCACCGCCGTGGACGACATGGTGTACAAGGAAGAGAAGATCCTCTTTCCGGCCGCCCTGCAAGCGCTCACGGAGGCCGAGTGGGAGGGGATCGCGGCGGGAGACGGGGAGATCGGCTACGCCTGGATCTCCGGCCCCGAGCGTGGGGAGGCGACGGTCGCGGGAGCGCGCGCGGTGGCGGCCGCGGCGGCGGGTGACGCGTCGGCGCTGCCGGCGGGTGACGCTCCGATCGTCCTTACCACGGGCGCTCTCACAAGAGAACAGGTCGATCTGATGCTCGGCGTGCTTCCCTTCGACTTGAGCTACGTGGATGAGAACGACCGGGTGCGGTTCTACTCGGAGGGGGAGCGCATCTTCCCGCGGTCGCCGGCGGTGATCGGGCGCGAGGTCCGCAACTGCCACCCGCCGGCGAGCGTGCATAAGGTGGAGGAGATCCTCGCCGCGTTCAAGGCAGGCGAGAAGGATACCGCCGATTTCTGGATCCAGATGCGTGGTGCGTTCCTGCACATCCGCTACTTCGCGATGCGGGATGCCGACGGCACGTACCGCGGGTGCCTCGAGGTGGTGCAGGACGTCACGCGTATCCGCGCGCTCGAGGGCGAGCGCCGCATCGTCGATTGGTAGGCGCCGGGGTGTCGAGGCGCGCGCCCGGCCCGAAGAAGCAGGCACCCGCCCCGAAGCGGGGACGGGTGCCTGCGGTGTCACGCGTGACCTGAACGCCGGCCGCGCGGCGTGGCGCTACTCGTAGCGAAGCGCCCTGATCACGTCGAGCCTGGCCGCCTGTCTCGCCGGGATGATCGCGGCGAGCACCGCGAACAGCAACCCGACGATCACGGTCACCACGAGGCCGGTCGTGGGCCAGACGAAGTCGAACTCGAGGCCGACCGCGCCGATCGACCTGACGATCACGTAACCGAGCGGCACGCCGGCCACCAGCCCGGCAGCGGTTCCGACCGCGGCGAGCAGGAACGACTCGGCGACCACGAGACGCTTCACCTGGCGCCGGGTCGCCCCCACGGCGCGGAGCATGCCGATCTCGCGCGTGCGGGCGAGCACGCCGATGGCCAGCGTGTTCAGAAGCGCGAGCAGCGACGGGATCGCGAGCACCACCGCGAGCGTGTAGTACACGATCTCCAGCTGGCCGAACAGGTCGTTCTGCACCTGTTGCCAGGCCAGCGCATCGTAGAGCTTGAAGGACGGGAATCCGTCGATCGTCGCGCCCAGCGACTGGAGCACGGCGGCCTTGTCGGCACCCTCGGTGGCGTTGGCGAGCACCATCACATCGGCGGTCACTCCCCAGAGGTCGGCGAGTGCCTCTTGCGACACGTACACCGTGGGGAGCTTTGCGTTGATGTAGTCGTTGCCCCCGCCCGCGATGGTGAAGGTCCTGGCGCCCTCTGGCGTCATGACCTCGACCGTGTCGCCCTTCGCGGTCTTGGTCTGCGCGCGGAAGGACGCGTTCGCGAGGACCATGTCGGGGTCGGCGAGCTTCGCGAGGTCGGCGTCGGAGCTGCCCTCGCTGTAGCGGAAGCTCGCCACCTTCGCGTACTCCTCGGCATCGATGCCAACCACCTGCACGGTGAGGTCGCCGACCACAGCTGGCGCGTATCGCAGCGTGGCGACATCGCCCACGCCCTCGGTGGACCGCACGGCCTCGGCCATCTCGGGCCCGGCGCCGACCATGCCGCCGCTCAGCATGAGGCCCTGGGGGATGACGAGGTAGTCGGTGCCGGTGGCCTTCTCGGCATACTCGGCGTATCCGCCCACCACCGCGGCGGTCATCGTCATGATGCCGGTGACGAGTGCGAGGCTGATCATGACGGCCGAGACCGTCACTCCCGCACGGCCCGGGTTGCGCTGCAGGTTCGCGCGGGCGAGCGCTCCCTCGCGACGGTACACGAGCTCGATCCCCCGTGAGAAGAAGTCGGTGATCGGCTTGACGGCGGCAGACGCGCCGAGCGACATGCCGACGAGCAACAGCAGCCCGCCCAGGCCGATGAGCCCGTCGTTGCCGGAAAGCAGCATCCCCGCGGCGATCGCCACGAGGGCCAGGCCCACCCAACCGCGCTTCGTCGCGGCCTTCTCGTACACGTCTCCCAGCTGCGGCCGCATCGCATCGAGCGGCGTGATGCGCGAGGCGGCGATCGCCGGCAGTATCGCCGAGAGCACCGTAGCGCCCATGCCGAGCGTGATCGCGAGCACCCAGGTGCTCACGCTGAACGAGGTCTCGAACGACTCGATGCGCATCAGGTCGCCGACGAGCTCGCTCATGCCCGCGGCGGTCACCGTGGCGAAGCCCCAGCCGGCCAGCAGTCCGAGGCCGGTGCCGAGCACGCCCTGCACCAGGCTCTCGGTGAGGAACAGGCCGAGGATCTGGCGACGCGATGCGCCGATGGCCCGCAGCATGCCGATGTCGTGCCGCCGCTCAGCGACGATGGTGCGGAACGTGTTCAGGATGATGAACCCGCCCATGGCGAGCGCGAAGAGGCCGAGCACGTTGAAGATGGTCCCCGCCACCTCGAAGCCGGCGGCGAGCGTGGAGTCCGCCGTCACGCTGCCGATGACGTAGCCGTCGCCGACCGCGTCGCCGACCGCCTCCTGCACCGTCTCCTCGTCGGCGCCGCCCTCGAACGCCGCCTCGATCGCCGAAGCGCGCCCGGGTGCGGCGAACATGTCCTGGGCGAGCGGGAGGCTCACGTAGACTTCGTCGGTTGCGGGCGGGACCGGCGAGTCGAGCGTGCCGACGACCTCGAACGTCATGGCGCCGGAGGCCGCCGGGACCACCAGCTCATCGCCGACGGCGAGCCCCATCTTCTCGGCGGTCGAGGCGGGGATGACCGCCACCGGGCGTGCGTTCGTGTCGTCGTCGGATGCGGCGAGCATCCTGCCCTCCGCCACGGGGTAGCTTCGGACGTCAGGCGAGACCACCGGGTCGATGCCGATCACCGTGATCCCGGTGGTGTGGTAGTCGGGCTTCTCGGGCAGCGTCACGTTGCGGCGCAGGACCGGTGTGGCGGCCGCCACACCGTCCACGGCGGCGACCTTGTCGGCGACACGCTGGTCGAACAGCGCGGAGGACGCGCTCTGCACGTTCAGGTCGACTTCACCCACCGATGCCAGCATCGACTTGCGCATCCACTCCATCATGCCCGGCAGCGTGCCGTTGAAGCCGAAGATGAGCATCACGCCGAGCACGATAGCGAGTGTCGTGAGCGCCGTCCGGAGCTTGCGGCCCGCCATGTAGCGGCGAGCGAGCGTGAACGAGATGCTCACAGCAGCCCCACCCTCTCCATTGCGTCGCGCGCCGATTCGGCGCCGGCGATCTTCGTGTCGTCCACGATCCGCCCATCGCGCATGAAGACGATGCGATCGGCGTGGGCGGCGATCCGCGGGTCGTGAGTCACCATCAGGATGGCGCGGCCCCACTCGGACGAGACCTGTCGAAGCAGCGTGGCGATCTCCTCGCTGCTCTTGCTGTCGAGGTTGCCTGTGGGCTCGTCGGCGAGCACGAGAGCCGGCTCGGTGACGAGCGCGCGCGCCACTGCCACGCGCTGCTGCTGGCCGCCCGAGAGCTGGTCCGGCCGATTGGCGCGACGGTCCTCGAGCCCGACCCGCTCGAGCCACTCTTCGGCTTTCGCCGCCGCCCGTGCCGAGCCGCCGCGATCGAGGATGAGCGGGAGCGCCGCGTTCTCGACCGCGCTCAGGACCGGGATGAGGTTGAAGAACTGGAAGACGAAACCGATCCGCTCGCGGCGGAGCCGGGTGATCTCGTCGTCTGACAGCTGCGATATCTCCCGGCCATCGATCGTGACGGTGCCCGAGGTGGGCGTGTCGAGCCCTCCGACGAGGTTGAGGAGGGTCGACTTGCCGCAACCCGACGGTCCCATCACTGCGACGAACTCGCCCGGGTCGAGCGAGAGGTCGACGGCGTCGAGCGCTGTCACGGCGGTCTCGCCGGTGCCGTACACCTTCGTAAGGCCCTTGGTCTCTACGATTGCCATGTCGGGGTTCCCTTTCGGTTCTCTTCGGGTTGACGTGTTTGTGCGCCGCCTCGCTCCGGGGCGGTCCGTGGAGGACGTCCGCGCCGCGGTGGCGGGATGTCGGTGGCGGGCAGTCGGCGCATCTCGTGCAGCCGGGCCTCGACCATCTCCAGCCAGCGCAGGTCGGCCTCGATGTGCATGATCGCCTTGTCGAGCAGCAGCGCCTGGGCGAGCACCTGGACATCGTTGCGGCGGGTGGTGAGTTCGTGCAGGTCGCGGTAGAGGGTCGCGCGCTGCACCCGGACGATCGACCCGGCATCTGCGCGCTCGTCGGCGAGCGCAAGCGCGATCTTGAGGAAGACCTCGTCGCGCTGGTGGGTGCTGTGCACGCCCTCGGCGTACCAGCGGTCCAGTTCGTCGCGGCCCGTGCCGGTGAGTTCGAAGATGTGCTGGTCGGGTCCGCCCATCCGGCGGATGGCGGTCTTCACGACCATGCCAGCCTCCTCGAGGCGGCCGAGGGTGGTGTAGATCTGCGCCGGGTTAAGCGGCCAGAGGCTGCCGCCGACGATGGCCTGGAACGCGCCGTGCAGCTCGTAGCCATGGCGCGGCTGCTGTGCGAGCAATCCGAGTATCGCGTGACGTACGGACACCGTCCGGCCTCCTGTCGTGGTCTACCGACCGAGCATAGCGAAAACTAGAACACAAGTGAATAGATTTCTGATCGGGCGGCATCTGAGCGACCGTGCGCGACGCGTCGCGCGACGAAGGCGGCCCCCGGACGCCGCCAACGGGGGACCGACCTGCTATCCTCGGCGCGTGACCCGCGATCGCTTCATCGTGTGCGACGGCGAGCGCATCCCCGTGGAGGTGGTGCGTTCGGATCGACGCACGCTCGCGCTTGTCGTGGCGCGCGACGGGCGAGTGACCGTGCGGGCTCCGCGCCGCGTTCCGGAGGCCGCGATCGAGGGGCTTCTCGAGGGGCGAGAGGCGTGGGTCGCCGGGAAGCGGGCGGAGGCGATCGCGCGCTCCGAGGCGCACGCGCGTCTGGCCCTCGGCCCCGCCGAGCTCGCCGCGGCGAGGCGCCTGTTCGCCGAACGTCTCGATGCTTGCTGGCCGGTCTTCGCGCGGCCCGGCGAGACCAAACCGCAGCTTCGCGTGCGCGTGATGCGCACGCGGTGGGGCAGCCTATCGCCGTCGGGCCGCATCTGCCTCAACGCCACGCTGCTCCACGCGCCGCGCGCCTGCCTCGACTACGTCATCTTCCACGAGCTCGCGCATCTGCGCGCGCGCGGGCACGGGCCGCGATTCTACGCCGAGCTTGCACGGTACGTGCCCGACTGGCGCGAGCGTCGGCGCGAGCTCCACGCATTCCCCGCAGGCGACTGAGCCCCGCCGGCGCCTACACCGCCTCGTCGAGCGCCTCGGAGAACTGGCTGTTGTAGAGGTCGGCGTAGAAGCCGCCCCGCGCCATGAGCTCCGCGTGCGTGCCCTGCTCGATGATCGCGCCTTCGTTCATCACGAGGATGAGACCGGCGTCCCGGATGGTCGACAGCCGGTGAGCGATCACGAAGCTCGTGCGCCCCTGCATCAGGCGGGCCATCGCCGCCTGGATGAGCGCCTCGGTGCGTGTGTCGACCGAGCTCGTCGCCTCATCGAGGATGAGGATCGGCGGGTCGGCCACGAACGCGCGCGCGATCGTCAGCAGCTGTCGCTGTCCCTGCGAGATGTTGGAGCTGTCGTCGTTGAGCTCGGTCTCGTACGCCTCGGGGAGCGTGCGCACGAAGTGGTCCACGTGCGCCGCGCGCGCCGCCTCCATGATCTCGTCATCGCCGGCGTCCTCCCGGCCGTACGCGAGGTTCTCGCGGATCGTGCCCTTGAACAGCCACGTGTCCTGCAGCACCATGCCGAAGGTGCGGCGCAGCTCGTCGCGGGTCATGTCGCGCGTGTCGACGCCGTCGATCAGGATCGCGCCGCCGTCGAGCTCGTAGAACCGCATGAGCAGGTTCACGAGCGTGGTCTTGCCCGCGCCGGTGGGGCCGACGATCGCGACGGTCTGCCCCGGCCGGGCCTCGAGATCGAGACCCGCGATGAGCGGCCGATCGGGCGAGTAGCTGAAGGTGACGTCGCGGAACTCGACGTGGCCCTCGGCGGCGGGAAGGTGCACGGGAGCGGTGGTCTCGGGCACCTCCTCCCCGGCGTCGAGCAGCTCGAAGACGCGCTCGGCCGAGGCAGCCGCCGACTGCAGGATGTTCGCGGCCGAGGCGGTCTGCACGATCGGCTGCGTGAACTGCCGCGAGTACTGGATGAACGCCTGGACGTCGCCGAGCGTGAGCGTGCCGCTCGCGACCTTCAGGCCGCCGATGACCGCGACGCCGACGTAGTTGAGGTTGTTGAGGAAGCCGAGCGACGGCTGGATGGTGCCCGAGATGAACTGCGCGCGGAACGACGCGTCGTAGAGCCCCTCGTTCTGGGCGTCGAACACCTCGACGGCCTCGTCCTGCCGGCCGAAGACCTTGACCACGCTGTGGCCCGTGAACATCTCCTCGACATGGCCGTTGAGCGTGCCTGTCCGCTCCCACTGCGCCGCGAACTGCTTCTGCGAACGCTTCGCGATGAACATCGTCACCACGACCGAGAGCGGTATCACCAGCAGCGAGATGCCCGCGAGCAGCGGGCTGATCCAGAACATCATGCCGAGCACGCCGATGATGGTGAGCACCGCCGTGATCACCTGCGTGGCCGACTGCTGGAGGGTCTGCGCGATGTTGTCGATGTCGTTGGTGACGCGCGACAGGGTATCGCCACGGGCGTTGTCGTCGAAGTACTTGAGGGGCAGCCGGGCGAGCTTCTCGTCCACCTGCTTGCGCAGGCCGTAGATGGTCTTCTGCGTGATACCCGCCATGATGTAGCCCTGCGCCCAGCCGAAGACCGCTGCGAGGACGTACACGCCGGCGAGGAGCAGCAGCCACCGCGCGATCTCGTCGAAGTCGACGCCCTCGCCGACGGTGACATCCATGCCCGAGAGCATGTCGGCGAACTGCTCGGCTTTCGCCGCCTCGCCTTCGGCACCCTCGGCCCGCTGCTGTTCGGCGGCGCCCCGCAGCATCTCGATCGCCTGCTCCTGCGTGGTGCCGGGCGGGAACTGCTCGCCCATCTGCTGGCCGATGACGCCCTCGAACAGGAGGTTGGTGGCCGTGCCGAGGATGCGCGGGCCGGCGACGCTCGCCGCGACGCTCGCCACGGTGAGGACGATCACAAGCGCGAGCATGGCCGTGTGCGGCTTGAGGTAGCCGCCGAGGCGCTTGAGCGATCCCTTGAAGTCCTTGCTCTTGGCGCCGCCGCTCATCAGTCCGTGGCCGCCGGGACCCAGCATCGGGCCGCCGCCACCCGGACCGCGGCCGGGACCGCCGGGAGGGCCGAAGCCGCGGCCGGGACCGGTGGAGGTGGTGGTCTTCTCGCTCATGCGACCTCCTCCTCGGTCAGCTGGCTTCTGACGATCTCCCGGTAGGTCTCGCACGTCCGCATGAGCTCCTCGTGCGTGCCAGAGCCCACGATCGTGCCCTCGTCGAGGACGATGATGGTGTCCGCGCGCATGATCGTGCTCACGCGCTGCGCCACGATGATCACCGTGGCGTTGTCGGTGTCCCGCGCGAGAGCCGCACGCAGCGCAGCGTCGGTCTTGAAGTCGAGGGCGGAGAAGCTGTCGTCGAACACGTAGATCTCCGGACGCTTCACGAGCGCGCGAGCGATGGCGAGCCGCTGGCGCTGACCGCCGGAGACGTTCGCGCCTCCCTGGGCGATGGGCGCCTCGAGCTGGCCCTCCATGGCCGACACGAACGACTTCCCTTGTGCGATCTCGAGGGCGCGCCACACCTCCTCGTCGGTCGCGCCCGCGCGGCCGTAGCGGAGGTTGCTCCCCACCGTGCCGCTGAACAGGAACGCTTTCTGCGGGATGAAGCCGATGCGGCTCCAGAGCTCGTCCTGCGTCATATCGCGGACATCCACGCCGTCGACCAGCAGCGAGCCGCCCGTCACGTCGTAGAAGCGCGGGATGAGGTTGATGAGCGTCGACTTGCCGCTGCCTGTGCTGCCGACGACGGCCGTGGTCTCTCCGGGCCGGGCGACGAAGGAGACCCCGCACAGCACGGGCTCCTGGGCGCCGGGGTAGCGGAACTCGACGTCACGGAATTCCACCACGCCCCGTGTCTGCGACGGCGTGATGGGCTCGGACGGGTCGGCGATCTTGGGCTCGATGTCGAGCACCTCGTTGATGCGGTTGGCCGAGGCGGCCGCTCGCGGCACCATCACGAACATGAGCGTCGCCATCATCACCGACATGAGGATCTGCATGATGTAGGTGAGGAAGGCGGTGAGGTTGCCTATGGGCATCGCGCCGCTCTCGATGCGCAGACCGCCGAACCACATCGTCGCGACCAGCGTGAGGTTGAAGATGGCCATGACGGTGGGCATCATGACCGCGAACAGGCGGCCGACGCCGAGCATCGTCTCCGAGAGCTCCCGGTTGGCAACGTCGAAGCGCCGCTCCTCGTAGTCGCTGCGCACGAACGCGCGGATGACGCGGATGCCGGCGAGTTTCTCGCGCATGACCTGGTTCACCCGGTCGATGCGCTTCTGCATGCTCGTGAACAGCGGCATGGCGCGGCGCATGAGCAGCCCGATGATCACCGCGAGCAGCGGGATGACCACGGCTATGAGCGTCGAGAGCGGCAGGTCCTGGCGGAGGGCCATGATGATGCCGCCGACGGCCATGAACGGCGCCAGCACCATGATGTTGAGGCCCATCACGACCACCATCTGCACCTGCTGCACGTCGTTGGTGGTGCGGGTGATCAGCGATGGCGCACCGAAGGTGTTGAGTTCGGCGAGCGAGAAGCGCTGCACGCGGTGGAAGATGGCGTGCCGCACGTCGCGCCCGAACGCCATGGCGGTCTTCGATCCCCAGTACACCGAGACGATGGAGACGACACCGAGGCCGAGCGCCACGCCGAGCATCAGCAGCCCGGAGCGCACGATGTAGTCCGTATCGCCTTTGGCCACGCCTTCGTTGATGATGTCGGCGTTCAGGTCCGGCAGGTAGAGGTTGCCGATCGCCTGGGCGAGCATGAGCACCATCACGAGCGCCAGCTGTTTCTTGTACGGCGCGAGGTAGCGCAGGATCTTCATCATCGGGCGTCCTCCGTCCCGCGCAGCGTCTCGGCCGCCCGCTCGTTCAGCGCTTCGAGGAGCCGAAGCAGCTCCCTGCGGTCGCTCTCCGGCATGCCGCCGATGGTGGCCGAGATGACGTCCGCGTGCACCGCGCGCATGCGCCGGGCAAGGTCGTGGCCCTTGGGCGTGAGGTAGAGCCTCGTCACGCGCTGGTCGTGCTCGTCGCTGCGGCGCTCGACCGTGCCGGCCGCCTCCATCTTCTGGAGCATGGAGGTGACGGTGGGCTTGGACACGTGCAGCATCCCGGCAAGGTCGCTCTGGCTCAGCCCGTCGGTGTGAGAGAGCACGAGCAGGCACCCCGCCTGCGCGGGATGCGTGTCCTCGGTGGTGAGCCTCGCCATCATCAGGTGGCGATTGAGGATCATCGAGCGCTTGAACGCACGAAAGACATCGACCGAGAGGGGGTCGACGCCTTCGAGGACGGGCTCGAAGGGATCGTGGTGCGGGTGCGTGCCCGACGGATGATGCATCATGCGGTCTCCCGGGTCCCGAGGTGTATACGCGCGCTTTCGAAGATTAGCTGGCTAACGGTTAGGTAGCTAATCTAACGGGTCCGACGAACGCGCGCAAGCCCTTTCGGCAACGGCTGCGCTACACTCGGACGTGCTGTCCGGTGTCGTCACGGGAGGCGGTCGCCATGAACAAGGAGTTCATCGTGTCGGAGATCACCGCGGCCATGCGCGCGCATGACAAGCCGCGGCTCTCGATCCTGCGCCAGGTGAAGAACGAGATCGACATCAAGGAGAAGGACGCGAAGCGCGACGTCACCGACGAGGAGGTCGTCGCGGCGCTGAAGAAGGTGCTGAAGCAGACGGGCGAGACGCTCGAGGGCTCGATCGCGGTCGGCACGAGCGCGGAGCGCACGGCGCTTCTGACCGAACAGGTGGCGATGCTCGAGGGCTACCTGCCCGCGCAGGTCGCGGGAGAGGCGCTCGCCGCCGTTGTGGATCGCGTCGTCTCCGCCGGGGGGTTCTCCTCGAAGCGCGACATGGGTGCGGTCATCGCGCAGGTCACGGCCGAGTGCGGCGGCAACTGCGACAAGGCCGAGGTGGCGCGCCTGGCCGGCGCCCGCCTCGCGTGAGAGGCGGCGACGTGGATCTGAGGCCACACCACATCGGCATCATCTGCGGGGATCTCGAACGCTCGAAGGCGTTCTACGCCGCCCTCGGCTTCGAGCCCGTAAGCGAGATGCGGCTTCCGGACAAGACGCTGGTCTTCATGCGTCTCGGCGAGCTGCAGGTGGAGCTCTTCGGCTACCACGCGCCGGTCGCGGAAGCCCCGGCCGTGGAGAGGGCGCGCGGCTTCAAGCATCTCGCCCTCGAGTGCGAGGACATCGATGCCGCCTATCGCGACCTGCGGGAGGCGGGCGTCATAGGGCCGGAGATCGAGATGACGATCACGCCGTCGGGCTGGCGCCTGCTGTTCTTCCCCGATCCGGACGGCATGGAGATCGAGATCAAGGAACGCTAGGCTGGCCCCCCGGGCCGGCGAGACGACGGGAGTCGCCGTGATGGACATCTCGCAACCCGGCCCGCTTCGCAACGCGACGCTCGATCTTATCGCGCGCCGGCGCTCGACCCGGACCTACGATGACGCGCCGATCACGCCGGAGGAGAAGCAGGCCGTCCTGCACGCCGCGCTGCGGGCGCCCACGGGCGGCAACATGGTCCTGTACTCGATCATCGAGATCGAGGACCCCGCGCTGAAGGAGCGCCTCTCGCACACGTGCGACGAGCAGCCATTCATCGCTCGCGCGCCCTGGGTGCTCGTCTTCGTCGCCGACTGGCAGAAGTGGACCGACCTGTTCGAGGCGTGCGACGCCCACGACATGCCGGACGTCGCGCACCGGCGCCAGGCCGGCACGGGCGACCTGTTGCTCGCATGCTGCGACGCGCTGATCGCCGCCCAAACGGCGGTGATAGCGGCCGAGTCGCTCGGCATCGGCTCCTGCTACATCGGCGACGTGCTCGAGAACGGCGAGACGCACGCCGAGCTGCTCGGGCTGCCTCCTCACACGCTTCCGATCGCGATGCTGTGCTTCGGACGGCCGCGGAAGGCGCAGGAGCCTATCGGGCGCTACGGCACGCGCGTGCTGCACACCGACCGGTACGCGCGCATGACGGCGGCCGAGCTGTCGGATGCCGCCGGGGACCTCGCGCTCCTGCATGCGCCGAACGGGCTGCCCGAGGGCGTGGACAACTACCCGCAGGCCGTCTACCGGCGCAAGTTCGCTTCGGACTTCATGCATGAGATGAACCGGTCGGCGGACTGGTGGATCGACCGGTGGCGGCGCGGGTAGCGGATCCGTCTACTCGACGATGATCCCGATCTCCCAGCGGTCGGCGGAGTCCACGATCGCGTACTGACCCGCGGTCGGTACAGCGAGCGTGAGGGTCCCGCCTGCCGAGATGTCCTGCTCCATCTCTTGCCCGGTCTCGAGGGTCACCAGGGTGACGATCGTGCGGGTGCCCTTGCCCGGACCGAAGACGAGGTCGAGCGGGATGCCCTCGGCCGCCAGGATGAACGTCGGCTCGAGGCTCACGCCCGAGTCGCTGATCTCCACCGACTGCCGGTCGCCGGCAGAAGACAGCGTGGCCCGCGTGGCGTACGAGTCGTCCCACAGCAGGTAGCCGTAGAAGACGAGATCGCGCCGTATGGAGGCCTCGGATGCCAGCGCCGAGTCGTAGCGGATCTCGAGCGTCAGGTCATCGGTGTCGAAGGTCGCCTCGACCGTGCCGGGGATGGCGCCAAGGGTCTCGAAGATGTGGTCCGCCTCGTGTGCGGCGTCATCACCCTCGAGCAGGACGATGGTCACGGACATCTCCGAGTCGGACTCGCCGGTCGCCAGGACACGCGTGATCTTCGAGGGGTCCTGCAGCAGCGACTGCGAGACGACCCAGGCGACGACGACGACGAGCACGGCGATGATGATGAGGAGATGTTTGGGCTGGAGCTTCATGTAGTCCCCGATCGTGATGATGTGGTTCCGGTAGGCAACAGTGTGCCACAGGTGGCACGGTGATGCCTGCGGGAATCGTTGTAGCCCGGCCTGAACGACCGTAGTATGAGCGTACGGACATCCGAAGGAGGGGATCGCGATGGGCACGGCAGCATGGTGCGGCGTCTGTCAGCAGTTCGTGTGGGTCGATCCGTCGGGAGCCTGCGTCAACGGGCACCCCGGGACTGCGCTTTCAGGTCATTACGACACCGACACCGGCCAGCCGATCGTGCCGCCGGTAGCGGTGGCTCCCGCTCCTGCGCCGGTGGCCTCGGCGGAGCCCGTCGCCACACCCGCACCGCAGGTGGCGGCACAGCCCGCAGCACAGGTGGCGGCACAGCCCGCAGCACAGCCTGCGGCCACACCCGGCACGCGCCTCGGCCTGCTCGCCGACGTCCTCGAGACCTTCGCGCAGTACCCGGACTACACCGTCGGGTACGGCACTGACACCGACGTCCTCATCCACAACGAGATCGCACGCGCGAACTGGGGCATCGGCAAGAAGAAGGTCGAGTATCGGGCGATGATGAAGGCCGTCGAGGCCGAGCGCGTCCTCTACTTCTGGGAGATGCTCAAGGAAGAGGGCGCCGGTTTGAGCTTCGGGGGCGTGGAGACCGAGAACACGACGACCTTCGGCGGGAAGCGCTGGGGCGTCACCAAGGAGAAGATCATCGCTCCGGGCGGCACGGTCGTCGACTACACCTGGGACTACGCGCAGACACGGCGCATCGTAGAGGCGATCGCCGCCAAGCACGGCTTCGCGGTCAAAGTGGTGCTGCGCAAGAAGAACGTCACGTACTGACGGCGTCTCGTCGGGCGAAGTGGCGGCGGGGAGGCGAGTGCGGTGCCGGGGCTTCGGCGCACGGGGTCTCGCATCGGGGCCATCGCGTGCATGGCGTGCCTGTTGGCGATGCAGGTGGCCTGCGCCGCCGACGGTTCCGGCCGGCAACCCGCCGGCTCGCTCGAGCCGACCTCGTCGGTCTCCGCCACGGACGTTCCCGGCTCCGTGCCGGTGCCCGGGGGGACACCGCTGGAACCGACCCCCGAGACTCCCGCCACCCCTGAGCCCGCCGACAACACCCTCCGCAGCTGGTACTACACCCCGAACGCGGGCCACCGCGTGCCGGTCGTGCCTGCCGATGCGGCGGCGCTTCTCGGCGCGCACGGCGGCCGCTACGTGGGTCCCGACCCTTCAAAGGTGTACCTGACGTTCGACCGGGGTTACGAGAACGGCAACACGCCCGAGATACTCGACGCTCTTGCACGCAACGGCGTGCACGCCACATTCTTCGTCACCGCGTCGTACATCAGGGCCAATCCGGCGCTGGTGCGGCGGATGGCCGACGAAGGACACGTCATCGGCAATCACACGAGCACGCACCCGTCGCTGCCGTCCGTCGCCCGGGACGCCGCGGCGTTCGCCGAGGAGCTGGCCGCAACGGAGCGGGCCTTCGCCGAGACGACCGGCCGGTCGCTCGATCCGGTCATGCGCCCGCCGATGGGCGAGTACAGCGCGCTCTCGCTGTGGAGAACGCAGCAGCTTGGCTACACGAGCGTGTTCTGGGGGTTCGCGCACCGCGACTGGCTCACAGACGATCAGCCGCCGGTGGACGTGACGATCGACCGGATCCTCTCGGGCAGCCACCCCGGCGCCATCTACCTGCTTCACGGCGTATCGACGAGCGACACGCAGGCGCTCGACGAGGCGATCGCCGGACTCCGCGCGCAAGGGTACGGCTTCGGGACGCTGTGAGGATGCACGTCCGTGCGGCGGCCGACCGCTTCGTCCGTACGATCACTCAGACTCTGTGACGGCGCGATTCCTTCGCACGGGTGTCGCGCGCGTGTCCGCTCGGCTCCGGAGAGCGGCCGCTTGTCGGAAGGGGCGGGCGAGCGCCCCCGGCACCGGGCCCGGCCCGGGCGCGTCGGGGTATGGACTTCCTAGCGTTCGTGATGCCGTGGACGGACCGGCGCGGCCGCAGAGCATCTGACGTAGTGGACGGACCGCGAGCGGTCCCTGATCGCAAGGAGGCGCGCATGAGCGTCATGGTCGGGCACGAGGCCCCGGACTTCGAGGCCCCCGGGCTCCAGAACGGCAAGTTCGGCAAGTTCAAGCTGTCGGACTACAAGGGCAAGTGGGTCGTCATCTGCTTCTACCCGGGCGACTTCACCTTCGTTTGACCGACCGAGCTCTCGGCGGTCGCCAGGAGGTACCCGGAGCTTCAGGGTCTCGGTGTCGAGGTCCTGTCCTTCAGCGTCGACAGCGTTCACTCCCATAAGGTGTGGCAGGAGACCGAGCTCTCCAAGATGGTGGACGGCGGCGTGCCGTTCCCGATGCTCTCCGATGCGGGCGGGAAGATCGGCGAGCTCTACGGCGTGTACAACGGCGCCGTGGACGTGCGCGGGCGCTTCCTCATCGACCCGAGCGGCGTCATCCAGGCCATGGAGGTGCTCACGCCTCCGGTCGGCCGCAACCCCGATGAGCTGATCCGCCAGATCAAGGCGTACCAGCACCAGCAGGCAACCGGCGAGGTCATGCCATCCGGCTGGCAGCCGGGCGATCCGACGCTCAAGCCCACCGACGATCTCACCGGGCACGTGTGGGAGGTCTGGAAACCGTAGGTTCCCTTGCTGGCCGCACGAGGCTCCCGTGGCGGAAGGAGACACGATGGATGTGGTCAAGGAGGTGCTCGACGCGATGAAGGCGGCGGGCGAGCCGGTGGGCGCGGGCAGGATCGCCGAGATGACGGGCCTGGACCGCAAGGACGTGGACAAGGCGTTCGACGCGCTCAAGAAGTCCGGCACGATCGAGTCGCCGGTGCGCTGCAAGTGGCAGCCGAAGGTCTAGCGCCGCAGGAGCGAGAGCCGTCCCGCGTGCGGGACGTCACGGGCGGCCGTCCCTACCGGGGCGGCCGCTCAGTCTATGGAGGGCGGGAGCGGCCGCTCGTCGGCGAACCACTCGGCCTCGAAATCGCCCTCGGCGATCGTACCGATCGGCAGACGGAGGTAGCGGCCTTTGGCCTCGACGGCCACGCTGCCGTCGTCGAGCAGTATCTCGCCGCTGCCCTCGAAGATGCGTCCCGAGTCCTTCGTGATGCGTCCATGTGCGACGATCTCGCCATCGAGCGGCACCGGCTTGCGGTAGCGCACCGTGAGCTCGATGGTGACCCCCCAGGCGTCGGTGTCGGAGGTGTTGATGGCCCGGCCGATGGTCTCGTCGAGGATGGTCGACGCGATGCCGCCGTGCAGACGGCCCGGGTAGCCCTGGTGCTGTTCGCGTGGCGTGAAGACGCCGACGAGCTCCCCGTCCTCCAGTTCGAAGAACCGGGCGTGCAGCCCGGCATCGTTCTCCACGCCGCAGACCATGCACATGCGGCTGACGTTCTGTGCCGAGCGGATCGCGCGCGTCACGGCTTTCCTTTCGTCCGGAGTGCGACCATTGTACGCCGAGGGGGACCGCAGGGCGGGAGCCGCGGCCCTCGCTCGGGGACAATCCGGGTGACACGCGTTCGAGAGGGGGCCGGGTGGGCCACGAGGAACACATGCGGCGCGCGATCGCGCTCAGCCGGGAGAAGATGCGCGACGATGAGGGCGGGCCGTTCGGCGCCGTGATCGTGCGCGACGGTGTGATCATCGCCGAGGGCTGGAACCAGGTGACGGGGCACAACGACCCCACGGCGCACGGCGAGATCGTCGCGATCCGCGAAGCGTGCCGCGCGCTCGGCACCTTCTCGCTCGAGGGCTGCACCATCTACACCAGTTGCGAGCCGTGCCCGATGTGTCTCGCCGCCATCTACTGGTCGCGCATCGATCGCGTGTTCTACGCCAACACCGCCGCCGACGCCGCGACGATCGGCTTCGACGACGAGCGGCTCTACCGTGAGCTGGCGCTGCCGCCCGACGCGCGCAGCCTGCCGTCCGAGCGGCTGCTGGCTGCCGAGGCGCGGGCGGTGTTCGACGAGTGGCTTGCCGACCCCGACCGGGTGCCGTACTGATGGCCATCCCCGACGGCCTGCTGGTCTGTCCGCAGTGTCGCGCCCCGCTCGTCGCCGCCGGCGCCACGATGCGCTGCGCAGCGGGCCACGCGTTCGATATCGCACGGCAGGGCTACGTGAACCTGCTGCCGGGCGACGCCCGTCCGGGCACCGCGGACACGCCGGCGATGGTGGCCGCGCGCGCGGCGTTCCTGTCGTCGGGGCACTTCGGTCCGATCGCGGACGCGGTTGCCGACGCGGTTGCCGCATCGCTCGGCGAGACGCCCGGCTGCATCGCTGATGTCGGAGCGGGGACCGGCTACTACCTCGCCACGGTCCTCGAGCGGGCGAGCGACCGCACGGGCGTGGCGGTCGACATCTCGAAGCATGCCGCCAGGCGCGCCGCGGCGGCGCACCCGCGGATCGCTGCGGTCGTCTGCGACGCGTGGGCCTCGCTGCCGCTTCCCGACGCCGCCGCAGCGGTGGTGATGGACATCTTCGCGCCGCGCAACACGTCCGAGTTCGCGCGGGTGCTGCACCCGGACGGAGCGCTGGTGGTGGTGACTCCGACGGCCGACCACCTGCGCGAGCTCGTGCAAGCGCTCGACCTCGTGACGGTCGATCCCGAGAAGGAGGACCGCCTCGAGCGTTCGCTCGGCACGGCCTTCGTACGAACGGGAACCGATTCGGTGGAGGCTCCGCTTGTGCTTGCCCCGGCCGATATCGCGACAGTGGTCGCGATGGGGCCGAGCGCCCGTCACGTGTCGCCCGACGCCCTCGCTCGTGGCGTCGCGGACCTCGGGGACTGGATCGAGACCCGGATCGCGGTACGCGTGCGCGTGTGGCGCCGCCGGAACCGATGAGCGTCGCGGTCTCCACGCGGCACGCTTTCTGCAACGCGTGCAGGGTGCCCTGCAGACATGCCGTTCGTTCGCCGGATGGTGTCTTGGTCACACAGACGCGATGACGCGACCGTTCGTCGGAAAGAACCGTCCCGGCGTTGGGTGAACTATCGATTCTTGGTACTATCCGTGCGTTGTCCAGGTGGACTTCCTGCATCCTTCCGGCAAAGGAGCACTCAATGGCGGCATGTCCCCGTGGGGCCGACTGTGTCTTTCACCAGACCATCGAGCCCAGTGTCATCAAACGTGTCCGGTACGCGAGCGCGTACGTCTACTGCCGCGGGGGGCGGCACGAGGAGTGCGCGATCCATAGCTGCCTCGTACGGGGCGAGCAGGTGTCCCGCAACCTGATGCCCGATGGAGCGATAGGAGACTACATGGATGAGCAGGCCGGCGCAGCGAAGCGTCGCTTCCTCGTGATCGAAGACTCTCCCGTGTTCGCTGCCCTTGCGGCGAGCACGCTCGCGTCCCACTTCGCCGGCGCCGAGATCGTGCGCCACTCGTCGTTCACGGCCGCGGCTGAAGATCTTCGCAGCGGCGATCACACCGCCGTGGTCTGCGGCTTCGGCCTTGGCGATGGCAAGACCGCCCATCACGTGCGCGAGCTCACCAGCGCTCCGATCGTCGTGCTCACCGGTCGCCCGGGCGAGATCGATGCGCCGCGCCGCTCGCAGGTGGTAGCGAAGAGCGCCGGGCCTGAAGCTCTGGCCGCGGCGCTCCGCGCAGTGCTCGCCTAGGCGGTTCCTAGCGGCGGCGTCTGCCGCGGCCCCTGCTCGAGCTGTATACCGTCCGCGCAGGGCGCGATGCCGCGCGTTCCGGATTCGGCACGAGCCGGGCGTCCGAGTAGTCGAAGCCCTCTGCGTCGTGCGTGTGAAGCACGCTGCCGATCTTCACTTCGATCTCGCGAAGCAGCTCGTGCTCCTCGGGTGCCAGCAGCGACACCGCGGTGCCTGCCTTGCCGGCCCGCGCCGTGCGGCCGATGCGGTGGACGTAGTCCTCGGGCGTATGCGGCAGGTCGTAGTTCACGACATGGCTCACGTCATCGATGTCGATGCCGCGTGCCACGACGTCGGTCGCCACGAGCACGCGGCATCGGCCGGCCTTGAGGTTGTCCAGCGCGCTCTGGCGCTGCGATTGCGAGCGATCACCGTGGATCGCCGCGCTCTTGATGCCGGCCTGATGCAGCACCTTGGCGACGCGATCGGCGCGGTGCTTGGTGCGGGTGAAGACTATGACCCGGTCGAGGCTCTGCTCGTTGATGAGGTGGACGAGCAGCTGGCCCTTCTGCTGGCCGCCGACCGGATAGACGCGCTGGTCGATCAGTTCGATCGGCGTGGCCGCCGGTGCCACTTCGACCCGCACCGGGTCGTGAAGTGTCGAGGCCACGATGCGCATCACCTCGGACGACATCGTAGCGGAGAAGAGCAGGTTCTGACGGGCTGCAGGTATCGTCGCGATGATCTTGCGGACCTGCGGCCAGAAGCCCATGTCCAGCATGCGGTCGGCTTCGTCGAGCACGAGCACCTCGACATTGGAGAGGTTGGCGACCTTGCGCTCCATCAGATCGAGCAGGCGGCCCGGTGTGGCCACCAGCACATCGACTCCGCGCTTGAGGGCCTTGATCTGCGGCTCGTAGCCCACGCCGCCGTACACCACGGCAACGCGGTGCTTGGTGGACTTGGCCACCTGTGCAGCGACCTCTTCGATCTGTTGTGCGAGTTCGCGCGTAGGGGTGACGACCAGCGCACGCGGTCCTCCGGGAGCGGCGGCGATGCGCTGCATCAGGGGGAGGACGAACGCGGCCGTCTTGCCGGTGCCCGTCTGGGCGCAGCCCACGACGTCACGGCCCTCGAGGACCATAGGGATAGCGTCACGCTGGATGGGGGTCGGGCTGGAGTAGCCCATCGCGGCCACCGCCTCAAGCAGGCGGGGTGCAAGACCCAGATTGTCGAAACTCAAGTGGAGTCTCCTTCCTCGTGCGCCATATCAGGTCGCACTGCGGGCAGACGCAGCAGTCCCGACACATCACGAGGAGAGCGAAGGACAACCGAGTCTTGGGTGGGCGCCCTTGGTCAAGGGCGCTGTGCTCGGTGCAGTATACGCTACCGGCCGATAGAACGCGAATCTCATACAAGCATGCGAAGGGGAGGGACCCTCGGGCCCTCCCCTTGTTCGCACGCGGCCGACGGGGCGAAGCGTCGGCCCTCATCCGTACGGTTATCAGCTGCCTGAGAGCTGCTTCAGCGTGGTCGAAACCACGTGGATGAAGTCCGAGAAGAACTTCTCGAAGGAGCCGATCTCGTCGTTCGTGCCGTCGGACACGAACTCCGCGCTGAAGTCGCCACCGGCGACCCGCATGGAGATGTCCTGCATGCTCTCGGTCATCCGGCGAAGGCGCCGTAGTACGAGCAGGTCCATCATCATGCCGATGATCAGCGTCGAGACCAGCAGTGTGACACCCACCACGGCGAGCGTCGACAGCATCGACCTGTTCGCTCCGTCGGCCTGGGCCGACACGTCCTCGATGACGTACACAACGCCCAGGGCCTCATCGTCGGCGCCGTACACGGGGAAGACCGCATGCCCCTTGCTCGATGAGTCGGTGCTCCACTTGATGGTCCAGAAGTCACCCTCGCCGGTCATGCCCTCGTGACAGGTCTTCGTGCACGAACCGATCTCCACACCGATGGCCTGGCTGTTCTCCGAGACCTCGGTAGCGGGGCGCTCGAACTGCATCTTGTCCGCGGCCGCATCATCTGTCGCGAAGAGGAGGGCGTAGTTCTCGCGCTCTGCCCACGCCGAGCTCTCGCCGAGCTCCTCGCGCGCTGCCGCGTACGTGCCCTCGTCGGCAACGGCCTTGTCGAGCAGGAAGCCGTACTCGTCGCCGGTGACAGCCTTCATGCCCTCAAGGATGCGCTGCACTTCCCCGGGGTTCCCGACCGGATCGACCGCTACGCCCTCACCCTTGATCTGCTCCCATGCCGCGAGGCTTTCGACTCCGGCCTCCGCAGCCGTGGAGTCGATGCTCTTGGAGTACGACTGGTGAAGGTACACCACCACGGCTATCGCGCCCAGAAGATTCACGATAACCACCGTCGCCAGGATGCGCGTTCTCACTGACATGTTCTTCATACGTGCATTCGCCCCCTTGTTCTCGTTCCAACGCCGAATGGCGTGTTTGCCCAACTCTGTTGATGCGACTCTACGGTGCCAATGTGTGACAACTCAGGCAGATGGATGGCTCGGGCACCGGGCTGCTGTCAGCGCTGCAGGCCGGAGACGTTGACGGCTGCTCGGTATCATCGGATTGAGTCGCATCGCTCAGGACAGGTGCTGCTGTCCCTGAGATCTCCGTAGAAACCGCAGAACCGGCCTGCGTATCGGGGGGTGTGTTCGCTGCGATCGATGCCGACAGGGTAGGCACGGGTCCTGCGGGGATCACGCACGAAGCCGACCGGCTCGCCGCAGTGCTGTGGCAGTTCGCGACGGATCCGTCGGTGCCGCCGCATGAGACGGTGAGATGTCCGCCAACGGTGTGACAGCCCGCCTCGGTGCATGCATGCGCGTCGACGGTCGTGGGCGTGTCCGGCGTCGGATCGGGGATGCTGCGGACATCGAGCGCGGAATAGCCTGGGGGCGGCGATGGGTTGTCATGACAACCGCAGGCACCCTCCTGGGGCAGTCCATCGTTGCCGATCTCAACGCCCGTGTGGACCGTGGCACTGTCGGGGTGGTAGGTGTCCGGAGGATCGGCCGTCGCCATGTGGCAACTGAGCGTCGGGTCGTTGCCGCCGCATCCGATGATCATCGACGGTCCGCCGGCGACATGGCAGCCCGGCGTGCCGTAGCAGCCGCCCACGCCGCTATGGAGCGTCGACAGGCGCGTCGTGGTGTGGCAGCCGGCGGTGACACAGGTGCCGGGCGTCGGCACGTTGTCGGCGCTGTACTCCACGCCTATGTGGTGGTTCGGGTTCTTCGTGTGGTAGCTGATGCTGCGCAGGTGGCAGCTGAGTGCCGGGTCGGTGCCGCCGCATCCGATGATCATCGACGGTCCGCCGGCGACATGGCAGCCCGGCGTGCCGTAGCAGCCGCCCACGCCGCTATGGAGCGTCGACAGGCGCGTCGTGGTGTGGCAGCCGTCCTTCACGCAGGAGCCCGGCGTCGGCACGTTGGCCGTGCTGTACTCCACGCCTATGTGGTGGTTCGGGTTCTTCGTGTGGTAGCTGATGTTGCGCAGGTGACAGCTTAGGGCAGCGTTATCGGCGTTACCGCCGCAGCCCAGTACGCCGGTCGGCCCGCCCTCGACGTGGCAGCCCGGGATCGCGCATCCGACCTCGTGGTGCGTTTCGTAGACGTTGACCGTGACATGACAGCCGTCTTTCACGCAGGAGCCCGGCGTCGGCACGTTGGCCGTGCTGTACTCCACGCCTACGTGCACGGTCGCGAAGTCGTCGTGCTTGTTGGCATCGCTCGCGGTGTGGCACGCCGGCGTCCCCGCGCCACCGCCGCACGTCATGTAGGTCGGACCTCCCGCAACGTGGCAGCCCGCCGTGTAGCAGACTCCGACCTCTTCGTGCAGATCGCGCACATCGGCGGTGGCGTGGCATCCCGGTCTCACGCATCCGGTCTCAGATACCTGTCCGTCGTGGCCGATCTGCGTGGCTATGTGCGCCGCGTCAGCGGTCGCGTGGCGCGAACTCGCGGTGTGACACGAGGTGCCCGACTGGTCGTCGGTGCCGCCGCACGTCATCGTGCGCGATCCTCTGATGTCACCCGTGTTCGAGTGGCAGCCGCTGATGGTACAGCCGATCTCGGCGTGCAGGACGCGCACGTCCGCGGTCGTGTGGCAGCCCGGCTTCGCACAGCCCGTGGACGAGACGTGCCCCTCGTGGTCGATCTGAGTGGCCACGTGTGCACTGCCGATGGCACCGTGGATCGAGTCCCCGTGGCACGTCGCGCATGCCGCGGCGGTGTCGCTCGCTGGCCAGTCGCCCATGACTGCGGCGACGGTCGTCTCGTTCTTGTTGTGGCAGCCGAGGCAGGTATCGCCAGCGATGACCGAGTTCCGCCGGGCGTGCTCGATCCCGATGTCCGTCGTGTGGCACGATCCGCACGTCACGCTCACACCGCTCGTGCGATCGGTGTAGGTCGCCGATGCCTGCGAGCGGCTCTCCGGCGCATGCACGACATCGTCGTCGGTGTGGCTGTATTCGTCGTTGAGATAGTCCGGATGGCAGTTGCCCTCGCCGGTGCCGCACGCGGTGACGACCGGGGTCTTTGGCTCGGCCTCGAAGTCGTGGCATGCGGGCTCGCCCTCGGCCGCCGAACCCGAGCATGTGGCGGGCTTGTCCGGGTGGAGCGCGTGCAGGTCGTTGCCATCGTGGCATCCTGCGCCGGTCGTGCCGCAGCTTGCGGTGCCGCTTGCCTCGACCGAGCCGGAGATCACGTCGGAGGCGTGCATCGGCGCGCGCACCGTCTCTTGGTGGCAGTCCTCGCAGCGGTGGTCCTCCCAGTCGGAGAGGACCTGGTCGAGCGCCCCCGACTGCTCGTCGTTGTGGCACTCGACGCACCCGATCTCGGTGCCGTAGTCGCCTCCGTCGACCTCGTTCACCACGGAGTGCGCGGTCTTGAGATCGCGCGAGTGGCAATCGGCGCAGGTCGCCTTTGCTTCGCCGTCGGCCGCCGTCCTCACTACCTGTTCGAAGTCCGTGCCGAGGGCGGTGTGCAGCGATTCGCGGTAGTGTCCCTTGGGCCACGCGTCGGCGAGCGTCACGCAATCGGAGACGCCCTCCATACTGCCGTCGTGGCACCCGGTGCACTCGTGCTGATTCGGGGCGTGGCAGGGGATGCATCCGACGCCCGTGTAGTCGTGGCACACAGTGCACGCGGTGTCGGGATGGTACTTGTTGAAGTCGCTCAGGCCCTCATCGAACCCGTGGCAGCCGTCGCCCGAGTTCGTGCAGCCGCTCTCGCGACGCGCGCTGTAGTCGCTGGCGGAGGTGAAGGTGTGGACGGTCTCGGTGGGAGGGTTCCAGCCTGCGGCAAACGCAAGACCGCCGATCAGGACCACAGCGATCCCGATCTTGCCCTTGCGGGCCCTGATCCACTGTGCGAGTCCCTCGCGAGCCGGCTGCGGCGTTCCGGCGCCGTAGGACGCCGTTCCGCCGCTGGGATGCTTCGTGCCCCTCATGATGGCCCCCCGGAAGTTCGGCGACGCCTAGTCGAGTCTCAGTCCGAGTATGTCCTGGGCCGCCTGCTGCAGATTCCGAAGCTTCTCGGCGTCATCGGGATCTTCAGGCTTGATGAGCGTCACGATGAAACCTACGCGCATGGCGATGGCGCCGCGCGTCTTGAACACATCGAGGTTGTTGCGCTGAATGTGCTCCTCGATGCGTTGCGCGTAGTCGTAGAGCTTCCCCATCGATCCCCACCTCCGCAGACCGGATGCATACATGTTCGGCATTCGGGCCCAAAATATTTAGCGAAACGCGCCAGCGCTGCATGCCGGAGCGCGTGCCTCCCCCGTACCCGCTAATAATCACCGAATCTCGGTCCCAGCGCTAGTGTGGGTGTTCACAAAGCCGAACCGTGGGGAGAAACGGCCCGGTGTGTGCGCGTGACCGCCGTGATACCGTGCTGCTATGACCATTCGCCACCGCTATGCCGCCCCCTGCCCCAAAGGGGTCGAGCACCTGCTCGCCACGGAGATCGGTCTCCTCGGCGCCGCCGATGTCCGGGCCGGACGCGCCGTCGTCACGTTCAGCGGCGACCGTGCGGTCGGCTATCGCGTGTGCCTCTGGTCCCGCATCGCGAGCCGTGTGCTCCTCACGCTCGCGGAGTTTCCCGCCGCGACGGCCGAGGATCTGTACGCTGGCGTCGCGGCAGTCGCGTGGGAGGACCATATCGCGCCGGACGGCACGCTCGCGATCGACGTGACGGGCACGACCCCGGGACTCGTCAACACGAAGTTCACCGCGATGAAGGCGAAGGACGCCGTCGTCGATCGCATGCGCGAGCTCACGGGGACCCGGCCGTCGGTGGAGCTCGACCGGCCTGACGTGCGCCTTTCGGTCCGCCTGCTCCGCGAGCGGGCCACGCTCTCGCTCGACCTCTCGGGCGAGCCGCTTCACCGTCGGGGATACCGCACGCCGGGCGAGCAGGCCGAGGCTCCGCTCAAGGAGAACCTTGCCGCGGCGATGCTCGTGCGCGCAGGCTGGCCGGACGTGGCCGCGCGGGGAGGTTCGCTCGTCGACCCGATGTGCGGGTCGGGCACGCTGCTCGTCGAGGGCGCGCTCATCGCATCCGACCAGGCGCCGGGACTCCTGCGCGATCATTGGGGCTTCAGCGGATGGCGAGGTCACGACGCGCAGGTGTGGGAGGCGCTGATCGCCGAGGCGGACGACCGCGCTGAGGCCGGCCGCGAGCGGCTGCCGCGGATCGCGGGGAGCGACGCCGACGCCGCCGCGATCGAACTTGCCAGGACCTGCGCGAAGCGGGCGGGCTTCGGCACCGCCATCACGCTCGAGGTTGCGGCGCTCGACGCGCTCGAGGCGCCCGACGATGCGGCCCCCGGGCTCGTCGTCACGAACCCGCCGTACGGCGTGCGGCTCACCGGCGAGCTGCCCGCGCTGTACGCGTCGCTCGGTGAGCGTCTGCTCGCCGGTTTCACCGGGTGGTCGGCGGCCGTGCTCACGCCCGACGCCGAGCTGGCCCGGTCGACCGGCTTGCGGTCGGATTGGGCGCACACCTTCTATAACGGAGCGATCGAGACGCGTTTGTACCACTTCACCGTCGCGGCCGACCGCGTCAAGCACGCTGTGGTCGCGGCGCCGGAGCCACGCTCGCCGGGCGCGGAGATCTTCGCCAACCGGCTGCGCAAGAACGCCCGGCACATCGGCACCTGGGCGCGGCGCGAAGGCGTGACGTGCTACCGCGTGTACGACGCCGATCTGCCCGACTACGCGGTCGCGATCGACCTGTACCGGGGGTCGGGGCCGGATGAGGGACGCACCATCGTCCACGTCGCGGAGTACGCGCCGCCGCCCGAGATCGATCCCGCGCGCGCCGAGGCGCGGCTCGCCGAGGCGGTGGAGGTCGCCGCCGAGGTGCTCGGCGTGGCTCCCGACGACGTCGCGGTGAAGGTGCGAAGGCGCCAGCGCGGGACCTCCCAGTACGAGCGCCAGGCGGAGCGCGGGGAGTTCGTGGAGGTCGCCGAGGGCGGGTTGCGCTTCCTGGTGAACCCCTACGACTACCTGGACTGCGGGCTCTTCCTCGACCACCGGCCCGTGCGCGAGCTCGTACGCGAGCTGGCTGCGGGCAGGACCGTCTGCAACCTGTTCGCCTACACCGGGACCGCCAGCGTGTATGCCGCCGCAGGCGGCGCCAGCCGCGTGAACACCGTGGACCTCTCGGCCACGTACCTCGAGTGGGCGAAACGGAACATGGCGCTCAACGGGTTCGATGGTCCGGCGCACCGCTTCTTCCGAACCGACGCGCTGCGCTGGCTTGCCGAGGAGCGGGAGCGCGTCGCGGACGGCCGTGCCCGACCGTACGGCCTGGTGTTCTGCGACCCGCCGACGTTCTCCTCGAGCAACGCGATGGGCGAGCGCACCCTCGACGTGCAACGCGATCACGTCGGGCTCATCACCGACGCGGGTGCGCTCCTCGCGCCCGACGGCGTGCTCGTCTTCTCGACGAACCTGCGCACGTTCCGGCTCGACGCCGGGGCGCTGGCCGAGTTCCGCATCGAGGACGTGACGGCCCGCACGATCCCGAAGGACTTCGCGCGCACGCCCCGGGTGCACCACTGCTTCCTCGTTCGACGGCGGGCGTAGCGGCCGGGCGATCGGCGTCTCCGGTCTGCCCGGAGACGCGAAGCACTAGCGCGCGCGCGAAGCGTTCGCTTACACTCATCGTGGGCCAGAGGAGGCCCGATCGGTCTTGCGGCCCGACACCTGCATGTAGCGGGGGACGAGTCGGTCCGCACAGGTTCTGCCCCGCGGGGCGAAAGGATGGGTCTGCATGGCAACAGGTACCGTGAAGTGGTTCAACCCGGACAAGGGCTATGGCTTCATCTCGCGTGAGGATGGCGACGATCTGTTCGTCCACTTCTCCGAGATCCAGGGCGAGGGTTTCAAGACCCTCGATGAGGGCCAGACCGTCGAGTTCGACGTCACCACCGGGCAGAACGGCAAGATGCAGGCGAGCAACGTCCGCAAGGTCTAGGCTCCGAGCGCATACGCCAATCAGAGAGGGGCGGCCACATGGCCGCCCCTCTTGTCTGTCGTGCAAGGATGCCACCGGTCACGAGCGCCATGATGCCTCCCCGCAGGACCCTTCGCGGACCTACGTCCCCGGAGGGAGACTGTCACGCGCGCATGATGGTATCGTGTGCGGACGAACGCTCGTGTCGAGAGAGGCAGTCATGAACGGTCTACTGGCGGTAGCGGCGGGCGGTGCGATCGGGGCCTCGCTGCGCTACGGCGCGGGCCTGGCTTTCGCGGTGTCCGGGGCGGTGCCGTGGCACACCCTCGCCGTGAACATCTCCGGATCGTTCGCGCTCGGCCTGCTGATGGCGAAGATGCCGCCCGGCGGGTCTGCCGAGCAGTGGCGCACGTTCCTCGGCGTGGGCGTGCTCGGCGGCTTCACGACGTTCTCGACCTTCAGCTACGAAGCAGCAGGGCTCATCGAGCGTGGCATGATCGGTCACGGCGTCGCTTACGCCGTGGGGACTACCGTCGCGTGCGTGATCGCCGCCGGCGCCGGATACGCGCTCGGGCGGGCGCTCTAGCCTCGAGCACCCGCCCGCGGTCGTGGCCTTGCGCGCTAGGCCTACATCTGGCGTGCGGCGTTCGCGAGGATCGCGTCGTGCCAGTAGCGCGCCATGCCTGTGCGCATCTTCTCGTAGGTCGCCGTGAAGCGCGGATCGGCTATGTACATCTCGGCGAGGTTCACGTGCATGGCGTGCGAGCACGGGTAGAACCACGTGTCGATCTGCAGGCGGGCCCGCTCCGCGAGGTCCATCACCCGCGGATCGTCGGCCGGCACTCCGGCGTCCATGAGCGCGATCGTGTCCGAGCCGATCTGCTCGCTCTCGGCCTTGAAGCGCTCCCAGTCCGCCTTCGTGTAGCGCGCGGTGCGGCGGGCCGACTCCTTGTAGGCGTCGGTCTCGCCCCAGCGCTCCTTGACCTCGTCCTCGTGCTCCGAGGGATCGAAGTCGCCGAAGACCTCGAACATCTCTTCCTTCGTCATGCGGACTCCCGTCCTTTCGGCGTTGATGGCCCGGTCCACCGAAGCGAGGAGCGCCTCGGTGCGGGCCGCCTTCTGATGAAGCATCTCGCGCTGTAGCTCGAGCGCCGCCTGGCGGTCGAACGCGCCACCCGAAAGCAGCACGGCGATGTCCTCGAGCGGGATCTCGAGCTCCCGGAACAAGAGGATCTCCTGCAGGCGAGAGAGGTCGTCGGGGCCGTAGAGCCGGTAGCCCGCATCGCTGCGGGCGGAGGGCTCGAGCAGTCCGATCTCGTCGTAGTGGTGCAGCGTGCGCACGCTTACGCCCGCCAGCCGGGCGACCTCGCTTACCGTGTGTGTCGCCGCGTTTCCGTGCCGGTGCCCGCTCTTGCGTGTGCTCGTCATCGTCATCGACCTCCGGCGAGCAGCGTAAACCCTCACGTTACGTGAGGGTCAAGCCCTGATCCGCTCCGGCGCGAAACCGTCCGGGCATGGCCGCGTCGGTTCGCTCGAGGTGGGTATACGTTGTGTCAGCGGTCGCGTTCCCGACTGCTGGCACCGTGCGCGAGCACGACCCGTGGGGCGGTCGGGCGTCCGGTGCGGGAGGAGGACATGATGGGCGCGAAGGAAGAGATCATCACGCTCGAGCAGGCGCTCGATCTGGAGCGCGACGACAGCGTGGCGCTCTACAAGCGACACGTGAACCCGGGGCTGTGCACGCTGCTCGGCATCATCGGGTTCGACCGGCGGTTCGTCGAGGCACACGGCATGACGGTGCGCGACGACCACGGGAGGGAGTACCTGGACTTCCTCGGGGGGTACGGGGCGCTGAACTTCGGTCACAACCACCCGGAGATCGTCGAGGCGGTGCGCCGGGTGGAATCCATGCCCAACATCCTCCAGGCCTCCATCGGGTGCCTGGTCGGACCGCTCGGCGCGAGCCTCGCGGCCATCCTGCCCGGCGAGGTGCGCAGGAGCTTCTTCTGCAGCAGCGGGGCCGAGGCGGTGGAGGGCGCGCTGAAGCTCGCGCGTATCGCCACCGGCCGGACGGACCTGGTGTACGCCGAGGGCTCGTTCCACGGCAAGTCGTTCGGCGCCCTGTCGGTCACCGGGCGCGCGAAGTACCAGACGCCCTTCGAGCCGCTGGTGCCCGGGTGCCACATGGTCCCCTATGGCGACATCGAGGCGCTCGAGGCCGCGCTCGCCGCTCGCGAATGCGCCGCGTTCATCATCGAGCCGATCCAGGGTGAGGGCGGCATCGTCGTTCCGCCCGACGGCTACTTGAGCGCGGCGGCCGCGGCGTGTCGTGCGACGGGGACGCTGCTCATCGTCGACGAGATCCAGACAGGCCTGGGCAGGACCGGCGCCGTGTTCGCGTCCGAGCACGAGGATGTCGCGCCCGATATCGTGGCCACCGCGAAGAGTCTCGGCGGGGGCGTGATGCCGGCCGGGGCGTTCTCGGCGACTGCCGAGGTATGGGACAAGGGGTTCGGCGGCACCGAGAAGTGCACGCTGCACACGTCGACCTTCGGCGGGAACGCGCGGGCGATGGCGGCCGGGCTCAAGTCGATCGAGATCCTGATGCGCGACGATCTCTCCTCGGCGGCGCGCGAGAAGGGCGAGCGGCTGATGGCCGGGCTCGAGCGCATAGCGTCCGGGAGCGGGCTCATCAAGGAGGTGCGCGGACGCGGACTGATGATCGGCGTCGAGTTCTACGAGCCGCGCGTGGCCAAGAAGCTCTCCGCGGAGTACCTGGCGGCGTCGGTCGCCGGCCTGCTGCTGCAAGACCACGGCGTCATCACGGCGTACACCCTCAACAACCCCAACGTGATCCGCCTCGAGCCGCCGCTCATCGTCACCGATGCGCAGATCGACCACCTGCTCGACGCGTTCGAGCAGGTGGTCAGCAAGCACCACGGGTTCCTCGGCGTGATGGCAGGGCTCGGAAGGACGATGGTCTCCCGGCGCCGGTAGGTCCGCCCGAGATCCGTCGGCCCCGCCCTCGCGGTCGTGGGGCCGGACCGGCCGCCGCGGCATGCGGCGCGCCACCTGCGCTATCCTGAGCGGTATGACCGCCACCGTCCTTCTCGCGCTCTCCACTTCGCTGCTCTTCGGAGTCGGCGACTTCCTCGGCGGCGTCGCCACCCGCCGCGACACGCCGTATGCGGTGACGGGCACGTCGCATCTCGTGGCGATGGGGCTTCTCGTCCTGGCGGTCCTGTTCGTGCTCCCGCCGGCGCATGCTACGGAGCTCGACATCGCGTGGGGCATGCTGTCGGGCCTGTCGGGGGTCGCCGGCGTGATCTCGCTGTTCACGGCGCTGTCGGTCGGGCGCATGAGCATCGTCGCGCCGATATCCGCGGCGCTCTCGGCGGCGCTGCCGGCCGTCTACGACCTGGCGAGCGGTACCCGGCTTCCGACGCACACCCTTGCCGGCATCGGGCTCGCGCTCGTCGCCATCGTGATCGTGAGCATCGCCCCGGACGAGCAGCTGCACGAGCCCGCGCACCCGTACCGGCCGCGGCTCGCGCTCGTGCTCGCGATGCTGTCGGGGGTCGGCTTCTCGGGCGCCTTCATCGCGTTCTCGCACACCGCGGACGCGAGCGGGCTCGTGCCGGTGCTCGCGGCGCGCGCGGTGTCGATCGCGGTCGCCGTGCTGCTGTCGGTGCGCTTCGGCCACGGTTTCCCGGTGGACCGCACCGCGCTCGCGCCGAGTGCCGGAGCCGGACTCACGGACTTTCTCGCCAACATCACGATGATCACCGCCATCAGGCTCGGCCCGCTCGCCATCGCATCCGTCCTTGGCTCGCTGTTCCCGGTGGTCGTCGTGTTCCTCGCGCGCGTCTTCCTGGGAGAGCGGCTCCACGCGTGGCAGCGCGTCGGGGTCGTGCTTGCTGTGGCCGCGGTGCTGCTCGCGGCGCTTCCGTAGCCAGCGGCGGTCCGGGCGGCAGGTAACGGCGACGTTCCCGCGGGCGTGGTTCGGGTACGCTTATCCCGACGGCGAGCCGAAGGAGACCTCATGCTTCGCGTGGACATTCCGGGGCGCAGGGCGTACGAGTTCGAGAACCTCGTACTCGACGTGAATGGCACGATCGCTGAGGGCGGAGCGCTTCTCCCCGGACTCGCAGGGGCGCTCGCGCCCCTGCGCGACACGCTCACGATAGTCGGCGTCACCGCCGATGCTCACGGCACCGCCGCCTCGCTTGGCGCCGAACTCGGCATCGAGGTCCGGGTGATCTCGCCCGGCGGGGAGGCCGACCAGAAGCTCGCAGTCATCGAATCGCTCGGCGCCGACGCCACGGTGGCGATCGGCAACGGCGCGAACGACGCACTGATGCTCGCCGCCGCGGGGATCGGTATCGCGGTCATCGGTCCCGAGGGAGCCGCGCGTATCGCGCTCGAGGCGGCCGACGTGGTCGTGACCGATGTCCGTCACGCGCTCGCGATGCTCGCGGACCCGGCCCGGCTCGCCGCGACGCTGCGCGGTTGAGGTGGGAGCGATGAGGCCGAGGATCACGGTAGCAGGCGGGGCGAACGGCGACCTGGTCGGCATCCCCGACGGCGGATTCGTGCCGCGCGACTCCAATCCGGGGCACGTGAAGGTGAGCGCCGGCGGCGTGGGGCGCAACATCGCCGAGAACCTCGCGCGTCTGGGCGCCGACGTGCGGCTGGTGACGGCGTTCGGCGATGACGACGGGGCGGCGTCGCTCGCGGAGGGATGCACGGCTGTGGGGATCGACGTCCGTCACAGCATCAGAGCCATCGGCACGCCGTGCTCCCGCTATCTCGCCGTGCTCGACGAGGCGGGCGATCTTGCCGCCGCGGTCAACGACATGCGCGCGCTCGAAGCGCTCACCCCGACCCGGCTCGACCCGGCGGCGTTCGAGGGGGCCGAGGTGGTGGTTCTCGACTGCAACCTCTCCCCGGACACGCTCGTACGCGCCGTCGAGCTCGCCGGCACCACGCCGGTCGTGCTCGATCCGGTCTCCGTCCCCAAGGCGGCCGGTGCCCTGCCGGTGCTTGAGGGTCTCACGGCGCTCAAGGCCAACGTGAAGGAAGCCGAGGCGCTCACCGGCACGACGGGTGCGGAGGCCGCCGCAGACCGGCTGCTGCGGGCAGGGGTGAGACGCGCGTTCATCTCCCTCGGGCCCGATGGTCTGTGGTGCGCGTCCGCCGAAGGGTCCTTCGCGGTGCCGGCGGTGCCCTCGGCGGTCGCGAACGTCACGGGTGCCGGCGACGCGCTCGCGGCGGGCATCGCCTGGGGGATCGCGACGGGCCTGGGGATGCGGGAGACCGCACTGGCCGGGGTCGTGCTTGCGGCCATCGCGCTCGAGAGCGAGCGCACCGTGAGCGAACGCGTGAGCCTCGAGGCGCTTCGCTCGAGGATGAAGGAGGCACAGGCATGAGACCGCACCTGAGGGTAGCCCCGGTGGTGGCCGATGCGCTCGCGGCCGGACGTCCGGTGGTGGCGCTGGAGTCGACCATCATCTCGCACGGCTTCCCGTATCCCGCGAACCTCGAGTGCGCCATCGAGAGCGAGCGCGTGTGTCGCGAGGAGGGGGCGGTCCCGGCCACCATCGCGGTCATCGGCGGGAAGCTTGCGGTAGGCCTGAGCGACGTCGAGCTCGAACGTCTGGCGGCGGCCCGCGAGACGCCCAAGGCGAGCCGACGCGATCTGCCGCTGCTCATCGCGCGCGAGAGCGACGGGGCGACCACGGTCGCCGGGACGATGGCGATCGCGGCCATGGCGGGCATCAGCCTGTTCGCGACCGGCGGTATCGGCGGCGTGCACCGCGGCGCGGAGCGCTCCTTCGACGTGTCGGCCGACCTCGAGGAGCTTGCCCGCACGAGCGTCGCGGTGGTCTCGGCAGGCGCCAAGTCAGTGCTCGACCTCGGCCTCACGCTCGAGTACCTGGAGACCCGCGGCGTGCCGGTGATCGGTTATCGCACAGACGCGTTCCCGGCCTTCTACACGCGCGAGAGCGGGTTCGGCGTGGATGCGCGCCTCGACACCCCCGCCGAGATCGCGGCCGTCTTGAAGGCGAAGTGGGAGACCGGCCTCCCGGGCGGCGTGGTGATCGCGAACCCCATCGATGAGGCGCACGCGCTCGACCCTGCCGTCATCGACGACATCATCGATCGCGCCCTCGCCGAGGCGCGCGAGACAGGCGTGCGCGGCAAGAGCGTCACGCCGTTTTTGCTCGCCCGCATCCACGAGCTCACCGGCGGCCAGAGCGAGGACGCGAACAAGGCGCTCGTGTGGTCCAACGTTCGACTGGCGGCGCGGATCGCCTCCGCGCTCGGCTCGCGTGGCGGCGCCACGGCCACCTATCCCGGGAGGGAATCATGACCGAGGCTCACAACGGAAAGCGCGCCTGGGACGACTCGCTGCTCGACATGGTGAACGGCGCCGAGACCGACTTCCTCGCCGGCAAGCGCGGCCATCACGAGAACGTCGAGGGCGCGGTGAGGATCTTCCTCGAGTTCCTGCGCGGCTTCGAGTTCATGAAGATCGATCGCCCCTGCGTCACCGTGTTCGGGTCGGCGCGCTTTCGCGAGGGGCACCCGCACTACGAGATGGCGCGCGCGATGGGGCGCGCGCTTGCGGAGGCGGGCTTCTGCGTGATGACGGGTGGCGGGCCGGGCATCATGGAGGCCGCCAACCGGGGCGCCAAGGAGGCCGGGGGCCTGTCTCTCGGCGTGAATATCCACCTGCCGCACGAGCAGGAGCCCAACGACTACATCGACCGCTTCATGGAGTTCGAGCACTTCTTCGTGCGCAAGGTGATGATGGTGAAGTACTCGTGCGCCTTCGTGGTGTGCCCGGGCGGCTTCGGCACGCTCGACGAGGTCTTCGAGACGCTCACCCTCATGCAGACCAAGAAGATCGAGGGCTTCCCCGTGGTCACGCTCGGCTCGGCGTTCTGGGAGCCGATGCTCGACTTCTTCCAGAAGCGCATGGTGGCTGAGGGGACGATCGCGCCCGACGATCTCGACCTGCTGCACGTCACCGACTCGGTCGACGACGCGGTGGAGTTCATCAAGAGCCACCCGTACGGCTGCAAGCACCCGCGGTAGCGCTGTTCGCGCTGCGTTCGAGCCGGCCCGCCGGTGCGGTCACGCCCTCATCGCCGCTTCAGGTCGCGCGAGACGGCCATCGCCGCGCGAGCACCCTCGCCCGCTGCGATGATGATCTGCTTGCCGAGCCCGTCGGTCACGTCACCGGCGGCGTAGATGCCGGGCGCCGACGTGGCGCAACGCTTGTCGGTGACGATCTCGCCCTTCTCGTTGGTCTCCACGAGACCGCCGGTGTACTCGGAGACGGGGATGGAGCCGGTCTCGATGAACACGCCGGTGACCGACAACACCTCTTCGGCGCCCGTCTTCACGTCTTTGACGGCAAGGCCGGTCACGCGCTCGGCGCCCTCGATCGCGGTGACCTTGAGTCCCTCGCGTACGGTGATCGCGCCGGAAGCGGCGACCTTCTCGAGCACGGCGCCGTGCGCCTTGAGCGGCGTCTGCGTGACGATCGTGACGGTCGCGTCGAGATCGGCGAGTTCGAGGGCGGCGTCGCAGGCCGACTCGGTGGAGCCCACCACCGCGACGGGCTGGCCGCGAAAGAACGAGCCGTCGCACGTGGCGCAGTACGAGACGCCCCGGCCGATCATCTCGGTCTCGCCGGGAACGGCGAGGCGGTTGGGCGCGCGGCCCGTAGCGATGATCACGGCGCGCGTGGGCAAGTGCGTCCCCTCGCGCGTGTAGACGTCGAAGCCGTCTTCGGCGGGCACGAGGGCGTTCACCAGCTGTCCCTCGAAGCACTTCACGTCGAACTGCGAGACGTGGTCGCGGAACGCCTGCACGAGATCCGCGCCGGTGACGAGGCGCCAGCCGAGGTAGTTCTCGACCTCGCTCGCCCAGGCGGCCTGGCCACCGACCTCGCCGCCGACGATGGCGGTGGCGAGCCCCTGTCGCGCGGCGTACATGCCTGCGGTGAGTCCCGCGGGGCCGGCGCCGATCACGACGACGTCGTAGCGTTCGGGTGAGTGCGTCTCGTCTGCCATCGGGAGCCTCCTCGGGGCGGCGGTGTGTGAGCACCGCGGACTGTCACCTTTGAATCGTACCCCGCACGGTGATGCCTGAGCTCTTCGAGCGCTGCTCAGATCCGGCTTCGGCGGTAGGCGAATGCGGCGCCCGTCGCCGCGGCGAACAGCGCGGCGGCCGCGAGCAGCGCGAGCTTCCAGGTCTCCGGCGGGTCTTCCACAGCGGCCCCGGGCCTGATCACGCGGAGCGCCGTCACGTGGATGTCCATGTCACCGCCGTGCTCGGCGCATGCGGCGTTGAAGGTCCCGCTGACCTCGACCAGGTCGCCACGATGACGGTAATCGCCGAACACGGTCACCGCTCGGGCCAGCTCCGGGCTCACGACGGCCGCCTGGCCCGAGTTGTAGCCCGAAAGCGCCGCGCCCTCCTCGGTCGTTTCGCCGGCGTACGCGTCGTCGTTGAGATGCAGCCAGACCTCATCGCCCCGAGTCATCGCTTCGCCGATCGCTTCCCCGGTGAACGTGATCGAGTGCCCGTCCCACAGCGCAGGGGCCTCGATCAGCCGGGTGCTGGACACAGCCTCCGCCATGGCGGAGGCGGGCAGCGCGAACACGGCGACGGTGAGCGCAAGAGCGAATGCCAGACGTCTCACTGTCCCTTCACCACCGACCACAGCCAGCCGAAGAGCGCGAACACGGCGACGAACTCCATGCGCCCGAGCCACATCGCGAGTACGTAGATGGACTTGAGCGCACCGGGCATGGTCGGCGACACGAGGCCGCAGCTGAGCCCCGTGTTCGATGCCGCCGACACGCCGTCGAACGCCGCGTCGACGAGCGGGTACCCGGACAGCACGCCCGCCAGTGTCACGAGCGCGTGCATGGTGAGGAACGCGATCGTGATGAGCATGACCGAGCGCACCGTCGTGTCGCGAAGAGTCCGGTCCTTGAGGTGGTGGTAGCGGGAGGAGATCACCGCGGACTCGGGCGAGAGCGTCCGGCGGATCTCTTCGATGAAGGTCTTGGTGATGATCGAGACCCGGATACCCTTGATGCCTCCTGCCGTCGAGCATGAAGACGCGCCGACCACCATGGCGCCGATGATCCCGAGCATCGCAAGCGGCCCCCACTGCGTGACGAGCGCGCGGGAGTAGACGGTGCCGAATCCCGTGGTGGTGTGCCCGGAGATGACGAGGTAGAACGACTTTCGGATGAAGGGCAGTGCGTCGGGGTACACCCCCGCGCGTGCCAGGCCGATAGCGGTCACGAGTGCGAACAGGCCGAGGGTGACGGCAAAGCTCCTCGTCTCCACGTTGCGCCGCAGCTCGCCGCGATCACCTGTCCATACGGCCCAATGCACCGCGAAGTTGAGCGAGCCGGCCACGAAGATGATGATGCAGAGCACCTCGAAGACCAGCGAGTGATACCACATCGTGTTAAAGGACTGCGGCGCGAAACCCCCCGTGCTGAACGCGCCCATGAACACCCACAGCCCGTGCAGGAACGCACGCGCGGGCGCCTGTCCGAGCGCCAGGGCCGACACCGTGAGCGCGGTCGTCCCGAGCGCAAGCCAGCCGAGGCTGACCACCCAGATCATGCGCGCTGTCTGCACCACGTTCGGCAGCAACCGGTCTTCTTTCCCCTCACCGCTGTACAGATGGTAGATGCCGCCGCCCACACCCTTGAACAGCGCGGTGAGCGCGATGACGATGATGCCCTGGCCTCCGGCGAACGTCAGAACGAACCGCCACATGTTCATGCCGTTCGATATGTGGTCGAGGTCCTGGACAAGGTAGAGACCCGTGGTCGTCAGGCCGCTCATGACGTCGAACATGGCGTCGAGGTATCCGCTGACATGCCCTGACAGGTAGAAGGGGAGCGCGCCGAGAACGGTTGCGAGCAGCCACGATGCGGAGACGATGACCAGCCCGTGTCTGCGCCTGAGCTCCTGGGTGGTGACGCAAGCGGCCTGCAGGCCGAAGCCGACCCCAAAGCACGCCAGGAGGCCGATGCCGAAGTCGATGGCAGTGTCCCACTCGGCGAACACGAGCGCGGTGACCAGGGGCAGAACCATCAGCAGTCCGACGCCCAAGACGATCTTGCCCGTGTACAGGCCGATGACTCGGTGGTCATCAGCGGTCGGGCGAAGCATCATCCGCCTGCCAGCAGGGTCAGGATGATGATCGCCGCGCACGACCCCATGAGCACCAGGGCGAAGCCGGTCTCGGCGAGGACGCCGGACGCGAACGAGCGGATCCTCTTCAGGAGGTGTTCGTTCCGTCTCCTGCCTGGCACCGTGAGCGATTCCATCAGCCCGTCACCACCGATGCGCGCGGCTCGAGCGTCTCGAGCACACTGTCCGCGATGATCTCGCTGCACGAGATGCAGGGTATATCGAGCGCGCGGAAGATGCGCACGTTCTGGGGATGGCCCGCGAGGCCGATCACCGCAGGGACGTGGAACGCCTCTCGGGCGAGCAGGCAGACCGACAGGTTGTACGCATCGTCGTCCGAAGCGGCAACGACGAACGCGGCGTCGGCGGCTCCGGCCTGCTTGAGCACGATGGGATCGCGGGCGTCGCCACCGATCACCATGGCACCGGGGAACTCGAACGAGAACTCCTCCGCGTTGCGCGCATCTGAAGTCACGAGCACGACGCTGTGGCCGCGGGATTCCATCGTGCCGATGAGCCGCTCGGCGACCGAACCGCCGCCTACCAGGATTATCGCCATGCCGACCTCCTTGTTGCGTCACGGCGGATGACCTCGACAAGTCTACGAGGGGTAGCGTTCAGAACCCGTAAACGCGGAGGACGCGCGCGTAAAGTGCGCGCAAAGTTGTGCTGCGTCTGTCAGCGTGTTGCGAGCCGGAGACCCACGCCCGGTTCGGTCAGGACGTACCGCGGCACCGCGGGGTGCTGCTCGATCTTCTTTCGCAGGTTGCTGACGTGCACGCGTATCGTGCGCACGTCGGCCAGCCACTCCGGCCCCCACACCGCGTCGCTGATCTGCGACCACGTGACGAGACGGTCGGCATTCTGCGCGAGCAGTGCGAGGATGCCGAACTCGATCGGCGTCAGCGTGACCTCGGCGCCGCTCCGGAGCACGCGGTGGCCGGCGATGTCGATCGTGACGTCGTCGAGCACCAGCACGGGCGGCGGCGCGATCCCTCCGCCTGCGCGCCGCAGCAGGGCGCGAACGCGAGCCACGAGCTCCCCTGCGGAGAAGGGCTTGGTCAGGTAGTCGTCGGCTCCCGTCTCGAGCGCCGCGATCTTGTCGGTCTCGTCGGAGCGGACGGACAGGACGAGTATCGGCACCGTGAGCCAGGTGCGCATCTGCTCGCACAGCTCGATGCCGTCGGTGTCGGGGAGAGACAGGTCCAGGACGATGAGGTCGGGCGTGCGCTGGGTGAGCGCCGCGATGCATTCGGCGCCGGAGTCGGCGCACGTGACCTCGTAGCCGCGGGACTCGAGTATGGTGCGGAGCGCGCGACGTATCTGGACCTCGTCGTCGACGACGAGGACGTGCTCGGCGTGCGTGCCCGAACCGGTCATGGGCGTCCCTCCAGCGGTAGCGAGAGCTGGAGCTTCGTTCCGTGCGGGCGGGCGTCGCGTATCGTGACCTCGCCGCCGTTCGCTCGCACGATCTCGCGGGTGATGGACAGGCCGAGGCCGGTGCTCGAGCGTTGTGACCGGCCCGCCGCGCCGCGGTAGAACTTGTCGAACACGAGCGGCTTCTCGGCGTCGGGGATGCCCGGTCCTTCGTCGCCGACCCAGATCACGAACTGCCCGTCGGCCTCCGCGCCGACCGTGACCGGTCCGTCGCTGTACTCCAGGGCGTTTCCGAGCACGTGGTGTAGGGCACGCGACAACTGCACGAAGTCGAGGTGCAGCATCGGCAGGTCCTCGGGGATGGCGTACCGTATGCGCTCGCGTGCGGTCCGCGGCATGCGGCTGACCACCGAGCCGACGAGCTCCCCGACCTCGAAGTCGGTGGGCCGGGGCTCCCAGGCCTGCGCTTCGAGCCGCGACACGTCGAGCAGGTCGGCGATCGCGTCGTCGAGGCGGTGCAGGTCTTCGTTGACGTCGCGGAGCTTCTGCTGCACGGCGTCGGCGTTGCGCTGGATGTCCGGCTCGAGCAGATCGGTCACGGCCGCGGTGATCGATGCGAGCGGGGTCTTCAACTCGTGCGACACCGAGGACACCATGGCCGAGCGCAGCCGCTCGGCCTCACGCCCGGCCGCCGCGTGCATCGCGATCGCGTTCAGGCGCTGGCTCTGAAGCGAAGCCGCGAGCAGGTGGGCGAGCGAGAGGATGAACTGCCTGCGCGACCTGTCAGGCTGCTCGTCCACGAGCGCTTCCAGGACGCCCTCGGCACTCTGCACGGAGATGAGCGGTACGACGATCCGGTAGCGTGGATGTTCGTCGGCCGTCGCGCTCGTGGCCACCTCGATGGTGAGCTCGTCGCCGAGCGACGGGTCGCGAGATGCCACCTCCCACCGTTGCGCAACGTCGTCCGGCGGCGTCCGGGCCCCCGTTCCCGCGACGGCGATCAGCCCCCCGTCGCCACCTGGGACCCACAGCTCCGCCGCGCTCGCGCGAACCACCGCGGCGAGCTCATCGCGTGCAGCTTCAGCGATGCCGACGGCGGTCGTCTCCGACACGAGCGATGCGCTGAGGCGGCTCAGGGAGGCGGCATGGCGCTCCTCGCGCTGGGCCACGACCTCGCGTTCGCGCAGGCGCCCGGTCTGCAGGCCGATGGCGATCCCCACGAAGAGGAACGCGCCGAGATGCACGAGGTCGCCGCGGTCCGCCACGAACAGCGTGTGGTACGGCTTGATGAAGAAGAAGTTCCAGGCGAAGAACGCGAGCACCGCCGAGAGGATCCCGGGGCCGACCCCGGCGGTTCCGGCGACGAAGCCCAGCACGAGCAGGTATGGCCAGCCCCACTGTTCGCTGCCGAGCGCATGACGGAACGGCATGAACAGCAGCGTCGCGGCGATGATCGACGCGGTGGCCGCGAGGTACCCGTGCCGTCTGACGAGATCCTGGATGCGCGCGGATGCGCCCACCGTGTTCACCTGCTCCCTCTCCACGTACAGCGAGAACGATAGCACCGCAGGCTCGCCGCGGCGCCACCACTGTCGGGCGTTCGCCGTGGCGGATGCTATCCTGCGGACAGCCGTCTCGACCCGGAAGGATCGCCGTGAGCCCCAGCCGTGTGGCAATCGTTACGTGTGCCACCTACGAGCGCGCCGAAGTGGATGCGGCGGTCGCGCGCGGCTTCGCGCTCCTCGGCGGTGCAAGCCGCTTCGCCAGGACGGGGGAGCGCATCCTCCTCAAGCCGAACCTGCTCGTGGCGAGCGCCCCTGACAGCGCGGTCACTACGCACCCGGCTGTGTTCTCCGCCGTCGCGCGCGAGCTCGCCGCCACCGGCGCGTCGCTCGTGTGGGGGGACTCCCCGGGCTTCGGCGGCACGCTCGGAGCCGGGAAGCGAGCCGGCGTGGCGGCAGTCGCGGACGAGCTCGGCATCCCGGTCGCCGACTTCGGCCACGGCCGTGAGGTGTCGTTCCCCGAAGGCGCGCTCATCAAGCGCTTCACGATCGCCGAGGGAGCGCTCGCGGCCGACGGCATCGTCTCCCTGCCCAAGCTGAAGACGCACGCGCTCACCCGCATGACCGGTGCGATCAAGAACCAGTTCGGATGCATCCCGGGGATGCTCAAAGGCGAGTTCCACACCCGCATGCCCGACGTCACGCGGTTCTCGCGGATGCTCGTAGACCTCAACCGCTTCCTGCGCCCGCACCTGTTCGTGATGGACGCCATCGTGGCCATGGAGGGCAACGGTCCTCGCGGCGGCGACCCGCGCCACGTGGGCGTGCTGCTGTTCTCGGAGGACCCGGTGGCGATCGACGCGCTCGGCTGTCGCATCATGGCGCTCGACCCGGCGCTCGTGGAGACGATCGTGGAAGGCGAGCGGCTCGGTCTGGGGTCGGCGAGCGACATCGAGGTCGTGGGCGACGAGCTGCCCGTGCTGACCGACTATCGCGTCAATCGCGCGCCCGCATCCACCACGCGCGGACTCGGCTCGTCGCTCGGCAAGCGCCTCCTCGCGCCGCGGCCGTTCATCGTGCACGAGCGGTGCACGCGCTGCGGGACGTGCGTGGCGGTGTGCCCGGTCGAGCCGAAGGCCGTCGACTTCCCCGAAGGCGAGAAGAGCCGCGTCCCGGAGCACGACTACGGTCGCTGCATCCGCTGCTACTGCTGCCAGGAGATGTGCCCCGAGCGCGCCATCGAGGTGAAGACGCCGCTGCTGGGGCGGCTCATCCGGCGGTAGCGGAGCGGCCCGGTCTCACTCGTACGTGAGCCGGCCCTCCACAACGCGGCCCACGTGCTGGTTCGCGCGGAGCCACTCGTCGAGCACCTGCTGGGCCGACGTGGACACGATCTTCGCGGGCCCCGCGGCGTTCAGCTCCTCGGAAGAAATGCCGAGGTAGTCGGCGCAGTTCGCCACGTGATACCCCTGCAGGCCGACCGTGTAGGTCGTCGCGTCGTCAGCGGGCGTGCCGTGGATAGCGAGCGAGACGAGGCGCTCTTCGGTCCGCGAATATCGCGCCCGCACCGCGCCGTTGACCTGGTAGCACTCGCCCTCGCCCGACGTGCTGTTCTCGGTGCGCATCCACCGGGCGAACATCTTCTTGAGCGTGGCCCCGGTCACCGTGAAGCGGGTGACGGAGTCGTCGTACGGGAAGCAGCCCATGAAGTCCATGAGCGTGACCGTCGGCCCGAGCTGCTTCACGCGTACCGACCCCGCGCCGAGCAGCATCACGTCGATGATGAGCGCATCGGCGAGCGCATCGGCGAGCAGGTTGCCGAGGTCCGACTCCTGCTCGCGGAGCGGATGCGTGTGCTGGTGGGTGAGCTTGCAGATGACCACGCCGTACTTGCGGTCGACGATGTCCTTGAACGAGTCGATGAACTCGGTGAGCTTCACGTCCGGCTCGGCGATGGCTTCGTCGATAGGGATGAGCTGCCACTTCCAGTCGACGATGGAGTTCGTGTCGTCGTCCACGGTGATGTCGAACCGGCCGATCTGATTCGTTCCGGTCCCGGCCTGCACGATGAGCACGCCGTTCACCAGCTCGGGCTTGGAAAGCAGCGTGTGCGAATGCCCGCCGATGATCATGTCCACGCCCCACGCGGGGTCGAGAGCGGCCGCGAGCTCCTTGTCCGACTCGAAGCCGATGTGCGTGAGCAGGACGGTGAGGTCGATGTCGTCGTTCTTGTAGGCGTTGCAGATCCTGCCCACCTCGTCGGCGGCCTCGTGGATGTCCACGAACGTGCCGATCAGCTCGTCGAGCCTGATGGCGTCGAGCGCCTTCTCGGTGAGGATGCCGGTGAACAGTATCTCGAAACCGGCCTTCTTCATGATGTAGTGCGGCTGCATCATCCGCTTGTTGAACGGCTTGATGTAGATGTTCGCGTTCACGATGGGGAAGTTGGCGATCTTCTCGAGGAACAGGAGATGCGGCACGCCGTAGTCCACCTCGTGGTTGCCGAGGCCCACGATGTCCGGGGCGAGGTAGTTCATGACCTCGATCGTCGAGATGCCCTTGAAGTCGCTGTCGATGATCGAGCCCTGGAGCATGTCGCCCGAGATGCAGTAGATGACGTTCTCCTCTTCGGCGCGCACCTTGTTGAGGTAGCCCGATAGCAGCGGGAGGCCGCCGGTGAGCGGTCCGCCGCCCGCGGCTTGCTCCGCGAAGAAGTCGCCGTGCATGTCGTTTGAGTGCAGGATGGTGAACTTCCGCGTGGTGCCCATGATCTCCCCCTCGGATACCGGCCGGTCTTCCTCCGATGTTACCCCTCGGGGCACGCGGAGGACACGTGAGTGGACAAGCCCGGGAAGGACCCTCTGGAGGTGACCCCGCGTCACCAGAGACGGTGCCAGCCGCCGCGTTCCTCGACGTGCGCCGGGACGCCGTAGAGCGCGGAGAGCGCCTCGCCGGTGAGCAGCTCGGCCTTACGTCCGTCGCGGAAGACAGCGCCGTCCTTGAGCATCACCACGCGCTCGACCTCGGGCACGATGTCGCTTACGTGATGCGTCACGATCACGAGCGCGCGGCCCGATGCGGCGATCCGGCGCAGGAGCGCGAGGAAGTGGTACGTGCCGGCCGGGTCGAGCCCGTGCGTCGGCTCGTCGAGCACGAGCAGGGCCGGATCGTGCACGAGCGCGCGGCCGATGAGCGCCCGCCTCGCCTCGCCGGTCGACAGGGTGTCCATCGTGCGGGCCGCGAGATGCCGGATCTCGAGGAAGCCGAGAAGCTCGTCGGCACGCTCCGTCATCGCGGGCGTCACCTCGCCGCGGCGATACAGGCCGACCGAACCGAAGAAGCCCGAGAGCACCACGTCACGCACGGTGACGGCCTTCCGGTAGTCGTCCTGGAGCGAATCGCTCACCACGCCGAACACCCGGCGCGCCGCGAAGAGGTCCCAGCGGGCCGCCCCGCGCAGGAGCACGGGCGGCTCGTCGCGGGCTATCGGGCGCGCGTCGCGCGTGATGAGGCCGATGAGCGTGGACTTGCCGGCGCCGTTCGGTCCCAGGACGGCCACGTGCTCGCCCTCGCGAAACGCGAGCGACGGCACGCGCAGGATCGTGCGGCCGTCGCGGACGACCTCGGCGTCGCGGAACTCGATGAGCGGCGCGGCGGTCACCTCAGGCGAGTCCCGTCTGGCGGAACGCGTCCTTGACCGCCCCCAGACTGCCGTTCACCGCGAACTCGTACTTGCCCGAGGCAGCCTTGATGATCAGCCGGTCGGGAGTGTTGTGGCCCTCATCGGTCACGCCGAGCTTGAACTTCGCCTTCTGGAATTCGGAGCGCGGAATCGCGAAGTTGCCGGGCGTCTCGGCAAGCGCGGCATCGGGCGGCATCTGCCAGTAGACCTCGTGGTAGTTGAAGGAGGAGCCGATCTGCGCGCCCCACTGGCCGAAGAACCCCTTGCCCTCGGCCTTCGCCGAGTCGCGCGCCTGGTTCACCATGGCGGTGATCTTCTCGCGCGTGAGCTCGGCGAAGATGAGGCGGTGGTCGGTGATGACGAGCGAGTAGGTCGACTGCTTCATGCCCATGAAGCCGCTCTGGCGGGTCAGGTTGCCGATCACGGCGAGCACCCGCTCGGCGCCGGCCGCGGGCGCGGGGCCGGGCGGCATCGGCGCGGGGACCGCGGCCGCCGGCGCGGAGGGCGCCACGGACGGCGGTGTGGCGGGCGCCGCCGAATCGCTGCGGGCGCCGCAGGACGTGCAGAACGCCTCTCCCGGTACGACCGGGGCGCCACAGGACGTGCAGAAGCGTGCGACTCCGTCTGACATGCGAGGCCTTTCGGTCGGCGTCGGTCCGAACACGAGTGTAGCCGTTCCGCGAACGGGCGGTCTCTCCGACGTTTCGCACCCGGCGGGCCGGGGGTATCGTGTGTCGTATGGCAGCCACATTCTGGGGCGAGGGGAACGCATGATGACCGGACCTGGGATCAGCGTGGACGGACTCCGTTACTCGTACGGCGACCTTGAGGCCGTGAAGGGCATCAGCTTCGAGGTGCAGCCGGGAGAGATACTCGGGTTCCTCGGCCCGAACGGCGCGGGCAAGTCGACCACCATCAAGATGCTCACCGGGCAGGCGATGCCGAAGTCCGGCGTCGCCAAGGTGCTTGGCATCGACGTGACGTCCGGTAACGAGGACTTCCAGGCGCGCATCGGCGTGTGCTTCGAAGAGAAGAACCTCTACCTCAACATGTCGGCGAAGGAGAACCTGACCTTCTTCGCGAGTCTCTTCGGCATCAGCGATCTCGACACCGACGCCGTCTTGCGCCGTGTGGGACTCGCCGGCAGGGCGAACGACCGCGTCAAGACCTACTCGAAGGGCATGCGCCAGCGCATGATGATCGCCCGGGCGTTCATCAACTCGCCCGACGTCCTGTTCCTCGACGAGCCGACCGACGGACTCGATCCGGTGACCGCCGCCTCCATCCGCACGACCATCCGTGAGGAGGCCGACCGGGGCGCGGCGGTGTTGCTCACCACGCACGACATGTTCGAGGCCGATGAGCTGTCGGACCGGGTCGCGTTCATCAACAACGGCGAGATCGTGGCTATCGACACGCCCGAGAACCTGAAGCTCAAGTACGGCACCCGCGCGGTGAAGGTCCGTCTCCGCGACGGTGACGGCGTCCGCGAAGAGACGCTGCCGCTCGACGACGGCAGCCACGCGGCGAGGCTCGCGGAGCTCGCGTCCTCCCCCGATCTGCTCACGATGCACACCGAGGAAGCGACCCTCGAGCAGATCTTCATCCAGCTCACGGGCAGGGGGCTCGAGGGATGAGCCGGCCGGTCTCCCGGGCGGCGATCGTAGGGGCGCTGCTCAAGAAGGACTTCATCGCCTACTCCCGCGACTCGGTGTACCTTGCCCTCACGCTCGTGGTGCTGCTCGCGGTCCCGTTCGTCTTCCGCGTGCTGCCGACCGACGTCGAGGAGACCATCGCCCTCGGGTTGTCGCCGACCGTGTCGCAGATGGTGGACGAGTCGCGCGACTTCCTGAAAGAGAAGGGAATCCCTGACGCGCAGCTCGACCGGCTCGATGCGGCCGATCTCGTCGGAGTGCGCGAGGGCCTGCTCATGCTCGAGTTCGAGGACAAGGAGCAGCTCCGCGACGCTGTCGCAGGGGATCTGGAGGTGTGGCTCGACGGCAAGGAAGTGATCCTGCGAGACCCGGACTCCGACGAGAAGAAGCCGAAGGATGCCGAGCTCGTCCGGATCATGATCGGCATCGCGTTTCCCGACGAGTTCATACCGTCCGTGATGGGCGGCGAGCGCGGCATGGAGGTGACGGTCTTCACGTACGCGAACGTTGACGAGGAGACCCGCATGGCGATGGCGAGCTTCATGCGCGAGGCCTCGTATCAGCTCGCCGGGCTCGACCCGCCAGTCGACATCGATTACACCGATCCGGAGGTGCTGGGCGAGGACCGTGCCGGTGAACAGGTGTCGCTGCAGGAGAAGATGCGCCCCCTGCTGCTCTTCATGGTGCTCATGATGGAGACGTTCTCGCTGGCATCGCTCGTCTCGGTGGAGGTCCTGCAGCGGACGGTGACCGCCGTGCTCGTGACACCCGCGCGCGTGTCGGACTTCCTCATCGCCAAGACCATCTTCGGGACGGCGATGTCCTTCGGCCAGGCGCTGATCATCCTGCTGCTCATCGGGGGCATCACGGGATCGAACTGGTCGCTCTTGCTGGTGACGCTGCTCATCGGCGCGGTGATGTTCACCGGCGTGGCGCTCTTCGTCGGGGCCGCGGGCAAGGACTTCATGGGGCAGCTGTTCTACTCCATGCTGTTCCTCGTCCCCCTGCTCGTGCCCTCGTTCGCCGTGCTGTTCCCCGGCACCGCGGCAGCGTGGGTCCAGGCGCTGCCGACCTACCCGATCATCCATGTGCTCGTGGACGCGACCGCCTATGGCGCCACGTGGGCTGACTCGTGGGTCTGGCTGGCGTACGCCGTGGCATGGGTCGGGATCCTGTACGGCGCGGGGCTCGTCGCGCTCAAGCGGAAGGTGGAGTCGCTGTGAGGCCAGCGTACATCTGGAAAGTGCTCCGCAAGGACCTCGCCCTGGGGCCGCGGTCGCCGATATTCCTGTGGGCCATCGTGCTGCCGTTCGCGCTCACGCTCGTATTGCAGGTGGCGTTCGGGACGCTGTTCGACCCCGAACCGCGTCTCGGCATCGTGGACGAGGGCGACTCGGAGATGACGGCGAAGATCGAGGCCATCGAAGGCATCAAGCTCGCGATGCTCGACGACGGCGACGAGCTGCGCAGGCAGGTCGAGAGCAACGATCTCGACGCGGGCCTTATCATCCCCGAGGGATTCGACGAGGAGCTGAAGGCCCAGCGGAAACCCGACCTGAGCTTCTTCGTCGGCGGCGAGAGCTATGCCTCCAACCGTCTCATCCTGACGGTCATCGCGATGGACATGGTTCGCGAGGTCCAGGGCGGCGAGCCGGTCGTGAACGTGGAGACCGTGGATCTCGGTAAGGCGAGCCTGCCGATGTCGATGCGCATGGTCCCGGTCATCGTGTTCTACGCGCTGGTGATCGCCGGCCTCTTCGTCCCCGGCGCGAGCATCGTGGAGGAGAAGGAGCAGGGGACGCTCACCGCGATGCTCGTGACGCCGGTGAAGGTGGGCGACGTGCTCGTCGCGAAATGGGTGCTTGCCGTGCTGTTCGCCGCGCTCATGGCCATCGTATCGCTGCTCTTGAACGGCGCCATGGGGCCGAACTGGCCCGAGGTGATCGCCGTCGTGCTGGTGGCCTCGGCGCTCTCGGGCATGCTCGGGATCGTGGTCGGCGTGGTCGCGAAAGACTCGGCCATCCTCTTCGGCATCGTGAAGGGCCTCGGCATCTTCCTGTTCGCACCGGCCATCTTCTACGTGTTCCCCGAGTGGCCGCAGTGGATAGCGAAGCTGTTCCCGCTCTACTGGATCATCGAGCCGATCTGGCAGGTCTCGGTGATGGGCGAGTCGATAGCGACGGTGTGGATGGAACTCCTCATCGCCCTCGGGATCACGGTCGCACTCGCGGTCGCCGCCGCGCTTCTGACCCGCCGGATGCAGCGTCAGATGGCCGGGCAGTAGCAGGGCCGGGTAGCGCCGGTGCGGTAGAATCGCAGGGTCCCGTCGTCGCTGTGAGGGGCCCCATGCGCGTCATCGACGCACACACGCATGTCTTTCCCGACGCCGTAGCACCCGCGGCCGTCCAATCGCTGTCGGGCAAGGACGGCGTGCGGGCGTACTACGATGGCACGGTCGCCGGGCTGCTCGCGATGATGGAGCGAAGCGGTGTCAGCCACTCGGTGATCGCCCCGGTCGCGACCAAGCCCTCGCAGGTGGAGAGCATCAACGACTGGGTCACCGGGATAGCCGACCCGCGGATCGTCCCGTTCGGTGCGATGCATCCTGACTACTCCGACCCGGCCGGTGAGATCGCGCGGCTGGCCTCTCTCGGCGTACGCGGCATCAAGCTGCACTCGCAGAATCAGGGCTTCTCCCCCGAGGAGGAGCGCATGGCGCCCATATACGAGGCGATCGTGCAGCACGACATGCTCGTGCTCTTCCATGCGGGCGGGTTCGTCTTGAACAAGGGGACCGAGGCGCATCCCGCCGCATTCGCCGCGATGCTCGACCGCTGGCCCGAACTGCGCTGCATCCTCGCCCACCTGGGCGGCTACCGGTGCTGGGACGAGGTGAGGCGGTACCTGGTGGGCCGGGACGTGATGCTGGACACCGCCTACGTGCCCGGCAACCTGCCGGATCCCGAGATCGTGTCGATCATCCGCGAGCATGGTGCCGATCGCGTGCTCTTCGGATCGGACGGGCCGTGGACGGACGTGGGCCGGGAGATCGAGCATCTACAACGAATCGGGCTCACAGATGCGGAGCTCGACGCAGTCTTCTTCGTGAACGCGTTCCGACGGATTGTCGACATATAGGCGTCCAATGGTTATTTCGGGTCGATGGACGGTCAAATACACGATAAGCGGCAGAGTCTCCGCTAAAGTGTTCACGGTTCATGCCGATTAACTGACTGTAAGGTCCATTCAGGGTAGCGACCCCGCGTGGTTGCGCCGCAGGTCCGCCGACACCGACCGGTCGCCGAAGCACCACGAAGAGATGCCGCACGCTCCCGGCAGGGCTTGAGGCAGGCAGCCGCGCGCTGCCCCGACTCAGGAAGGGAGGTGATGGCGATGACCGAAGACCACGCGAGCGACCCTACGCCCGCTGGCGACGCCAAGCCTCGCAAGAGGTCGGGGAAGCTGTGGATCCTACTCGGCGTGCTGCTGGCATTGGTGGCAGTAGTCGTCGGCGTGTGGGAGTACACATCGACGCCAGGCTTCTGCGCTTCCTGTCACGTCATCAGACCCTCGGTGGACGGCTGGCGGGATTCCGCTCACGCCGATGAAGCCGAATGCATGGACTGTCATGCGGACGAGGGCTTCTCCGGTGAGTTCATCGCCCACATCGGCGGACTCGAGGAAGTCTACATGCTGTGGACGGAGAAGCCGGAAGCCGAGGACATCCGGGGCCACGTGCCCATCGAGCGCTGCCTGTCGTGCCATGAGGAGGACTGGGCGGAGTTGCCCGAGGACCATCCCACCCGGGAGGCTCCCTGCGGCGTCTGCCATCGCGACACCGCGCACACCAACGAGAAGCCGCTCTACGAACCCGCGAAAGAAGGTGAGTAGCCGATGACCCCCTCTGACCACCTTACGCACAGGATCCGGCTGCTCGCGGCCGCCCTGCTTGTCGTGGGCATCATGCTCGCCGCCTCCGGGTGCTCCGCGGAACCGCTCGTCGCGGACGAAGGCGAGCTGACGTGCATCGAGTGTCACACCGACCGCGATCTGCTCAAAGCGGATCTCGAGGCAGACCCCAAGCCGGTGAAGGAGAAGGCCGAGAGCGAGGGCGAAGGTTGAGGCGGCTCGCTGCCTCCGTTGGAGGCTGACATCGCGGTCCTCGTCTCGCCGGACTTCTTCGAGACCACGCACGGCCAGATGGACTGCCGCGACTGCCACGGCGGCGTGAAGTTCGCCAAGACGCGCGCCGAGGCGCACGTCGGCATGGAGCCGCTGCCGTCGGCAGCGTATGCGGAGTCCGTGTGCGCTCCGTGCCACCAGGCGATCACCGACACGTTCGCGACGACCCTGCATGCCGAGACGCGCGGCGTCTCATCGACCGAGAAGGCGCTCGTGCTCCAGCGTGCGAACCCGGACGCCATCGAGGCCGTGCGCGAGGGCCTCACGCGGAACTGCGACACCTGTCACGTCTCGGGATGCGGTGACTGTCACGTCACGCGGCCGCAGTTCAACGACGGCGGCTTCGTCCAGGGACACGTGTTCTACAAGAGCCCCAACTCCCTCAACAACTGCATGGGCTGCCATGGGAGCCGCATCGAGAAGGAGTACACGGGCAAGGGCGAGAGCGCCAAGACTACGCTCCACGCCGACGTGCACTGGAGCCCGAACGGGATGCAGTGCACCGTGTGTCACACGGCGGAATGGATGCACGGCGGCGATGTCTACGACAGCCGTTACGAGGCGCCGAAGGCGCCCAAGTGCACCGACTGCCACGCGCAGGACGCCGCGTTCACTGCAGTGGCGATGCACGCGCAGCACGGCACCTCCGAGTCCAGCGTGTACCTGCAGTGCCAGGTGTGCCATGCGCAGGACTACAACAACTGCACCTCGTGCCATGTCGCGCTCGACGACAACGACCTGCCGTACTTCACGACCGAGTCGAGCGGCTTCGACTTCAACATCGGCCGCAACTACATGCAGTCCGACACGAAGCCGTGGGACTACATCGTGGTGCGCCACGTGCCGGTGGACGACGGCACGTTCGACTTCTACGGCGCGGACGGGCTGACGAATCTGTCGGCGGTCCCGACCTGGAAGTACGCCACGCCGCACAGCATCTCGCGCGTGACGCGTCAGACCGAGGGTGGGTGCGGGAGTTGCCACGGCAACCGCGACATCTTCCTCACCGCCGACGACATGGCCGGGCTTTCGGCCGACGAGGTCAAGGCGAACGAATCCGTGATTATCAGCGAGATCCCATAGCGGCTCTCGGAGTAGAAGGAAGGGGACTGTGCACATGGATCACAGACGTTGGCTAGTAGCGCTCCTCGCGGTCGTCATGGTGTTCGGCCTGGTGGCCGTGCCAGGATGCCAGCAGGAGACGGCAACCGAGACTCCGGCCGCCGAACCGGCTGAAGACGAAACGCCGGCGTTCGACGCGCGCGCCGCGATGATCGACGCGGCGAATGAGTACCTCAAGAACGAGCCGGTGCCGACGATCGCTCCCGCCGACCTGTTCAACGTCGTGCAGGCCAAGGACACCGGCTATCAGATAGTCGACATCCGCTCGGCGGAGCACTACGCCCTCGGTCACATCGAAGGCGCGATCAACATCCCGTTCAAGACGATCGCCGACGATGGCAGCGTTTCGCAGCTCGATCCGGCGAAGAAGGTCGTCGTCGTGTGCTACACGGGACACACCGCCTCGATGGCGAACATGGTGTGGAACATGCTCGGCTACGACGCGCTGACCCTGAAGTTCGGCATGAGCGGCTGGGTCGCCGACAAGGCTATCGTCGGTCTGGACATCCCGGGTAAGGCCACCGGCACGTACCCGACCGTCACCACCCCCACCGAGTCCGCCGGCGGCTTCGACGCCCCCGAGCTCGAAGGTGAGTACGCCGACGTCGCCGAGGCCGTGAAACAGCAGGCGAAGGCCTACTTCGCACAGGATCTCGCGCCGACCATCGCCGCGGCCGATGTGTACAACGTCGTGCAGGCGAAAGACGCCACGTATCAGATCGTCTCCGTCCGCAAGGCCGAGGATTACGCCAAGGGCCACATCGATGGCGCCATCAACATCGTGTGGACGGACATCGCGGACAACCTCGACAAGATCGACCCGGACAAGAAGGTCATCGTGTACTGCTACACCGGTCACACCGGCGGCGAGGCCGCGATGTTCCTGAACCTGATGGGCTACGAGGCATACAACATGAAGTTCGGTATGAGCGGTTGGAACAACGATCCCGCGGTCGGCGGCGCGGCAGGCTACGATCCCGCAGCCGTTCCCAACTACGCGACCGTCAAGTAGGACGCCTGCCTCCGGCAGGACACACAGGGGAGGGCCCCGCGCGTCGGGGCCCTCTTCGTCGTCCGGTCAGGGCATCGCAGGGCAATCAGGGTAGAATGTCAATAGCAGTCGAGAAGGGACCCTCCGTGGCGCACAAGATCCTGCTCGTTGAGGACAACGTGCAGAATCGCTATCTCATGACGTTCCTCCTGGAGAGAAGCGGTTACTCCGTCACGGTCGCCGAAGACGGCCAGGAGGCTCTGGATTCGCTTGCCGCCGAGACGCCGGACATCATCCTGATGGACATGCAGCTGCCGCGCATGGACGGCTACGAGGCGACCCGCCGCATCAAGTCCGACGAGCGCCTCAGGGGCATCCCGCTCGTCGCCCTCACCGCGCACTCCATGAAGGGCGACCGCGCGAAGGCCGTCGAGGCGGGCTGCGACGAGTACGTCACCAAGCCGGTGGACGCGGACGGTCTCGTCGCGCTGATCGAGCGGCTCATCACCCTGTAGGCGTACTCGCGTCACGTCTCGCGAGTCCCTATACTTAAGTCTCCGCGCTCCGGCATTCAGGTCCGGGCCCCGGGCGGCGGTATGTCGTGAACCTGGTCAGGTCCGAGAGGAAGCAGCCATAAGCGGCCTCTGCCGGGTGTTCGGGGTCCGGTCCCGAGCGCCGGAGCGCGCCCGTCGGCATCCTCGCCGCCGGCTCGCCGAACCGTACGTCCGTGATGCAAGGAGCGCCCGTTTCGATGGCCCACCTCTCCTGGTACCGCAAGTACCGACCCCAGACGTTCGACGACGTCGTCGGCCAATCGCATATCGAGCGGACTCTGCGTAACGCGGTCGCCGAGGGAACGGTCGCCCACGCGTACCTCTTCACCGGTCCGCGCGGCACCGGCAAGACCACCACCGCGCGCATCCTCGCCAAGGCTCTCAATTGCGAGCAGGGCCCCACGCCCACGCCCGACGACACCTGCGATCAGTGCAGGGCGATCGCGGACGGCCTGCACCCCGACGTGCTCGAGCTCGACGCGGCGTCGCGGCGCGGGATCGATGACGTTCGAGAGCAGATCATCGGCCGGGTGAAGTTCGCTCCCTCCCGCGGGACGTGGAAGGTCTACATCATCGACGAGGTCCACATGCTCACGCGCGAAGCGTTCAACGCGCTGCTGAAGACCTTCGAGGAGCCGCCGCCGCACACGGTGTTCGTGCTGGCCACGACCGATCCGCACAAGGTGCCGGAGACGATCCACTCGCGCTGCCAGAGGTTCGACTTCCATCGGCTCTCTATCGAGGACATCGTCTCCCGCCTGCGTGTCATCGCCGATGCCGAGAGCGTGACCGTGCCCGACGCCGCCCTCACGCTCGTGGCCCGCCACGCGCTCGGCGGAATGCGCGACGCGATCACGACGCTCGAGCAGCTCGCGTCGTTCGGCGGGGGCACGATCGCCATCGAGGACGTCGAGGAGCTTCTCGGCGAGGTCGATGCCGAGCTGCTGTTCACGGCGGCGATGCTGATCCTCGATCGTGACGTCGCCGGGGCGTTCAGGTTCGTCGCCGAGCTCGCCGAGGCCGGCATCGACATGTCCGAGTTCGTGAAGGGGCTCGTGCTGCACTTCCGCAATCTCTTCGTGTTGGCGGCGGTGGGCCCTTCCGATGCGGTCGACACGACTTCGGAGCATCGGGTCCGGCTCGCCGACCAGGCCGATCGCTTCGGCGTCGATCGCGCCGCACGCGTCCTCGAGATCCTGGCGAGGCTCACCAGCGACCTTCGCTACGCCTCGGA